>NZ_JASHCZ010000004.1:0-147632 GCF_047463895.1 Streptococcus sp. OMI750
GAGTCACAGGTTCAAGCATCAATCTCTGCAAGCCAATCTGAATCGCAGGTTCAATCTTCGACTTCAGCGAGTCAATCTGAGTCACAAGTTCAAGCGTCGATTTCAGCGAGTCAATCAGAGTCCTTGGTACAAGAGTCGGTTTCAGCGAGCCAATCAGAGTCCTTGGTACAAGAGTCCGTTTCCGCGAGTCAATCAGAGTCCTTGGTCCAAGCATCGACTTCTGCGAGTCAGTCAGAATCGTTGGTCCAAGCTTCAATCTCAGCAAGCCAATCTGAATCACAGGTTCAAGCTTCAACATCTGCGAGTCAGTCAGAATCGTTAATTAAAGAATCGACTTCCGTAAGCCAATCTGAATCGTTGGTACAAGCGTCCGTTTCAGCGAGTCAATCTGAATCGTTAATTCAAGCTTCAACTTCAGAAAGTCGTTCAGAGTCACAAGTCCAAGAATCAATTTCAGTGAGTCAGTCAGAATCCTTGGTTCAATCTTCGGTTTCGTCGAGTCAATCCGAATCGCAGGTTCGAGAATCAGCTTCAGCTAGCAAATCTGAATCGTTGATCCAAGCATCAATCTCAGCTAGTCGATCAGACTCGCTGGTACAAGCCTCAGTTTCGACAAGTCAGTCTGAGTCCTTGGTACAAGAGTCCATTTCAGTGAGTCAATCAGATTCCTTGGTACAAGCGTCAGTTTCTGCGAGCCAGTCTGATTCCTTGGTACAAGAGTCCGTTTCCGCGAGTCAATCCGATTCGTTGGTTCAAGCCTCAGTTTCGACAAGTCAGTCTGGGTTCTTGGTACAAGAGTCCATTTCAGAGAGTCAATCAGATTCCTTGGTACAAGAGTCGGTTTCCGCAAGTCAATCAGATTCCTTGGTTAAAGCGTCAGTTTCTGCGAGCCAGTCAGAGTCCTTGGTACAAGAGTCGGTTTCAACTAGTCAGTCCGATTCCTTGATACAAGAATCTGTTTCTGTCAGTCAATCAGACTCGCAATTAAAAGCCGCATCAGCATCTAAGAGTGAGTCTGAAAAAGCCTCGAAATCTGTTTCGTTGAGTCAGTCGGTATCCTTATCTAATTTGGTATCCAAATCAATTTCTGTGTCTCAATCGCAGTCAACATCGGCTGTTGGATCGGAAGAAGTGGTTTCTCAACTGATTTCCTTGTCGCAATCTATTTCGATGAGTCAATCTGAATCACTGGTTCAAGTGTCAGTTTCAGCGAGTCAGTCTGATTCCTTGGTTCAGGAATCTGTATCTGCAAGTCAATCAGAGTCCTTGGTTCAGGCATCGGTTTCGGCAAGTCAGTCAGAGTCCTTGGTTCAGGCATCGGTTTCGGTAAGTCAGTCAGATTCACTTGCCCAGGAATCCGTTTCCGCTAGCCAATCCGATTCGTTGGTTCAGGAATCTATTTCAGCTAGCCAATCAGATTCATTGGTACAGGCATCTGTTTCCACCAGTCAGTCAGACTTGCAATCAAAAGCCGCATCAGCATCTAAGAGTGAGTCTGAAAAAGCCTCGAAATCTGTTTCGTTGAGTCAGTCGGTATCCTTATCTAATTTGGTATCCAAATCAATTTCTGTGTCTCAATCGCAGTCAACATCGGCTGTTGGATCGGAAGAAGTGGTTTCTCAACTGATTTCCTTGTCGCAATCTATTTCGATGAGTCAATCTGAATCACTGGTTCAAGCCTCAGTTTCGGCAAGTCAGTCAGAGTCCTTGGTTCAGGCATCGGTTTCGGTAAGTCAGTCAGATTCACTTGCCCAGGAATCCGTTTCCGCTAGCCAATCCGATTCGTTGGTTCAGGAATCTATTTCAGCTAGCCAATCAGATTCATTGGTACAGGCATCTGTTTCCACCAGTCAGTCAGACTCGCAAGTTCAAGCGTCAGTCTCTGTAAGTCAATCTGAATCTATTGTTCAGGCGTCTGTATCAGCCAGTCAGTCAGAGTCGTTGCTACAGGAATCTGTCTCAGCCAGTCAATCCGATTCGTTGGTTCAAGAATCTGTTTCTGCAAGTCAGTCAGACTCGTTGGTTCAGGCGTCTGTCTCGGCTAGTCAATCGGATTCGTTAGTCCAGGCCTCAGTTTCGGCCAGTCAGTCAGAATCGCAAGTTCAAGCGTTAGTCTCAGCTAGTCGATCGGAATCACTGATTCAGGCGTCTGTATCAGCTAGTCAGTCAGATTCACTTGCCCAGGAATCCGTTTCAGCCAGCCAATCCGATTCGTTGGTTCAGGAATCTATTTCAGCTAGCCAATCAGATTCATTGGTACAGGCATCTATTTCCACCAGTCAGTCAGACTCGTTAGTTCAAGCGTCAGTCTCTGCTAGTCAATCTGATTCGCTAGTTCAGGAGTCAGTTTCGGCTAGTCAATCAGAATCGCTGGTTCACGCATCTGTATCAGCTAGCCAGTCAGCTTCACAATCTAAAGTTGATTCAGAATCCATATCCGAGATTGAGTCTGAAGAGACATCGAAGTCTATTTCTCAGTCTCAGTCAACATCGGCAGTCGGATCGGAGGAGGTAGTTTCCCAACTAGTTTCCTTGTCGCAATCTATTTCGATGAGTAAAAAACTGTCAGAATCCGTTTCAACGAGTCAATCTGAATCCTTGCTTCAGGAATCTGTATCGTCTAGTGAATCAGAATCTCTAGTTCAAGAATCGATTTCTGCCAGTCAATCAGAATCGCAAGTTCAAGCGTCAGTCTCAGCCAGCCAATCCGAATCGCTGGTTCAGGAGTCTGTGTCGGTTAGTCAATCGGACTCGTTGGTTCAGGCCTCCGTTTCGTCTAGTCAGTCAGAATCACTAGTCCAGGCCTCAGTTTCAGCCAGTCAGTCAGAGTCCTTGGTTCAGGCCTCCGTTTCAGCTAGCCAGTCAGAATCGCTGGTTCAATCATCTGTATCTGCAACTGAATCAGCTTCGACATCGAATGTTGTATCTGAATCGCAGGTTTCAGAGTCTGTATCGTTCTCGCGATCAGTTTCAGAGAGTCTATCTGCTTCACAATGGGCATCTCATTCAGAATCTCTAGCGTCAGCCTCGCTATCGAAGTCTGACTCCTATAGCCAATCAACTTTTTCTGCAAGTGAATCTACTTCAACGTCGATGCCAGTGTCTGAATTCCCTTTGACGAGTGCCTCAGTTTCCACAAGCACATCGTCAACAGTGAACCAATCTCAATCGAATGAAACATCTGAATGGATCCGTGTATCTTATGCGTCAAGTTTCTCTGCTGGGACAAGTCCTTCAGAGTCCTCATCAGATGTAAGCCCAGCGCCTGTGGCAAATTCTTCAGGACCTGCTCTTCCAGAGACAGGAGCCCATCCTTCGAACAATATCTTTGCTATAGTAGCTTCCATTCTTCTGTCTGGATTAGCCCTTTTAGGAATTCGGAAAAAAGATGGCAAATAGAACCTTAAAAGACCGGAATGAACCGGTCTTTTATTGATCTAGAATATCTAAGAAGTTGTGAAATATGTTATAATGAATGAGGAAGTTTTCGTTGAAGGGTATGAAAAAGGTTGCTTTGTGAAAAGCTCAGTTTGCCTTCATATCTTCAGGAAATATGGGATAAAAAAAGAAGAGTCAGAGGAAAGAGATGAAAATCCATTTTACAAATTTATTTGGGCAGTCTCCTCAGAGCGTGGCCCTGATGGCCCAAAACGATATCATGAATGTCGTTCGCGAGCTTGGGGTCAATGAATTAGGGATCTACTTTTATGATCATAGCAATGAACCAGCTAGTGAATTGAACTCGCGAATGGATGGGATTTTAGCAGGCGTTGCTTTTGGGGATATGGTCTTCGTTCAATCGCCTTCTTGGAATGGGATTGAGTGGGACCGCCGTTTGGTTGATAAGTTAAAACTCCTTCAAACCAAGTTGGTCATGTTTATCCATGATGTCCCACCGCTTATGTTTGAGAGTAATTATTACCTGATGCCCAACTATATCGACATGTACAATCAGAGTGATCTGGTCGTTGTTCCATCAGAGCAAATGTACTATCGTCTAGTATCAGAAGGGCTTACAGTTAAAAAATATGTGGTACAAAAATTGTGGGATTTGACCCACAGTTTGGATCTCTATACCCCGCAATTTGAGAAAAAACTGATCTTCTCAGGGAATCCGTCGCGTTTCCCTCATATCATCGACTGGAAATATGATACACCCCTTCATGTCTATGCTGAACCAGTTGAAGGAGTTGATTATTCCAAGGTCCATATTGAAGGCTGGCGAACCAAGCAAGAGTTGCTTTTGGAGCTTTCTAAGGGTGGTTTTGGGCTGGTCTGGGGAAATTCAGAGAACCCCGAGGATGAGCGAGATTACTACAAAGAAAATATTTCCTACAAATTATCGACTTACTTATCCGCAGGTCTTCCAGTAGTGGTGCCAGACTATTTGTCGAATTCGGACTATATTCGAGAAAAGGGAATCGGTTTTGTGGCATCAAGCCTGGAAGAAGCCAATCGTTTGGTTCAAGACTGCACAGAGGAAGCGTATGCCCAAATGGTTCAAAAGGCTCAGTATACTTCTTATTTGATTCGCAATGGCTATTTCACAAAGAAATTATTCGTCGATACCATCATGGCCTTGGGGTAATAACAGCCAATCAAACAAGATTCTTCAGACAAAGATCTGGAGAATTTTTTGTTGGATGCGGTACCAAATAGCGAAATTGGAAGATTATCAAATATTAGTGACAAATGAGTTTGGAAACGTCGCAAATTATGGTAAAATAAGTTGAGATAAGATGCTTAAGAAGCACGTATGTATAGGCTAATCCCAAGACGGTGGAGCCAAAATGACGAAGAGAAAGTTTAAAAGAAATGTTAAAACGATCTGAAGTAGGAAAGCGATTTTGTTGGACGATTTTTTTCGTCTTTATTTATGTTTTTGGAAGTAAAATTTCTCTGCCTTTTGTTGACTTATCAAAGGCCTTGAAACTTAATGAGGGGACGACAACTGGTCTACAGCTCTCAAGTGCTGTGATGGGGGGGAACCTTCGCGGGATGTCGATCTTTTCGATCGGTCTATCTCCGTGGATGTCCTCCATGATTTTGTGGCGGATGTTTACCGTTTCAAAACGCTTTAATCTCGAAAAAACCAGCTCGGAAATTGTGGAGCGGCGAAAGATGTATGTGACTTTGGCGCTTGCCATCGTCCAGTCCTTGGCAGTGGCCATGTATCTGCCCTTGAAGACAGGGTTGAACCCTGGACTCGTCATTGCAGTTAATACGATGATTATGGTAGCTGGAGCCTTCTTTTTGGTTTGGCTTTCAGATTTAAATGCTGCTCTGGGTCTTGGTAGTTCTGTTGTGATCATGATGGCGGGGATGGTTATGTACCTTCCAGAAGACGTGATGAAGACTCTTTCAAATATTAATAATATTCCAGAGATCGCTTATATTGTGGGTGTGATTGCCCTCTTGATTTTTGTCTTTGTTGCAGTCTTAGTGGAATATTCCAAGTATCAAATTCCTGTCAAT
Organism: Streptococcus sp. OMI750; assembly: GCF_047463895.1. Classification (NCBI taxonomy): domain Bacteria; kingdom Bacillati; phylum Bacillota; class Bacilli; order Lactobacillales; family Streptococcaceae; genus Streptococcus; species Streptococcus sp. OMI750. The sequence goes on from NZ_JASHCZ010000004.1 coordinate 5,476, forward strand.
AAATTAGGGATTCACAACAACCTAAAAAGCTATACTTTTTTAGATATCAAGCTCAATCCGGCTGGGGGAATGCCCTTCATGTATGCCATGACCTTGGTGTCGATTCCTCAGTATGCCATGCTCTTGATTTTGTCGATGGATTCCAATGCTAAATGGGCTGCTCAGCTCGCCAAGCGTTTGGTGATGGGAGATCCCATCTGGATTCTTCTATACATTCTCATGATTGCCCTGCTTTCGTTTGCTTTTGCCTTTGTCAATGTAAATGGAGAAGAAATTGCAGATAAGATGATGAAGGCTTCGGAATATATCGACCATGTCTATCCGGGAGCAGATACACGTCGCTACATCAATCGTATTGTACTCCGCTTAACAGTTTTTGGGACCTTGTATCTGATTCTCTTTACGGCGCTTCCTTTTTCTCTCTTATTATGGGACAAGGAGCTCTTGCGCTTGACCATGATCCCAGGGACTTTCCTCATGTTTGTCGGAATGATTTACAATATCCGAGAAGAAATTCGTGCCCTTCGCGTCAACCAACGTTATACAAGAATATTCTAGGAGTAACCATGTATTATTTTGTACCAGCCTGGTATGGAACGGACCGCATCTGGCAGCAATCAGCTACCCCTTGGTACTGGATGCGCGAGTCCATTGAATTTGATGATACCATTAATCAAGTTCGTATTTTTCAAGAAGCAGAAATGGGTCGGATTTTATTGTTACCTCAGTATAATCCCCAACTGCGTTATTTTTTACACCGCCAAGATATACTAGAGACAGATGTGATCTCCATTTTTGATGGGATCCAAGGTGTCCCGTCTGATTTGCCTATGCGTCCAATCCAGCTTCAGGATATGCAATGGCCTAGTGGGACTATCTTTTCCTATACTCCTTTTTTGGCCATAGCCTTTCGAAAAGGCAAATGTCTCGCCAAGATTGATATGGGAGTGGATGGGAATATCCTCTCCTTGACCCGTTATAAGGATGAGGAAATCATCTATATTGACTACATGGATGATCGTGGCTTTATCTCTAGCAGACTCTACTACAATGAGGGGAAACCTTATTTCCATGAGTACCTGCGTTTTGATGGGCAGTGGATTTTGAGAGAGATGTTGATTGAAGAAAATCGCTCTGTCATGGTCAATGAAGCTTTCTTCCATGCATTCAAAAAAGAAAGCTATGCCAATATTGGGGAAGTCGTCTCTGAAAAAATGAAGGAACACTTGATGGCTTTGATTCCAGGGCGAGATCAGTTGGTCTTGGCAGCTCATCCAGCCAATCTTGCTTTTTTACAAGATACAGCGAGTGGTGTTAAGAAGGTCCTCTCTTTCTATGGGGATCGCCAGCCCTTGTCTGCAGAAAACTTTGTCCTCTATTTTGATATGATTGATGCCCAGCTTTTAATTACGGACAGTGAAAAAACCAAAGAAGCGATTTCGGTCTTTTCCCCTAGCTTAGCTCAAAAAACACATCGGATTACCTCTTTTGACTCTCGCCTCCGTTTGGGCTCTAGTCAAGAGCGTAAGGAATCAAAGATTTATTATTATATCAAGGAGAACGAGCTTCCAACCAAGAACCAGCTCAAAAAAATCTTGGAAGTTTTGGGGCAACATCCCTTATTTGAAGTCGTCTTTGCATTTTACAATGGGACACCAGAGCGGGTCAAAGAAGTAGAACAGCAACTAGAGGAATTGATCGCTAGTGAGCAGAACTTGAATCTTGTTCAGTCGCCAGCCCAGCTAGAAGGGCTTGGAGAAAACCAGATTATTGATAAGGAGTTTGTACAAGACGCACCGGACTACCGTTTTGTGGTCAAGAATTTTTCAAATGAAAATGACATTATTCAGGAGTTGGAAAAAACACGCTTGATCGTAGATTTGAGTGAGGAACCGAACCTCTATACGCAGATTGCAGGGATCTCTGCGGGGATTCCACAGGTCAATCGTGTTCAAACAGAATATGTGGATCATTTAAAAAATGGTTATGTCCTGTCTAAGGGAGACAAGGAATTAGAGAAGGCCCTGACTCACTTTTTATTGGAATTGAAGCCCTGGAATGAGGCCTTGGTCTATTCAATCGAAAAAATTCAAGAATACACCGGTCAACGCTTGATCGAGAAATGGGAAGGATGGATGAAAGAACGTCATGGATAAAAAACTACAGATACCCCATATTCTCCAAATCGGCTCAAGTAGCTGGCAGGATCAAATGGAACTTCCTGCTGGACTTGGCTGGCACTTTTTTCAGGCCACCGCTCTTCCATCGCTCAAAGACTATATGGAAGAAGAGGAAATCTCTAAATTTAAAGCCTTGATCCTAGAGAATCCAGAAGATTTGTTGGCTTTAGGAGAAGACCTGACCTATTTTCAGCCTTATACCGTTTTTTATGACGAAAGGCGTAAGCTAGAGGTGCCTTCTGCAGAATTAGCCCATCTCTTAACGCTTAAACAAGCGAGACCCTGGGATTTCTCAAACAAGCATCAATTTCTCTATGTTTTAGACCGCTTTTTATACGACAATCAATATGGGGATGCCTTTACAGTTCGTGATCTGCAAGTGAGACCTGATTTTGCTGGTCAGCAAACAGTCTTGGGGCAACATTTCCTCAAGCTTGATGGAGCATACGGGGAAGAGTTTACGCCGATTGCCCAGTGGGTTTACAATTATGTGTATGACGCTAGCCGCCCCATCAATTTTTGGTTGGAATACGAAAAAGATCCAAGCTGTCAGCTGCAATTGCGGATCCAATTTTACCGCTATGGAGCTTTGGGTGATTGGGTCAAAGATGCGGTCTTTTCAGAAGAAGAGATGCTGCAACCACTAGAATTGGATGGAGCAGAGCCTTATTACCTAGCCTTCTCGCTGGAAGCAAAAGGAGAGGGGGCTCTTACGATTGGAGCCTTACACAAACGCTTGTCCCATGGTCCTTTAGGAGGGATGACGGTAGGCGCTCAGACTCTTCGGGACCACAAGCGCCAAGAGATTTTTGCTTATTTCCATCCGGGCGATATGAAGCCACCTTTAAACATTTACTTTTCTGGGTATCGTCCGGCCGAAGGATTTGAAGGATTTGGGATGTTGCGTGCTATGGGCAGTCCCTTTATTCTCTTCTCTGACCCAAGACTGGAAGGTGGATCTTTCTACATGGGATCAGAAGAGCTGGAAAATCAAATTACAGCCTTTATTGATCAGCATTTGGATCTGCTCGGTTTCGAGCCCAAAGAGATGAATTTTTCAGGTTTGTCCATGGGGACCTTTGGTGCACTTTATTATGGGGCCCTTTATTGCCCTCATGCCATCCTAGTCGGAAAACCCATTGTCAACCTGGGGGATGTCGCTGCTAACCTGAAATTTAAACGTCCAGATGAGTTTGGAACGTCCTTAGATATGATGCAGTTGATCATCGGCCAAGTATCACAAGAAGGCATTGGTCAGCTCAATCAACGCTTCTGGGATCGGTTTGAACAAGCAGATTTTAAGGATACAATTTTGGCACTTGCCTATATGAGAGATGATGACTACGACCAGCAGGCTTATCCAGATATTTTAGAAGCCTTATATGAATTGCCGGTTCGTATTATTAGTACTAGCCGTGCCGGTCGCCACAACGACGCGAGTGGTCCGATCATTGAATGGTTTGCGACCCAGTACAAAGAAATCATGGAAAGAGACTTTGGAAGAAACCAATGATACAAATAAAAGAAAATGAAGCCAGACGCGTCTACTGGGGCGATACCGTTCTGGCAGATTATCTTTGGGGGTCAACTATTCAAGCGACTGCCCAAGGGAGCGTTCACTTTCAGAACCCCCTCATGCCATCTGGTCAAGTATTGAAAACCTGGCATTCGCAGACAAATTTTGGCGCGACGCGTCAAATTCCTAGTCTGCCTCTGCTTAAAAGAGAGCAGGATTATGAACTGCTTATTACGATGGAAGCGACTCCCTCCCATACCGTTATGGTAGAAATTGTCTTCAAAGATCGTTTTGGAGAGGTCGTTGGCCGTCGCGTAACCGCAGAAGGTCGCTTGCAGTTTACCTATCCAGATCAAGCCTACGCCTATGAAGTACGCTTGCTCAGTGCAGGCTTGCAAGAGTTTACCTTCCACTATTTTACTATTCAACCAATATCGTCTGAGGGAGCAGAAGTTCTCGAATAGACGAACATCACTGCAAAAAAAGAGGATCACATTGGATTACGTTAAATTAAGAAACATCAAAAAAATCTTAAAAGAAGTCAATAGCTGGAAGGATGACATGGCCCGCTTGACGGATCGACAACTACAGGAGAAGACTGCAGAATTTCGGGAACGTCTAGCAGAGGGCGAGACCTTGGATGATCTCTTGCCAGAAGCATTTGCTGTTGCGCGTGAAGCCGATAAACGGGTCTTGGGTATGTTTCCTTATGACGTGCAAGTCATGGGAGGGATTGTCCTGCATCAGGGAAATGTCGCTGAAATGAATACCGGTGAAGGGAAGACCTTGACGGCAACTATGCCAGTTTATCTCAATGCTCTAGAGGGCAAAGGGGTTATGGTTATTACGACCAATACCTATCTGGCAACTCGGGATGCAGAAGAAATGGGACAGGTCTATCGTTTCTTAGGTTTGACGGTCGGCGTACCTTTAAAACAATCTGAAGACGAAGAGTTAGATCCAGAAGTCAAACGTGAGATCTATCGCTCAGATGTCATTTATACGACCAATACCAGTCTGGGCTTTGACTATCTAACAGAGAATTTGACCGCTTCTGCAGATGGACAATTTTTAGCTGACTTCAATTACGCCATTGTCGATGAGATTGATTCGGTGCTCCTAGATAGTGCTCAGACCCCCTTGATTATTTCTGGTTCTCCTCGGGTCCAGTCCAACCTTTATGGGATTATTGACACTCTGATCCAAACCTTCAAAGAGGGGGAAGACTTCAAGTTTGACGAAGAAAAGAAACGGGTTTGGTTGACTCGAAAGGGAGCTCATGCAGCAGAAGCTTTTCTTGCCATTCCCAATCTCTATGATCCCCAATACCGTGACTTGGTCCGCCATATCAGCCTAGCCCTGCAGGCCAATAAAAACTTTATTAAGGATAAGGACTATGTCATCCATCCTAATGTCGAAGGACAACCTGAGATTGTTTTGCTAGACCAGGCGACGGGTCGCTTGATGGAAATGACCCGCTTGCAAGGAGGACTCCACCAGGCGATTGAAGCCAAAGAAGGTCTCAAACTCACCCAAGAAACACGGGCTATGGCTTCTATTACTTACCAAAACCTCTTTAAGATGTTTCGGAAGTTGGGAGGCATGACGGGGACTGGGAAGGTCGCTGAGGCAGAATTTCTCGATACCTATGCCATGTCAGTGATCAAGATTCCAACCAATCGCAAGAAGATCCGTAAGGATTTGCCGGATGAAATCTATCAAACCTTGCCAGAGAAAATCGTGGCTTCTTTGGACTATGTGAAGAAAATCCACGAAAAAGGTAATCCGATTCTGGTCTTTGCCGGATCGGTTGAAATGTCGATTCTTTATTCGAATCTTCTCTTGCGTGAAGGAATTCCACACAATCTTCTCAATGCCAACAATGCTCCTCGAGAGGCCCAGATCATTAAGGAGTCTGGCCGAAAAGGTGCCGTGACCGTAGCGACCTCAATGGCCGGTCGGGGAACTGATATCAAGTTGGGACCAGGAGTCGCTGAGTTAGGTGGCTTGGTGGTTGTCGGAACTGAGCGGATGATGAACCAGCGGATTGACCTTCAAATTCGAGGGCGTTCAGGTCGCCAAGGAGATCCTGGTTTGACCAAGTTCTTTGTCTCTTTAGAAGATGATTTGATGAAAAACTGGGGGCCAGACTGGATCCAGGATACTTATCAAGACTATGATGTGGATGAGCGAATTGGAGCAGCTAAGTCCCTGACCAAGCGCAAGTATAGAAACTTGGTGGAACGAGCTCAAAATGCTAGTGAAAGTTCTGGTCAGGCTAGTCGTCGGATGACGCTAGAATTTGCGGAAAGCATGAACATTCAGCGTGCGATTGTTTACGAAGAGCGCGATCGTTTGATCAAGCAAGAAGGCCGCTTGGATGCTATCGTTGAAAAAGCGCTTCGTTCCGTCTTTTCAAGCGTAGTCCACAAAAAAGAATACAAGGAACCAGTAGCCTTTTATCGCTATATTTTAGACAATGTCAGCTACCAGGTGGATCCTGAAAAAGCCCACCAAACCTTCCGTAGCAAGAAAGCAAAAGAAAATTTCTTGTGGGAAATCGCTAAAAGTGAGTTAGAGGCTAAGTATGAGGTCTTAGGCACCGATGAGGTGATCGCACAGTTCCAACGCATGGCCATCTTAAAAGCCATCGATGAAAACTGGGTAGAGCAGGTAGACTATCTGCAACAATTGCGGATGGCTCTCTCTGGTCAATACACCAGTCAGAAAAATCCTTTGGTAGAATTTTTCCAAGAAGCCTACCAATCCTTTGATCGAATGAAAGGAGCGGCCAAAGAGCAAATGGTCCGCAATCTTTTACTGAGTCGAGTAGAAATCAATAAAAAAGGGGAAATTGTCTTGCATTTCCCATAAAAGAGGACATTATGACAGTATACAATATCAACCTTGGAATCGGTTGGGCCAGTAGTGGTGTTGAGTACGCCCAAGCCTACCGGGCCCAGTTGTTACGCAATATCCATCAACCAGCTAAATTTGTTTTTATGGATATGATTCTAGCCGATAATATCCAGCATTTGACAGAAAATATCGGTTTTAAAAATGATGAAATCATCTGGCTCTACAGCCATTTTACAGATATTAAGATTGCACCAACCACCTATACCATTGATCAGGTCTTAGCAGGATTTGCCGGGAAACCGACTCGTGAAGAAGTCGACGGCAAGATCAAGCGCTTCTTTTATGAGGACCAGGACAATTTTTTGACCTGCTACTTGCGGTCTGAAAACAGTCCCTATGTCGAACGCTGCGAGTATGTGTCTAGAGGAATCTTGGTGAGAAAGGATTATTTCTCCTATACCCGCTATTGTACAGAGTATTTCATTCCTAAGAACAACCAAGCTAACTTGATTGAGCGCCGTTTTTACAACGAAGACGGGACGGTTGCCTACAGCATGCAGATGGCAGATGGCCGAGAGGTTTATCGTTTCCTAGATCGCTATCTGGTTGGTCGCCAAGAATTGATCCGCTACTTCATGCAAACTCTTCAATTGACCAAACAAGATCTGGTGATTTTGGATCGGGAAACCAACATCGGTCAGCCTATCTTTGAAGAAGCGCAAAAGGCCCGCCTGGGTGTGGTCGTCCATGCAGAGCACTTCAGTGCCAATAATGTCGACGATCAGTATATCCTGTGGAACAACTACTACGAGTACCAATTTACCAATGCAGACAAGGTGGACTTCTTTATTGTTGCGACCGACCGTCAAAAAGAAATCTTGGCTGAGCAGTTTGCCAAATACACCAACCATCAGCCGGCTATCTATACCATTCCAGTTGGAAGCCTTGCAAGCTTGCCACAAAACGAAAACCGCACCCCATTTTCTATGATCACAGCCTCTCGTTTGGCGACTGAAAAGCATATTGACTGGTTGGTGCGAGCAGTGGTTCGTGCCAAAAAAGAATTGCCAGAGCTGTCCTTTGACATCTATGGAAAAGGTGGAGAGGAAGGCAAGCTGCGTTCTCTAATTGATGAATTGGGGGCGGCAGACTATATCCATCTCAAAGGGCATGCCAATCTCGAGGAAATTTATAAGAATTATGAGGTTTACCTGTCAGCATCGACCAGTGAAGGCTTTGGGTTGACCTTGATGGAGGCGATTGGTTCTGGACTTCCGATTATCGGTTTTGATGTTCCTTATGGCAACCAAACCTTTGTCACAGAAGGGAAAAATGGCTATCTCATTCCACCATCAGCAGACCAAGTAGTAGACCATATCGCTTCTGCCTTTGCGGAAAAAATCATCCAGCTATACAAAAAAGATGATCTAGCCAGCATGCGTCAAGCATCTTATGCGCGTGCAGAGGACTTTTTGACCAGCCGAGTAGAAGAAGCTTGGGCACAATTGATAGAAGAGGTGACACATGCTGAACGTATTTGATAGCTATTCTCGTGAAAGCCAAGACTTGCTCCACTCCATGAAAGAGTCTGGCTTTGACCATCCGACAGTTGTTTTGGAGCCAAATGGTTTCTTGCCCGATGGTGTTGAGTCTCCATTCATCTATTTCTTAGGCCAACCAAAAGGGGAGAAGCGCGGACGCTACTTTAATGAAGTACCAGTGCCTGATTTCTGGGAAGTTTCTGGGGATAACAGTTCGGGAAAAGTGACCTACTATGGTCAGGAAAAGGCTCGGATTACTTACCATACAGCTTCTTATAAACGCATCGTTGAGCGCCTGGAGTGGTTGGATGATAAGGGGCAAGTGGTCATGATCGAGCGCTATGACCAATACGGTCATAAGATTGCCGTGACAACCTGTGGCGATCAAGGCCAGCAATTGGTAACCACTTATTTTGAAGGGGATATCGAGCGCTTGACAGAGAATCACCAAACAGGGGATTTGATCTTGACCTTGGACCATCAACCTATGCGAATTTTCAAGAATCGCTTAGAATATTTTGTCTTTTATCTAGAGCATCGTGGTTTTGATTTGGATGGATTGGTCTACAATACCCTTGCCACCTCCTTTAGCATTAGTCTTCAGTTGGGCAATAAAGGGATCAAAGGGCGCGACGTCTTGGTATGGCAAGAACCTCTTCATGATAGTCTTCCAGGCAACATGCAGTTGATTCTAAATAGCCCAGAAATCCGGACCAAGAAGATCTTGATTCCACAAAATGTAACCTACCATCGCGCATTGCAGTTGACCTCACAAGACCAGCACGCCTACTTTGCTCCTCTTGGCTACCTGTATGACTTCAAGGTGAAAGATGATATCCGCAAAGATGCCTTTGTCTTGACTAACTCGGATCAGATCGAAGCCTTGACCTACCTAGTAGAAAACTTGCCGAATGTGACCTTCCGTGTAGCGGCTTTGACAGAGATGTCTGCGAGTCTCTTGTCCATGGTCCGCTATCCAAATGTGGTCTTGTATCAAAACATCAGCCAAGAACGGATCAAAGAATTGCTCAAGGTTTCTAGTATTTATCTAGATATCAATCACTATGCAGAAGTGCAAGGAATTGTCCGCAAGGCCTTTGAACACCAGCAAGTTATTCTTGCCTTTAGTCACACTCTGCATGATCGCCACTTCCTAGCGCAAGCTAATATCTTTGACCAAGGAAAAGAAGCAGATATGGTAGCCCGTATCAAGGAAATCTACCAATCAGTTGATAGCTATCGAGAAGCAGTGGCACAACAAATTGCCCAATCAAGTAGCATCGAGCCAGCTGATTTCAAAGCTCGCTTGGAAGAAGGGATAGGTGGACACAGTGAGTGATCGTAAGAAAGATTTATTTTACAAAGAAGTAGAAGGCCGGATGGAGTCTCTTAAACGCCGTCCAGCCGAGAAAGAAAAGACGACGCGTTCTGAAAAAATCAATGTCATCTTTAATGTGGTCATTGGTTTGGTCATTTTGCTGGGAGTTATTTTTACCCTCTTGAGAGTGTTGGGAGGATCCTAATATGGAAATGGTATTTGCGATTGTCGTCGCGTTCCTATCGTTGGCGCTAGTAGTCCTCATTACGCTGCAACCGCGTCAACAACAGTCCTTGTCAACAGATGCAACCAGTAACTTAGGAAAACCAAGCTATTGGCGCTCCCACCGAGGACTTAAGTTAGCGACCCTGGTTGTTAGTATCGTCTTTCTCTTATCCTTGTTTCTTTATATGATGGTCGTACAGGCCTAGTTTCTAATAGAATGGATAAAAGAAGTTGGTATTCTCCAACTTCTTTTTTTATCATGCATCCCTCTCTTTTATGGTATACTGAAAGCGACAAAATGATGGGAGATCAATATGAAAAAGATTCCTTTAGTATTTTCAGGTTGTCTGTTAGGTTTGGGTGGTGCTGGAAACCTTCTTGCAGACTCGCTACCCCTTCTGGGTCATGCCTTCAGTCTAACAGGTTTATTGCTCTGGTTTTTCTTTTTAGTTTATCATGTGATTCGCTGGCAAGAAAGCAAGATAGAACTCCAACAAGCCACTCTTTTATCTGGGATGGCCACTTTTCCCATGGCCGGGATGATTTTATCGACCTATCTTTTTCGTCTCTTTCCTAGCTTTACAGGTCTATCTCAGTTGGTATGGTGGTTCGCTTTCCTTTTGGATCTGTGTCTGATTCTCTATTTTACTAAGACCCATGTCATGGCGCGACCAAGGGCCAAAGCTACTCCGAGTTGGACGGTTCTCTATGTGGGTATTGCAGTGGCTGCCTTGACCTATCCGGTGGTAGGAGTGATGGAGCTAGCCTATCTTACCCTGGGGTTTGGCTTTATTTTGACCTTGTGTCTGTACCCGCTTATCTATCAGGATTTGAAAAGCAATCCCTTACCGAGCCACTTATTGGGACAAGAAGGTATCTATTGTGCTCCCTTTTCTCTTCTTTTAGCAGCCCTGGTTCGTGTGGGTGGAGCAAGCCTTCCTACCTGGCTCTTACTGATCATGGTGGTTGCCTCGCAAGGGTTTTATTTCTTTGTTTTGACGCGCCTGCCAAGAATGATCAAAGAAGGTTTTCAACCCGCTTTTTCAGCTCTTACCTTTCCAACCGTTATCACAGCGACCTCTCTGAAAATGGCTCAAGGTCTGCTACAGATTCCTTTTTTGACAGGTCTTGTATGGATGGAAACTCTTCTATGTCTCTTGATTTTAGTCGCTGTATTGGGGGGATATGTGGTTTATCTTAGAGACTAGGACGGCATCCTTTTTCGTTGAAACCTTGTTATGATTATGGTAAGATGCACTATACGATCTGTCATGCTCTAGGAAAGGTATCTATGAAATTTATTAAAGAAAAGCTCTCTCTGCTTTACCCCCTCTTTCTCCTCTTGTTTTATTTTTATATCCGGCCCCAATTTCGTCCCTTGGCCCAATATGTCTCTAATAGCTTAGCGAGCGCAAATAGTTATTATTGGACCTTATTTGGCTTGGAGACCATCTATGCAGTCTTTACAGGATTTTTGGTCTACCGTTTTTCCAAGAAGTCCAAGTTTTCATGGGGGAAGAACTCGCTTCAATCCTTGCTGGAAGCTATCTTTGCGGCTTGTTTGGTCTATTGGTTGGACTACTTTATCAGTGGTTTTGTTCAGGGGCGTGCAGCCGTTTTGAGTCTCTTTCCTCGAGAAATCAGCCCGACAGGGGTGGTCATCCTAGTGGTTGCGATGGTCGTTATCCGGCCTGTGACAGAAGAGCTGATCTTTCGTGGGGCCTTGGTAAATGCCTATTTTAAAGGTTGGCCCATCTATGCAGAGATTTGGCTCCCTGCCCTCATATACAGTGGGCTACATTTTGTCCATCATCCTTTTTCGCTAGGAGCTTTTATGATTTATCTCTTACCGAGTTTGATTTTTGGGACTCTTTATTATCGGAGCAAGGCGCTTCTTTCTCCGCTTTTAGGCCATATCTTGCTCAATTTCTATTATACCTTGCCATTGCTTTTATCCGTATTCCAGTAGCAACCGATTTCCTAAGGGAGATTGGTTTTTTTTGAAAATGTGGTATAATAGAATAAATTTAATAGAGGGAGTGGAGGTTTGAAAAAAAGCTACCGCGTCAAACGTGACAAAGATTTTAATGCTATTTTTAAAAGTGGTCAAAATGTTGCCAATCGGAAATTCGTTATTTACCGCCTGCGCAAAGACCAACCGCATTTTCGAGTCGGCCTGTCTGTTAGTAAGAAACTGGGAAATGCTGTGACCAGAAATCGCATCAAACGTTTGATTCGCCATGTTTTGATCAAACACCAAGCCTGCCTTACGACCGATGATTTTGTCGTCATTGCTCGTAAAGGAGTGGAGGAGCTCGACTTCCATCAAGTAGAGAAAAATCTCGTACATGTCTTAAAATTAGCGCATGTCTACCAAGAAAGGGAATAATGTGAAAAAGAAACTGAAGTTAACTGGATTATTAGGAGCGGCCTTATTGGTCTTGACAGCTTGTGGGACGTCTCAAGTGACAGCCGAATCGACAGGTGGTTGGGAACGCTTCGTCTACTTCTTTGCAGAAGCCATCCGCTTCTTGTCGTTTGGTGGCAGTATCGGTGTTGGGATTATTGTCTTTACCATTGTCATCCGGACGGTCCTCTTGCCTCTCTTCCAGTATCAAATGAATTCAACCCGCAAGATGCAAGAAATTCAACCCTTACTCAAGGAATTGCAAGCCAAGTATCCTGGCAAGGATCTAGATAGTCGGACCAAGCTTTCTGAAGAGATGCGGGCCCTTTACAAGGAAAAAGGTGTCAAAACATCTTCAGCCTTCCTTCCTCTCTTGATCCAGATGCCGGTCTTGATGGCCCTATTCCAAGCGCTGAGCCGTGTGGAATTCCTTAAAGTCGGTCGCTTCCTTTGGTTGGACCTTGGAGCGATTGACCCGACTTATATCTTGCCTCTTCTTGCTGCCCTCTTCACATTTTTCAGCAGTTGGTTGACCAATAAAGCCCTGCCAGAGCGTAACGGGAGTGCGACAACCATGATGTATGTGATGCCTGTGATGATTTTCTTCTTCGCCTTGTTCTCAGCCAGCGGGGTTGCTCTATACTGGGTGACTTCAAATGCTTACCAAGTCGGACAAACCTATCTCTTGAACAACCCATTCAAGATTATCGCAGAGCGTGAAGCAAAAGAGCAAGCTACTCGAGAAATGGAAAAACAAAAACGTCGTGCCTTAAAGAAAGCACAGAAAAAAAGAAAATAAGAAAGAGGTGGACATATGGTCCTATATACCGGTGCAACTGTAGAAGAAGCTATCCAAAATGGCTTGAACGAATTAGATATTCCCCGTATGAAGGCACATATTACGGTTGTGGCTCGTGAGAAGAAAGGTTTTCTTGGCTTATTTGGTAAAAAACCAGCCCAAGTAGAGATTGAACCGATTGCAGAAACAACAGTTGTCAAAGCCAATCAACAAGCTGTAAAGGGTGTACCAGAAGAAATTAACGCGCAGAACGAACCGGTTAAGACCGTAAGTGAAGCAACAGTTGATTTAGGACGTGTCGTTGCAGCGATCAAAAAGGTCGAAGAAGAAGGAGAAGTTGTCTCTGAAGAAATCAAGACAGAAATCCTCAAACATGACAAAGAAGCAGACACCGTTCTGGAAGAAAAAGGGCATGAACATATTCTTGAGAAGGTTAAAGAACCAGTCGCAAAAGAAGCAAACGAGTCTGATTTCTCAAATCTTGGTATTGAAGTAGAAGAAAACTACGACATCGAAGAAGTTGTCACAGATGTAACTGCTTATGTTCAAACTGTTGTTGATGAGATGGATGTCGATGCAACGCTTTCAAGTAGCCATAACCGTCGTACGGTCAATATGCAGATCGATACCAATGAGCCAGGGCGCGTGATTGGTTACCATGGTAAAGTCTTGAAAGCTCTTCAACTCTTGGCACAAAACTATCTCTATAACCGCTACTCAAAGAATTTTTACATTACCATTAATGTCAATGACTATGTAGAGCATCGTGCAGAAGTTCTCCAAAGCTATGCTCAGAAGTTAGCAACACGGGCCCTCGAGGATGGCCAAGCCCAACAGACCGATCCAATGTCCAATAGTGAACGTAAAATCATTCACCGAATTGTCTCCAAGATGGAAGGGGTCACTAGCTATTCTGAAGGGGAAGAACCAAACCGCTATGTAGTTGTGGACATCGAAGGATAATCTAGCTATTATTGCCCATGAGAGAGGGACGGGATAGAACCGCTCTCTCTTTTTGTTAGGAGTAGAAAGGAAACAGATGGCATTTGCAGCGATTCGAGAGTTTTTAAAGCTTCAAGGAATCAAATACCAGTCACCAGCGAAGGCAGGAGTGTTAGCCCAAGAGATGGAACAGTACCGCGCAATGGGACAGGCGGCTCGTAAGGAATTTACGGATTTAGTCTCAGCCTTTCAAAAACGGTATTCTTACTTAGAGCAGGAGCGAACCAGCCAGTGGATGAACCAGGCCCAGGTCCTAAGGCCTCATTTTTGGGCCTATTTAAAAGGAGAAGGGACTCTGGCAGAGCCCATGTATGCCTTGAGGCTCTATGGAGATGCAGCTGATTTTGGTGTTTCCTTAGAGGTGAGCTTTATCGAGAGGAAAAAAGATGATCAGAGCCTTCCAAAGCAACTCAAGGTTCTCACCCTTCCTATTTCTCAGCCAGTCTATTATCTGGCTCAAGAAAATGGAGAGAGTCGAAGGATCGAAGGAACAGAAAAGAATCGCCACTCTCTTCTCCAAGCAGTAGCAGATGGGGCGGTTCGTAAGGTCCTCGTCAAATACGACATTCCCCTACTTGAGGCAGGCTCTCTCGAAGATGTCTTGGCTCAATTCCAGAACGCCATGACAGCGCTAGAACCCTATTATCTAGCGACGCGTCAAGGATAGGAAGGTCTTGTCTAGCCTATATTTGCAACATTTTTGCCATAGCTATTGACAAATAGAGTCGAATCAGATAGAATAGTAAAGTATGTTTAGTAACTGATCACAACTAGCCGGCTAAACGAATACAAAATCTATGAGGAGGTATTCATCGTGAAACGTACTTATCAACCAAGTAAACTTCGTCGTGCGCGCAAACATGGTTTCCGTCACCGTATGGCAACTAAAAATGGCCGTCGCGTATTGGCAGCTCGTCGTCGTAAAGGACGCAAAGTTTTGGCTGCGTAATTCAGATAAAAAGCTAAAAACCAGTAGAAACTCGAGACTACTGGTTTTTGTTTTGTCCGAAAGTGAATTTAGAGGCGCTTTCTGCTATAATAGAAAGAAGAAAAAATCGGAAGAAAAGGAAGATCATGCAGATTTTTGATACCCACACCCATCTCAATGTGGAAGAATTCGCAGGAAAAGAACAAGAAGAACTCGACTTAGCCAAGGAAATGGGGGTTGTAGCTCACAATATCGTTGGTTTTGACAAACCGACCATTGAGCGAGCATTAGAATTGGCAGACCAGTACCCAGAACTCTATCTGACGCTTGGGTGGCATCCCACTGAGGCGGCCGATTATAGTCCTGAGGTAGAGGCCTATCTACTGGAACAGTTGAAACATCCAAAAGTCGTTGCTCTAGGAGAAATTGGTCTGGACTACCACTGGATGACGGCACCAAAAGACATTCAAGAAAAGGTTTTCCGTCGTCAGATTCAGCTGTCTAAGGAACTGGACTTACCTTTTGTGGTTCACACCCGTGATGCACTAGAAGACACTTATGCCATTATCAAGAGTGAAGGAGTGGGTCCACGCGGTGGGATCATGCATTCTTTCTCAGGGACTTTGGAGGACGCTAAAGGCTTCATGGATCTGGGAATGATGATCTCTTTTTCGGGAGTGGTAACCTTTAAAAAAGCGACAGACACTCAGGAGGCAGCCAAAGAGTTACCTTTGGACAAAATCTTGGTCGAAACAGATGCTCCTTATTTAGCTCCAGTTCCTAAGCGAGGCCGAGAAAATAAAACAGCCTACACCCGTTATGTCGTAGACTTTATTGCAGAGCTTCGTGGAATGACTAGTGAAGAAGTAGCTCAAGCTACCTATGCCAATGCGAGAAAGGTATTTGGCCTTGACTGAGAAAAGAATAATACCCGAAGTGATTGTCGTGGAGGGCAAGGACGACACAGCTAATCTCCGTCGGTTTTATGAAGTAGATACTTATGAAACCCGAGGCTCTGCGATCGATCAAGATGATCTCGAACGAATTGCTATCTTGCAAGAGTTGCGTGGAGTCATTGTCTTCACGGATCCAGACTACAATGGGGAGCGCATTCGTAAGGTCATCATGCAAGAAATTCCACAAGCCAAGCATGCCTTTTTAAATCGTGGTGAAGCAGTACCCAAATCCAAAACCAAGGGCCGTTCCTTGGGAGTAGAGCATGCTAGCTTTGAAGACTTAGAAAAGGCCCTATCTGGACTAGTGGGCTCCTATGAAGATGAGCATTTCTTTGATATTACCAAGTCGGACTTGATGCGGCTCGGTCTGCTGATGGGCAGTGACAGTCGCAAACGACGGGAATATCTAGGAGAAGCCTTGCGTATCGGCTACTGCAATGGCAAGCAATTGCTCAAACGCTTGGAGTTGTTTGGGATTTGTTTGGCCCAAGTTGAAGAAACGATGGCTAGTTATTAAAAAAGAGATAGAGGTAGAAGATGGGATTGTTCGACCTGTTTACAGATAAGAAAAAAGTGATAGGCTTTTCGTTAGAGAATGTTCAAGTGGAGCACCAAAAGAACCCGCGACATTTTTTGATTCCGAGCCAAGAAGAAATCAACCAATTGAAGCTTGGGGACCAGGTTCGCCTCATCTTTGTGCTAGATACAGTCTTGGAGAATGGGTGTCGAGCAGAGCGTATGTGGGTCGAACTCACTGCAATCCACGATGGGAAGTTCAAAGGACGTTTAACCAATCAACCCGCTTATATTACCTCCATCCAGCTTGGAGATGAGCTGGATTTTGCACGGGAACATATTGCAAGCCTGATGGTTCCTCCGCTGAATCTTGATACACAAAAAGGAGCCATGATTACCAAGGATTGCTTCCTGAGACGTGAGATTAATTGGGCCATTCACGATGCCCCTCATCATCCACAAGATAGTGGTTGGCAATTCTTTACAGGCTTTGAGTCCCAGGAAGACTTGGATGATCCATCTAAGATCACTATTATCAGTCTTGAAGACGCCTTGGAAATGGAGCCCTTGTTGGAAACCATCTTAGATAAGAACGGGGAGGCTTATGTTTATCAAGCGGAGCAGAATGCCTTTGTGGAAGACTGTTAGATTAGCCTGCGGAGAAAAAAGAGAGAGTATATCTCACACTAAACGGATTAGAAAAGAGAAAAAATGAGAATTGCAGATTATAGTGTGACCAAGGCAGTCCTTGAACGCCATGGCTTCACCTTTAAAAAATCCTTCGGTCAGAATTTTTTGACTGACACTAATATCCTTCAAAAGATTGTCGATACTGCTGAGATTGATAAGCAAGTCAATGTCATCGAAATCGGTCCCGGAATTGGTGCTTTGACAGAATTTTTGGCAGAAAATGCCGCAGAAGTCATGGCCTTTGAGATTGATGACCGCTTGGTTCCCATCTTAGCGGATACCTTGCGGGATTTTGACAATGTAACAGTCGTCAACCAAGACATCCTCAAGGTAGACCTCAACCAGTATATCGCGGAATTTAAAAATCCAGAGCTTCCGATTAAGGTAGTGGCTAACCTTCCTTATTACATCACGACTCCCATCCTCATGCACTTGATCGAGTCTAAAATTCCTTTCCAAGAATTTGTGGTTATGATGCAAAAAGAGGTGGCAGACCGCATCTCAGCCGAACCTAATACCAAGGCTTACGGGTCTTTATCCATTGCAGTCCAATACTATATGACGGCTAAGGTAGCCTTTATTGTACCACGAACCGTCTTTGTGCCAGCACCAAACGTCGACTCTGCAATCCTCAAGATGGTGCGTCGCGAAGAACCAGCAGTAACCGTCAAGGATGAAGATTTCTTCTTCTCTGTCAGCAAGGCCAGCTTTGTCCACCGTCGCAAGACTCTTTGGAACAATTTGACCAGTCGCTTTGGCAAGACTGAAGAAATCAAAGCCAAACTGGAAGCAGGAATCCAAGCAGCTGACTTGAAACCATCTGTACGAGGAGAAGCTCTTAGCTTAGAAGACTTCGCCCGCTTGTCAGACGGACTTCTTGATGCAGGGATAAAATAATAGAAAAAACATAGGTTCGTAATCTTCTTTCTCAGTCCTAAGTGTGTTATGAAGTACTATATTTTTATGTGTTTTCGAATGATATCGGGTATAAATTGAGACTTTCCGCTGTGAGAAAAGAGCCTAAATAAAAGGTAGTTTAGGCTCTCGGAATTTTTGAGACTTAAGGCTCAAAAATTAGTTATGGAACTTCGGAGAAGTTCGCTAACGCCCGTACTCACCTAAGGAAAGTCTCAAAGAAGTTTTATAAGTAATAAGAGGCTGGGACAAAAGTCCTAGCCTCTCAACTATTTTTGGATTGTTGAGCAAGACGCAGTGGTTGAGTGGGCTCTACTACGCTGATTTCATCAGCTTTTACAGCCCTACTCAACTGTGCGGAGGTGGGACGACGAAATCGAATTCTAACGAATTACCGATTTCTGTCCCACTCTCTTATTTGTATCGTAAGGAAAGGACGGGATTTGAACCCGCGCGTGAAGAAAATCCACTTGCCGGATTTCGAGTCCGGTGCCGTACCAAGCTGGGCCACCTTTCCAAGATGCGGAGAAAGGGATTTGAACCCTCACGCCCGAAGGGGCACATGCGCCTGAAGCATGCGTGTCTGCCGTTCCACCACCTCCGCATAGTTCTATTATACACTTTTTAGGAAAAATACCAAAGAAAAAAAGGAATCACATTAAAGTCCCTAACAGGAAAACCATAAACAATATGAGACTACAACCTGTTACGGGAAATGCTGGCAGATTTTCTTATCAAGCAATCCAGCCTTATTTCTCATTTTTTGGTATAATAGATAGTATTAATCTCAAAGGAGTGCGATTTGCAAGGAACAATCGTCAAGGCCTTGGCTGGCTTCTACTATGTAGAGTCAGACGGTCACATTTACCAGACACGGGCTCGTGGAAATTTTAGGAAAAAAGGACAGACTCCTTATGTGGGGGATCAGGTGGAGTTTTCAGCTGAAGAGAATTCAGAAGGATACATCTTGAGCATTGCGCCTCGAAAAAATAGCCTCGTGCGTCCTCCGATTGTCAATATTGATCAGGCAGTAGTCATCATGTCAGCTAAGGAGCCGGATTTCAACGCCAATCTTTTAGACCGTTTCCTGGTCCTTTTGGAGCATAAGGGAATTCATCCCATTGTCTATATTTCCAAACTAGACTTGCTAGAAAATCTGGAGCCTATTCACTATTACCAAGGAATCTACCAGGCTATTGGCTATGACTTTGTCTTGTCGATTGAGGAACTCTTGCCACTTTTGACAGATAAAACCACTGTCTTTATGGGACAGACCGGTGTCGGAAAATCAACCTTGCTCAATAAAATCGCTCCGGATTTAGAACTTGAAACGGGTGAAATCTCAGATAGTTTAGGCCGCGGTCGACATACAACCCGAGCTGTCAGCTTTTACTATCTAAATGGTGGCAAGATTGCAGACACCCCTGGTTTTTCATCCCTTGATTATGAAGTGACAACCAGTGAAGATTTAAATCAAGCCTTTCCAGAGATTTCAGATGTGAGCCACTCTTGTAAGTTTCGTACCTGTACTCATACGCATGAGCCTGCTTGTGCAGTGAAACCAGCTGTTGAAGCAGCAGAGATTGCGACTTTTCGTTTTGAAAATTACTTGCAATTTCTAAGTGAGATTGAAAACCGTCGCGAAACCTACAAAAAGGTTTCTAAAAAAATGCCAAAATAGGAGACAATAGAAGAATGAAAACAATGAAAATAGCACCCTCAATTTTGAGTGCAGATTATGCCAATTTTGAAAGTGAGTTGAAACGCTTAGAAGCAGCTGGAGCTGACTATGCTCATATCGATGTCATGGATGGTCATTTTGTGCCAAATATCAGCTTTGGGGCTGGAGTCGTAGAGAGTATGCGTCCGCATAGCAAGTTGGTCTTTGATTGCCACTTGATGGTGACCAATCCCGAACACCACATTGAAGAATTTGCCCGTGCAGGTGCGGATATCATCAGCATTCATGTGGAAGCGACTCCTCATATCCACGGAGCTCTTCAAAAAATTCGTCAAGCCGGTGTGAAAGCTAGTGTTGTGATTAATCCAGGAACTCCTGTAGACAGTATCAAACACGTCTTGAACTTGGTGGATCAAGTCTTGGTCATGACCGTTAATCCAGGATTCGGTGGCCAAGCCTTTCTTCCAGAAACAATGGACAAGGTGCGCGAATTAGCAGCTCTTCGTGAAGAGAAAGGCTTAGACTTTGATATCGAAGTCGATGGCGGAATTGATGGCCAAAGTATTTCCCAAGCAAAAGAAGCCGGGGCTAATGTTTTTGTAGCGGGCTCTTATGTCTTTAATGGCGATGTCAATGAGCGTGTGCAAACGCTCCGAGATGCCATCAATGGTTAATATAGGAGTATTGGCGGGTGGAGATTCCTCTCTCTTGCCAAAAAATCAAGATATTTACCTCGGTGTTGACGGGGGCTGTTTGAAGCTACTGGAACAAGGTTTGTCTTTAGATATAGCTGTAGGGGATTTCGATTCCGTCTCTGAGGTTGATTTGCGTAAGATCCAGGCCCAAGCCAAGCAAGTTGTTCAATCCGTCCCTGAAAAGAACGATACGGATTTGGAATTGGCCTTGAAAACAGTCTTTGAAGACTATCCAGATGCTGCAGTCACAGTTTACGGTGCTTTTGGTGGTCGCTTGGATCACTTCTTGTCTAATATCTTTTTGCCGACCGATCCAGACCTAGCTCCCTATATGGAGCAGATTCAATTAGTCGATGAGCAAAATCGCTTAGTTTTCAGACCAGCGGGCTCTCATGAGATCCAGCCAGATCCAACCATGACCTATGTTGGTTTTATGCCTGTTGGAGAAGGTCGTTTAGAGATCACAGGGGCCAAGTATCCGCTCCATTCAGAAAATTATTTTCTAAAGGCTATGTATGGTTCCAATGAGTTTTTGGATCAAGCAATTCAAGTGAGTCTTGATCGGGGCTATCTTGTCATTGTTTATAGTAAAGACAGAGGTTAATATGAATATCATTTTGCTTCTGATTGGCCTGCTTAATCTGGGACTTCTCATCTATCTCTTGCAACGGTCAGATGACACAAGACCGGCTTTACGAGAGATGCTGGAAGACCACGAGGATCATTTGACAGACCAGTTGGACTATCGTTTTGAAAAAGAAAGACAGGCGACTCAGATTGCCAACCAGCAGTTAGAGATCGCTCTGACAGATCGCTTGACCGAGATGCGGGTGGAGATCCACCAGCAAACGACAGCCCTGCGCGCTGAGATGAACGAGCACTTTACCAAAAATCGGGACAAGACAGATGAGCGCATGCGCCAGATTCAAGAGTCTAACGAAGTGCGGCTAGAGCAGATGCGCCAAACGGTTGAAGAAAAATTGGAGAAAACCTTGCAGCACCGTTTGCAGACCTCCTTTGAGACCGTATCGAAACAGTTGGAATCGGTCAACAAAGGGCTGGGGGAAATGCAGTCAGTTGCACGGGATGTTGGAACCCTCAATAAAGTTCTCTCTAACACCAAGACTCGTGGAATCATGGGCGAATTGCAACTGGGCCAAATCATTGAAGATATCTTGACGCCAACCCAGTATGAGCGGGAATTTATCACAGTTCCTCAGTCCAGTGAGCGCGTGGAATATGCCATCAAGCTTCCGGGACAAGGAGAGGAGCCAGTCTATCTACCGATTGACTCTAAGTTCCCATTGGAAGACTACTATCGTCTGGAAGAGGCGTATGAATCAGGGCAAAAAGAGGAGATCGAGCGTTACCGCAAGGCTCTTTTGGCTAGTATCAAGCGTTTTGCCAAAGATATCCAACAAAAATACCTCTTTCCACCAGCGACGACCAATTTTGGGATTCTCTTTTTACCGACTGAAGGACTCTACTCAGAGGTGGTTCGAAATCCTGAATTTTTCGATCGTTTGCGTCGGGAAGAACAAATTTTAGTGGCTGGTCCAAGCACCCTATCCGCCCTTTTGAACTCCTTGTCTGTTGGCTTTAAGACGCTTAATATTCAAAAGAGTGCAGATGATATCAGTAAAGTACTGGGATCTGTCAAATCAGAATTCCATAAATTTGGAGGTGTTCTAGCCAAGACCCAACGGCATTTAAAGAATGCTTCCAATAATATTGATGATTTACTAACCAGACGGACCAGTGCCATCGAGCGGACGCTCCGCCAAATCGAAAGTGATGAGGACCTGCTGGGACTAGATATATACATAGAAGATGGAGAAGATGATGGTCAAAATTAGCCAAATGAAAAAAGATGAGCTGTTTGAAGGATTCTATTTGATCAAGTCAGCAGAAGTGCGTCAGACGCGCGCCGGTAAGAATTACTTAGCCTTCGTCTTTCAGGACGAGACCGGCACGATTGAAGGAAAACTGTGGGATGCTCAGCCCCATAATGTGGAGAGCTTCACAGCAGGTCGTGTGGTCCACATGTCTGGGCGCAGAGAAGTCTACAATAATACTCCGCAGGTCAATCAATTGAACATGCGATTGCCACAAGCAGGAGAACCCAACAATCCTGCAGACTTCAAGGAAAAACCACCAGTAGATCCTAAGGAATTGCATGAATACCTGTCAAACATGATTTTCAAAATTGAAAATCCAGTCTGGCAACGGATTGTCCGTGCCCTCTATGGAAAATATGAGAAAGAGTTTTACAGCTACCCAGCTGCCAAGACCAACCACCATGCCTTTGAAGCAGGTCTTGCTTTTCATACAGCGACCATGGTCCGCTTGGCAGATAGTATCGGCGATATCTATCCTCAGTTGAATAAGAGCTTGCTCTTTGCGGGGATTATGTTGCACGACTTGGCTAAAGTGATCGAGTTAACGGGCCCTGAAAATACAGAATACACTGTTCGGGGCAATCTCATTGGTCACATTGCGCTGATCGATGAAGAAATCACCAAAGTCTTGCAAGACTTGAAGATTGATGACCAAAAAGAAGAAGTGATTGTCCTTCGCCATGTGATCTTGAGTCACCATGGCTTGCTCGAATACGGTAGCCCTGTTCGCCCCAAGATCATGGAAGCAGAGATTATTCATATGATCGATAATTTGGATGCAGAAATGATGATGATGACGACAGCTCTTGGCTTAATTGGACCTGGCGAGATGACCAATAAAATCTTCGCTATGGAAAACCGATCTTTCTATAAACCGAATATCGATCAGTAAAAATAGAGATAAATACGGAAACTATTCCAAAAAAAAGAAAAAAATTAGGGAAAAACGGCCTTCTGTAAATCAGAATGTTCGTTTTTTTCGCTTCTTATGGTATAATGGTAGAAAAAACTACATGGTGAGAAAATGAAATTAAGAAGAAGTGAACGGATGGTCGTAATTTCTAATTACTTGATCAATCATCCTTATGAATTAACGAGTCTCAATACTTTTGCGGAAAAGTACGAGTCGGCTAAATCCTCTATCTCAGAAGATATCGTGATTATCAAACGGGCTTTTGAAGAGATGGAGATCGGAAATATTGAAACCATTACAGGAGCTGGAGGAGGAGTTGTCTTTACACCGTCTATCTCCGATGAGGAATCTAAAGAAATCGTTGAAGATTTATGTAAACAGCTGTCTGAAAGTGATCGTATTCTTCCAGGTGGTTACATTTATTTATCCGATCTATTGAGCAATCCAAAGATTTTAAATAGCATCGGTCGCATCATTGCCAAAGCCTTCCGTAATAAGAAGATCGATGCTGTTATGACTGTTGCGACTAAAGGGGTTCCCCTAGCCAATGCAGTTGCAAATGTCTTGAATGTTCCATTTGTTATTGTTCGTCGTGACTTGAAAATCACAGAAGGATCAACCGTCAGTGTCAACTATGTATCAGGTTCCAGTGGAGATCGTATTGAAAAAATGTTCCTTTCAAAACGTAGCCTAAAAGCAGGAAGTCGGGTCTTGATTGTTGATGACTTCCTAAAAGGTGGTGGAACGATTAACGGAATGGTCAGCCTCTTGTCTGAATTTGATTCTGAATTAGCAGGAGTTGCAGTCTTTGCAGATAATGCTTCAACCGACCGTGAATTCTTTGAGCACAAATCCTTATTGCGCGTGACCAAGATCGATGTGAAAGAAAACAAATTAAACGTCGAAATTGGGAATATCTTTGATTAAGAAGAACAAAGGAGGATCAAAAAGTGAAAAGAATTTTAGATCGATTTGATAATAGCCCTTTGTGGATTCGCTTGGTGACAGTTCTGTCTCTATCCTTTATTTTAGTCGCTGGTTTGTATACAGTCAAAAAGAACACAGCAGCCCAAGTGACGACAGAGATCCAACCTGCTAAAAAAACAGGTTCCCTTCCAGTGAAAAAAGAAACAAAGGAAGAAAAGGAAAAGAAGGAAGATAAGAAAAATATCGAAGCGGCAGAAAAAGCAGTCGTTCAAATGGAAACGGCTCCAAGTCAGGAGTCTGTAAATGCTGCCCAGACTGCTGTGAAGAAAGTAAAAGATGCGACTCAAAAGCAATCACTTGAGGCTCGTATCCAGTACATCGCGAACTATTATGGTCTTACCTATACAAGCGATGCAGCAACTACACAGCAAAATCAAACGGATGCTAATGCAAGTGCCAATGTGAATTCAAATGCGAACGCAAATGTCAATGCGAACGTAGAATCGGGTGTAAGCAATGCGACAGTTCCAATACAACCACAACCACAGTATGCACCAGTTGCAGATGCTGGGGTAGAAGAAGTAGTTGAAACAGGACAATAATCAACCTTCCTAACTTCTCGAAAAAATAAAAAAATATCTTGCAATCAAAGTGCCGTCATGTTATAATAATAGACGGTACTTTTTACTTTTGGTCTCTCAAGAGTGTACAGGGACGTGCTGACAAATGTTGCAAAAGTACACACAGATGGTAGCTGTCACCAAGTGTATCATCACCAAAAATAAAAAAAATCACAGGAGAATGTAGATGCCTACAATTAACCAATTGGTTCGCAAACCGCGTAAATCAAAAGTAGAAAAATCTAAATCACCAGCTTTGAACGTTGGTTACAACAGTCATAAAAAAGTTCAAACAAACGTTTCTTCACCACAAAAACGTGGTGTTGCAACTCGTGTTGGAACAATGACACCTAAAAAACCGAACTCTGCCCTTCGTAAATTCGCTCGTGTACGTTTGAGCAACTTGATCGAAGTTACTGCCTACATCCCAGGTATCGGACACAACTTGCAAGAACACAGCGTGGTTCTTCTTCGTGGTGGACGTGTAAAAGACCTTCCAGGGGTACGTTACCATATCGTCCGTGGTGCACTTGATACTGCAGGTGTTAACGATCGTAAACAAGGCCGTTCTAAATACGGTACGAAACGTCCAAAAGCATAAGGAAAGGGGATAAAGAGAAATGAGTCGTAAAAATAGAGCTCCAAAGCGCGATGTATTGCCAGATCCGCTTTACAATTCACAATTAGTTACTCGTCTTATCAACCGCGTTATGCTTGATGGTAAACGTGGTACAGCTGCTTCAATCGTTTACGGAGCTTTCGAACAAATTAAAGAAGCTACTGGAAACGATGCTCTTGAAGTATTTGAAACAGCAATGGAAAACATCATGCCTGTACTTGAAGTACGTGCTCGCCGTGTCGGTGGTTCTAACTACCAAGTCCCAGTTGAAGTTCGTCCAGAACGTCGTACAACACTTGGACTTCGTTGGTTGGTAACCATCGCTCGTCAACGTGGTGAACACACAATGGTTGATCGTCTTGCAAAAGAAATCTTGGATGCTGCAAACAACACTGGTGCAGCAGTTAAGAAACGTGAAGACACTCACCGTATGGCTGAAGCTAACCGTGCCTTCGCACACTTCCGTTGGTAAGATTAAGATACTAAGGGCGTTAAAAAAGCGACTGAAAATTAGGAAGCTTGACGCAGAATCAAAGATTCTAGGAAAGCTTATCTATTTTCCGAGCTTATAGCCCGGGTTCAATTTAGCTCGGTCAGCTCTTAGCTTCTATTCAACTCACCAACGAGTTGAAACCAACAAATCATGAAAACAATGAGAACGGGTAGGTCCTGCCTATCCGTTTTTGTTAAATCATGTTATAATAGTATAGAAATAAAAAATATAGGAGAACAAAACCTCATGGCACGCGAATTTTCACTTGAAAAAACTCGTAATATCGGTATCATGGCTCACGTCGATGCTGGTAAAACAACTACAACTGAGCGTATCCTTTACTACACTGGTAAGATTCATAAAATCGGTGAAACTCACGAAGGTGCGTCACAAATGGACTGGATGGAGCAAGAGCAAGAACGTGGGATCACGATCACATCTGCTGCGACAACAGCTCAATGGAAAGACACTCGTGTAAACATCATCGACACACCAGGACACGTGGACTTCACTATCGAAGTACAACGTTCACTCCGTGTTTTGGACGGTGCTGTAACCGTTCTTGACTCACAATCAGGTGTTGAGCCTCAAACAGAAACAGTTTGGCGTCAAGCAACTGAATACGGAGTTCCTCGTATCGTATTCGCCAACAAGATGGATAAAATCGGTGCTGACTTCCTTTACTCAGTAAGCACTCTTCATGACCGTCTTCAAGCAAATGCTCACCCAATTCAATTGCCAATCGGTTCAGAAGATGACTTCCGTGGAATCATCGACTTGATCAAGATGAAAGCTGAAATCTACACCAACGACCTTGGTACTGATATTCTTGAAGAAGATATCCCAGCTGAATACCTTGACCAAGCTCAAGAATACCGTGAAAAATTGATCGAAGCAGTTGCTGAAACTGATGAAGATTTGATGATGAAATACCTTGAAGGTGAAGAAATCACAAATGAAGAATTGAAAGCTGGTATCCGTAAAGCAACTATCAACGTTGAATTCTTCCCAGTATTGTGTGGTTCAGCCTTCAAGAACAAAGGGGTTCAATTGATGTTGGATGCAGTCCTTGACTACCTTCCAAGCCCACTTGATATTCCAGCGATTAAAGGTATCGACCCAGATACAGACGAACAAGTGGAACGTCCAGCATCTGACGAAGAGCCATTTGCAGCGCTTGCCTTCAAGATCATGACAGACCCATTCGTAGGTCGTTTGACATTCTTCCGTGTTTACTCAGGTGTCTTGAACTCAGGTTCTTACGTATTGAACACTACAAAAGGTAAACGTGAACGTATCGGACGTATCCTTCAAATGCACGCCAACACTCGTATGGAAATCGAAACAGTTTACTCTGGAGATATCGCTGCAGCTGTTGGTTTGAAAGATACTACAACTGGTGACTCATTGACTGATGAGAAAGCAAAAGTTATCCTTGAGTCAATCGAAGTTCCAGAACCAGTTATCCAATTGATGGTTGAGCCTAAATCTAAAGCAGACCAAGATAAGATGGGTATTGCCCTTCAAAAATTGGCTGAAGAAGATCCAACATTCCGCGTTGAAACAAACCCTGAAACTGGTGAAACAGTTATCTCTGGTATGGGTGAGTTGCACTTGGATGTCCTTGTTGACCGTATGAAACGTGAATTCAAGGTTGAAGCAAACGTTGGTGCTCCTCAAGTATCTTACCGTGAAACATTCCGCGCTTCTACACAAGCACGTGGATTCTTCAAACGTCAATCTGGTGGTAAAGGTCAGTTTGGTGATGTTTGGATCGAATTTACTCCAAACGAAGAAGGTAAAGGATTCGAGTTCGAAAATGCTATCGTCGGTGGTGTGGTTCCACGTGAATTCATCCCTGCAGTAGAAAAAGGACTTCAAGAATCTATGGCAAACGGTGTCCTTGCTGGCTACCCAATGGTTGACGTGAAAGCGAAGCTTTATGATGGTTCATACCACGATGTCGACTCATCTGAAACTGCCTTCAAGATCGCTGCATCTCTTGCTCTTAAAGAAGCAGCTAAATCAGCACAACCAGCTATCCTTGAACCAATGATGCTTGTAACCATCACAGTTCCTGAAGAAAACCTTGGGGATGTTATGGGTCACGTAACTGCTCGTCGTGGACGTGTTGACGGTATGGAAGCACACGGTGCAAGCCAAATCGTTCGTGCTTATGTACCACTTGCTGAAATGTTCGGTTACGCTACTGTCCTTCGTTCTGCAACTCAAGGACGTGGTACTTTCATGATGGTATTTGACCACTACGAAGATGTACCGAAATCAGTACAAGAAGAAATCATTAAAAAAGCTAAAGGTGAAGCATAATTCATCTAAACTCAAAAGCTCCTCCCAGTTAGGGAAGGGCTTTTGTTTTTTTAAAAGATTAAATTAGGTTTGAGGGTGAAAATAAGATTTTTTCTATGACCGAGAACTTTGTGAAAAACTTTAATAAAATAGGATCTACTCTGCGATAAATCGTGCTTTTCTTGGGGAAATAGTTGCTTTTTAATGCAATAAAGTATATAATAGAGACTGTTAAAAGATGTTTGGCGCTGTGTCAAGTTACTTTTTTCACAAAAAATTTTTTGATTTTCATAAGGAGGAAATCACGAATGGTAGTTAAAGTTGGTATTAACGGTTTCGGTCGTATCGGTCGTCTTGCTTTCCGTCGTATCCAAAACGTAGAAGGTGTTGAGGTTACTCGCATCAACGACCTTACAGATCCAGTTATGCTTGCACACTTGTTGAAATATGACACAACTCAAGGTCGTTTCGACGGTACTGTGGAAGTTAAAGAAGGTGGATTCGAAGTTAACGGTAAATTCGTTAAAGTTTCTGCTGAACGTGATCCAGAACAAATCGACTGGGCTAACGACGGTGTAGAAATCGTTCTTGAAGCAACTGGTTTCTTTGCTAAGAAAGAAGCTGCTGAAAAACACTTGCATGCAGGTGGAGCTAAGAAAGTTGTTATTACTGCTCCTGGTGGAAATGACGTTAAAACAGTCGTATTCAACACTAACCACGATGTTCTTGATGGTACTGAAACAGTTATCTCAGGTGCTTCATGTACTACAAACTGCTTGGCACCAATGGCTAAAGCTCTTCAAGATAACTTCGGTGTTGTTGAAGGATTGATGACTACTATCCACGCTTACACTGGTGACCAAATGATCCTTGACGGACCACACCGTGGTGGTGACCTTCGTCGTGCACGCGCTGGTGCTGCTAACATCGTTCCTAACTCAACTGGTGCTGCTAAAGCAATCGGTTTGGTTATCCCTGAATTGAACGGTAAATTGGACGGATCTGCACAACGCGTTCCAACTCCAACTGGTTCAGTTACTGAATTGGTAGCTGTTCTTGAAAAGAACGTTACTGTTGATGAAGTAAATGCAGCTATGAAAGCAGCAGCTAACGAATCATACGGCTACACTGAAGATCCAATCGTATCTTCAGATATCGTAGGTATGTCTTACGGTTCATTGTTTGACGCAACTCAAACTAAAGTTCTTGACGTTGACGGTAAACAATTGGTTAAAGTTGTTTCATGGTATGACAACGAAATGTCTTACACTGCACAACTTGTTCGTACTCTTGAATACTTCGCAAAAATTGCTAAATAATTCATGTGTATGAAGAGAGGAGGGTTCCCTCCTCTTTTTTTCTTTTTTTAGTTATGGCATAAGACTAGATGAATTGAAAGTGAGGAATCGATTAGATTTTCGTATTCTTGCTTAGAGCTTTTCAATACAGATGAAGGAAATGTGCTTCTACAGAGCGGATCCTACTCTACTGAAGGTGGGAGTTTCAAAACTAGTTCCAACAAAGACAAGTATAGAGCATGTTCCTAAAAGGTGAGAAGGGATTCTTCTAACAAGGAGGTTCCTGGATAGAAAGAAGTATACTCTAGTGATGATCCTTTGGATGGACTGACTAAAATATTAAGACCTCTCCTGTACTTGTCAAGAGAGGTTTGATTTTGTTTAAACAATCTTAAAAGGCATTCCAAAGGAAGAAAAAGATCAGAATACAGCCCCAAGCATTTTCTGTACGTCTATGAACTTGGAGCATTCCATAAATTAGAATGAACACAGTCGCTTCTTGAAGGAGTGACAAGGAGTCAAGGCCGATCATCCCGTGGACGAGCAAGCAGATCAAGGTGCAAACAAAGGCTCCAAGATTCCACATCCCCGAGGATAGCGGAGGTTGATCTTTTGGGCAATTAAGACATAATAAAAGCCTTCCCAGAATCCCCATATAAGAGAAATGAAGAGATAACCTAAGAAATTGATGGGGAAGGGACTGGCTAAGACTTCTTTAGTTAGGAGGATGGATTGAAAAGGAAGATAGGAGTGTACCTGGCCTGAAGCCATGAGAAAAATAAGAAGAGGTAAGGCAATCAGGGCTGTTTGAAGGAGTGTTGGGAAGATTTCTTTTCCGACTAATCCATATTTCTGTATACCTTCCTGACGATAGATCAGGATGACGCTAGCTCCCAAGCCCGCTATAGAAAATTGACAAAGTGCGAGAACGAATAAGCGCATCCAGAGAGAATGGTCTGGGTTTCGACTGAAGCTGATGATCGGCTCCTTTTGTTGACTAGATCATTCTTGTTTCAACTTGATCTCCTTTTTTAAATCTATTATGGATTCTCTGGACTGGACTGTCAATTAGAGGGGAAAAGCATTGGGTTTTTCTACCTCTTTTACATCTTTTGTGATATAATTATCATGTATAAAAAATAGAAGGAGTCATATCCAATGGCAAAATTGACTGTTAAAGACGTTGACTTGAAAGGGAAAAAAGTTCTCGTTCGTGTTGACTTCAACGTACCTGTAAAAGATGGCGTGATTACTAACGACAACCGTATCACTGCAGCTCTTCCAACTATCAAGTACATCCTTGAACAAGGTGGACGTGCAATTCTTTTCTCTCACCTTGGACGTGTGAAAGAAGAAGCAGATAAAGAAGGTAAATCACTTGCTCCTGTAGCTGCTGACTTGGCTGCTAAATTGGGTCAAGAAGTTACATTCCTTCCAGGTGTTACTCGTGGTGCTGAATTGGAAGCAGCGATTAACGCTCTTGAAGATGGACAAGTTCTCTTGGTTGAAAACACTCGTTATGAAGATGTTGATGGCAAGAAAGAATCTAAAAACGATCCTGAACTTGGTAAATACTGGGCATCACTTGGAGATGGTATCTTCGTAAACGATGCATTCGGTACAGCTCACCGTGCGCACGCTTCAAACGTTGGTATCTCAGCAAACGTTGAAAAAGCAGTTGCTGGATTCCTTCTTGAAAACGAAATTGCTTACATCCAAGAAGCAGTTGAAGCTCCAGAACGTCCATTCGTGGCTATCCTTGGTGGTTCAAAAGTTTCAGACAAGATCGGTGTGATTGAAAACTTGCTTGAAAAAGCTGATAAAGTTCTTATCGGTGGTGGGATGACTTACACATTCTACAAAGCACAAGGGATCGAAATCGGTAACTCACTTGTAGAAGAAGATAAATTGGATGTGGCTAAAGCTCTTCTTGAAAAAGCAAACGGCAAATTGATCTTGCCAGTTGACTCAAAAGAAGCGAACGCATTTGCTGACTACACTGAAGTGAAAGACACTGAAGGTGAAGCAGTAGACCCAGGATTCCTTGGTTTGGATATCGGTCCTAAATCTATCGCTAAATTTGACGAAGCTTTGACTGGTGCTAAAACAGTTGTATGGAATGGACCAATGGGTGTATTTGAAAACCCTGACTTCCAAGCTGGTACAATCGGTGTGATGGACGCTATCGTGAAACAACCAGGTGTTAAATCAATCATCGGTGGTGGTGACTCAGCTGCCGCAGCGATCAACCTTGGACGTGCAGACAAGTTCTCATGGATTAGTACGGGCGGAGGCGCTTCAATGGAACTCCTTGAAGGTAAAGTATTGCCAGGTTTGGCTGCACTTACAGAAAAATAATTTCAGCCCGTTAGTCTCTACAAAATCCTGATTTTGTAGAAAAAGGAACAAAACTGAAACGTTAACAAAAAGGTGGCTCTGTCACCTTTTTGTGTTAGTGTAGGTATTTGTGACGCGGTGGTGGAGCTTCAATGGAACTTCTTGAAGGTAAAGTTCTTCCAGGACTTGCAGCCTTGACTGAAAAATAAGACGGTTCCTCATGAACCATAGAAGAAGCACCGAAAGGTGCTTTTTTTAGAATGTATACAAACTAATTTTTATATAAGATAAGTGATTCTGTATCGAAATAAAATGTGATTTCATTTTTGAAATTAATCAAGAAAATCCAGAAACTTTCCGCCGTGAGAAAAGTGCTTGAAACATTTGTTTCAAGGACTCGGGAGTTTTGAAACTTTAGGTTCAAAACTAAGTCATGGAACTTCTTCGAAGTCCGCTGACGTCCGTACTCACCTAAGGAAAGTTTTTAAGATGACTTTGTAGAGTAGAAGGAAGCTAGTCGATCTTCATTTCCCTGCTTGAACCTTTCTGGAAATATGTTAGAATAAAAGAGATAGAAAGATAGGGGACAATGGATTACTTTAAACGACATAAATTTGACCGTTCCAAATTTCGATTGGGAATGCGAACCTTCAAAACAGGGATAGCCGTTTTTCTGGTTCTATTGATTTTTGGGATCTTTGGCTGGCGGGGCTTGCAGATTGGGGCACTGACAGCTGTCTTTAGTTTGAGAGAAGATTTTGATAAGAGTGTTCACTTCGGAGCTTCGCGTGTCATGGGCAACAGCATCGGTGGTTTTTATGCTCTGCTGTTCTTTATGATTAAGATCCTCTTCCACAATGCTTTTTGGGTAACCCTGATTTTTGTGCCCATTGCGACCATGTTAACCATTATGACCAATGTCGCTATGAACAACAAAGCTGGAATCATCGGTGGTGTTTCAGCCATGTTGATTATTACTCTCTCGATTCCGACAGGAGAAACTTTCCTATATGTTTTTGCCCGCATCTTTGAAACCTTTATCGGAGTCTTCGTTGCGATTTTGGTTAATTCAGATGTGGATCGCATTCGTGACCTTCTTAAGAAGTACAAAAAACCTATGTGAGATTATGTAACATTTAATCTTGACATAGATTTTTTTTTCGATATAATAGAATAGAAAGAGGAATGGTATGAAGGAAAAGGAATTACGACGCTCGCTGGCAGTCTTTCCGATTGGAAGTGTTATGAAGCTGACCGACTTGACAGCTCGCCAGATTCGTTATTATGAAGATCAAGGGTTAATTTCTCCTGATCGAACGGAAGGCAATCGTCGCATGTATTCATTGGACAATATGGATCGCCTGTTGGAGATTAAAGATTATATCTCAGATGGCTTAAATATTGCGGATATCAAGAAGAGATATGCGGAAAAAGAGCAAGTGCAAAACAAGGTGGTTAGCCAAGAAGAGATTCGTAAGGCTCTTCATCGTGATATTGTTCAACAGAGTCGCTTCACATCTTCCCCATCGCCATATGGTCAATTTCGTTGATCATTTCATAAGCTTGTAATCTATTTTAAGGAGACAAAAATGTCAATTACTGCTGCAGATATTCGCCGTGAAGTGAAAGAAAAAAATGTTACTTTTATTCGCTTGATGTTTTCAGATATTTTGGGAACCATGAAGAACGTCGAAATTCCAGCTACCGATGAGCAACTGGATAAGGTTCTGTCAAACAAGGCTATGTTTGATGGTTCCTCTATCGAAGGATTTGTCCGCATCAACGAGTCAGACATGTATCTGTACCCAGATTTGGATACATGGACAGTCTTCCCTTGGGGAGATGAAAATGGTAGCGTAGCTGGCTTGATCTGTGATGTCTATACGACAGAAGGGGAGCCATTTGCAGGAGACCCACGTGGTAATTTGAAACGGGCCCTTCGTCATATGGAAGAGCTTGGATTCAAGTCCTTTAACCTTGGTCCAGAACCTGAATTCTTCCTCTTCAAGTTGGACGAAAATGGAGATCCGACTCTTGAAGTAAACGACAAAGGTGGCTATTTTGACTTGGCTCCAACAGATCTTGCAGACAATACTCGTCGTGAAATCGTAAATGTCTTGACCAAGATGGGCTTTGAAGTAGAAGCCAGTCACCACGAAGTGGCCGTTGGTCAGCATGAAATTGACTTCAAATACGATGAAGTGTTGCGTGCTTGTGATAAGATCCAAATCTTTAAACTTGTTGTAAAAACCATCGCTCGTAAACATGGTTTGTATGCAACCTTTATGGCTAAACCTAAATTTGGAATTGCTGGATCAGGTATGCACTGTAATATGTCTCTCTTTGACCAAGATGGCAAGAATGCTTTCTTTGATCCAGAAGATCCTCGAGGAATGCAATTGTCAGAAACCGCTTATCACTTCTTAGGTGGTTTGATTAAACATGCCTACAACTTTACAGCTGTGACCAACCCAACTGTCAACTCCTACAAACGTTTGGTTCCAGGATATGAAGCACCTGTTTACATTGCTTGGGCAGGACGCAACCGTTCCCCATTGGTTCGTGTACCAGCTTCACGTGGGATGGGAACCCGTTTGGAATTGCGTTCCGTAGACCCAATGGCTAATCCATACATTGCCTTGGCAGTCTTGCTTGAAGTCGGCCTTCACGGTATTGAAAACAAAATCGAAGCACCTGCTCCGATCGAAGAAAATATCTATGTAATGACACCGGAAGAACGCAGAGCAGCTGGAATTACAGATCTACCTTCTACCCTTCACAATGCCTTGAAAGCCTTGACTGAAGATGATGTGGTAAAAGCCGCCTTGGGTGAGCACATCTACACCAGCTTCCTTGAAGCCAAACGAATTGAATGGGCAAGCTACGCTACCTTCGTATCTCAATGGGAAGTAGACAACTATCTAGATCTTTATTAAGAAACAAGAGCAAAGAGAGTGGGACAGAAATCGGTAATTCGTTAGAATTCGATTTCGTCGTCCTACCTCCGCACAGTTGAGTAGGGCTGTAAAGCTGATGAAATCAGCGTAGTAAAGCCCACTCAACCACTGCGTCTTGCTCGACAATCCAAAAACAATTAAGAGACTAGGACTTTTGTCCTAGCCTCTTCTTTGCTCTTCAAAATGCAAGAATAAAACCAGTTGAGATAGGTTTCTCAACTGGTTATTTTTTAATTTTCGTCATCTGGTGTGAGAATCATTGGAATAATGATGGGTTCACGTTCCGTACTTTCGTATAGAAATGGGCGAAGGGCATTGACAATCGCACCGTTAACAGTTTGGATATTGGCATCCTTGTTCTTCAGGGCGATCCGAATGGCATTGAAGAGGATGCGTTGGCTTTCACGGATCAAATCCCCTGATTCACGCATGTAGATGAAGCCGCGGCTGAGAATATCTGGTCCAGCTAAAATCATTTTTGACTTGAAGTCAACGGTTGCAACAGCAAGCACGACACCGTCTTCAGATAAGTCTCTCCGGTCACGGAGAACGGCAGCTCCGATTTCACCGATGCGGTTTCCATCGACATAGATGTCTTGGGCATTAAAGCTTCCTGCAATACGAGCAGAGTTGGCTGTAAGGGCGAGGACATCACCGTTACTCATGATGAAGATATTGTCTTTTTCTACTCCGCAATCACGCGCAAGTCCTGCGTGGATCTTCTGCATCCGGTATTCACCATGGACAGGCATGAAGTATTTTGGTTTGATCAAGCGGAGCATGAGTTTTTGTTCTTGTTGCCCCCCGTGTCCAGATGTATGGATGTTGTTGATCTTCCCGTGAATGACATCGACACCCGCTTCAGAAATCGTATTGATCAATTTGTTCACACTGGTTGTATTCCCAGGAATCGGACTAGATGAGAAGATAACGGTATCTCCTGGTTGGAGTTGCACTTGGCGGTGGGTTCCGTTGGCGATCCGAGAGAGGGCTGCCATCGGCTCTCCTTGGCTTCCTGTACACATGATCAGGATTTCATTAGCCGCATAGTCTTTGATCTCATTTGGCTCGATAATGGTTCCAGCAGGGACCTTGATGTAGCCAAGCTCAATTCCATTGACAATGGCTTTTTCCATCGAGCGTCCAAAGACCACGATCTTACGACCAGTCTTGACAGCAGCCTCCGCCGCTTGTTGGAGACGGAAGATATTCGACGCAAAGGAAGCAAAGATGATACGTCCATGGATGCCTTCGATGATCTTCAGGATGGATTGGCCAACTACTTTTTCAGAGTTGGTGAAGGTTGGGATTTCCGCGTTGGTTGAGTCTGAGAGCAGACAGAGAACGCCTTCTTCCCCAAGGGCCGCCATCCGATGGAGGTCGGCTGGTTCACCAACAGGTGTAAAGTCAAATTTGAAGTCTCCGGTACAGACAATCTTTCCTTGAGGGGTGTGAATCACAATCCCCAATGGTTCTGGAATCGAGTGGGTCGTACGGAAGAAGGTTGCTTTAAGATTTTTAAATTGAAGCTCAGTGTTTTGGTTGATTTCGTAGAGTTTAGCATCGCGAAGAAGGCCATGCTCTTCTAATTTTCCACGGATCAAGGCAAGCGCTAAAGGCCCAGCATAGATAGGGACATTGGCTTGTTTCAACAGGAAAGGAATCCCACCGATGTGGTCTTCGTGTCCGTGGGTAATGAGGACCGCTTTGACACGATCGATATTATCAACGATATAAGAGTAATCAGGGATCACATAGTCGATCCCAAGGAGGTCATCTTCTGGAAATTTGATCCCAGCATCGACAATGATAATTTCATCTTGGTATTCGATCCCGTAGGTATTTTTCCCGATTTCTCCAAGTCCACCAATGGCAAATACACCAACTTCTTCAGGTTTTAAGGTATAAGCCATGGATTAGTACTCCGTTAGTTCAAAGGCACCTGACTCTTTCTCGTAAGCAAGGTGTTGCTCAGAAAGTGGTGTGATAAATTCAATGTTGAAATCAGTGTTTTGTTCAACCAATTGACGTGCTTGGATGCGTCCTTCGCGTTCGTTTGGTGCATCAATATCAAGATAAAGTGCATGTGTCGTTTCGCGACGAGGGTTTCGTTCTTTTGTTTTCTGATAAAAAACTTTGTAAATCATGAAGTAATTTTCCTTTCGTTATTTCGGTCCATTTTATTGGTTGCGAAGGAGTGCAATCACTAGAGTTTCCGACTCGCAACTAGCAGACCTGATTCGATACAATTAATTATCATTATATCATAAATTCACCTGTAAGTAAAAGGTAGACTGGAAAAGACGGAGAGACAAAGTCCTATAATAGGTAAGCTTTTGAGCTGTTTTGGATATGAAAATCCTCCTCTCTAAAGGAGAGTTTCGCTGGGATTTGAAGGGAATTTGTAGTATAATATAATGCAGTTCAAGAGGAGTAGGAAATGAAATTATTAGCATTTGATACCTCGAGTAAGGCTCTTTCTGTAGCGATTTTAGAAGATGAGACTCTACTTGCAGAAACAACATTAACTATTAAAAAGAATCATAGTATCACCTTGATGCCGGTCATCGATCTTTTGATGCAACAAATCGACTTGACACCCAAGGAGTTGGACCGCATCGTGGTGGCAGAAGGCCCTGGGAGCTATACTGGACTGCGCATTGCGGTCGCAACCGCAAAGACCTTGGCTCATACCTTAGGGATTGAATTGGTCGGGGTTTCGAGCCTCTTAGCCCTAGTGCCAGATGGTCTAGAAGGTTTAGTAGTGCCTGTCATGGATGCCCGTCGGAACAACGTTTATGCGGGTTTTTATCAAAATGATCAGCTGGTCGCACCTGAAGGGCATTTTCCGTTTGAAGAGGTCTTAGAGCGTGCAGCAACGAGTGAGCAGGTCACCTTTGTCGGAGAGGTCACGGCTTTTAAGGAGCAGATTGCCTCTAGCCTCCCAAGTGCTACTTGCTCTGAAACGCTGCCAGATGCAGTGAAAATCGGACGTCTCGGCCTCAAACAAGTACCTGCTAGCCTCCATGATTTTGTCCCCAATTATCTCAAACGGGTCGAAGCAGAGGAAAATTGGCTCAAAGACCACAAGGAAACAACGACCTCCTACATCAAGCGTCTATGATCAAAGTAGAAATCAAAAAGGGACGAATTCAGGATGCAGCCGCCATTCTTGCTGTGATGGAAGATGTCTATGGCCACAGCCCCTGGAAGTTGGAGCAGATCCAAGCCGATTTAGAGCAGGCATCAAGTACTTATTTCATAGCTCTGGATGAGGAGCGGCAAGTCCTTGGGTTTGTCGCCATTCAAGAGACTCTCTATGAAGCAGAGGTTTTGCAGATTGCGGTCAAGCCTGCCTTTCAGGGGCAAGGCCTAGCCCAGCAGTTACTCGCGCAGTTGCCGGACCAAAAAGAGATTTTCTTGGAAGTGCGCCAGTCCAATCAACCGGCCCAAGGCCTATACAAAAAAATGCACTTTGAAGAAATTGCACGGAGGAAAAACTACTATCACGATCCCGTAGAGGATGCCGTGATCATGAAGAGGAACCCGAATGAAAGATAGATATATTTTGGCTTTTGAGACATCTTGTGATGAGACCAGCGTGGCTGTCTTGAAAAATGACGACCAACTCTTGTCCAATGTCATTGCCAGTCAAATCGAAAGTCACAAGCGTTTTGGTGGGGTAGTGCCTGAGGTAGCCTCTCGTCACCATGTGGAAGTCATCACCGCTTGTATTGAAGAAGCTCTGGAAGAAGCCGACATCACAGAAGCTGATGTCTCAGCTGTGGCTGTCACCTACGGTCCAGGACTGGTTGGGGCTCTGTTAGTCGGCCTGGCTGCAGCCAAGGCCTTTGCCTGGGCGCACGGTCTTCCTTTGATTCCTGTCAATCATATGGCAGGGCACTTGATGGCCGCTCAAAGCGTGGAGCCCTTAGAATTTCCGCTCTTAGCCTTGCTGGTGAGTGGAGGACATACCGAGCTAGTATACGTCAGTGAAGCTGGTGATTATAAGATCGTCGGAGAGACCCGTGATGATGCTGTCGGAGAAGCTTATGACAAGGTCGGGCGCGTGATGGGCTTGACCTATCCAGCAGGACGTGAGATTGATCAGCTGGCCCACCAAGGGGCTGATATCTATGATTTCCCA
Organism: Streptococcus sp. OMI750; assembly: GCF_047463895.1. Taxonomy (NCBI): domain Bacteria; kingdom Bacillati; phylum Bacillota; class Bacilli; order Lactobacillales; family Streptococcaceae; genus Streptococcus; species Streptococcus sp. OMI750. Next base: position 44,220 of record NZ_JASHCZ010000004.1, read on the forward strand.
CGGGCTATGATCAAGGAAGACAATCTGGAATTCTCTTTTTCAGGGCTCAAATCAGCCTTTATCAATCTGCACCATAATGCCGAGCAAAAAGGAGAAAGTCTCTCTAATGCGGACCTGTCAGCGAGTTTCCAAGCAGCCGTCTTAGACATTCTCATGGCCAAGACCAAGAAGGCTTTGGAGAAATATCCAGTCAAGACTCTAGTCGTTGCGGGTGGAGTCGCAGCCAACCAAGGTCTCCGTGAACGCTTGGCTTCTGACATCACAGATGTCAAGGTCATCATTCCGCCTCTGCGTCTCTGCGGGGACAATGCAGGGATGATTGCCTATGCCAGTGTTAGTGAATGGAACAAAGAAAACTTTGCAGGCTGGGACCTCAATGCCAAACCAAGCTTGGCCTTTGAAGGAATTGAATAAGAAAAAGGAGCCAATTGGATGTGCAAGGTCCAATGGCTTTTTTACTGAGATCTCACCAACTAGTAGCGGATTTGCGAGTCGAAAGAAAATTCGGTATGATAGAGTGAATAAAACTGAGGTGGAAGAGAGAATAGAGATGAAAAAAGAAAAGAGATCTAAATATAGAATTGGCACGATGCTTATCTTTGCGGTCTGTTTGCTACTGGCTGCAGGATGCGAATCACAAAAGAAAATTGAAAAAAGTGACAAGGATAAAGATTCCTACGAATTCTCGGTCTATAATGCGAAATCTGATATTAAAGACTTTCAATTTATCCATAATAAAAATGGGCTTGTGGTCGAATGGAAGTTTGATGAAAAAGAACGGAAGAAATCTTTACAGTCTCCCGATTCATCAGATTGGGTTGAGGTGAACTCTAATTATTTGGTTAGGAAAAGAAACAGAGTAAGAGGTATTATTCCATCGAAAAAAATGAAGTCAGATGAATACGCCCATTTAGAAATCTATGATTTAACAGGGAGTAAGGCGAAACGAAAGGAAGTCGATCTTTGGAAGATGATGGTGGAGTATGTAAAAAATGATGATTTTGAGCTCTATAGTCCTTTCCCGACTCTTCGAAAAATGAATGGGAAGGACTACGCTATCATTGAAATTAGGAAGCAAACTCAGCCACGTTATTTTTTGCTTAATCTTAAAACCCTTAAAATTGATAAGGAAATAACGGAAGAAGAAGTAAATGAGAAAAATAGAGTGTATCTCTCAATTTCTACCCTTGAGGGTTACACTGCTGGAGTTCTTCCGTTTGATAATTATTTTTGGAAGGAAAAATCTTTCAAAGGGGATATCAATTTAAGAGCGTCTTATCCGACAGCATTTAACCTCTTTTCAAAACCAGAAGGTTTTGCGTATAAAGTGATCAATTCTGAGAATGGTGCCATTACGAATGGAAAAGAACTGATAGATCTTGAATCAGAATTTCTTAAATTAGGTTCTTCTGTGTACGATCATGCTTACCTACCTAAAGAACTGAGTATAGAAAATAAGGATACGAAAATCTCTCAGTTCGACGAGATTCAAAAGTATTATAACGGTAAACCTATTTCAAATTGGTACTGAGAGAATTTTTAGAAAACATACAAGGAGAATGAAAAAGAGATTATTATGCCAACAATGATTAATTTAGGAATATGGGAGAACAAGAATTACCATTTTGATTGGGAGGAAAAAGTTTTACTAGAAGAAACATCTTCTCCTACTAACTGGTCTTATCTACTGCTTCCAGTCACATTATTTCTTATCCACAAAATTTCGGATGGATTAGCGGAAGCTAGACTATTTGACAATCAGTTGGTACGACTTGGAACGATTCCAATTTTAGGTGTCTTCTCCTACTTTCTTGCTGCGTGGATCATTCGATATTACCATGCGAGTCTGAAATTACAGCCATCCAAGTTAGAAGAGGATCAAAGCAAAAAGTTGATCAGGTCCTTGAAGAGACGGAGGGTGTACTTCACCTGTATCCTTAATCTTTTTAGACTTCTAACCGTAGCCGCGATTCTTTTGTTTGTGATTGGCAATGAAACCATTGCAGTCCTCTTTTTGCTCATTAGTTTTTTAGTGATATTTATGTTTAAATTTGATTACCAACTTCATAAATGGAATGATATGATAGAGATCATATCTCAAGAAGTGGGGAAATAGTGAGTAAGAAAGATTTGACAGCTATTAAAATTCTTTAAAATAGGAGGTAGAAAGATGCCATTATATATTATATTTCTTTTTGCAATAGGGGGCGGGTCGATCTATTTCCTAACTGCTTTCTTCATCTACTCTTACATTTCTATGCGTTTTGCAAGAAGGAAAAATCTAGCAACAGAACGGGTTGATGGTATAGTTGTTGGGTATGCATACGCAAAACAGGTGATTCCACCAATTGTAGAATATATTGTTGATGGAATAGCATATAAGAGACAATTAGAATATCGTTGGACCGTAGTGAAATCTGCCCCTTGGATGAGTCGAAAGGCGGTAGCTGATACACTGGATCTTTTAAGTGAAAATTTAGTGATTTCTAGAAACTCAATGGTATCCTATACAAACGTTTTAGAAGAAGCCTTTCCTAAAGGATCTACCATGACTGTCTGGTATAATCCTCAAAATCCAGAAGAGTCCTATGTTGAACGTTTTTGTAATAAAGATAAACTGTATAAAAAGTTAGCTCTTCTCTTTCTCGTTCTCTACATCATTTTTATGATCGTTTTTGTGACACTTACTATTTTATCTATCATATACAATTGGAAAGCAAATTAAGAGTTAAGCATTAAGTGTAGTAGGAGTAGTTGGAGTTTATCATCGGTCCTTTTTCAAGCTTTTTTCTTGTGCTATAATAGAGGTCAACGATTCAGAAAGGAGTAAGAGTATGGAAAAATATTTTTGGCAGGGGGTGAGGGACGCGCTGCCGACAGCTCTAGGCTATATCAGTATTGGCCTGGCTTGTGGTGTGGTGGCGTCTCCCTATCTTTCTCCTTTGGAGATGGCCTTGATGAGTATTCTAGTCTATGCTGGGGCGGCTCAGTTTGCGATGATCTCTCTGATTGCGGCCCACTCTTCGATCTTGAATATGGCCTTGACCGTGTGTTTGATCAATCTCCGGAATATGTTGATGAGTCTGCATACGTCCTCTGATTTTAAGGATGCGAGTCTTGCTCATACCATTGGGATTGGAAGCCTCTTGACCGATGAGAGTTATGGGGTTTACTTGAGTGAGAAGTTAAAGACGGATACCATTACAGTTCCTTGGATGCATGGGAACAATCTAGTAGGCTATGTGGCTTGGATCAGTGCGACGGTTATCGGAACAGCTCTGGGATCTCTCCTACCTGATCCAAAGGCTTTTGGGCTTGATTTTGCCTTAGTGGCTATGTTTATTGGGATTTTTGCAGCCCAGTTCCAAGGAATGCAACTGACAGAAAAAACCAAGACCATGCTAATGGTGCTCTTAGCAGTAGCAGTGAGTTTCTTTCTTTTCCTCTTTTTTGTTTCGCAACCGCTTGCTGTGCTAGCTGCGACCTTGATCGGCTGTTTTGTGGGGGTAGTTTGTGATGCGCGTGAATAGTTCTATCTTCATGGCCATTCTGGCCTCAGCCCTCGTTACCTGGATTCCTCGGATCTTACCCTTCCTCTTAGTCAAATACAAGGGACTACCGGCTCCTGTGACCCGCTTTCTCAAATACTTGCCCATTTCCATTATCTTTGCCTTGGTTTTATCGAGTTTAGTAGACGGGAAAATGGGAAGCCTCCCACAGTTCCACTGGTTGGACCTCATGGTGACCATTCCTAGCTTCTTTGTAGCCTTTCGTTACAAAAATCTTATGGGAACCGTTTTGTTTGGAATTGTCTTTATCGCTCTATTACGATTGGTATTTTAAATGGAAAAATATGTTACAAAAAAATTACGATTGTTACAAAAAAAACTTGATTTTTGTAACAATCGGAGTATAATGGGAGGCAGAAAGATAAAGAGGTGATCGTATGAAAAAATCAATCTTCCGTTGGAGTGCCGCTGCTCTGGTGGCTGCTTCACTTGGTCTAGCTCTCGGTGGTTGTGGTGCTAAGGATAAAAAGACAGCTTCCTCATCCGCAAAAGCATCTACCAGTAAGGTAGAGAAAAAAGCCAAAAGTAATAGCAAAAAGAGTACAGCATCTTCTGCTCAGGCAAACGATGCAGCTAGCTCTTCAACGCAAGCCAGTAGCGAGACAGCTACAAAAGACTCTAGTAAGACCGAGAATGCTTCTGCTACTGTCCCTGCAGAACTGGTGGGAACTTGGGTAGGATCTAGTCCACAAGCGGATGCGATTAAAATGACAGTGGATGCCAATGGGGATGTAACAACAGTGGTAAGCTTCAAAAATGATAGCGAACCGACTCGAACAGCGACCTATACAGCAAGAGCCGTCCAAGCAACAGGCAATATCTACTATTGGAATGTTGAAGGCTTTGATGGGGCTGATGCCTTACTCCCTGGGATCACAGGTTTAGGTGGAGCAAACTTCCGATTTGAACCTGGTTTTATCTTGGAAGACGGACACTATACACCGATTGTTTTCACAACGGATCTCAATACAGAATTTGACTATACCAAATACAATGATTTCCGTTTTTCATTAACCAAAGAACAATAAAAAGACGAACTCGATGGGAAATCGAGTTCGTTTTTTAGTAGTTAGATTATCCAAGATAGATAACTTTGAACAATAGTACAGCTAAGATAGCAGCAAGAATAGGGGCTAAAACGGGTACCCAAGCATACCACCATTTAGAATCACCCTTGTGCTCTCCTAAGACAGACTTTGGAAGGAAGGCGTGAACCAAACGAGGACCAAAGTCACGTGCAGGGTTCAAACCAGGTCCAGTAGGACCACCGAGTGACGTAACAAGAGCCATAACAAGGAAGCCAAGAGCCAAGTGGGCAATACCTAGTCCTGAAGCATGTGCTTGTGATAAAGCCAATTTGGCTGCTGTTGAAGTAGCATTAAAGACTCCTCCTTGTTCAGCCGCAGCTTTTTGAGCTAGACCAGCAACCTCTGCTCCGAAGAAATTCTTGGTTAAACCAAGTGCACAAAAGAAAAGTACGAAAGATCCTGCAAATTCGTTGATAAAACCATTGATGGTAGCAGCTTTACGTGATTCAGGAGTTCCTTTATCCAAACTAGAAATCGTTGAGAATGTTCCTAAGATGTTGTTAGGATTTTCAGTCTGGAGATAATATGGACGGTGACTTACAACGACAACCAATTGTCCAAACATAGCTCCAAGAAGTTGAGCGGCGATGTATGGTAAAACATTTGCCCATGGGAAGAGCCCGCTAACCGCAAGTCCAAGAGTAAAGGCAGGGTTAATGTGGTTTCCTGAAACATTACCAAACATCAAGGCTGGCATCATAACACCCATTCCGTACCCGATCGCAATGACAAGCCATCCACTTTGATGACCTTTAGTTCCTTTTAATTCAACGTTTGCAACAGCACCGTTTCCGAGGATCAGTAGCAATGCCGTACCGAAAAACTCAGTCATGAGTTTAACACTAAAATCAAAATCCATGATTCTAATAATCTCCTTTATAAATTTTATACCAATCCATTCTATCAAGTAAATACTAACTTGTAAAGATTTTTTCAAAATTTTGTTTCAATAGGTGGAGAAAAAAGTATGGAGAATGATTTATCAGTAATGAAGACTTCCTGCGACCCAACCGGTACAGAGGGCAGATGTGATATTAAAGCCACCTGTATGAGCATTGATATCGAGGACTTCTCCGGCAAAGTGGAGGCCAGGAACCAGCTTACTTTCTAGGGTTTTAGGATTGATTTCTTTGAGGCTAACGCCGCCCTTGGTTACAAAGGACTTAGCTAGAGACATCTTCCCAGTGACAGGAATAGGCATCTCTTTGATTTTTTGAATGATCTCTTCTGTCTGAGGAGGAGTGAGTTGCTTGGCTTTTTCAGGGAATCCTTGCACCAAGAAATCAGCTAACCGTTCAGGAAGAAGGGTTTTGAGGCTATTTTTAATGGACTTTTCTCGATGTTCTTCTAGAAAATATTTTAACTCTTGAGAAGAAGTGGTTGGAAGGAGATCTAAAGTTAAGATTTCCCCACCTTTGACAAAGCTAGACATCCGAAGGGCTGCAGGGCCAGAAAGACCGAAATGCGTAAAGAGCAGGTCATGGGTGATCATGTGCTTGTCATAGCTAAGAGTCACATCTGTCAGAGAGATCCCTTGGAGGGCCTTATGTGGGAAGTCTGTCAAAAGAGGACTTTCTGCCGCTTCGAGATCGGTGATGGTGTGTTTGAAGTGGCGGGCAATTTCGTGTCCGTAGCCAGTAGAGCCGGTAGAAGGATAGGATTTGCCCCCAGTTGTGACAATCAGCTTGTCAGCTGTCCAAGTTTTTTCAGCAGACTTGACGATAAAGACGTCTTCTGGTTTGGTGACGGAGACCACTTCGCAGTTGGTAGCCATGATAGCACCTAGCTCAAGGATCTTATTTTCTAAGGCTTGAATAATGGTGCGAGATTGATCACTAGCAGGAAAGACCCGGCCATGATCTTCGACTTTTAGCTTGACGCCATTATCGGTGAAAAATTGGATGATATCATGATTATCAAATTGAGAAAACACACTGTAAAGGAAACGGCCATTTCCAGGGATACCAGCCATCAAATCGTCTAAGGTCCCGTTATTCGTAACATTACAGCGGCCTCCTCCGGTACCAGCGAGTTTCTTACCCAGCTTTTTATTTTTTTCGATGAGAAGGGTGGCTTGGCCATAAGAGGCGCTGGCAATGGTCGCCATCATACCTGCCGGACCACCACCGATGACAATGGTGTGATAGTGAGTCATGTAGCTCCTTTCTTGGTAGCTGAACCGTTTTTGCTTTCATTGTATCATAAAATGGATGGTAGGGATCAAAATAACAACTAGCAATTTGAAAAAGGAGTGATAATATTTAGAAATATACTTGCAAATTTTCTGAAAAATAGTAAACTGATAGGGGACAAGTGGATGGTTACTTTTAAGTCAATAGAGGCAAAAGGATCTGAATCTTTACTGGACATGATATAAAAAGGGAGATGGAGATGAAATTATATGTTCAACTGACGATTATTTTTACGATTTCTTTAATTGGTGAAATCATTTCTGAAGGCTTGCGCTTACCAATTCCTGGAAGTATGATCGGGTTGTTGATCTTGTTTTTATTACTGCAATTTAAGCTCTTGCGCATGCGCCATGTAAATATGGTGGGAAATTTTTTATTAGCCAATATGACGATCCTATTTCTTCCCCCTGCTGTCGGTATTATGGATAAGTTTCATGTGATTGCACCTTATCTGTTTCCAATCATGTTGATTCTACTTGGAGCCTTGGTCATCAATGTAGTTTTAATTGCAATCGTGGTTAGTTTTATAAAAAATCGTTTGGAGGGTGATTATCCAGAAGGGGGACGCAAGCATGGCTAATTTTGTGAGTAATCCTTTATTTGGGATTGTCTTATCTATTTGGGCTTATTTGATTGGGATGTTAATTTTCCGCAGGTATCCCCATCCAATAACAACGCCACTTTTAGTGGCCACAGTAATCGTGATTTCATTCTTACTGATGACAGGAATTTCTTATAAAGATTACTATGTCGGTGGTTCCCTGTTAAATCAGTTGATTGGCCCATCAACAGTTGCCTTGGGGATTCCTCTCTATAAAAGTTTCCATTTGATGAAGCATCATGTACGGAGTATTCTAGTCGGCTCGACATTGGCAGTTGTTGTGAATACCATTTTTACAGCCTTGATCGCGAAAGCATTTGGAATGAAGTACTTTCTAGCCATTTCGCTCTTTCCAAAATCGGTTACCACTGCCATGGCAGTTGGAATTACTGAAAAAATGCAAGGAATTACGACCATCACTCTTGTGGTAGTTGTAGCAACTGGATTATTAACAAGTGTCTTGGGTCCAACGATATTGAAACTGTTAAAAATAAAAGATCCAGTAGCTATTGGTTTAGCCCTTGGCGGAACAGGACATGCAGTAGGAACAGGGACGGCATTTAAGTATGGTCATGTGGCTGGTGCTATGGCAGGATTGGCAATAGGGATCACAGGAATTTTGTATGTTTTCATTAGTCCAATTGTCGCTTCCATGATTTTATCCTAATACATTTTATTATTTTCTAAGAGAGGCTCGAGAAGGGTCTCTCTCATTTTCTAGGAGAATGATCAAAATCAATCTAGAGAGAAGGGAGCTTTTCATGACAATGTGTCCAAGGCTTTTCCAAGCGTCTAAAAAATGGTATAATGAACTGTAAATTTCAGAAGTTGGAAGGAATGTGATTGCTATGATGAATATGCAAGACTTAATTTAAGATTCTTTAGGTCTTGATATCATTAGAAATCTTGATTTTAAAGGCTTTAGAGTTCAAAAAAAATAACGATATTCAATAATATTACATTATATTGGACAGTAAATGGACAGTGACAGAGTGTTTGAAGGAGAACAAAAGAGGCTTAAATGCCTCTTTTTTATATGTTTGTGGACTAGAAGTAGATAGAATATATAGATAATATGTAACAGTTATACAAGCTATGTATTTTTTAAATGATATCACTTTGATAAATAAATAATCTAGTAGCCTCTAAAAAGACACTAATATATAGGGTGTTATTTGGTATTTTAAATTGACTAGGCTTTTATTCGAACTTGCTTGGAATTACTTATTTTCGGTTGATAGTAGCATAAATGATTTTTCTGTTAATCCAATCAATTTTTTTCTCAAATCAGATTGGTCGAATTTCCGAAGTATCCATCTTTCTTTTTCCATCGATTTTAATAGTTTCGTGACTGTTGGATTGGATAGATCTAAAAAATGCTCGATATTGGAATTCTGTCAATATTTTGGACACATTTTGTGAGGAAAATTTGAAGGCTAGCGCCCTTTGGTTGTTGGTGCACTTCTACGAGATCATAAAATGAATTTTATAATCACGTAGATTGATGTATTGAATATATTTATCAAATACAGTAGATATGTTAATTTTATCAGAAGAGATGGTTCAGACTAAATGGATACTAATCATATAATATTTACTATTTAATTATCAAAATGAATATATGACGGTATAATTAAAATTTCAGAACAAAATTAATCCTCAAATAAAAATTGAGTGTACCCAATGGTTATGGTATAATACACATAAAAATTATATCTAAAGAAAAGAGGAAACGGCATAGCATTAAATTATAAACCCTTGTGGATACAACTCGCCAAAAAGGGATTAAAGAAAACAGAAGTTATTGTTATTACACAGATTACAACTAATGTCATGGCACAGATGGGAAAAAATAAGCCAATCACATTTAAAAATTTGGCAAAAATATGTAATGCATTGGAATGTACTCCAAATGATGTATGTAGTTTTAAGGAGGGTGGAAATGAATGACTGAAATGAAAATAATGCTTGTAGAAGATGATACTAACTTAGCAGAGCTTATAAGGATGTATTTAATATCAGAGAATTGGGAAATCAGCATTTTTCATACTGGAAAAGAGGCGTTAGAGGAATTTGAAAAAAATAAATATGACTTGATATTATTGGATATTTTACTTCCTGATATAAATGGATTTGAAATATGCAAAAAGATAAGAGAAACGTCCACTATGCCAATCATTATGCTTACTGCCTTAGAAGATCCTATTCATAGAGTGCAAGGATTGAATATAGGTGCAGATGACTATATCGTAAAACCGTTTGAACCATCTGAATTGATTGCGAGAATTAATTCTCATTTTAGAAGAAATTATGTATTTACAAAAAATATTGTAAATACAATTAATTGTGATAGAGAAGTTAATAATTTAAAGATTAGCATTAAAACACATAAAGTTTACTATGGTAATATAGAGATTGAACTAACACCAAAAGAATTTGATATTTTGTGGTTGCTTATGGAAGAACCTGGTAAAGTGTATAATATGGATGATATACACTATAAAATATGGGGTGATAAGGTGCTAGAAAATGAAGTTAATCCAGTTATGGTTCATGTAAGAAGAATTAGAAGTAAGTTTGAAAAGATTGGGTTAAAATCAGTCATATTAACTGTTTGGGGAGTGGGGTATAAAATCAATGGGTAAGAAAAACCGTTTTTTTGTGGAAGGTATTATTTATCAAATACTATGGATATTTTTAAGTACAATCCTATTTTTCATTATTTACAAAATAATGGATAATTCTTTTGTTGACAGTGTAGATCCAGAATTGCCATTAGATAAATTTGCTTCCTTTTATTTTGAAATAGGTAAATATATAATACTTTTACTAGGGGCTGTTGCTATATTGATAGGGACATTTATAATACAGGAAAAAAGGTTTTATGTATATAATCAATATTTTGAGTCTGGACTGAATTATCTTAAAAGTGAAGATAAAGATTTAATACCATTTCATGAGTCATTATCAAAGGAACGAGATTTGTTTATAGAACTTCATAATTACAATAAAGAACTTGAAAAGGAGTATGAACTGGTATATAAAGAAAAAACAGATCTGCTAACGTATTTAGCTCATGATATAAAAACTCCTCTTGCGAATATGATAGGTTATATAACACTATTAAAAGACGAAAAAAATCTTTCTGAAGAACAAAAAAATAAGTTTGTTGATGTTATATATGAGAACATAAAATATTTAAATCGTTTAAGTGAAGATTTTTTTTCATATTTAAAATTCAATTTAAATGAAATTCCACTAAATTTAACGGATGTAGATATAAAAATTTTTTTTAGCCAGTGGGAAGAAGAAAAAAGTTTATCTATAAAAGATCATCTTTTAATTTTGGAGTTTTTAAATTTGGAAAACAGTAAGATTAAAACGGAACCACAACTTTTACTTAGAATAATGGAGAATCTGATTACAAATGCAGTTAATTATTCTGTGAAAGGAACAAGCATAAATATAAAGGTTGAGGAAATTAATGGAATGTTAAAAATAAGTGTTATAAACGATGTTTCTCCAAATTTAAATGTGAATTGGAATATGGTTACTTCAAAGTTTTATAGGGGAAATTTATCAAGACGAATAAGCAATAATGGATCGGGACTTGGACTTACAATTGTAAGTGACATTGTAAAACACTTGGGTGGAAATTTTGAAATTGGAGAGGAGAATAAAAGAGTTTGTGCTAAAGTAATACTTCCATATATATTAAATTAAATCGCAAAGAAAACGCAAGAATTATTTAAAGATACCGTTAAGTATAAAGCAAAGAGCTATTCTATAATATAAATAAGGATAGCTCTTTTATATTTGAATGGAATTATTAATTTGAATCATCATCTGTGATTATAAATATATAAAATGGAGGTGGAGTTTTATGAATTATAATAATTCTCATAGGTATAGGAACGGAGATTGAGTAGAGTTTTTGAAAACTTTATTCGGAAGAAAAATTTTACAAAAAGTTTAAGTATTTGAGAGAGGAGAATTTTATCATGAAAAAATCATTGTCATTAGTATTATTAACAGGTTTTATGTTAGTATCATTCGTACCAGCATTTGCAGCAGAAAAAACAAACTTACCATATGTTGAAGGTCTTGGTTATGAGGTGGAAGTATTTGAAGAAGATTATACTCTGCCAAGGTTGTTCAGTTATGATAGCGGATGGAAAAGTTTTTTAGGTGGAAAATGGAGACATGGTGTAGGTAGTGTCTATGTTTGGTCTAAATACGATCACAATAATAAAACACATAAAACTACAGTACAAGGCGCTGGTGGTCAATTCTCTTATTCGGGTTGGACAAGAGCTGGAAGTAGAGCAGAAGCTTCTTGGGAAAAAGCTTCAAGTGGTAATAGAGCTTGGGCTGATGTTAAATAACAATAAATAAAAATAGTTGAACGAGTTTGAGCGGTGCCACGTTGTTATTTTAGTATTGTGGCATTACTCATACTCGTTATTTTTATAAAGTTGGAGATGATGCAGAATGAAAAAAACAGTGGGTATACTGGCAATTTTACTAATTATAGTGATTGGTATAGGAAAGTTTTTCTATTCAGACGGTATGTTTTTAAATATATTCTTAAAAGAGTTTAATACTACTGTAAACATTGTAACAAAGCCAGAAATAGCTGATAAAACAATAATTGAATTGCAGAAAATCGCCAATAAAAATGATTTAAGCTTCATAAAGGAAGAATATATTCCTAAGAATAGTAGATTTGATAAACAGAAAATAAAGATTTACATTCATCTAAATGATTCTGAATGGTTCAAGAAATCTTTTAGAGATATATCTATTGCTGATAGCAAAGACAAATTGAATGATTTTGAGAATGTAAAATCAATGAGTTTACTCACGTCAAAAGATATAAGCTTAATTCCTTTTGAAAACGTCAGCAAGGAAAAAGTTAATGGGGATTATCATGTAAGAGGTACGGAAGTAAATATTAATAAGTTTATTGAAGAAATAAATCAAAATGAAAAATTAAAAACAGAGGTCGTGGTTAATCCGGATTATACTGTTTCTAGTGAATTCACACAGAAACAAGCATATCTATATATGCTTACGGTTTTTATTATATTTGTAGCTACTGTCTTTTGTCTAATTATTTATAATGGGATGCTTTCAAAGGAATTATCGATATCAATTTTACTAGGATACGACAAATTAACTTTAGCTATTTCTAAGGTTTTAAATATTCTTGCAATACCAGCAATAGTGGGACTTGTACTGACGATTGGAATTATAGAATATTTAGTTGCTCCTAGTGATATTTTAGGATTTATGATATCAATGAAAACAATACTTATTTTAGTTGCTTTTATAATAGGGGGGCTAATATCAATAGAGTTTATATTGATTTATCTCAAATTAAAAGGAATTAATGTTATTACCTTATTGAAAGGTTATAGAAGAAGTTATCATAGAAGTTCTTTTCTTATAAAAACAGGGTCGATTGTTATGGTTCTTTATTTAGCAATTGTAAGTATTTTAGGACTCGCTGATTACTCGAGTATGAAACAATACATTCCAACTTGGGAAAGCTCAAAATATTATGCAAATATGGCTTGTGCATGGTCTTGGAGTTATGAAAAAGATGATGATAAGTTCCATGAGATTGTTATTCCAAAGATGAATAATTTATGGAATAGTTTGGACGATAGTGGAGCAATATTATTTAATGCCCCAAACGTTAGAAAAGAGGGAATGAATGATGATGAGGAGTATCTAAATCAACAACCGTTTCAAGGCAATTATGCCTATGTAAATAAAAATTATTTACATATTGCTAATCTCTTAGATAAAGATACGAATAAAATAGAACAATATAAAATACATGAAAATGAGTGGATTGTTTTTGTTCCAGAAGATGTTAAAATTACTGAATTTGACAAAGAAAAAATTCATGAAGATCATATTTTTCAAAATATAAAAAAACAAGGTACAATTACAGAAACATATGTAAGGCTGAAAGATAATCAAAGTGTATTTTCTTTTGATAGTGGCAAAAGAATTGATGAAGCAAACTTGAAAAATTATGTTTTGGTAGCAGTAAATGGGAAAGAATTACTCCCAGATTATGGAATCAAACTATCATCTTTAGTAAATGGGCAGCTACATCCATATGTCAAAGAGCCTAGTAGAGGATACGAGAGTTTGAAGGACATAATTGAAGAAACAGAATCTGAGCCGTTTATACTCTATATCAGCTCAGTCTACGATGATATAGTTTCAAGAATAGACGAATATAAGATGGAGGCAAGTATATATGTTATTGGTCTTGTCTTATCTATTGTTATTTTAGCAACGTTATTAAAAATAGATAAAGAAACATATTTTTATAATCATGGACAACGAATAGATGTTTCTAGGTTGTTGGGATATGGATTTTTTGATATACATCATAAGAAAATTATTGAAAATATCGTTGGTTATATCATAAGTATTATTATTTTATTTATGGTTATTATGGTAACAGGAGTAATAAGTGATGTTGGACTGTTTATACCAAGAGATGGTTGGAGTATGTCTAAACTTTTGATTAGTTTAATAATAGGTATTTGTGGAAGCCTTATATGTTTTGGCATAGAAATTTTACAACTAAAGAAAAGTGAAAGAAGCATTGTACTTAGGTTAAAGGAGGGGTATTAAATGCAAAAAGAAAAGGAATTGCAAATAACCTTAAGAAATGTCTCTAAGAAATATGGGGAACACAGTATTTTGGAAAATATTAGTTTGGATATTTATAAAGGAGATTTTGTTTGTATCTTTGGGAAAAGTGGAGGAGGAAAAACAACACTTTTGAATATAATTGGGACATTAGAAAATTATGATAGTGGTAGTGTAACCTGTTTTTCAAATCGAGATCCTATAAAAGATCCTAAAGTAGGAGAGCTATTACGCAGAGAAAAAATTGCTTATTTATTTCAAAATTTTGCTTTGGTGGAAAAAATGACGGTTGAGGAAAATATGATGCTTGCTGCCAAATACAATCAAGAAAAAAATAAGAAAAATCTTATAGAAGCTGCCTTGAATAAAATGGGCATTTCAGACAAATTAAAATCGAAGGTTTATGAACTTTCAGGTGGAGAACAGCAAAGGGTAGCCCTTGCAAGAAATATGATAAAACCGTTTGAAATTATGTTGGCGGATGAACCGACAGGTTCTCTTGATTATGAGAATAAAAAAATTGTAATCGATACACTTATTAGATTAAATGATGAAGGTAAGACGATCGTAGTTGTAAGTCATGATAAGGACTTTGAAAAAGTAGCACATAAGAATTATATTATTGAAAAGTCAGCTATAAGGGAGGTGTTAAGATGAAAAGGAAGATTGCTTTATTAGTACCGGTTATAGCACTGTGCATTTGTGGTTTATTCTTTTACATGAACAGAAATAGTGATGATATTGATGTTGCATTTACAGTAAAAAATGAAACAAAAGAAAAAATAGATACAGTGGGTATTGCGATGGGGAAAAAATGTATTTTGAATAGAACAAATGGAGAAAAATTTTATTTTCCAAAAGATCTAGTCAAAGAAAAACAAGACAAAGCTATTGTTTTTGTAGTATCTAAAGATGGAATCATAGCAAAGTCAGGGGAAATAGATTTAAAAGAAAATAAAGAAGTAAGCATAAGGGAAATTAAAGAAGGAGAAATATCATTGGATATAGCTGCTCAAAAAACAGATATAAAAATTAGTATTCCTAGATTAGATGCTTGGAAAGTTAGTACAGATGAAAAATTTATCAAGGGTTCTTATGAAGCAAATACTGATTCGCAATATACATTATATTTATTAGGAAAAGGAGGAAAATTAGGTATTTCCAGTACAGAAATGAAAGGAATACGTGTTATTGCAAGTTGGGAAAAACCGAAAGATAAAATAGATAGTTGGCTTATATTTAATGATTAAAAACACAATATTTGTAATAAAAGTTGTAAAATAATAATTTATTGTTAGGGGAGGATTTTATACTGACCCCAAAAAGATAGACAAATAGGCTATCCAAAGGATTTAGTTCTGTATTTCACATGACTAAATCCTTTTAGTTTTACCTGGACAACAAGTGAACTATAAACGGGTATTTAGATTTATTAAAAATAACCAAATTTGTATCAATTTCATTTTTGAATTCATCAGATTTCCCGAAAGTTATTATTTGCTATTATAATAGACATTTCTTCATTTTTCCGTTATAACAGACACTGACATACTCTTGTAATATTATTTTGGTATAATTAAAATTATAGAAGGAGGCACAGATTATGAGAAAATTAATAGGTATATTACTACTTTCATTATCAATAATTACGTTAATTGCTTGCTCTAAAAACAACTACCAATCTTTAGATGGTGAGTATTATTGGATCTCAAGTGAAAGAAACGAGTTAGCGTTTACTATTAAAGGAAATAATGCTTCCATTGAGCATGGAGAAGCCGACGGCTTTACCATTAACAAACAAAAGAATACGATCGAATTAACTGGACAAAATATTGCAAGTCGAACAGAAGAATATTCATTTAAAGATGGGGTCTTTTCTGTTGATATTAGTGGAGTTAAGCATGACTACTATCTTAAAGGTAGCGAAGCGTATAAAAAGGCTCTAAAACAATATGGATATAAATAACATCATTCACACCTATTTTACCGAATAGGTGTTTTTTTGTGCTGAATAGATTACTTCAAAAAATTTTTAAGCTTATTCTTAACCGAATAGTTTATATTTTATGCAAATTAGTTTAATCAAAGAGATTGGATTATATTTTATTATACAATGGAGTCATGAATAATTTAAAAGAAGCGAATATTAGAAAAGTCATTTGGCATATTAGACGTCACCTAAACGAACTATTAAACTCACAGGATGAAAAATATAGGAAACATGAAATGTTTCACCTAAGATCTAGTATTGAATGTTTAGAACGTGTAATGAACAACGAAAAACCCTATCCACCTATGGATAGGGAAGAAGTGTTTTAAAAGTCATTGTATCTATTATATTATAAAATTTAGTATTAAAAAAAAGTATGTTTTTTAAATGATAAAAATAGATACGACCATCCCAGATAGGTTCTCTATCCCTTTAGGTAAAAATACCGATTTTATGGTATAATAAAGATAACGTTATACAAGGAAGTGTGCCATGACTCTTGATGTAAATAAAGAAGAATTAACAATTTTAGGGATTCCCTTTGATAACTTTTCAGATTTCGATACCGTCTGGTATGCTATTGGGTCATCAATGATTGAAAATTATGAACCTACTGTTCAAGATGTGATTGATTTAAAAACTTATGTTATCAACAAACGAAAGGAATTGAATATTGGTTAAAAATCAATACGAAGGCTATGAGTACATTGACCCCAATCACCAATATACCTATCCAAATTCCACAGTCTTAATCAACAAACAAAATATTACAAATATTGAAGAAGCCTACCGGAATGAGCATTTATTTGTTACTAGAAGGCTTGCAGACTTACGCTTGAAAGTCATTGAAGTCTACTCCATTAGTGATATTTTAGCCATTCATAAATATTTATTTCAAGATGTCTATGCTTGGGCGGGACAATATCGCAAGGTGAATATCTCAAAAAATGGGAATCCTTTTATGTCAATACAATCTTTCAGTACTGCCCAAGCATATATAGACCGCCTTATTCATACCTATTATCAAACTGCTAATTCAAAAGATGAGATTATTAAACAATTAGCAAAAATTCTTGATAATCTTAATTATTTCCATCCCTTCCGAGAAGGTAATGGACGAACTCAACGAGAGGTCATTCGTTCTTTAGCACTATCAAAAGGATATTCTGCACAAATACGTGTGGAGCAAGATGACGAGGTTTACAATCTTTATATGGATGGAACAGTTTATGGAGATTTAGGAAAGTTAGAAGAACTACTTGGTAAAATACTGGAAAAATTGTAAATTAGTCTACAAAAATACTTCTATATTTTTAAATATCCTAAATATCACAGAAAATTATAACTTACCAAGGTTTAAATCATAATAGATAGACAAAAAGCTTCTGAAATTTAACATTTCAGAAGCTTTTTTCTTGTCATAAAATGGCTGCAACTATTATTATTCAATACATATTATATCAATTTATGTGATAATCTTTCTAAATTATCCTTGCTATCCTAATATCATTCCTAAGAAAATCAAAGATTTATGACTAAATGGATAGATGATTACGAATATAAGGTTAGGAGATTAGAGAATTTTATCAATATACTTGATAATACAAGAAATCAAAATGTTACCAAATTAGAACGGGAAACAAAATCAGTATAGTTATTTGAGATACCATGAAAAAATTATAAGGCTGATAGTATTAATATCACTATCAGCCTTACAGGTTATTTAACGTTTCAGAAAAACTATAATGTCAAGATTAACTAAACAGTATCTAATTCTTTCAAATAATTCTCTATCTTCATCAACATTAAAGGATTGTTATAAATCTTACATAACTCTCTTGCTTCTATATAATAATTTTTGACTTGTTCTTTGTCTAGAAATTTGGCTCCAGCATTTCCTACAAGAATAAGTAGGGGAGCCAGTTGGTAGCTTGTCTGTCTTTGTTTACAGAGTTCAATCGTCTCAAGAGCTTCTTGGATAGCTTCGTTATATTTTTCCTTTGACACTAGGTAGTGAGCGTAGTTATAACGAACTCTGATGTAGCCAAATAAAAACTCTTGATGCTCAAAATTTTTTGTCTGATATAACTCCATTAAATGAGAGTAGTTTGCCTCATATTCTTGTTCACGACCCACTAAGGAATAGAAGTTAGATAGAGTATTCAATACCTTTAAATAAATCAGAGTATTTGAGGAGACTTTTAATAATATATTTTCCAATGAAGAAATAGCCTCACACTTACTGTCATATTGATAGAAGTCAATAATAGCTTTAATCCATTCAAGGTAAGTTCGGTCTTCTAGTGTTAGAAAAGTACTTCGTTCGATCTCTATTCTATAAATATATTCCAAATCTTCATAATTTCTGTCATCTAATAGTCGAGCAGATAATTGCTTGAAATTAGAGAGGTTAGATTTAATTTCAATTTGTTCATTAAAAAAATAATCTAATGGTACTTCAAGTCGTTGTGAGAGTTTGAACAAAAGGTCTGCGGAGGGAATGAAATGCCCTCTCTCAATTTTACTAATCTGGCTTTGTTCACAAATTCCTTCTGCAAGAGTTTGTTGGGAGAGTCCTAGCTCTTTTCTTTTTAATCTGAATTTCTCTGCGAGTGTATTCATTAAAGATAATAAACCTTCCTATTTGCTTAATTTCATTATAAAATTTTTAGTTCAAAATAGCAAGTTAAAGGAATAAATAATTCTTTATGGTAATAAAAAAAAAAAAAAGTTCAAAGTGCAATAAAAATAATTGCCTAAATAATATATATGTGTTAGAATAAAAACAAGGAAAAAGAAAGGGGTTTCATTGCATGAGAAAAAAACGTGGAATTAAAAAATTAGTTACATTTGCATTACTAGGTGTTTTTATGTTTAGTAATACAATTCCTTACCAACAGTTTATTCAGAAGAATAAACAATTGGAGATTCGAGTGCAATCACAAAAGGAGTCCAATGGTCTTGATGTTGGGAAGGCTGATTAGTTGATTAAATGATGAAAATACTAATTAACTATATGGTATTTCTGTTTTATCTAATTTTTAATTAGAAAGAAGTGATTCTAATGTACAAGGGTGTAATTTGTTAGAATTTCAAAAATTTAGAGCATTTTTGGCTTAGTAATATGTGTTGAAGGCTCAAAATCTATGGTAAAAAAGTAGCTTTGAAAACGTATTACCTCCAAAGATTTAGTTAAATAATGAATTAACATAAAAAGAAATTATTGAAGTTCTGGAAAGATGTTGTTTCAGTATTGAAATCATTGAGAAAAAGTGGGAAAAATTTGCGATTTTCACAGAGAAAGGAAGAAAAAGTATAGAAATAAGTCTTGAAAAACTGGATTTGAAGAATTATTTTGATTATATTGTTTCGGATGACAATTGCTATTGAAGATTCGTACTCAGGGATACAGGTATCAACTAGTGCTGGTATTGATACTATTGGATATTACGATTACCCATTGCCTTTATTTAATGCTAAGGCAAATTGGAAGTCTGGAAGTATGCAAGAAGTATTGAACGTAATTCAATCACAACATGAGTTTTAAAACGTCTAGACGTACTTAGAAAAATTAGAAATATACTTTTCGGGAATCTGTCCATAGATGAACAAAAGAAGCTTCAAAAAAATGTTTCTAATATTTATTTTAGGTCTATTCTTAATCCCATTACTTAGACCACATATAGTTGGTTGGCTAAAAACTATATGTGGTTAATAGTAATGATAACCTTATTTAACAAAAAGTTTTCCCTTTTATTTTTTAATAGCATTGTTTCGACAAATTGACTTCCACGTTTATTGGCGGTAGAAGTTAGTTTAAGAATATAGCACTTCGAGAAATTGCCTATTTTTATAGAAGCATATTATTAAGTAAAAAAACAAAAGGAAGGTGATATTATGAAATATCATAAAATAATTATTAAAGGTAGTTGTACCTTATTGTTAATTTTTTCTTCGTTCTCTCCCTTAAGTACTGTACTGTCTGAAGAACAGTCAGCTCCTCCGATTGAGATTTTGCAACAAGAAATCTCCAAATTAAGATTAGAAGAAGGTAAGCAATATACATTACAAGAATTATTAGACAGAACGTCTCTGTCAAACTATGAAAAAGAAACAATATCTAAGGAAATCATTACACAAGTACAAAAAGAAATTAATGAAGAACAGTCAAGATCTATGTTTCGAGCTCTCGTAACTAATGTTTATAGACATTTAAGTCCTTCGGAAGTTAAAGAATGTGCACGACAATTTCGAACAATTGGTAGTTTAGTAAAATTAATTCCAAGATATGGCTCTTTAATTGAAAAACTCTATATCGTAAACGCTGAATCATATGAATATGCTGCTGCAAGAGGTTGGGGAATTGATCTTTTGATAACCTTAGATCCTTATAATCCTACAAGTACAGGTATGACTTTTAGTTATAGATATTCTCATTAGTTTAATTAAAGGGGGGACTGTGTTATGGTAACTAAGTATTACAAGTATATTCCTTGGTTGGTTTTAGGAGCTATTGGATCTTATGAGTCCGCAACTTATTTTGGACATAGTACATTTGATATACTGTATTTATCTATTGTTTTTATGATTGTTTACGTAGCTTTGTTCATTCTACACGAAAAATATCTGAAATATAAATATAAAGAAATATTTACAAAGATTATGAGCAATCCTGAAAAAGATCATCATCCCTAGTAAGATATAGCATAATAAAGCCCTAGCAACCAGATTGTACTGACCCCAAAAAGTTAGACAATTAATTTAAGCAAAGGATTTAGTTCTGTATTGCACAGGGCTGAGTCCTTTTCTATTATTTGTATAGAAGTGTATACATTTTTAATCTATAGTCGTAGAGATTTAGTAAAACTATAGCCAAATATAGATCTTTTTCTAAAATTTACTAATGTCTGTTATAATGGACATTATTTGAAATTTCCATTATAACAGACATTGATACAGTTTTGTAACATTATTTTGGTATAGGAATATTATAAAAGGAGGCGAGAAACATGAGAAAATTTGTTAGCATATTATTGTTGTCATTATCAATAATTACGCTAATTGCTTGCACTAAAAATAAGCAACAATCTCTGGATGGCGAATACTATTGGATATCAAGTGAAAGAAATGAATTGGCATTTACTATAAAAGGGAATAGAGGTTCAATAAAACACGGAGAAGCTGATAGTTTTACAATTGATCAAGAAAGTAACACCTTCCTTTTATCAGGAGAAGGTAGAAGTGATTCAACAGTAAAATATAAAGTTAAGGATGGCACCATTACAGTCGATATATCTGGAATAGAACATGAATATTACCAAAAAGGCAGTAAAGCATATAATAAAGCACTTCAACAATATAATAAGTAGAAATAGAGCGATGAAGTTTTGGTTTCTTATGATGTTGCTTTCGGAATGATTGTTATATTAACAAGACAATATGGAAAAAGGAGAATGATTCATGAGTAATATTTTGGTGACAGGCGGTTGTGGCTATATTGGTTCAAGATTAGTTGAAGAATTGCTAAATAATCAAGAAAATAAGGTTGTTGTTTTAGACAGCGGTATATTTGGTTTTGATTCACTATCTGAGTTTTTATATTCAGAACGTTTTAAATTAGTTAAGGGGGACATTCGAATCAAAGAGGACATTTTGAAATCCCTAAATCAAATTGATACAATTATTCATTTGGCAAGTCTAGTTGGAGAGCCTTCATGTGTTGTTGACAAAGATATCGCTTACGATATTAACGTTCGTGGAACAAGAAATCTAGTAGAATGTGCAGTCAAAAAGGGGGTGAAAAATTTTATTTTTGCCTCAAGCTGTAGTGTCTATGGTTTTGGTAAAGATAAGTTTGATGAACATAGTATTCCCAATCCTGTTGATTATTATGCAGAGCTAAAGCTACTTTCAGAGAAAGATTTATTAAATTATAAGGATAAGTTGAATATTATCATATTGCGATTTTGTACCGTTTTTGGTTTATCGAGGAGGATGCGATTTGACTTAGCTGTAAATGTAATGACTGCCTCTGCATTAAATAACGGAGTTATAAATGTTTACGGCGGTCAGCAAGAGAGACCATTTATTCATTGTGGAGATGTGGCCAGAGCTATCAATTTGCTTTTTGAAGAAAGATGTAAAAATAAATATACAGATAACGGTATAGAAGTATTTAATGTTGGTAATAATTCTGAAAATTATAATCTTACTGAAGTAGCTAGCATAATTTCAAAAGCTACTGGAAATACTAAAGTTAACTTAGATGGTTTAAAGGAAGATAATCGAAGCTATAGTGTTTCTTTTGATAAAATAGAGCAGTTGGGTTTTTCATCACAGAAGTCTATTGAAGTTGGAGTAGAAGAAATTGCAAATAGCATGAAATCAGGGTTAATTAATAATCCATTCTGCGATATATATAGCAACGTAAAAGTTGCTACTAAGGAATATTTGAATTAAGGAGTTAGAATATGAAACAATTAGCAATATTAGGTGGGAAACCAGCGTTTTCAAGTCAATTAAAATTTATAAAACCTATGTTTCCTACTTATTCAGAATCAAAATATGAGTCATACTTTAACGAAGTTTTTAAAACTGGGATGCTCTCAAAAGGGAGATTTTTAGAAAAGTATGAGTCTGAGGTGAGCAGTTATTTAGGAGCTCCCTATGTAACTGCTGTCTCTTCTGGGACTATAGGATTAATTTTAGCATTAGAAGCATTGGGAATAAAAAGTGGTGATGAAGTCCTTGTCCCTAGTTTTACATTTTGTGCAACTGTTCATGCAATTAAAAAGGTTGGAGCTATTCCTGTTTTTGTAGATTGCAACTCTGAAACATTTACAATCGAAACAAATAACATTGAAAAATATATCACTCCTAAAACAAAAGCAATTATTGCTGTGCACATATTCGGAGTTGGAGCAGAAGTATATGAATTAGAAAGGGTATCTAAAACCCATAATCTTAAACTTATCTATGATGCTGCTCACGCATTTGGTAGTACCATTGACAAAACACATTTGGGAAACTTTGGTGATATCTCAGTATATAGTACCTCTCCTACAAAAACTCTAGTTACAGGTGAAGGGGGAATTGTCGTAAGTAAAAATAAAGAAATTGATAGCAAAATTAGACTTTTAAGAGAATATGGAAATCCGGGAGATTATAATTGTACTGAGATTGGTGTTAATGCTAGACTTAGTGAGTTGGCAGCTATAACTGGTCTAATGTCATTGAGTATAATTGACAAAAATCTATCGGAGCGTAAAAAGATTGGCAATTATTATAGACAGTTATTATCTGAAATTGAAGGAGTATCGTTGCAAAAAATACCGGATAACCAAATTAGTACATATAAAGATTTATGCATAGTAGTGCATGCAAGGTCATTTGGGTTAGATAGAGATACAGTTGTTCAGAGTTTGAATAGAGAGGGTATTCCAACAAGAAATTATTTTTCTCCTCCTATACATAAAATGGATTGTTATTCTGAATACAATGATCTTGTTTTAGAAAATACTGAAAATATTTCCAAAAATATAATTTGTTTACCTATGCATCCATTTCTAACGTATGCAGATATCGAAATGATAGTTAATATTTTAAGAAACATTCATATCAATGCTGAAGAGATAAAGAAACGGGTGATACAAGATGCTTAACACACCAACAGAAAATTACGTGTCAACAATTCGAAAAAAGATAGGTAATGACTTACTTATTCTAGTAGGTTCAAATGTTATTATTGAAAATGAACTAGATCAAGTGTTGCTTCAAAAACGGTCTTCAGGAACATGGGGATTGCCAGGTGGATTATTGGAAGTAGGAGAGACACTTGAACAAACGGCAATTAGGGAAGTATTTGAGGAGACCGGATTAACAATTGAAGAATTGAAGTTAATTCATACTTTTTCAGGGCAGGATTATCATTTTGTTCTGCAAAACAAAGATGAAATCTATGTAGTTACCTCTCTATACAAAGCGATTAATTATACGGGAGAATTGAATGTAAGTTCAGAAGAAACGCTGGAGTTAAGTTATTTCAATTATAACTCCCTTCCTTATAACATTGAACAAGAATATCTTGATTATATAAACTATTATAGAGGACTAAGATGATTGACAAAAAAGAAATATTTATTTTTGATTTTGATAATACTATTATTGAATCACTCCCTCTTTGTTTTAGTTGCTTCAGGATAGTGTTTGAAAAATATAAAAATATCAAAATGAGTGATTCGGATATTGAATCATTATTTGGAGGTAGTGAGGAAGATATTATAAGGAGCCATGTAGAAGAAAAATATGCTGATGAAGCAGTCGAATTATTTTACATTCTTTATGAAAATTTACACGATCATTTTATTGTTCAAAATAAAGTATTTGAAAATATTACTTTGCTATTAAAAAAATTAAATTACAAAGGAAAAAGACTTGCTGTTTTTACTGGTAAGGGGCGAAAAAGTATACAAATAAGTATGAAGAAATTAGAATTAGAAAAATATTTTAATTACATTGTATCTGATGATGATGTTGCTAATTCTAAACCTGATAGTGAAGGAATTTTGAAGATACTTGACCATTATAATGCAACTCCCTCAGATGCGATATTCTTTGGTGATTCAGATGCAGATATTATCTCAGCCAAAAAAGCAAATGTACTAGCTGTTGGTGTCAATTGGTATAAAACAAGAAAATTTACTATTTCTCCTGATATAATATCTAAGAATCCATTAGATATTATATACTCCTGCTGATAGTTGATTTGACTTAACAAAAAAGCCCATTTGGTGTACACTGCAAGTGAAGAAAAATAGCAGGGAGGTAAACCAAATGGACATTTTCCATTATACACCGAATCGCCATCACCTTCAACTCAGTATGCCGCAGCTTCGTAAAGTCTGCCGTGACTTATATCAAAAAGTCGCTCCTGATGAGTTGATCCACCGCAAGAATGTAGAGCAATGCAAGGTTTCGAATGTTTCTGTTTTAACCTTGATGCAATTTCAGGCAGAAATTGGGATGAAGTCACAGCGAAAGTTTTATCAATTTATCCGAAATTTCTTCGGATTCAGGGATTGGAGAGAAGCCGCTTCTATCGCCGTGTTCATTATCTGATGCCCCTGCTTCAGCTGATTTGCCTCTATTTCAATCAGCTGGATTTTGATGAATTAGTCATTATCGACAGCTTTCCAGTCCTCTTGTGTCAGCCGGTTAGAAATCATCAGGCCAAGGTCTTGAATGAGGTGGCCAACATCGGCTACTGCGCTTCCAAAAACATGTGGTTCTATGGTTTTAAAATTCATCTGGCGGTGACAGAGTCGGGCTATATTTTGGATTACTTGGTTACGCCTGTCTCGGTCCATGATATTCAGGTGGCAGAAGAGTTGCTGGATGCCATCCCCTATACTCCTGTTTTAGCGGATTTGGACTACTTGGGTAAGGAACTGAAAAAACGATTGGAAGCCAAGGGAATAGACTTTTTGACGCCGATTTGTAAAAATATGAAAGGAGCAGCTGAGCACAACAATCCTGCTATCCTGACAATCCGAAGGACCATCGAAACTCGGATCTCTGTCCTAAATGCATTGTTTAACATTGAACATCCGCTTGCTCGCTCTTTAGCAGGTTTGCAATTAGAGATCGAACGGGCTATTTTGGTCTATAATTTAGGATTTTTTATCAACTAGCAACATGGGTATTATATATGATAGATTTTGATTTTAAAGGAGGATTTATGAATTTGAAAGGTATAATCTTCGATATGGATGGAGTTATAGTTGATACAGAGTACCAAGATTTTCTAATACAGAAAGATTTTATCAAACACCTTAATCCAAAATCTAGTTACGAAGATTCTGAGCTATTGGTATTAGTTGGTAAATCATATTTTAATCTTTATAGGCTTTTACAGCAATTTATTGGGAAACAATATGATATAAAAACTATAGAAAAAGAATATGCTTCTTTTAGTGATGAGAGATATGAAAAAATTGATTATTCTTTACTTTTTAGAAAAGAAATTCTAAAAATTATTGACTATGCATTGAAAAACGGAATCAAATTAGCTGTAGCATCATCATCAAAATATGAGCATATTAATGAAGTTTTAGAAAGGTGTGACATAAAAAAATATTTTGATGTCATCGTTAGCGGAGAGAATTTTGTAGAAAGTAAGCCAAATCCGTCTATCTATTTAACAACGCTACATAAGTTAGAATTGCAAGCAGAACAATGTATTGCAATTGAAGATTCATACTCTGGAATTGAATCTTCAACTAGCGCCGGAATTGCAACTATTGGTTATTATGATAGCCGATTACCATTTTTTAATGACAAAGCGCAATGGAAAGTTGAAAATATGAAAGAAGTTTTACAAATAATAGAATCACAGAGTCTTTGAGTTGAAAGGCGATGAGGGTCTTGAGGACGTTAGAAAGAAATAAACTTGTTTCATAACGAAATTTAAGGTAGAACTTATCAGGACTCTGCCTTTTTAGGCTCTTTTCTACCATTTGTCAAGTCTGTCAAGGCTTTAAGTAAAAAAATGAGATATGAAAAGGCAACACTTTTCTATACAAAATTTATAAAGTGTTTTTTTAAAGCGCTGATTCGCTTAGCGATTGGGGTTTGGTAGTTCAGACTGCTGTGAATGCGGTGATGATTCCACCAGTAAACGTAGTCCTTTGTTTTAAAGGTTAGTTCTTTCAGCGAATGGAAGGTTTCTTGGTTGACAAACTCGAGTTTGAAGGCACGGTAAGTACTTTCAGACACGGCGTTGTCATAGGGACAAGCTGCTTGACTTAGAGACCGAGCGATGCCGCATCTCATCAATCAGCTGGTTATCAAACTCCTTACCACGGTCAGAATGGAACAGCTTGACATTGGTAAGCGCGTAAGGAATGCTTTGATTGGCTTGTTTGACGAGCTCTGCAGTCTTGTGCCACCCAACTGACAGTCCAATAATTTCGCGGTTAAAGAGATCAATGATCAAACAAACATAAGCCCAACGATTTCCAACACGGACGTAGGTCAAATCTGTTACAATTGCTTCAAGTGGCTTTTCTTGGTCAAATTCTCGAGCCAATAGGTTTGGAATAGGTGCTTCATTTTTTTGAGCTAGTTCTTTATCAAAATAAACAGTATTATAATCCTGATCATTATAAACCGTTGAACCGATACCAGCAGACATTTTTTCGTAAACATGATATTCGTATAGTTTTGCTGATATTGAAACAACGTTCTTATAAGCTTCTTTTTGAACTAGGTTTCTGACATAATTAAGTGCATTATTCTTACCTTCATCTGATAAAGTATTATATAGTCGGACGATTTCGATCTCTGTAAAAAAACCTTTTGGTACATTTAGAATCTGCTCTAGTTGTTGCACTTTTTCTCTAGATGGTTGTTTTACTCCACGTTCCCATGCGGAATAGGCTTGATAGCTGACTCCCAACTGATCAGCAATATCTTTTTGAGTCTTTTTTAGCTCTTTTCTACGAGCTTTTAGTTTTTCTGGTTGATACATCGTTTTCCTCACATTAATAGTAACTTCAATTCAGCTTTTTGTTTTGCCTCTTTGTCTGTTAGCTTATTTTTATCCCAAACATAAGCTATAGATTTTCCTTTATCATAGATGAGCCATACTTTTAGATTGTCACAGCAAGTCTTAATTGTTTTCCAATTCTCTTGGTTTAAAAGTTCAGGATACTCTTGACTAGTCACAAAACTTTTTTTGATCACAGATCGCTCTATCTTATAGATTAGAGAAGCCTGATAGTTTTACAATTGATCAAGAAAGTAACACCTTCCTTTTATCAGGAGAAGGTAGAACTGATTCAACAGTAAAATATAAAGTTAAGGATGGCACCATTACAGTCGATATATCTGGAATAGAACATGAATATTACCAAAAAGGCAGTAAAGCATATAATAAAGCACTTCAACAATATAATAAGTAGAAATAGAGCGATGAAGTTTTGATTTCTTTCCCAATTTGGCTATAAGAAAACACCCTGAAAGATAGATAGGAAAATCTAACTTTTGGGGTGTTTTCAATTTTAAGAGCGTTGAATATGTCTTTATTTTGTGAGTGAGACACGGAAATCATTGTATTTGCTATAATCAAAGTCTTCATTAAGTCCTGTTACAAATACAATCGGTGTATAATGGCCCTCTTCCAAAATGAAACCGGCTTTTACCTTGGCATTGGCTCCCCCAAGTCCAGCAATACCGGGAAGAAGGGCATCAAAAGCTCCAGGTTCGTCTGTTTCCCAGTAATAGATATTACCAGAAGCTTGAACAGCTTTTGCTCTAGTCGTTGCTGTACGAATTGGGTTCACATCTGCTTGATAAAAGTTTGCTGTCGTAGTAACCGTTCCGTCCGCAGCCACTGTCATTTGGACATCTTTTGCGATTTCAGTTGTACCTGTCCAAGTCCCTACCAGCTCTGCAGGAACCATTTGAGATGAATCTGTAGCTTTGTCACCACTTGTTGTATTAGACGCTGTGGTTGTTTGACTTGATTGTGTTGTTTCTTCTGAACTAGATTCAGTTTCTTTTGTATTTTTCTTTTTAGAAGACTGATTTGTTTTATTCTGACCAGATTTCATAGAAGTCTGTGTTTCTTTTACAGAAGAACTGTTCTCCTCTTTTTTAGAACCACAAGCTACTAGTAGAGTTGCAGAAGTTAAGCCTAAAAGTGCTAAACTTGTCCATTTTTTCATAATTATGATACCTCACCTAAATTTATATTAGCTATTATATTACAATGTTACAGAATGTCAAGTGTTTTTGAAATATTTTTGTAACATTTGTAATTTATCTAAATTTTCAACAGGGTGGCGCATAGGGTTACAAAGTAAAAGATTTCTATATTCTTTGTTACATAATCATCAGAAATAGAAAAACAACGTAAATAAAATGTTGTTAGAGTTTCATTGGTACAAAATTACCAACAATAATTCCTACAATTCTAGGATCTTCATCATACGAAAGAAAAATATCTTTATAGTTTGGATTGATAGAAACCAGCCTTAAGCCATGCTCCTCTCGATAAACTCGTTTAATATAAGTCCGGCTATTGCAGACTACGGCATAAACTGCTCCATCATAATCAAATCCTGTCTCACGAATGAGAGCCACAGAGCCATTTTGATATTTGGGCTCCATTGAGTCACCAGAAATCCATGAGGCGAAATCATGGGCTAGTTCTTCATGAAAATAAACAGTATCATAGTTCTGATCGTTATAAACCGATGAACCGATACCGGCAGACATTTTTTCGTAAACATGGTACTCGTATAGTTTTTCTGATATTGAAACAACATTCTTACATTGTTCTTTTTGAACTAGTTTTCTAACATAACTAAGTGCTTGATCTTTAGCTTCATCTGACAAACTATTATATAGTCGGACGATTTCAACCTCTGTAAAATAACCTTTTGGAGCATTTAGAATTTGCTCCAAAAGCTTTACTTTGTCTCTAGATGGTTGTTTTATTCCACGTTCCCATGCAGAATAAGCCTGGTAGGTAATACCTAATTGATCTGCAATATCTTTTTGAGTCATTTTTAGCTCTTTTCTACGAGCCTTTAGTTTTTCTGGTTGGTACATCATTTACCTCACATTAACAATAATTTCAATTCAGCTTTTTGTTTTGCTTCTTTGTCTGTTAGCTTATTTTTATCCCAAACATAAGCTATTGATTTTCCTCTATCATAAATGAGCCATACTTTTAGATTGTCATGGCAATTCTTAATTGTCTTCCAATTATCCTGATTTAAAAGTTCAGGTAACTCTTGGCTAGTAACGAAGCCTTTTTTGATTACTGATTGCTCAATCTTATTGATTAGAGAAGTCTGATAGTTGTTGAATTCCTTTATAATCTGATCTTTGACACCGTGAAACAAAAGGAGTAGTGTGGCATTTTGTCCATCAATATAAGCATCGATAGTCTGCTTAATGGTACTTTCTTTTCCAGGATAATATTCTCTAAGAAGATCTAAAAGGCGATAAAACAATGCCTGTTTTGAAACATCCAGACTATTTTGAATCTTTTGAAAGGTGTCGCAACTATAATAAATCTTTGACAACAAAACAATGTCAGGCATTAATACTACAGCAGAGAAAATATTCGCTTCTCGCTCTAGTAGGTTCTCCTGATTATCAATAGATTCTGCAAAATAATTACCTTCATGCTCTAGGATAAAATGTCCTAGCTCATGACACAGAGTAAAATTTTGCTTCACTATTGGATTATCTTTTTCAAAAGAAAAACTAATACCTAATTCATCAATAACAGTTAATCCTTCAATCTTATGATTAGAGAAGTGGTGACTAATCACTTGAATCTGATATTCTTGAATACAGTGTTGAAAGAAGTAGTTGAAATTATAATTTAGTAATGAAATATCATGATTCTTCATATACTGGTATAACACATGTTTTGTAGACTTACTTATTCTTGTATACAATTCATCCAAAGAATGATACCTCCTTTAAGTATAAAACACAAAACTAAACCGATTTGGTTGAGTATATTGTATAAAAAAAGTGGACTGTTGTCCACTAAGACTTGGGTTTAGGGTAATATAATATTCTTTCTAAATTAACAAATTTTTCTAAAATCGGATCAAGAATATCTGATAAAGAAATTGTTTCTCCTGATGAATCAAATGCAGTCAAAATATACCCTTTTCTATATATTTCCAAGTATTTTAAGAATTCTAATATATCCTTTTCATTCATTTTTTCATATATCTTTTTCAGATCAACTTCTGATTCTTTTACATTTCTATAATCTCCCTCAACCAAAAAGTATGCTACATCAGCAGGATAATCAATTGTCTTATTAGCATTTTGAATACAGGAATCTATATAAACTTTGGCTTGTTCTTTTAAATTATCATAAAAATGAGAAAACACATTGATTTTTCTATATATATGACATTTTTTTCCAACAGAATAATCTTTTAGTTTTTCTTCCCAAAAATCAAATGTACGTTGTTTAAACGTGTCAATTGGTCCATTTTTAAGTCCCACTGAATAAGTCACACAAGTGTATAGTACTTTATTTAATTCAAAATATCCATCTTTATCTATTGTTTTTAAAATTATTCTTACTATTTTATCTTGATCGGATTTTTCAATGACCTTATTTTTCAGATACAATAAAAATTCACCCTCTTTATTAGTTTTAGATAGGTAACTATTTGGATTATCTAGTAAGTTTGTATATATACTATCAGCTTCTTTATCAGATAAATTTGTTATATTGTCATCTAAAAAATAGGATATTGGGTTATCAGAAAAACATTGTGGGAATTCGTCCTTATATGAGTTGAACAGTAATTCTTCAATAAATTTTTGTTTTATATATTTACTTTCATTAACACTAATTTCATTAACACTAATTTCATTAAAAAATGTTACATTGTTTTCTACTTGGTAATTTTTTATTAATTGATTATACAATCCTTCCTCAAATAAACTTAAGTATAAAATAGCAATGAATTGATGTACTTGTACGCTTCCATATTTATATCCTAATTCATAGTTTAGAAGTTCAATAAAATGATCAATCTCTCTCAAAGAATAGCGATTACTAATAAATACTTCATTTAAAAAATTTTTAAATTGTTCTTGTTCTATACCACGTATTCCTCCATAAATATCTAATATTTTTTCTGAATATAATTTCGATACTTCAAAAGAGCTGAGATTTACTGGTAATTCACATTTTCTATCAACAAATTTGGACAGGTATTGAGAAGTTATGGTTTGACTGCTAACGATCTTTTCCCAATCACCAACAAATACAATAGGAATTTCCCCATGTAAAATATTAAATAGCTTATACACTTCAAGTTGTTTGTCATTAGATATTCTATCAAAATCATCAATTATCAATACTTGTCTAAATTTAAATCTATTATTATTAAACAGGTGAAGTAAATTAACGTAGATACTATCTGATTTCGCCTTAATAAATTGAAAAACCAAAGCAAACAGTCCAAATAGCATAAAAAAGGATTTCATGGGTTCAGTTACCCATGGTGGGGCTCCAAAGAGATTTAAGAATAAAATATAATATTTTTCTAACCCCAAATTAAAGGTAGGAGTACTTAATATAGCAGTAACTATTGAAGTTATAATTATAACGGATACTATACGATATGTTACTGGGTGTAATTCTTTAAATGCAATTTTTATTAACGACCTATCATCCTTAATCTCCCAAACTTTTAAGTATTTTAATTTCCAACCATCTTTTTTAAATTTACGCTCACATCTTTCTAAAAACTGAGTTTTACCGCTGCCCCACTTACCATTAAGAAAAATAGTCATATAATTTCCATCATTTTTGACTACAATTTCTTTGAATTTTTTCTCAGCATAATCAGTTTCGATGAAAATTTTTTCAATTGATTTCTTTTCCATTTTCGCTTTCTAAAGTTAATTCAAAATTCATTTATTTTTAAAATATTTCTTTCTCTCTTCCATAAATTCAATTAGTTCTTTTTTGAAGATTTCCTTTTCTTCATCAGTTAAACCTTTTGAATTCATACGGAAAAGGAGTTCTACATTATCTAACTCTTCATCATTTCCCGCAAGGTAGTCCATCGTAACTCCGAAGAAATTCGCAAATTTCTCTAAAGTTTCAGACGAGGGTTTTCTTTTTCCACTTTCCCATTGCTGATAATTAGGTTGCTTGATACCAAATTCTTCCGCAATTTCCTTTTGTGTCAATCCTTTTTTCAAACGGAGTTCTTTTAATCGTTCTGGAAATCCCATTTCTAATTCCTCAAAAAGTTTTAAAATATTTTGCAATAATCTCTTGACAATATACTCAAACGAGTATATAATATAAATATATTCGAAAGAGTATATATCTTCTAAAAATAATAACCTTATTTTAGAAGGTTTAGATCATTGACAATTAAATAAAAAGTGCGTCTGACAACCAGAGGACTGACTATCAAACTACACTAAACTTCGTACCTTTATTGTAAATGTTTTGATAAGAAAAGTCAAGTCCGTTTTATGGTTGAAGTGAAGATAAAAAACAAGACTCCATTCTTGTGGGCTTACACGCATTTCGGACTTTCGCACTTTTCCGAATAGTAAAGTGAACTGGCTTCGCCAAAGGGCGTAAGAGAATCTTTTGGGCATGATCATGACTACCTAAAGAGATTGGCTGGGAAAGCGATGGTAATTGACGCAAAGCACCTTGCTAAACGTTGCCACCGTGAAGGAGGGATCCTTCAACCAAATAACTTTTCTTTACTGCTGTCTATCTAATAAGATAGACCTACTCTCAAGCTACTAAGTTCTTTCCTTTTTTCACTTAGTAGCTTTTTTACTTATTACAATAAAGGAGAATGATATGACAAACTTTTTTCGCACTACAATGTAAACGACTCTATGAAAACTATCTCTTTACCTATGAGATGTTTGATCGTTCAGAAAGTCTACTAGCTAAACTATATAGTCAAACTCTGGTAGATATCGATCATTTGGTCTCTAAGGCAAAAGAAACAGGATTTGCTTATGGAGATATTGATCTCTATAGTCGCATGTATAAACGCAAAATTTTTACACACTATTACTCAAGAGTGAAGCAATTAGCTTAACTCTTTTTATTTTACACTCAGAAAGGAAAATCTTATGATCTCAGAAACACTTAAAATGAAACCAGAATTTATTGGCCCTGCTTACTATGAACGTTTAGGAGATGCTCCTAAATTTATTTTTAGAAAAGAAGGCAAATACCAACGTCACATTCTAAACAGCGCAGAGCACGGCGCCTTTCATGTCATTACACCAGCCTCTACAACAGTTTTCCCAGAAGATGCTCTAGTAGAAGCGGTTAACCCAATCTTTTTCCCAGATACTGCTTTAAACGGCAATACTGTTGCCCCTTATCTCAATGTCTTTGCGGAAAAATTGGTAATCAAAAAATAAGAAATAAAAGGAGAAAATCACATGGCTAAAATTGGATTAAACTACGGAGAAAAACTACAAATTGCTGACAAGACTTATCGTGTTATTACAGACGGGTTAGATGTCCCAGCTGTTCTTGGAAAACTGACTTTCCGAGGCATTGAAGGGCCTGATATCATCTTTGAAGTGGATCGCTCGCAACGTAATCCTGATGGCTCATTTGTACAAGTCAATACAGGTGAGATCCGTGGAATTGTCGTAGGGATTCACTCTTCTGTCCAGCATGAAACCCTCTTTTTCACTATCGCAGATATGTCTGAGTCTGAAATTGAAGACCTAGGTATTAAATACCGAGAAGAGGTTGAACTAGAAGATATTGTTATCACACATACTCACGTCAATCGTAATGATATCTATAAGCTCTTTGCTTCTAAAATCAAGAAAAAAACTGGAGGCGCACCAACCAAAGAAAACAAACCGGTAGAAAATAAGAAGGAAAACTAGGAGGTGATGCAGAATGAAACTCTTTACCTATCGGGGAAAAAGAGTTCGAGTTTTTCATCGTAAACTAAAGGGAATCACATGGTTTAGCTGGTGGTTTCCTTTTTTGTTGGCTATTAGTTTCTACAGCTACTTACATCTAGAAGAATTAAAAGTCCATCCCTTACCTCAAGGATATTTTCTAGGAGCTGGGCTTCTCTTTTCTTTAATCTTCTCATGGTTTATCAATCGGGTTTGCTACAGGAAGTTGCTCTTCTTTCAAAAGCTCAATAGTCTTCGGATACTCTCTCGCTTTCTGCTAGAGAATAACCTCTATCTTGTTAAAAAGGTCAAGCGTGAGAACAAGATCATTGAAAAAATAACCTTACCTCAAGTGTATATCAAACAGTCTCGCTACAAGATTGAAGTGAGTTTCATTCTAGAAGGTAATAAATTTCAAGATCGCTTCCTCAACCTTGGGGCTACGCTTGAAGTCATGTTTAACGGGGACTTTCGTAATAAAACCTTTGATAATCGCTTTATCAAATATGAAATTGCTATTAACCGAATTGATAGCAGGATCACCATCGATGAAGTAAAAGTTAAGGGATCCAAACTCCAGCTCATGAAAGATGTATCCTGGGATTATATCGAAGAACCTCATCTTCTAATCGGTGGTGGAACTGGTGGAGGTAAAACCGTTGTTCTCATGACCATTATCTATGCACTAGCTAAAGTCGGCTTTGTTGATATCTGTGATCCAAAGAATTCTGACCTGGCTGGATTAAAGAAAATTCCAGTCTTCCATGGTCGAGTCTACACCAGTAAGGAAGATATCATTAACTGTTTTAAAGAGAATGTAGAGTTCATGGAAAAACGCTATGAATTGATGTCTACTTCGCCAAAATTCCAAGCTGGGAAGAACTTTACTCACTATGACATGAAACCAAAATTTATCCTAGTGGACGAGTGGGCAGCTCTCATGGCAAAGATTGATCGTGACTATAGCCAACAGTCAGAACTCATGGAATATCTCTCACAGTTAGTTCTAGAAGGTCGTCAAGCTGGTGTCTTCATCATATTTGCTATGCAACGGCCCGATGGGGAATTTATCAAAACTGCTCTTCGGGATAACTTTATGAAGCGTCTCTCCGTCGGTCATTTAGAATCAACAGGATATGACATGATGTTTGGAGATGCCAATAAAACCAAAGAGTTCAAAAAGCTAGATGAAATCAATGGAGTCAAGGTCAAAGGACGGGGCTATATCGCAAACAATGGCGAGCTGGCTGGTGAGTTTTTCTCTCCTTATGTACCGCTTGATCAAGGTTTTTCCTTCTATGATGCCTACTCTAAAATTCCGATCATGGAGTTTGAAGGAGAAGAATTCTCAGTATTTGAAGAATATAAACCACCGGTTGAAACAATTGATCCTATAGAGGAAGAGGAGGCTATAGAAAACGAATCAAACAAGAGACCACTCAAGGAATTTGCGGACGAACAAAATCTTAAAATGCCAACCTTACGCAAGATTATCTATCTCTTAACAGAACAAGGGATCATCTTTGAACGGACTGTATCCGCTATTCTAGTGGATCCTTTTCAAGAAAAACTTCTTCTTGAAATCCTCGCTCAATTTGAAGAGGGAGGACGCAGGTCTTATCCAAAAGCAGTTGAAGCGACGATTGTTCATCATGGGCTAGGGCAAGGGCAAGGGCAAGCCTGACCGCAGGTCAGGCGCAGACCGTAGCCCGAAGTCTCTAGGCCATGGTGAAACTTCAACCCCCGTTTTCTAATAGGGGGGTTACATTTGGCAAAAACGCCAAGTCCACCCCTCCTCATTCCTTATGGGAGTTGGGTTTTCAATTTTTATGAAGTGTGTCACTTTCGTCAAAAAAGTGTGTCACTTTGTTAGAAAGAGGTGTTGCGATGAATGGACAAAATTAGTCCTTTTCATATTAAGAATTTCAGAAAACAAACAGGACTTAGTCAAAAAGCATTTGCACAAGCTGTTGATCTCCCTACAAGAACCTATCGCTCTTATGAAACAGGCGAAAGAGGACTGACGATTGATAAGTTTAGAGAACTTAAAGAAAGACTTGGTTACTATCAAGATTGCGATAAAAATAGTCTTCGGGCTCAAATCGACTATCTACGATTGACCTTTCCTCGATTAAAAGATTTAGATGCTTTCTGTGAAAACTTTCTTCACTGTCACCTAAGCGAATTTACAGACCAAGAAACTCGCCTTATGAACTATACCCACTTATGGCAACGAGGAAACATCTGGATTTTTGATTTCTTTGATAAGTCTGTGACCAATGACTACC
Organism: Streptococcus sp. OMI750; assembly: GCF_047463895.1. Classification (NCBI taxonomy): domain Bacteria; kingdom Bacillati; phylum Bacillota; class Bacilli; order Lactobacillales; family Streptococcaceae; genus Streptococcus; species Streptococcus sp. OMI750. The sequence continues at coordinate 81,091 of NZ_JASHCZ010000004.1, forward strand.
AAACTTGTCTTCAACTATCCGGTCAAGGATGCCGTGAGTTGGAATTGCTTCTAGAAGACAAGGGAATCACTTGGCAGATCTTTCTTCAAAACATTCTTTATTCCTATGAAGATGTTCGGGTGAAGCGACTCGATATTGCTCTAGATGAACTATATAAGGGTTATGGTCACGAGGACGAACAAATTCAAATTCCCAAATTGATTGATAAACTCTATTCCAAAGAGATTGTCCTAGACACGATCAAGAAATGGAATATCACGGGTGGTGGATCTTTCACAGATAATGAAGACATGGAAGCGAATCACGGCTTGTCCATTTACTTTGGAAGTCGTCAAAGTCAACTTTATTTCAACTTTTATGAAAAGCGCTATGAAATTGCTCGAATGGAAAACATCTCCTTGGACGAATCCTTGGAGATTTTTGGTATCTGGAATCGCTATGAATTGCGTTTTTCAGATCAGAAAGCTCAGGGCATTGTGGAAGAATACATCAATGGTGTAGATCTCGGAGAAATCGCTAGAGGCATCATCAATAAAGAAATCCAAGTCTATGATGGTGTTACTCGTTTTGGAGCTTATAAACCTGATGAAAAATGGCAACGTCTCTTTGGAGGCGTCGAACCCTTAAAGCTCTCAACTAACCCACAGCCTTACAGTATTGAGCGAACGATTCGCTGGCTGACCTATCAAGTTGCTAACTCCCTTGCACTAGTCACTGAAGCAGATAAGATCCTCCAAACAGAATACATGAAGATGATTCAGAACAGCGGAGAAATAACAGATCGAGGAAAAGCCATGTTACGACTTCTCAAAGCCAATAAACACTATGAACACTAGAAAGGAAAAACTATATGGAATACAAAGTTCAAATCAATTCACTAGACAACTTTAAAGCCTGGTCTGGTGGACTAACCACCTTGAACACTGTCCGTGAACGTGGTGGAGTAGATACCCTAACCGTCATTTGTGAGGATATCTTCTCTGGGAATACACCAACTGAAGGACAGATCAATGACTGGCTCTGGTTCGATTCAGATTTTATCTACCAAGCTCTAGGCTACGATGATCTGCTTGAGGCTTCTTAAGATGTTAAAGAAGATCTATCAAGCTGACTTTTTACTTCTTCCAGAACATGAATTCTGGAATATGTATATCCTCTTACGAAAGGGCAAAGACTTCTACTATGAATGCGCTGGAAGATCTACCGAAAAACCACCAGATGCGAAAGGTTTCTATGACTATGAACATGCCTGTTTCACGCTAGATGGTCAAGTGTTGAGCGTAAATAAAAAAATGCGCCCCTCACTCATTACTTATATCCAAAAGACCATCAAAGACAATCAAGAAACATTTAGAAAGGAAATTGAAATGGCTACTAAAACTATTTTTGAAAAGAAAGTCTCTCAAGTCACGAATGAACTGGGAGAATTACTTAAAAAGAAAGATCACAGAGAGGCTTGGACCAAGGCTGGAGAATTAAATAGTCTCCTTAAAAAAGAAGAAGCCAAAGACCTAAAACCTGACCTGATCGAACAACTCCAAACTGAGCTACGAGGCTACTATTACATTAATGGCGAGATCGAAAAAGCCAATAAGCGCCTCTATGCAAAAGGCTCAAAGCTCATTGAACTTGCTAGTCTCTAAAAGGAGGATCTATGGATAAAGCCAAACGCTACTTGCTTCAAGCAAAAGAATACCTCTCACACTTTAAAAAGGTGGAGAAAAAAGGAGGCCCACAAAAACTAAAAGTCACCAATAAAAAGACCGTCAATATTGCAGTCATAGGAGGAATTGCTTTCCTCCTTTTTGTTGGTCTCTTGGGATCCTTTCGTGCTATTACACTATCAAATAAGGTAGGTACACTACAAGCTCAAGTAGAGGCTACTAAAAAACAAAAGGCACAGCCAATGGAGTCTAGTAGAAAATACGACTATAAACTCCAGTACTACTTGAACGACTATGTCTATGCTTATTTCACCCTTCCACAAGAAGGAGACAAACAACAAGCTCAAGTGGAATACTTAAATAGCTTTTACAACTTCATTCCTGATGTGAAAGCTCAAGGTCAAGTTCGAAATCCTAGTGAGCTTCTCTACTCTCAGTTAGTGACTGTAGAAGGAAAAGTTGCGACCTATAAGATCAAATACAAGGAGACTATCCGCCGAGATAATAACACAGAAGAAAAAGAAATCGTTACAGGTTTCAATATTCCATTTGATGAAAAAGATGGGAAATATTATATTTCTGGCCTTCCTTGGTTTTCTGCTATTGAATCTTCACAAGCTGGACACTTTAGCGAAGACGATCAGCTCCAACTAACTGCTAATGATCACTTTTCGGATACTCAGCGTAAGAAGGTTGAAAAGTTCCTCAAGGTTTTTTTCACCAACTATACTACTAACCAAGACAACCTCAATCTGATTGCTAAGGATGTGGATATTATAGCCAATACCACCTTCAAAACAATTGATTATACCTATCTTAAAAAAGATGGAAAAAACATCATCGCATATGTCCAAGCAACCTTTGAGGTCGGAGGAACCACTCACTCAGAAAACTTCACCTTTACCCTCTCAGAAAAAGAAAAGACCTACTATGTCACAAAACTAGAACACACCATTCCACTGAATTATGCAAATGATAAAGAATAGGAGAACTCTATGAATACAGACAATCTACGAACCTTCCTCCAGGGCGATGGAATTTGGATTCTGACAGCCATTGCCGTGCTCTTAGCGATCAAGGCTTGGCGAAACAGCTCTTGGCTTCAACTCTTCTCTGTCGTTGGCTTCTATGCCGTTATTGTTTCTATTGCGAAAGGACAAGATATCCTAAAAGCAGTCGGCTGGTTCCTGCGACTCTTCGGTATTGAATCAGGACTTTAAGTATGAATGAAGAAAGACTTTATGATTACAGTAAGGGCCTAAATGCTCCTTATTGGATCCAAGAAATCAAGACAAAAAAGGGCACTCGACTATGGTACTTTGCAACACCGATGCAGTTGTCCTTTTTCATTGTCTTTATCATCGTCTTTGTGGCCATGTTACTCTTTGGTGGGTTTATCTTTGTGCCACTCGCAAAAATCACTCACTCAATTTCATTGCTACTCTATTGGTATCTCCCTTATAAATTGGCAAAGTTCTATACTGAATATGAGCCTCACGGTAAAAAGATGCACGTCTTTATTGGAGATTACCTGATTTACTTCTGGGATTTTAAGCTAAACAAAAAAGCTATCTACCATGAAGATCGAATAGAGCCTGTAGAAGAAATTGTCTTTGAAAAAACAAATCTATAGAAAAGGAGGATCTATGAGTATTACTTTAACCTATCCTATTAGGGAAACACATGAAAATCTAGCTCTCAAAAAAGATCAAACTGTCGTTGCTTATTATCGTATTCCAAACACTCCCATCACAATCACGGATGATGAGAAAAAGGGCAAACATAAAATCACTGTTGCTCAAATGATGAAAAAGCTCCAGAAAAACAAGTTCTTTGAAATATCTCTGATCCCTAAAGACTATCTCTTAGAAGAGAAAATGCGGGACTTTTCAGATGCTCTAGCAGATGACAGTCGTGAACTTGGAGAAGAACTGCTTCTTTACACCGTTGATCGTCTAACAGATGAAATGGAAATTCCTTATCAGTTTGACTGGGTCGTTGGAGTGACCTTACGCAAACAAAATCATGGAGCTACCGTCAAAGACTTGGCCTATGAGAGCTTTAATGAGTTCACTGAAAAAATTGCCAAAGGCCTTGGCTATGAATATGAATTAAGTCCCACCTGGTATGAAGACTACAAAAGTGATGAATTCACTATTTTCCAAGCCTTCTCTGTCCTTCGGGCAAAACGGTTATCCAATGAAGAACTCTTTTATTACCAGCGGATGCAGTACCTTCGCTATATCCCTCACTACAAGAAGGAGGTGCTCGCCAATCGTGCTCAATTCAATATTACAGACACCTTGATTAAAGTCCTAAAAGGTGGCTTTCTTAAGCTAGAAAGCCCTTATGGATCCTCTTTTGTGACGATTCTTCCGGTTGGTAAATTTCCTGTTCAATTCAACGGCTTTCACCTAGGCGAATTTATCCAACGCTTAAACTTTCCTGTAGAGCTACGAATCAAGGCAGAATTCATTGATACTGGTAAAATCAAGGGTCGAATGGGACGTTCGAATACACGTTACAGAAACATCATGGAGGAGGCAGAAAATACCGATACTGTCCAACAAGACGAGATCATTATGGGATCCATCTCCCTAAAAGACTTAATGAAGAAAGTCGGAAACAAGGAAGACATCATAGAATATGGAGCCTATCTTATTGTCTCTGCTTCTAGTGTGAACCAACTCCGCCAAAGACGACAAGTTGTTTTGAATTACTTTGACGATATGGGAGTCGAAATTAGTGAAGCATCTCAAGACGGACCTTATCTCTTTCAAGCGCTGCTTTATGGAGAAAACCTCCAAAAGAAAACTCGCACTTGGACACATATGGTCACAGCTCGTGGCTTTTCAGAACTCATGCCCTTCACCAATACCTCTTCTGGAAATCGTATCGGTTGGTATATTGGCCGAGTAGATAACTGGACAGGCCGTTGGGACAATATTGCGAAAGCCATTGACTCTTCTAAAAATATCGTCCTCTACAATGCGACAGTAGGAAATAAAGAAGATATTGCTGGAAAGATTACCAAGAATCCACACATCATTATTACGGGGGCAACAGGTCAAGGAAAATCCTTCCTTGCTCAGATCATCTTTTTAAGTGTGGCTTTACAGAATGTCAAGACACTTTATATTGACCCTAAACGTGAACTTAGAAATCACTATCAAGAAGTGATCAGCTCACCTGAATTTGCACGTCTCTATCCTGAACGCAAGAAACAGATTGAAAACTTTAACTTTGTGACACTAGATAGCTCGCTTCCATCAAACCACGGAGTCTTAGATCCTATTGTCGTTCTAGATAAAGAACAAGCTGTAGAGGTCGCAAAGAACATGCTTGAGTTTCTACTACAAGCTGTTGATGATGTCACAATGGATCAAAAAACAGCTATTACAGAAGCTATTAATGCGATTGTAGAAAAACGAGTCGCTGGTGAGAAAGTCGGCTTTAAACACGTCCTAAAAGTGCTGAGAAGCTCAACTTCCCCTGAAATTGCTTCGGTTGGTCGTTATCTGACTTCAATTGTCACAAACTCTATCTTGGAACTAGCCTTTTCAGATGGAACCACTCAAGGACTTAACTACGAGTCACGGGTGACCATCCTAGAGGTCAATAACCTCAAACTACCAAAAGACGATTCCACAAAAATTTCAGATCATGAACGCAATTCTATTGCTCTCATGTTTGCGCTTGGTGCCTTCTGTACCCACTTTGGAGAACGAAATGAAAATGAAGATACCATTGAGTTCTTTGATGAAGCATGGATTCTTATGAAGTCCGCAGAAGGAAAAGCCGTTATCAAAAATATGCGTCGGATTGGACGCTCCAAAAATAATACCTTGGCACTGATTACTCAATCTGTACATGATGCAGAAAATGACGATGATACAACGGGGTTCGGGACCATCTTTGCTTTTTATGAAAAGTCTGAACGTGAAGATATCTTAAAACACGTCAATCTCGAAGTCACTGAAAGCAATCTCGAATGGATTGATAATATGATTTCTGGTCAATGCCTGTACTATGACGTCTATGGCAATCTCAATATGATTTCCGTACACAACATCTTTGAAGATATTGATATGCTTCTAAAACCAATGAAAGCTACGGTATCATCAAGCCTTGAAAATAAATACGCTAGTTAGGAGGTGAATCCATGCAAGAAGCTTTTGACAAACTAAGAGGAGTCGATATCTTCTCTCTCAAGTCCTACATGGAGCCTACTGGATTCGCTTCCTTTAACGGGGCTTGGGTTCTGATTAATGAGCTTTTCGTCAACTTCTTCTTTTTCATTCTAAACGCAGTGGTGGGCTTCTTTTCTTTGCTGATTCGAATTCTTGAAAAGATTGATCTCTACTCCAACTATAAGAACTATGTATTTAATGGAGCGATGAATATCTGGAAAGGATTCATCGGTTCAAGCTCTGGTGGAGTCGCAAAACAATCACTCGTTTCAATGTTGCTTCTGATTCTAGCTTTCTACCTCTTTTATCAGTTTTTCTTTTCTAAGGGAGCTTTTTCAAGAACTCTCCTTCATGTCTTTCTAGTTCTTATCCTTGGCTTTGGTTATTTTGGAACAATTGCTGGAACATCAGGTGGTCTGTATCTACTTGATACTATCAACCATGTCTCTCAAGATGTCACTAAAAATATCACGAATATCAAGGTGGAGTATGGCAATAATAAATCCATTAAAATTGGTGATTCCATGGCAGATAGCTATATAGCAGAAACCTCTTATAAAGCCTACGTTTTCGTCAATACTGGACAAGAAAATGGGAAATATAAGAATAGCCAAGATGGGAAACAAGAAACTTTTGACGATAGTAAGGTATTAGGAACAGGCGATAAGAATGGAAACTTTAAAGCAGTTAAGTCTAAAGATCGCAATAAATATCTAGATGAACTAGGAAATGGAGCCAATGATGATGGTGAAAAGAACCGTTGGGTTTCAGCTATGCCTGACTTCATCTTTACCCGCATGTTTTATGTCATCTTCAAAATCTGTGAAGCCTTCGTATTAGCGATACCGGTTATTTTGATTCAGATGTTAAACGTCATCGCGCAAACACTCGTCTTGATGATGATCCTGCTCTTTCCGATTGTGCTATTGATGTCTTTTGTACCAAGAATGCAGGATCTGATTTTTGGAGTCTTGAAAGTCATGTTTGGTGGGCTACTTTTCCCAGCTATCACTAGTCTACTGACTTTGTTAGTTTTCTACATTGAGAAAATGATTGAAAATATCGTCATTACTGGCTTTGATAGCATCCTTAAAACTCTTCCATCCTTGATCATCTTCGGCCTTGTCTTTAAACTACTCATCTCAGTTGTCTCAAAAGGACTTGTATATTTCCTTCTATGGAAATACAAAGCTGAGCTGATCCAATTCATTCTTGGATCTAAAGCTCGAATGGTGGCAAGTGATATTGGAAACAAAGTTGAAAAAGGAGTCACAAAGACCAGAGAGGTAGCTTCACAAGTACCATCGAGAAGCCTTTCATCTGCTCAACACCTTGGAAACTTTGCCTTAGCAGGTGCTGGTTTGGGAGCTGGGATGATGATGAATGCCAAGAGTCACTTCCAAAATGTTGGTTCTTTCTTTACCAATAAGGAATCAGAGCACCAACCTGATGAAGTGCTCCCAGTAGAAACACTTGAGACTCCAATAAGTCCAGATACTCCAGAACCAAACATTCCGAAAACAAAGGCAATTCCTGAGAAGGTTAAACCAGTTAAGGAAAAAACACCAACTCCCTCAATGGAATCCCCAATCACAGCGGAGCCAACATCAAGTTCAAACGAGGAATTCCAAACCCTTAAAGAAGAATGGATTTCTCCATTTAAACAACTCCGCATTAATAGTATTGAGCGCAAATTAGAGGAATATAAAGATCATCAAGCCATGTACAAAGCTCAAGGATCGAATGCTTTCACTCGTGCTTATAGAAAGACTATGACACGAGACGATAAATTGAGAGCCAATATTGAACGAAGAGACCGATTAACAGAACGCTTAAAACAACTCAGAGGAGAATGATATGAATACCAAAATACGCTCAAGAACTTCTTTTCCAAGAGTTCTTGAAGAAACTCTTTATCAGGCCTACCAAGAAGGAAAACGCTCAGTCGATTTCCTTCTTTTATTTCCAGTCACAGAACAAGAGCGAGACCAAATTATCTTACAGGCTAAGTCCTATTCAGTCGTTTTAGATGCAAAATGGCGTTTTGGGACTGTTTTGTTCACTGCTTATATAAGACATTAACTAGAAAGGAGATTCGATGAAAAAACTAAAATGGTTTCTATTAGCCGGCCTCATTCCTCTCTTTCTACCAGTCCTCATTATCATTATCCTTATGGGGGCTGTCGGAGGTGGTGGAACAAACGGCTCGCCCCAATCTCAAAATGGAGTGACTTATGCGGATCACTGGTCAGATGGGGACCCTTATACTCATAACCTACTGGTTCATCGCTTCGGGATCACAGCAGAGCAATTAGATGGCTTTTTAGATACGTTAGGAATCTCCTATGATAAGAACCGAATTAATGGGAAAAAGCTCCTCGAATGGGAAGCTAAATCTAATCTTGATGTCCGTGGAATCGTTGCGATCGCACTGAATGAAAGTTCCCTTGGAACTGCTGGGGTAGCCACTAATCCTGGAGCCAATATGTTTGGTTTTGGGGCTTACGACACCAATCCAGGATACGCCAATAACTTTAATGATGAAGTCGCGGTTGTCGGACTAACCCAACAAACTATTATTGGGAATAAAAACCAAACCTTCAAAATTCAAGATGACAAAGCTAAAAAGTTTGCGAATGGAACACTCAATCCAGCAACTGATGGTGGGGTCTATTTCACAGATACCACCGGATCAGGAAAAAGACGTGCAGAAACCATGCAAAAACTGGATGCCTTCATTGATGAACATGGAGGAACACCAAAAGCTCCTGAACAAACTACAGGAAAAACTAGAGATGGTGGTGGCATCACTTCAAATGATATACCAGTAGGTTACAGTCTGACAACAGCTATTGATACCACAGGATATATCACTAGTACATATCCTTGGGGACAATGTACCTGGTATGTCTTCAACCGTGGAAAACAAGTCGGAGTCAACTTTGATCCATTTATGGGAAATGGTGGTCAATGGATGAATAAGCCAGGATTCACAATAACCCATACGCCAACAGAACACTCTGCACTATCATTTAGCCCTGGACAAGCTGGAGCTGATCCAATATACGGACATATTTCATTTGTGGAACAGGTCAAATCAGATGGTTCAATTCTCGTATCAGAATGTAATGTGAAAGGATTGGGGATTATTAGTTACCGTACTTTTGACGCAGAAACTGCCAAACAATTTACCTATGTTATTGGACATTAGAAAGGAATAGATATAGATGATTCAAGTTGTAGATAAAAATGATTTAATGGAATTGATTGGATATTCTGAAACACAAGCTAGTAAATTAATACGAAAGGCTAAAAGCCAGCTTGTACAAGAAGGATTTGAATGGTATAAGAATAAACGTATTGGACGTGTACCGATTATTACAGTTGAATCCATTCTTGGTTTTCAAATACAATTAAAAAATGATATAATTGAGGAGAACCTTCAAAGCGCTGTCATGACTGAAGGAGAAAAATAGCATGGCGGTAATAAAACAGGACGATGGACTGTGGCTAGTTGATATTAGTGATGGTAAAAGTTCCTTAACTGGCAAACGTATACGACATCGCAAATCTAATTTTTTAACAAAAAAAGAAGCAGAGGAATATGAGGCTTATTACCGTATCCATAAGTTAAATCAGATACAGAATACACAAAAACTCACCATTTCCTCTCTTTATGTAATGTTAAAAGAAGAAGATGAGCTTCGTGGAAATAAAAGAGGTACAGTAGATACCCAGAACTCATACTATACCCAATATGTATCGCGATTCTTTGAAAATGCTGATATGTCTTCAGTTACCATTCAAGATGTAAAAAAATATAGAGATTGGTTAATTGAACAGCCTAGTGTAAAAGGTGGCACACTTACAGCAACGCATATTAACCAACAAATGATTTTTGTTCATAAGTTGTTTGATATCGCTATTTCAAAAGGTTTTAGACAGGATAATCCATGTGATGCTATTCGGAAACTTCCAGAAAAGCATAAAGAAATGTCTTACTATACTCCTGAACAATTCAAGGAGTTTGAGTCCTATTTCGAAGAAAGTGAATATCCTTTTAAACTTCTATATCGTGTACTCATGTTTACGGGAATTCGTATGGGAGAGGCACTTGCCTTGACTTGGAGAGATGTTTTTCTTGACGAGGGATATATTAAGATCCGTAAGTCAGCCTATTATCGCAATGGGAAAACACATATTGGATCTGTAAAGACAACTCAATCAAATAGAGAAATCTACATCCATAAAGCTTTTGTGGATGAGTTGAAAACTTGGAAGTCAGTACAAAGTCAGAAGTTGTCTAAGCTAACTGATTCAACTGATGATTTACAGATTTTCCAATTTTTAGGGGAGCCTATGACTGCTCCGAATGTCTCTAACTTTAGAGCATCATTCAAGAAACGATTGCCAAAAGACTTCAAATTGATTCGAAACCATGATTTTAGGCATTCGCATGTGGCCTTTTTAATTAATCAGGGATTGAGGAGAGGAGAAGGAAAGGATTATATCTTTTTCACTCTGATGAAACGACTAGGACATAGTTCTATCAATACAACAATAAATATCTACTCACATTTGTTCCCATCACAACAAAAAGAAGTCGCTAACGCATTTGACGATTTTTAAAAAAATGGGCAGAAGTGGGCAGTAAAAATAAAACAATAGGGTATAAACCCTTGATACGAAAGGAATCTAGAAAACATTATGATGAATATGCAAAATATGATGAAGCAAGCTCAAAAATTGCAAAAGCAAATGGAGCAAAGCCAAGCAGAATTAGCTGCAACTCAATTTGTAGGGAAATCTGCTCAGGACTTGGTTGTTGCAACCCTGACAGGCGATAAGAAGGTCGTTTCCATCGATTTCAACGCCGCAGTGGTTGACCCAGAAGATACAGAAACGCTTTCTGATATGACGGTGCAAGCCATCAATGCCGCCATTGAAGAAATTGATGCGGCAACTAAGAAAAAACTCGGTGCTTTCGCAGGGAAATTACCATTTTAAGCAAAGAAAGTTTCATCAACTCAAAAGAGGCTGGGACAAAAGTCCTAGCCTCTTCTTGTTTTTGGATTGTCGAGCAAGATGCAGTGGTTGAGTGGGCTCTACTACGCTGATTTCATCAGCTTTTACAGCCCTACTCAACTGTGCGGAGGTGGGACGAAGAAATTGAATTCTAACGAATTACCGATTTCTGTTCCACTCTCTCTTTTTATTCATCAAAAAATCCGGATAAGTCCAAGCCTCCAAAGGGGTTGATGGAGAAGTTCTCTTGCTCTTCAAGGAGGGTACGGCCTTGATCAAATTCGAGGAATTGTTGGTAGACAAGAGCTGTCATGCGGGCGTCTTCTAAGCTATCGTGTGATTTTCCTGCAACTCCTAGAAATGCTGCAACGGTGTGGAGTTGGAGATTTTTAATGCCATGAAGGTCAGATGGACGACGTTCGAAGGCTTCGTCAAAGACATCGACAGCGTATTGCTCTTCTAAATCCAAGCCATTTTCAAGTAGGATGGGAAGGTCGCTTTTTTTGGCATTGTATCCAATCAAGGGCCGGTCTCCAACGAAGGCCTTGAATTCGCCGAGGACCTGCTCTAGTTGAGGGGCGTTTTGGATCTTATCCTGAGTAATGCCGGTCAGGCCGTTAATAAAGCTTTTTAGAGGCTTATCGGTGTAAACGTAGGAGTCGTAGTGGTCGACTTCTTTACCGTCCGTGAAACGCACGGCAGATACCTGGATGATCTGATAGGCACCTTCGTATTGGTTAAATTCGAGATCGAAGGCGATATAATCTTCTAATGCTTTCATGGAAAATCTCCTGTGGTAGAAAAGAAAAGGGACTGGTAGGATCCAGCCCCAGATTATCGACGGAAAACGCGTGCCCAGAAACCTTTGCTTTCTTGCTCTTGCACTTTTTCATTGGCTTGTTCGAGTTCAAGTTTCAAGGTATCGCGGTCGTTCATTGCTTGTAAAGTCAATTGTTGTTGCTGGTCCAATTGCTTGTCTTTTTCAGCAATTTGAACGTCTTTCACGCGCAACTGTTCATCTTTCTTAGCGAGTTGCTCGTCTTTGGCTTTGAGTTGCTCGTAGAGACGGACGATTTCAGCATTTTTTTCATCTACCAAAATTTCCATCAATTCGCGTTGCTTCACATCATCGCTGACTGGCTCATCTTCAAAAATAGTTTTTTTGTAGATTTCTTCGAGCTTGATCAAGCCACTACGGGTTACAACGGTAACCCCTTTTTCATTTTTTTGGGTATCTTCTGGAGCCAGCGCCTTGACACGGTTATTGACCGCCTGGCGGCTGACTCCTAAAATTTCAGCAATTTCGCTGACAGTTTTTTCAATCGCCATAACTTCCTCTAATATCTTTTTCTATGAAATACTCTATTAGATAGTAACATAAGTGGGCTAAGCTGTCAAATGAAGCAAAGAAAGGATAAGCCTTGATACCACGATTAGTGAGCCTCTGTCATTTCAGGAAGATGGAGGCTTGATTGTGCTACATCAATGGTCAGTTGGTAATCGGTTTGATCGAGCACAGTGATTTCAAAGTCCGTTGTGTAAAGGACCAGGCGAAGGGTCGCTCCTTTTTCGAGCTTGTAGATGGTTGGTTGGAGATCAAAGTCAAATTCCATCCACTCTCCTGGTGTGACAGGCTCGACTTGTAAGAGGTCATTTCGGTTTTGAAGGTTGAGATAGCCCTTTGTAATCACTCGTTGGCCGGCCTCTTTGAAAGGCAACTCGGTCAAGTTGTCCAGCATATGGTAACGACCGTTATCAAGGGTACGGACGGATAAGACGGCTGGATAGGGTTGGAGGTACTTCTTGTTTCCTAGCTCCATGAGTTGGGCTGAAAGAAGCCCTTTATTGGTGCTGGAGTGAAGCCGTAGGTGAAGGCGAGCTTTTCCGTTGAGGTGCAGGTCTTCTTCGATCGGAAGATCAATCGTTACTTGTTGGGCCTTATCCTGGTAGAGGTCCGTTAAGAAGGTCGGATAGGCCTTGCCATAGCGCTCATAATCTTCTGTCTCGTAGCGGTTTTGGATGACCTTTTCACCATCCCCCAGTGAGAAGGTTCGCTGAGCTGTTTGGTTGCCAAAATCATCCAAGGAAATCCAGCTTTGCTCTCCTGTATTGTCCTGCCAGATGACAGTTGGCAATTCATAGTTTGAATCGTAGCCTAGCAATTTTTTAGAGAGAAGGGCATTCATGCTCTCACGGAAGTCAATGGACTGCCAGTTGTTGAGGTAAACATGGGCTCCATTGTGGTAGAAGAGGTGTTTCTTGATGTTTGCTGGAAGAGCCTGGAACATATTAAAGACATGGAGGGGCTTCACGTTCCAGTCTTGCGAACCATGGGTGAAGACGACTTCAGCTTTGACTTTGTCTGCCTGAAGAAGGTAGTTACGGTCGTGCCAGAACTGGTTGTAGTCCCCTGTTTTGCGATCCAATTGCTCCTTGAGTCGTTTCAAATCCTCTAGATGGGCTGCATGGTGGCGGAGATAGTCACCTGCCCGAAGGGCGCGTGAATAGGTCAACTCAGCGAGCGAATCAAAATCCTCTCCAGGATAGCCCCCAGGACTCGTCACGAGTCCGTTTTCCCGGTAGTAGTTGTACCAAGAAGAGATACCAGCTTCTGCGATGATGACTTCTAGGCCATCGACACCTGTAGTCGCAAGACCATTAGACATGGTTCCAAGGTAAGAGATCCCTGTGGTTGCTACCTTGCCATTAGACCAATTCGCCTTAATTTGGCGTTTGCGTGTATGGTCTGTGAAGGCACGACAGCGTCCGTTGAGCCAGTCAATGACATTCTTATAGGCCTCGATTTGGCGGTAATCCCCGTTGGTCATCAAGCCTTGGGAGTCCTTGGTCCCTAGACCGGAGACGTAGAGATTGGCAAAGCCACGGGCGAGAAGGTAGTCATTGAGAGTATAGCTGCTGTTGATATGAGTGAGAGTTTCTTCAGCCTCAGAGACCAGTTGGGCTTCTCCAACTGGGTCAACGATTTCGAGCGTGGGTTGACTGACTTGGATGCTTCTTGCTTCTTTTTTCTCCAGGTCCACATTCATATTATAGAGCGCCTTGTCACTGGCCTTGTCATTGGTTCCTTGGTGATAAGGGCTGGCAGTCATAACAGCTGGAATTTTTCCTTCATAGCGAGGGCGAATAATATTGACCTTGACCAAATCCGGAAGACCATCTTGGTCGCTATCAATCCGACTTTCCACATAGACCACCTCACGGATCACATCATGGCAGTTAAAAGTGGCTAGACTTTTTCCGTTGAAAAAGTGGTAGCGATTGTTTTCAGGGATTAAGCCATCGCTGACCAACTGCTCAATTAGTAAATTCCCTTTGACTGTTCGAGTATTGAGGAGGTGATAGAGATTTTCTACCAAGTTTCCGTATTTAATCGGAAATTGGACTTCTTTTAAGAAGCTATCTGTATCTTCAAAGTCAATAAAATAGCGGAAACCGAGTAATTGGAGGGCCACTGTGTAGAAAATATTTGGAGACCATTCGCGGTCAGATTGGAAATAGCTCAGGAGATCTGTTTCAGCATCCGCCACTAGGTTAGAGAGAGGATAATCTGTATTTTTGTAGGTGAAATAAACCTTGCGAACAAACCATTCAAACAGTTCTTTCTCTGTAAGATGAAGGGGAAGGTCAAACCCGATTTCTTTCAGTTCCTTTAGAATGTCTGCTTGGTCGACTGGTAGATAGCTATATTGATTGAATTTCATAGGATGCTCCTTTTATCAGCTTCACTGTTTCTTTACTTCTTATATTATACGTGATAAAATAGTATTTGTCTAAAGACCTTTGATCTCTGAAGGAGGGTGTCATGGTGAGAAAATTATCTGTTGAAGAAGTTGCAAGAAGACGGACTTTATTGTTTGGGGTTCTTGCCGTCATTTTTGGGATCCTCATTTTTCGAAACGGTGTTGGTTTCACAAAATTTTCCTTGGATCTATTAGCCATTTACTTTTTAGTTGATGGACTAGGAAGCTTTCTTCTTCGCTTTTTGTTACGTAGCAAGTCTATTTCCTATAGCCACTCTATTTGGTTTATTTTTCTTTCACTTGCGTTGATCTGGTTGAATCGACTGAGTAGTCTGCCCGTAAACTTAGTTGTGATTTGTTTAGGGGCATATCAGTTGGGGAGTGCCATTGTCTATGGGATCACATTTTGGCTTTATAAGGCCAATCGGGTAAAAGGAGGCTGGCTCTATTTATGGGATGCGCTTTTAAACGGTGGGATTGGTCTAGCAACTGTCTTGGAACCTGGTTCAGATGGGCACTTCCAATTTATCCTCTTGGGGGCTTATCTGGTCTTGTTGGGGATTTCTAATATTCGAGATGGTATTTTATTTGACAAAGACCAACAAGGCCAAGAGTTAAAACGTCGCTTTCGTATTAGCCTACCGGTTATCTTTGCAGCCTTTATCCCTGCTAAGGAGTTAAAACGGTTTAACCAGTTTCTTCAAAAAGGGAGCTCGGCGGGACACACAGGCCCTTATCGATTGGTGAAAAAAGAAGAAGAGGCAAGGGAATTAGAAATTTTGGTTCATACTTCTGACAGCAACTTATTTGGAGCGATTGGGCATGTAGATATTTGTTATCAGGGGAAGGTCATTTCTTACGGAAGTTACGATCCCTTTTCAGAGCGTCTATTTGGGACGATTGGGGATGGCGTACTGTTTAAAGTGGATAAGGAACCATACATCGAACTATGTAAAAAAGAGAGTCAAAAGACGCTGTTTGGCTACAGCCTATCCCTTACCGAAGAAGAGAATCAGGCAGTAGAGAAGCGTCTAGCTGAAATTGATCAGTTGTTAGAACCTTGGGATCCACCTAGTAGGTTACTGGAAGACGGTCAGCCGACCTACGCTTACAAATTGAAATATGATTTAGGGGCTGAGCTATATAAATTTACTTCTTCGCGTTTTAAATCTTACTTTGTTCTGTCTACGAATTGCTGCCTGTTAGCAGATTCAATTGTGGGACAGGCGGGAACGGCCGTATTAGATGTGCGGGGAGTGATTGCACCAGGGACCTATCAGGATTATTTAGAGTATGAATTTGAAGCTCCAAATGGGCTGGTCCATACAAGAACAGTATATTAAGAAAAGAAAGACAGATTCTAAATTTTGAGAAATCTGTCTTTTCTTGCGCAAAATTTCTTGTAAAAAACCAGAAAATTATTTACAATAAAAAGAGCTTGGAGGAAGTTATGACAGCAAATCAGATCGTAAGAGTGATCCCAGTCTTGAAAGTGAATAACCGAAATGTCAATCAACGCTTTTATGAAGAGACATTGGGAATGAAAGTATTAGTGGAAGAAGGAGCTCTCCTATCTTTAGGAGATGCCTCAAAAGTAGAAAAAATCGTCTTAGAAGAGTCACCGAGTATGCGTTCGCGTAAGGTCGAAGGTCCAAAGAAATTGGGTCGCATCGTGGTGAAAGTGGCACAAGCTCAAGAAATTGATTATTTGTTGGCCCGCCAGCCAGAAACAAGCGCCCTTTACCAAGGAGCTAATGGTCGCGCCTTTGAAGTTGTGTCTCCTCAAGGAGATACCATTTTCGTGCATGCTGAAGAAAATCTTGAAAGCCTAGAACCTTTGGAGAAAGCGCCTCTTGTTGACGTGCCAGAAGATTTCAAGGGTTTGACCAGCTTTGATGTGGACTTTCTTGAAGTCAATGTGGCCGATCTGGCCCAATCTCAGGAGCTTTACAGACGCTTGCCAGATCTTGCCCGCTTTATCCATTTGCAGGAAGCCCAAGGAGAAGATCTCCAAGTGGAAAACAAGGTAACTTGGGATTTGAGCATGATCAAGGTCGAATTGGCACCTTTTGATGTGGAAGACTTGAAAGAACGCTTGGGAGACGCTGTCGATTTTGTGCACCGTAAGGGAACTTTCTTGATTGCCAAGGATCCAAGCCAGATCGAACTCTGGTTTGAAGCCAATCAAGATCAGGTCCATATTTCTTATGAAGAATAAGAATGGAGTGATGAGCGTGAAGGCAATCATCGAAAAAATTACCGAACAAATCCAAGAAGGCATCTATCCAGGTGCCTCTCTTGCGCTTTACCGCAATGGTCAGTGGAGTGAGAACTATCTAGGACTTGCGGACCCTGAAAAAGGTGAGCCAGTAGAGGCTGATCTGGTCTATGATTTGGCCAGTGTCAGCAAGGTCGTCGGAGTCGCTACCATCTGTGCCTTTTTGTATGCGAAAGGGGAGCTTCCACTCGATCGCCCCTTTAAAGAGCTTTACCCACGTTTTGCTCATGAGAAGACGACCATCCGGGAACTCTTGACCCATACTTCTGGTCTCGATCCTTTTATCCCCAACCGGGATCAATTGGATGCGAGGCAGTTGAAAACAGCCCTTGAAAATTTGCAGTTAAAAGAAGACAAGAGTTTTCATTACACCGATGTCAATTTTCTTTTGCTAGGTTTTTGGTTAGAAGAAGCATTCGGTCAGTCCTTGGATGACTTGTTTGAAGAATTGATTTTTGCACCCTGGAAGATGGCGAAAACCCGGTTTGGACCGGTCAAACAGGCAGTGCCAACGGTCCGTGGGCTTGCTTCTGGAAGTGTCCATGATCCAAAAGCGAGAGTATTGGGCTGTCATGCGGGAAGTGCTGGACTTTTTTCAACGGTTCCAGATCTAGAGCGCTTTTTAGAGCATTATCTGAAGGATGATTTTGCGCGTGACTTGTCTCAGAATTTTGCGCCTAAAGAGGGTAAAACCCGGTCTCTCGGATGGAATCTAGAGGGGGACTGGTTGGATCATACGGGCTATACAGGAACCTTCATCATGTACAATCGCAAGAGGCAGGAGGCTGTGATCTTTTTGTCCAACCGGACCTATGAGAAGGATGAACGGGCCCAATGGATCTTGGACCGCAACTCTTTGATGGACTTGATCAAACAAGAATGTGAGAAATAGAAATGGATGGCTGGGATGATGGATCCCGGCCTTTTCTTGTCTGTCCATAAGAAGGAGCTCTTCTGGGTGATTCATTTTTGGACTCCGTCTTAGGTTGGATTTCCTTCAAAAGCATCGCTTTTTTGGCTGATTTATATTAAAATAGTAATGACCTTAATAGAGCGAGATGAATATGCATAAAGAGATAGGCGTCGGAAGGGCGCATAGTAAAATTATCTTAATTGGAGAGCATGCGGTGGTCTATGGCTATCCAGCTATTGCCCTGCCTCTCCATCATATCGAAGTGACCTGCCAGATTATCCCAGCAGACAGTCCATGGATTTTGTTTGAAGACGACACCTTGTCCATGGCGGTTTTTGCGTCTCTTGAGCACCTCGGGATTCGTGAGGCCCGGATTCGCTGCCGGATTCAGTCTATGGTACCGGAAAAACGGGGGATGGGGTCCTCTGCGGCGGTCAGTATCGCAGCTATTCGTGCAGTTTTTGACTATTATCAAGAGGAGCTGGATGATGAGACCTTAGAAATCCTGGTCAATCGAGCAGAAACCATTGCCCATATGAATCCAAGCGGGCTCGATGCCAAGACCTGTTTGAGCGATCAAGCCATCAAATTCATCCGGAATGTCGGCTTTTACCCGCTGGAGCTGGGTATAAAAGCGAGTTTGGTGATTGCGGATACGGGGATTCACGGCAATACCCGTGAGGCGATTCAAAAGGTTGAAGCTAAAGGGCAGGAAGTTTTGTCTCATTTCCATGGGATTGGTCAGTTGACCCAGCAGGTAGAAGGGGCTCTGAAAGAAAAAGATCTCATTGGCCTTGGGCAGGCTCTTACGGCTTGTCATGACCACTTGAGAGCTGTCGGTGTCAGCTGTAAAGAAGCAGATCACCTGGTCGCTGTTGCCCTTGAAAATGGGGCCTTAGGGGCTAAAATGAGTGGGGGTGGTCTTGGAGGCTGTGTGATTGCCCTCGTCAAGGATTCTCGTGAAGCAGAAACCATTGCCCATGCATTAGAAAAAGAAGGAGCGCACCATACATGGATCGAAAACCTGTAAAGGCTAAGTCATATGCCAATATCGCGATTATCAAATACTGGGGAAAAGAAGATGCCAAACAGATGGTTCCTTCGACCAGTTCGATTTCGTTGACCTTAGAGAATATGTATACAGAGACGAGTCTCTCTCCCTTGCCAGCAGATGCGACAGCGCATGAATTTTACATCGATGGGGAATTCCAACATCCAGCTGAGCAGGCCAAAATTGGGGCTGTCATTGATGGTTTGAAGCCAGCAGATGAAGCAGGATTTGTTCGGGTGGATACCAGCAACAATATGCCAACCGCAGCAGGCTTGTCCTCTAGCTCAAGCGGCCTCTCTGCTCTTGTCAAGGCCTGCAATCGGTATTATGATTTGGGCTTAACTCAGGAGGAATTAGCTCAAAAAGCCAAGTTTGCTTCGGGTTCCTCTTCACGGTCTTTCTTTGGTCCCTTAGCAGCCTGGGACAAAGAAAGTGGAGAGATTTATAAGGTTAAGACAGACCTGAAATTAGCCATGATTATGCTGGTTCTCAATGATAAGCAAAAGCCCGTTTCTAGCCGCGAAGGGATGAAACGCTGCATGGAAACCTCGACCAATTTCAAAGAATGGGTGGAGGAGTCTTGTCAAGATTACAAGGACATGCTGGGCTATCTAGCTGCCAATGATTTTGAACGGGTCGGTCACTTGACAGAGCGCAATGCCCTTGCCATGCATGGAACGACCAGGACAGCCACTCCAGCCTTTAGCTACTTGACAGAAGAAAGCTACAAAGCCATGGATTTTGTCCGTGAGCTTCGCGCTGCAGGCCATGCTTGTTACTTTACTATGGATGCAGGGCCGAATGTTAAGGTTCTCTGTTTAGAAGAAGACTTGGATCAGCTGGTACCTTTATTTGATGCCCGCTATCGGACCATCGTATCTAAGACAAAGGACCCTCAAGATGAAGACTAAGTATCAGGTACAGACTGGAGGCAAGCTCTATCTAGCTGGAGAATACGCAGTGCTAACGCCTGGCTATGGAGCCGTGATTCAGTTTATTCCCATTTATCTGTCAGCTACTATCCAAGAATCTAGAAGCTATCAGCTAGTCTCAGATCTCTTTGGTTACCAGGTGGATTTGACCCCAAATAAGGACTACGCCTTGATTCAAGAGACCATTCAGCTCATGGAAAAGTGGCTGAAAGATCAGGGGATAGCCCCTAAACCGTTTGATCTTCACCTAAGAGGGACGTTGGGCGAAGAGAGGAAAAAGTATGGGATTGGTTCCAGCGGAAGTGTGGTCTTGCTCGTGATCAAGGCCGTGGCCGCTCTGTATGAACTAGACCTAAATCCGGACCTGCTCTTTCGACTAGCAGCAGTCGTCTTGGTGCAAAGAGGGGACAATGGTTCCATGGGTGATTTGGCTTGTATTGCCTACGAGGACTTGATTTATTACCAATCCTTTGATCGGGCTTGGTTGCATGAAGTCTTGACTTCCCAGCCCCTCTCACAAGTTTTAGACCTGGATTGGAACTATCAGATCCGAGTGATCCAGCCAGCCGTCTCTTATGATTTTCTGGTTGGTTGGACTAAGGAACCAGCGATTTCAAGTGATTTGATCCGCCAGATCAAGGGAGCGATCAATGAAGCCTTTCTCAAGAAGAGTCAAACTGCAGTGAAGAATCTTGAAAAAGGCCTCCGTGAAGGAAACCAAAAGGAGATCGAGGCCAGTATCCAACGTGCAGATCAGAACCTAAAATCCTTAAACCATCTGATCTATACCCAGGCTCTAAAAGTCCTGCAGCAAGCGACAGAGGGCCTTTCTGCCTGTGCCAAGTGCAGTGGCGCTGGAGGAGGCGACTGTGGGATTGCCCTTAGTTTTGACCCAGTTGAGACTCAGACCTTGATAGATCGCTGGAAGGAACAGGATATTGAAGTCATTTACCAAGAAAGGATGGGAGATTCGTGAGCGAAAATCGAAAAGACCAGCATATTCGCTATGCTTTGGAGCAAAGCTCTTCCTATAATAGCTTTGATGAGATCGAGCTAATTCACCGTTCCCTCCCACTTGTGGGTCTAGCGGAGATTGATTTGACAACCCATTTCGCAGGGCGTGATTGGGAGTTTCCTTTTTATATCAATGCCATGACAGGCGGGAGTAAACGGGCTAAAGAGATCAATCAAAAGTTGGCAGCAGTAGCCCAAGCCTGTGGGATTCTCTTTGTGACTGGTTCTTACAGTGCAGGGCTGAAGGATCCGAGCGATCAATCGTACGCTGTCAAAACAGATCACCCTCGTCTTCTGTTAGCGACCAATATTGGCCTCGATAAAGAGCCAGACTTGGGCTTAAGAACAGTGGAAGAGCTTCAACCTCTCTTTCTTCAAGTTCATGTGAATCTGATGCAAGAGTTGCTTATGCCAGAAGGGGAGCGGATTTTCCACACTTGGAAAGACCATCTCAAGAGCTATGGGCAGGGCTTTCCTGTGCCTGTAGTCCTGAAAGAAGTGGGCTTTGGTATGGATCCCAAAACAGTCCAGCTGGCACTAGAGGCTGGGATCAAAACCGTTGACATTTCTGGCCGTGGTGGTACTAGTTTTGCCTATATTGAGAATCGTCGTGGAGGCAATCGCGCTTATCTGGATGATTGGGGACAATCAACTGCGCAGTGTCTCTTACAGTTACAAGATCAGATAGATCAGGTTGAGATCCTCGCGAGTGGTGGCATCCGTCATCCCCTTGATATGGTCAAGGCCTTGGTCCTTGGAGCGCGTGGCGTAGGACTTTCCCGCATTTTTCTTGAGATGGTAGAGACCAAGAGCATCGAAGAAGTGATTGCTATTGTCCAAGGATGGAAAGAAGACCTTAAATTACTCCTTTGTGCGCTCGGTTGTCAGAACCTGAAAGAGCTTCG
Source organism: Streptococcus sp. OMI750 (assembly GCF_047463895.1). Taxonomy (NCBI): domain Bacteria; kingdom Bacillati; phylum Bacillota; class Bacilli; order Lactobacillales; family Streptococcaceae; genus Streptococcus; species Streptococcus sp. OMI750. The sequence continues at coordinate 102,824 of NZ_JASHCZ010000004.1, forward strand.
AGAAGTCGACTATCTCCTCTATGGAAAATTATGGCAAGCGAAGCAACAGAAAAAATGAAAGAGAGTGGGACAGAAATCGGTCATTCGTTAGAATTCGATTTCGTCGTCCCACCTCCGCACAGTTAGTAGGGCTGTAAGAGCTGATGAAATCAGCGTAGTAGAGCCCACTCAACCACTGCGTCTTGCTTGACAATCCAAAAACAATTAAGAGGCTAGGATTTCTGTCCCACTCTCTAAACGTATAGGAACTAATTTTTAAGTAAAATAGGTTAAGTTATTCTTCAAAGAACTATAAAAGAGTTCTAATTTTTAAAATGATTCATGATATACGAAAACTTTCCGCCGTGAGAAAAGTGCTTGAAACATGATAATTTCAAGCACTCGGTAGTTTTGAAACCTTAGGTTCAAAACTAAGTCATGGAACTTCGTAGAAGTTCGCTGACGTCCGTACTCACCTAAGGAAAGTTTTTAAGTTGACTTTATCTATATTCTAAGGATTGGCAAAATGAGCCAATCCTTTCTTTTTTTGAAAAAGTGTTTTCCCTCAAAAATTCTGATAGTTTACGAATCCTTTACGGTTGCTGGAATCGCTTGCAAAACAGGATCGTAAAAGAGTATACTAAATAAGGAAAAACATTTTAAAAAAGGAGTTTAGGATGAAGAAGCACTATTTTCGCTCAGCTGTAGCAGCCTTGCTTCCGCTTTTGTTGATTGCTCAACCTGTTGAGGCCTGTACGGGGTTCATCATCGGAAAGAAACTGACGGCCGACGGCTCGACCTTGGTAGGGCGTACCGAAGATTTAGAGCCCAACCATAATAAAAACTTTGTGGTCAGAGAACGGGTTTACAATAAAAAGGGGGCTATCTTTGAGGATGCCGCCAACGGTTTTCAATATCCTTTGCCAGAGATAAGCTATAAGTATACAGCAGTCCCAGATGTCACCCCTGATCAGGGGATTTTTGACGAAGCAGGATTCAATGAATATGGAGTTTCCATGTCTGCCACTGTCTCTGCTTCAGCAAATGACAAGATCCAAAAAGTGGATCCCTATGTCGAGGATGGCCTCGCAGAATCGGGCTTGACCAGTATCGTTCTCCCAAGTGTGAAAACCGCAAGAGAAGGGGTTGAACTCATTGCTAAAATCGTCGAAGAAAAAGGCGCTGCAGAAGGAAATATTGTGACCATTGCCGATAAAGAAGGCGTCTGGTATATGGAAATCCTATCCGGTCACCAATATGCGGCCATTCTCTTTCCAGAAGATCGCTTTGCAGTCTTTCCAAATACTTTCTTCTTAGGTCATGTAGATGTATCAGATACAGAGCGTACGATTGCTTCAAAAGATCTTGAAACAGTCGCCAAGGACGCAAATAGCTATAAGGAAGTGGATGGAAAATTCCATGTTTCTCAATCCTATAATCCGCCTTTGCAAGAAGCGGATCGCTCGCGGGTTTGGTCGGGGATCAAATCTCTAGACCCAAGCTCTCATGTTAAATATGACGATGCGTCCTTTGACCTTCTTCATACAACCGATCGGAAATTAACTCTCCGCGATGCCATGAATCTCCAACGCAATCGTTTGGAAGGAACCAAATACAAACCACAGGATCAAATGGAGTTGGATGGAAAAGGCATTCCGAAAAAAGGAGAGTTTGATGCGGTTTATAAATACCCTATTTCCAATCCAAATGTCATGGAGGCCCATATTTTCCAACTGAAAGACGAGGTCCCAGCGAGTGCGGGTGGAGGCACCATGTGGCTGTCGATGGGCAGTCCGCGGAATGCTCCATATCTACCGTACTATGGCAATATTCTCAACACCTATCAAGCCTACCAAGAATTAGGGGATCATTACAATGACCGCTCCTGGTATTGGACCATTTCAAGAATCAATGACCTTGTAGCCAAGTATCCTGATTTATTCGAAGATGGGGCGATTCGTACTGAAATGGAACGATTGGAATCTCAGTGGATGGTTGAACAAGATCTGAGTGATCAGGAACAAATTGCCCTTGCTTCTCAGCCTGAAGAAGCGAGTAAGAAGGCAACAGAAGAAGGGATGGCAAGAGCTGAGAAAACCTTCGAACGTTTGCAAGAAATTAGAAAAGAAGCAGAACAAAAGGTGGCAGATGAGCACGGAAAAAGTGCCCTGCAAGATCTAGATGACGAAGAAGATGCTGCTTACGAAGAACAGATTGATCTGGTTGATTTTGACTATGATTACATCCTAGCAGCAGGCTTGTTCGGAGCAACCCTTCTAGCGATTGTGATCTACCTCATTCGCTCAAAGAAACAAAAGGGAGGAAAACAAGATGACTAAAATTCAAAGAGCCTTGATCTATCTCTTTCTACTATTTGCAGGAATTGGCTTGGAGTTTGAACTCGGTCATCTTTCTCAACAAGAATTTAGCCAGTCTGCAGGCAGAGATTTGGTCTTGAACTTGTCTGTTTTAGCTGCTATTATTATCCCACTCTATCTCTTTTCAAAACGATTGGCCAAGCAGTTGTCTGTCCCAACCTATCTTTTATGGATTGCTATGTTTGGGGGTGCCTTCGTAGCAGGCTGGTTGAGCTTTTCAGGTAATAGCTTGATTGATATTATGAATAGCCATGTGATCAAGGATGCCACTGTCTTTAATAAGTGGACCGATGCCTTGACAGCGCCATTCTCAGAAGAATTCTTTAAGGCTCTAGTTGCCTTTTGGGTAGTTTTGATGGTTGGCAAAAAAGATCTAAAAGCGATTCTAATTGCCGGCTTGGGCTCTGGCTTTGGTTTTCAAATCATTGAGGATTTAGGGTACGTTGCCCGCCAAACAAAAACTAGCCAATTGGCCGCCGTTACTGAGGCCATTAACCGTATTTCTGGTGGGTTAGCTTCACACGCCCTCTATACAGCTGTTGTATCCGTTGGTGTCTTCCTCTTGTTGTCTCAAGTGACCCAGCAAAAGGAAAAACTCTTTGGACTCTGGTGTGTTCTCTCAACAGTAGCCAATCATTTCTTATGGAATTCTCCGTTTTATGAAACAGACCATCGGATCAATCTTCTCGTCGGACTGCTCTTTGCCGTCCAAGTAGGGACCTTTATCGAAGTGGTGCTCTATACCAAGAAAGAGCCCGAACTACCACTCTTAAAACAATAAGAAAATCTTTACAAACACAAAAGAACTAAGACGTGGGTCTTAGTTCTTTTAGAATGTAAACAAACTGTTTTTTACATAAAACAATCTAAGTGATGAAGAATAATTAAAAATGATAATACCAGTAGGCTCGTTCAAACATACATTGAAACTTTCCGCAGTGAGAAAAGTGCTAGAAATTGGATTATTTCTAGCACTCGGGAGTTTTGGAACCTTGGGTCCAAAACTAAGTCATGGAACTTCAAAGAAGTTCGCTGACGTCCGTACTCACCTAAGGAAAGTTTCAAAAATGACATTGTCTTCAATCTGAAAACGAAAAACATATCTTAGTTCTTTCATTTTCTCAATTCTTGTAAGAGTGTTTGTGCCTTTTCTAAATTGAAGGGTTTGTTTTCAAGGAGTTGGCTGACCAGACGGGGAACTTCCTCTTCCTTAGCTCCTGCTAGAAGGGCTAGAGAGCGTGCTTGGAGTTTCATATGTCCTGCTTGGATCCCTGTGGTGACTAGGGCCTTCAGGGCAGCAAAATTCTGCGCCAAACCGAGCGACGCGATAATACCGGCTAATTCAATAGCAGAAGGCTCTCCTAGCAAACGGTGGCTGACTTGAACCGTAGGGTTGAGGCCAATGGAGCCTCCTTTTGTTGCAACTGGCATTGGCAAAGTGATCTCACCATAGAGTTTTTTCTCTTCCGGCTGACTTTTCCATTGGCTCAAACCCTTGTATGGGCCGCTTTTTGCGGCATAGGCATGGGCTCCTGCTTCGATGGCCCGCCAGTCATTACCTGTCGCAAGGACCAGGGCATCAATCCCGTTAAAAATTCCCTTGTTATGAGTGGCTGCACGGTAAGGATCCACTTGAGCCAGTTGGCTAGCTAGCTCCATCCGGTGGGCAATTTCAATAGCTTCCTCAGGATTTCGACTCAGTGCTTTAAAATCGATGGCACACCGTGCACTCACTAAAGAGCGAGTAGCCAAGTTAGATAAAATTGCCATCAAGGCCTGACCACCAGAGAGTTCCTGGATGCGATCGGTCAGAGCTTCCAGCATCGTGTTGAGCATATTGGCCCCCATGGCTTCTTTGGGATCGACAGCCAAGTAGACAATAAGAAAGTCCCCCTTGTTTTCGACCCAAAGATCCCTCGCTCCACCTCCACGATTAACGATAGAAGGATAGGCTTCATTAGCGAGCTGAAGAAGGGTTTCCTTGTCTTCGAGGATGCGCCTGCTAGCAACTTCTATGTCTTCAACATCCGTCAGAGCAATCTCACCGATCATTTGGCGCTGGTGCACCTGGGTGGTGAAGCCGCCCGAACGTTGGATGAGCTTGGCTGCAAAGCTGGCAGCCGCGACCACGGATGGCTCTTCTGTGACCATGGGAAGGACATAGTCACGACCATTGATCAGGAAATAAGGAGCAAGGCTAAAAGGCAAGTCAAAAGTCGACAAGACATTTTCTGTCAATTGATCTGCAATAGAAAGGGGAAGTCCCTTTTGTTCTTTTAAGATCTGTGCTTCATCCCAAGTTAAGAGGCCTTCCTTCAGTAAGGCCTCTATGCGTTCTGTGGGAGAAAGTTTTGCAAAACCTGGTAATCGTGCCATTATTTTTCTACTTTCTGGTAAGTGCGTTGGTGTTCCTTGATCTCTGTCAAAGCAAAAGTTTGATTCGTAGCAGGCTCAAACACTTGATTGCCACTAGGATCTAGATCTACTTCCTCATAAAAGAGTCGTTCGTAGTCAGCAACACTAAGAACCGTACGTTGGTCCAGTTTTTCCATGCGTTTGTGATCTAAGAGTTGCTCAAAACCAGGAACGAGATTGGCACTGAAAATTTCAGCAACCGCTCCACTTCCGTAGCTAAAGAGGGCAATCCGATCTCCAGCTTTGAGTTGTGGTTGATTTTCAAGCAGAGATAGTAAGCCTAGGAAAAGAGATGCAGTATAGATATTTCCGATGCGTTGGCTGTATAAGATAGATTGATCAAAATTGTATTGTAACTGGGCCTTTTGATCCTCTGGCAGAGACTTATCCAAGATTTTTTTCAAGCCCTTAAGGGCCAATTTTGGATAAGGCAAATGGAAACAAACAGCAGCGAAGTCTCTTAGGTTGAGACCTGTTCGTTTCTGGTATTCTGCCCAGGTGGTTTTTAGGGAATCCAGATATTGTTGGGTAGAATAGAGACCATTCACGAAGGGGGTTGTTGCATAATTTGGGCGCCAAAAATCCATGACATCACGTGTTTGAGCTACATTGTCATCATTAAAAGCTAAAATACGCGGGTTTTGACTGATCAGCATAGCAACTGATCCAGCCCCTTGTGTTGGTTCTCCAGGAGTTCCAATTCCGTATTTAGCAATGTCACTGGCAATGACCAGGACTTTACTTTGCGGGAATTTTTCAACGTGGAGTTTGGCATAATCCAAAGCAGCAGTTGCAGCATAGCAAGCTTCCTTCATCTCAAAAGAGCGAGCAAAGGGCTGAATGTCTAGTAAACCATGTACAAAAACAGCAGCAGCTTTACTCTGGTCAATCCCAGATTCCGTCGCAAGAATCACCATATCGATCGCTTCTTTATCTTCATCTGTCAAAATGTCATCTGCAGCAGTTGCAGCCAGTGTGACAATGTCTTCAGTGATCGGTGTAATACTTTGTTCTTTTAAGAGAAGACCTTTGCTTAATTTTTCAGGATCGGTATTCCGAGCAGCGGCCAAATCTTCTAAACGCAAGACATAAGGGCTCGTCGCAAAACCAATCTTATCAATCCCAATTGTCATTCTTAACCTCTTTTTAATTTGATATCTACTAGTATATTTCCTTACTATTTTACCATATTTAAGGGTAAAACTCCCTTGAAAAAGCTAGATCAGCAAGGAAATCATTTTCGGGACCGATTTTGCAATGTTTCAAATAAAAAATAGAGAATCTATAAAAAAGCCATCCTCAGATGACTTTTCAACTCTGATGCTTAGCTATCTTTTTTAGGGTTACTCATGACCCGTATGAAGAGTTCTTTGCATTTGTCTCTTAGAACTTTTTCGTAGAAGACGATTAAAGCGATGTACACAATCAGAAAGTTCAAGGTCAGATAAAACAAGTCAAATGAATTGCGGGCATAGTAAGTCGCTGATTGATAGGAGGGGAAGGCTCCTAAGATCATCCAAGGAAGATACTTGATATACTTGTTTACCATCCTACAGCACCTCGCATCCTTTAAAGAATTTGTTTTTCCACTATTATTGTACTCCTTTTAAGCGATAAAGCAAGCGATTACATAGATAAAAATTAGAAAACCAATGCTAGTTGGCATTGGTCATTTTTCTTTTTTGATAGCGTTGGTAGGAATGGTAGAGTTTCAAGACGACAGATCCGCTAGCCATCCCGATGGAGATGACCAAGGCCAGGATAACAACCAGACTCACGCTAGTCACTGCTTGCCGGTATTGGCCACTAACAAAGAAGGAAGTGGTCCGATAGGAAATATATCCAGGAACCAAGGGTGCGAGAATAGCCAGCATAAAGACAACGACAGGTGTCTTAAGGACGATACTTAAAATCTGACTAATACAAGAGCCGACAATGGCCGCGATAAAAGTTGCTACGATGACATTGGTAGGCCCTTTTAGTACATAGTAGAGGAGCCAAATCCCCATACCGAGAATACCTCCAGGAATCAGCATGGAGCGTTGCACATTTAGGACGATTAAAAAGGTGATGATGGCAATCAAACTGGCCACTGCTTGGATTAAAAATTCAGTTAAGTTCATGGTTCTATTTCATCAGGACAAGGGCGACGGTCGTTCCGGCACCAAGGGCAAGAGTAATGAGGAGAGTCTCAAAGAGCTTACTCATCCCAGAGTTAAGGTGGTAATTCATGAGATCGCGGACAGCATTGGTCATGGCAATACCAGGAACAAAGGGCATAACACAGCCGGCAATGATGAGATCGGTATTAGAAGGGAAACCACTATAGCGCGTCCAGATATGAGCCAAAAAGCCAAAGACAAAAGCGGCCGCAAAAGCAGTGGCAAAAGGAATGCGCACATATTTATCAACGACAAGTGAAAAAGCAAAGGCAAAGACAGTTGCAATGCCCGCTCCAATGGCATCGTAGAAATTTCCACCAAACATGATGGAGAAGAAAGGCGCACTAAGGGTTGCCGCAATGGTCAACTGGAGATTGGTATAAGGAACACGCTTGTTTTTCAACTCGCTCAAGGCCTGGTAGGCTTGGTCAAGATCCAACTCTCCAGAAACCAGTTGACGAGAGATCTGGTTGACATCGCAGACTTTTTCAATGTTGTAATTGGTCCGTAAGATCCGTTTCATGCGCGTCACATTGGCGTTTTCAATTGAAAAGAAAATAGCGACGGGCATCGCTAAAACATTGCAATCGATGATTCCCTGTGAATGGGCGATCCGGATCATGGTATCTTCGACCCGGTGAATCTCAGAACCACTCTCAATAAGGAGGGTTCCAGCTAACATCAGGACGTCGATCACTTGGTTGATCTGTTTTGACTCTTCCATAATTTCCTTCTTACTAAATAATCTGTTTCTATTATAGCAAAAAAGGACGAGAGACAGAACTAAAATTTGACAATTCTAGTTTGTTTCTTGTCCTTATGAATTCCATTTAGAGAGCTATTCGTTTAGCTTTATCATTCGTTAACTCGGGTGGTGATGCTGCACGGTCGTATCCTGGACGAGAAGGGTTGCTAAAAAGATCAGTGCAATCAGAATAAAGAGCCAAATAATAGCGAAAATAAATGTTAAAAACATAGGATCACCCCTTCTATCTTATTTACAGCTCTACTATAACACTTGGAGAAAACGCTGTCAAACGCTATACTGCAAGCTGTTAAACTCTTTCAAAATTCAGAATAGTCTTACGATGGGATGAAAAAAACCAGCCGTTTCCGACTGGTTTATATGATTTGCTTGAATCTTAGCTCAATGCATCATCCATTGAAAGAACTTCGTGGAAGACACGTTGTGTCAATTCAGTTTTTTGTTCTGGAGTGAGGTATTTAGTGTTTACGCAGTATCCAGAGATACGAACGATAACGTCTTCACCGCTCATGATCTTTTCGTAAACATCGTTCAAGTCCATAACGTTCAAGTTAACGTGTTGTCCACCGTTTTCGAAGTAACCATCAAGGATTGTTACCAAGTTATCAACTTGTTCGTCACGAGTTTTACCAAGAGCACGTGGTGAAACTTGAGTAGTGAGTGAGATACCGTCAGCTGCATAACCAAAGTCAAGGCTAGCAAGTGAGTTCAAGTTTTGCAACCAACCACCTTTTGCTTTGTTAGATGGGTTAGCACCTGGTGAGAAGAATTCCAATTTAGACAAGTTCACAGAACCATCTTCGTTGAGGTATACCCCTTTGTGGACTGGAGAGTTACCAGTTTGTTTAGAGTATGCAACGTTAGAAGTGATAGTCAAAAGTGATACAGTAGCTTCTGCGTCTTTGTAAAGTTTGTGGCTACGTAGACGAGTTGTGTAAGCTTCGATCAACCATTCTGCCAATTCGTTTGAACGTGGATCATCTTCACCCCAACGTGGGTATTCACCGATTGTTTCGTAATCGTAGATGTAGCCATTTTCGTCACGGATTGGTTTAACTGTAGCGTATTTGATTGCTGACAAGGTATCAACAGTGTTAGCGAATCCACAGATACCGAATCCCATGTTAGCGCGTTGGTGAGTTGGCAAGAAGGCCATTTGAACTGCTTCGTAGTTGTACTTATCAGTCATGTAGTGGATGATGTTCAAAGCATCTACATAAGTGTCAGTCAACCAGTCAAGAGATTTTTCGAAGTTTGCTTTAACAGATTCGAATTCAAGAACTTCGTCACGGATAGGATCGATGTCAAATACTTTGTAGTCTTTATGAACGTCGTCGTAACCACCGTTCAAACCAGTAAGAAGAGCTTTAAGCACGTTTACACGAGCACCGAAGTACTGGATGTTGTGGCGTTGTTCTTCGTTTTCTGGGTCAAGTGGAGATACACAACATGAAATACAGCTCATTTCACCGTATCCGTCTTTAGCCATTGTTGTCACACCTTCGTATTGGATAGAAGAGTGTTTGTGGCTCATGTGCATACAGTAGCGACGGAAGCTATATGGCAATTTGTCAGTCCAAAGAACTGTCAAGTTTGGTTCTGGAGAGTTACCGATGTTGTCCAAAGTGTTCAAGAAACGGAAGTCCATCTTAGTAACACGGTGACGTCCGTCGTTCCCCATACCAGCCATAGAAGTTGTGATGAAGGTTGGGTCACCTGAGTACAATTGGTCGTAAGCTTTTGTACGAGCAAATTTAACAGTACGCAATTTCATAACGAAATCGTCAACGAATTCTTGGATTTCAGACTCAGTGTAAGTACCACGAGCCAAGTCACGTTCAGCATAGATATCCAAAACGATTGGCACACGTCCAAGAGAAGTAGCAGCACCGTTGATCACACGGCAGACAGCCATGAAGGCGATGTTTGTCCATTGGATCGCTTCTTTTGTATCGAAGGCAGGACGACGTACATCTACACCATAAAGGTCACCCAATTTAACAACTTCTTTAAGTGCTTGGTATTGAAGGTTTACTTCTTCACGAAGACGGATTGATTCTTCGTCGATTTCAGTGATCGCATTCCAGTCGTTTGCTTTTTCAGCCATCAAGTAGTCAGCACCATAAAGAGCCAAACGAGCATAAACCCCGATGATACGTCCACGTGAGTATGCATCTGGAAGACCAGTTACAGTGTGAGCGTGACGTGCACGACGAATGTTTGTAGTGTAAGCACGGAAAATACCATCGTTTACAGTTGTAACATATTTAGTGAAGATTTCATGAACAGCTGGATCTGGTTCATAGCCATTTTCTTTCAAAGTAGTTTCCGCCATACGGATACCACCACGAGGCATGAAGTTCAATTTGAACAACTCATCGTTTTGGATACCGAAGATCACTTCGTTTTCTTTGTCGATGTATCCAGCATCAATATCAGCGATAGAAGTTGGGCGTGTATCGTATGGGAAACGAGTTTCTTCATAATGAGCTTTCGTTTCTTCAACAATTTTCTTGATATGAAGAGAACGTTCAGTTGGACCAGCTAAGAAGTTTTCATCTCCATCATATGGTGTGTAGTTAGCTTGAACGAAGCGAGAAACGCTTGCTTTTTCTTTCCAATCTTCACCTTTGAAGCCTTCCCAAGCTTTGTCAAAAATATCTTGTGCTTCAACAACTGTTTTAACAACCATTTGTATTTTCCTCTATTTGTCTTTCTAGCAACTACATCTGTTGCATTTACACTAGTAGTATACCATACAGAAATCGGTTACACAAAGAAGAATCGCGGAAAATGACAGATTCTTTTATAATACAGTTTTTAGATTCTTGTTATACTGTACTATATTTTTGAAAACCGAAAATTATTTCCATCAATTTCCAAGAATTGGGTGAATGTCGATTTTTGCAATTCCGAAATTTTATTTTTATAATAGAAAAAGGAGGGCGAAAAATGCTGATATTTCCATTAGTGAACGATACAAGTCGTAAGATCATTCATATTGATATGGATGCATTTTTTGCTGCTGTCGAAGAAAGAGACAATCCTAGTTTGAAAGGCCAACCGCTTGTGATTGGCCAGGACCCTCGACAGTCAGGGGGAAGAGGGGTGGTCTCGACCTGCAACTATGAAGCTCGAAAATACGGGATCCACTCGGCTATGAGTTCCAAAGAAGCGTTGGAACTCTGCCCCAAAGCAATCTTTATTTCTGGGAATTATGAAAAATACCGAGAAGTGGGCGAGCAAGTTCGTGAGATTTTTAGGCGCTATACGGATCTCATAGAGCCAATGAGTATTGACGAAGCCTATCTGGATGTGACGGAAAATAAAATTCAGAGCAAATCAGCTGTCAAAATCGCCCGCTTGATCCAGCACGCTATCTGGGAGGAACTACATCTGACAGCCTCTGCAGGGGTCTCTTATAATAAGTTTTTGGCCAAGATGGCAAGTGACTATCAGAAACCCCGTGGTTTGACGGTGGTCTTGCCGGAGGATGCTGAGGATTTTCTGGGCCAGATGGACATTGCCAAATTTCATGGGGTGGGAAAAAAGACAGTGGAGCGTCTACACGAGATGGGGGTCTATACTGGTGCCGATCTGTTGGATATTCCGGAGATGACCTTGATCGATCGGTTTGGGCGCTTTGGCTATGATCTCTTTCGAAAGGCGCGAGGGATTCACAATAGCCCTGTCAAAAATCATCGAATCCGGAAGTCGATCGGAAAAGAGCGGACCTACCGCAAGCTCCTTTATGCAGAAGATGATATTTTAGAAGAAATTACCAATCTGTCCAGTAAGGTGGCCCAATCGCTGGAAAAACATGGTAAGCAAGGAAAGACCTTGGTTTTAAAAGTGCGCTATGGAGACTTTACCACCTTGACTAAGCGCATCACCTTGACGGAGCCAACGCGAGATGCTGAGCGCATCAATCGTTCAGCGCGTCACATTTTCCAAGAGATTGAGTCGACAAATATGGGAATTCGCCTCTTGGGGGTCACCATGACTAACTTTGTTGATCATACTGAGCTGCCTCTGGTAGAGGAAGAAAAAGACAACTAGTCTATTCACTAGTCGTCTTTTTTGATATCAAAAAAGGCTGCAATCTCTTCTTCTGTTAGTCCAATCATAGGCGAGATGGTGTGGAGATTGTCTTCAGTCAGTCGATAGACAGTCGGTTCGTCAAGATCAGCCTTCCTTTCAACAGTTTCTTCCTTCCTTCGTGCAGATTCGACTGTAGCAGAAGCTGTGGTAACGGCTGAAGAAGAGTCTTTGGTGTCTGCGCCTCCATCCAGGTCCTTGAAGCGCTCCACCAAGTAGGTCTTACGTGCAGTACCGGTATTTTTAGTAGCGTAATCAAAGGCGCTGTATTCTCCTAAGAGAATCAGCTTGCTCTTTGAGCGCGTGATGGCGGTATAGATCAAATTACGTTGCAACATCCGGTGGCTTTGATTAGTAATGGGTAAAATCACCACAGGAAATTCGCTTCCTTGCGATTTGTGAATACTCATGGCGTAAGCTAGGCGAATTTTGTACCATTCATTGCGCGGGTAGACGATTTCATTGCCATCAAATTGAATGGTCAATTCATCTTGCTTGGATTCTGTATATTTTCCTGGTAGAAGGTCTGTGATGTAGCCAATATCTCCATTAAAAACATTGCTTTCCGCATCGTTGACCAGATGGATGACCTTATCCCCATCACGGTATTGGCAGTCTGGCGTGTCAAAGACGACCTGATCTTTGACAGCTGGATTGAGAAGGTCTTGCATGAGTGTATTGATATTGTCAATACCGGCCTGGCCCTTGTACATAGGAGCTAAGACTTGGATATCTTGAGCCGGGATCTGACTGCGAAGGGCAGCAGAGGTGATCTGTTCAATCATCTTAGGGATATGTTCGCTTCCAGCTTCGAAGTATGAGCGGTCGGCTTTTCGTTCCGTGAAGTCATGGGGAAGTTTACCCTGGCGAATGTCTCCTGCCAGGGAGACAATGGTCGAATCTTCACTCTGTCGGAAAATATGTTCGAGTTTGGTCTGAGGGATGCTTGGGATCTGCAAGAGATCAGCTAAGACCTGACCAGGACTGACAGATGGTAATTGGTCTGCATCTCCCACAATCAAGAGTTTGGTATCGGTTGCGATATTGCTGAGCAATTGATTGGCCAGCCAGGTATCAACCATGGAAAATTCGTCCACAATGATAAAGTCGGCGTCCAGATAGTCCTCTAAGTGGCTGGTGTCATCATCTCCTGTCATCCCCAAATGGCGGTGGATGGTAGCACTCGGAAGTCCTGTCAGTTCATTCATGCGCCGAGCAGCCCGTCCCGTTGGGGCAGCCAAGAGGATCGGCAGGTCTTGTTTCTTCCGAAGATCCAACTGGTGGAGTTGGGCATAGACACTAATCATCCCGTTGATAACCGTGGTCTTTCCTGTCCCCGGTCCCCCAGTGAGGATAAAGACCTTGTTTTGGATGGCTTGGTGAATGGCCTCTTTTTGAATGGCATCGTAGTGGATCCCCAAATCTTTTTCAACTTGCGCAATAGCCTGGTTGATTTTCTCAGCTTCAAATGAAGCTTGCTTTCCTTTTTCCAACAATCGACCGATGTGACTGCGAATCCCTTCCTCCGCAAAGAAGAGGCTGTTGTCAAAAATCTTAGTATCCATGTTTTGGACCTTGTCTTCCTCGATGAGGTAGCCTAATTCTTGGGCGACAGTGGAAGGATCCAATTCTACTGGTCGTGCAGATTCTAAGAGATCAATAGTGTAGCGTAAGAGGTCCTTGGCTTCGATATAGGTATTTCCTGTCTCGATAGAATAACTAAAGAGGCTGTGAATCAGCCCCGCACGGAAACGTTCAGGGGCGTCACTGGCAATGCCAAGCTCTTCGGCCAATTGGTCCGCGATTTTAAAGCCCATGCCTTGGATATCTTCCACCAATTGGTAGGGCTGTTGCTCCACAATTTGGAGCGTTTCTTCTTTGTAGAAATCTTGGATCTGAAAGGCCAATTTATTGGGAATTCCGAAATTAGCTAGTTGGGCGAGAATGCGTTCTGTTCCATAATTCTGACGGAGCTTGTCCACAAAAGCCAAGCGGTTTTTCTTGGAGAGGCCTGCGATTTCTTCTAATTTTTCAGGAGCCTCAAGAATTTTATCGATGGTGTTGTCGCCATATAGGTCCACGATTTTTTGAGCCGTTTTGAGACCGATTCCCTTGAAGTGATCGCTGGAAAAATACTTCACTAAGCCCTTGCTAGAGGGTTTAGCCCGTTCATAGCGACTGATTTTGAGCTGTTCTCCGTATTTAGGATGATGGACCAGCTCCCCCCAGAAGGTGTAGTCTTCGCCTTCCATGATATCTGCCATGGTGCCCGTCACAATAATCTCAAAATCATCAAAGTCTTCGGCATCGGTATCGCTAATGTCGAGCAGGAGGATTCGAAAAAAACTACTGGGATTTTCAAAAATAATGCGCTCAATAGTACCAGAAAAATAATATTCCATCATTTCTTTCCTTTTTATAAAGCAAGGCTGGGACATACTTGTCTCAGCCTCAGTCTGTTAATCTATACTAATACGTTTTGAAGGGGTAGATAGGCCAAAGTCTAAAGACGGCTTGCCCTTTGATTTGTTCTTTTTTGAAAGCTCCGACCTGACGGCTATCTTTTGAAACGATCCGGTCGTCTCCAAGTAAGAGGTATTCATTGTCCAGTAACTTCAAGGTGAATTTTGTATTGCCATCCTTGTCTACCGTAAAGGCTTGGGCTGTATTGGCCAATTGGCGGAAGAGTTCTCCATTTTCTTCGAACCCTTTTCCAGTGTAGGTCGATTGCAATTTATCTTTTTTGAAGCGAGCGATGTAGTCTTTTAAATAGGGCTCATCGGTTTTCTTTCCATTGATATAGAGGGTATCGTTGTCATACTGGATGGTATCTCCAGGAAGACCGATGACCCGTTTGACAATTTCCTTGGTTTTGCCGTCGTCGTCTTTTTCGCTAGCAACGACAATGTCGAAGCGATCGATCGAGAGATGGTTGACCACAAGAAGGTACTCGCTATCAGCTAAGGTAGGATCCATCGAATGGCCATCCACCTTGACCGGAGCCCAGAGGTAAATGCGAGAGGCAATGATGAGACCAACGATAATGCTGAAGAGGCCCCATTCTTTAAGGAATCTCACCACTGGTGAGCTCGATTTCTGTTTTGAACTTCTTTTTGACATAACTTATCTTTCTAGTAATTTCTTTGCTTTTTCTGTGTTTTTAAAATGGAGTTTGGCACAATAATCCAGAGCCTTCATCCCATAAGACTGGAGCAATTTAGCCGCTACTTGATCGGACTTAGCTCCTGCTCCACTTGGGAGATTAAAGCCTAGTTCCTTGCCCAGATCTTCCAGATTTTGTAGGAAGAGATTGCGGGCGATGATGGAGCTAACTGCAACAGCTAAGTACTTGCCTTCAGCTTTTTCTTCCAAATCAATGGTTTGCGTGACCTGATTTTTTTCAGCTTTTACATATTTTTGGAAATTTTTGGGAGTCGTAAAGGCATCGATCACAATACGTTCAGGCTGAACTCCTTTGTTTAACAGAAGATAGATGGCCTGATTGTGTAGGGCTACCTTGACCGAAACAGCATTGTAACCAGAAGCGATCACTTCATTATACTTCTTTGGAGACAATAAGAGTGCTTGGTGCTGAATATTTTCCTCAAGAAGGGGAGCCAACTGCTGAATTTTTCGATCATCCAAGGTCTTCGAATCTCCAACACCGAGCTTTTTGAGCCAGTCGTGCTGGTCAGGTGTCACAAAGGATGCGACAACGGTGAGTCCACCAAAATAAGAGCCGTTTCCGACCTCATCGGTTCCGATCATGGCTAGATCTTGTCGTGCAGATGAAGTAGAACGCTTAAGGTTCCCAGCATCTTGCCCGAAAAAGGTCAGGTAAGGAGTGAGGTCATTGCCCTGGAGCAGGACCTTTCCAGACTTGTAGATCGAAACGGTCGCTCCCTCTAGTCGAAAGAAATAATCCATATGTGGGTTATTGCTTTGAGTGAGAGAACTGCGATAGGTATGGACAAAATCAAGGATTTGCTCCTGTGTTGGAGTGAGTGTCATACTTTCCATAACCACTATTGTACCACAAATTCAGGGAGAGAGGGAGCAAAAAGAAAGAAAGAATCCCTTAAGAAAATCGCCTTGAAGAGGGCCTTTGCTACTGACAAAGCGCCCCTTTTTTGATATAATACCGTGAGGTGATTTTTATGGCGAGCTTAAATAGATATAAATTTACATTTGGAAACAAAGCGCTCACTTTAACAACCAACCATGATAATTTGTTTATGGAAGAAGTCGAACGTGTTGCAAGAGAAAAATACCAAGCAATTAAAGAACAAATGCCGGAGGCTGACGATGAAACCATCGCCATTTTATTGGCAGTAAATAGTTTGTCTATGCAACTGAATCGAGAGATTGAGTTTGACGACAAAGAAACAGAATTAGATGATTTTCGTCGCAAAGCTTTAGACGACTTAAAGGATAAATCATCCAAATAAGAGGAGATACATGTTAACTTTCTTAATCTTATTGATTTTGGCATGGAGCTTTTATATTGGCTTTGCAAGAGGGATTATTCTGCAAGCCTACTATTTTCTAGTGACCATCTTGGCCCTCTTGATTGCAGGTGCTAGTTACAAGAGCTTGGCTAAGATTTTATCTCTATGGGTCCCTTTTTCAAGTCCGACCCAAGAATCGGTGAATTATTTTTATTCCAATCACTACTTGTTTCAGTTAGATGAAATTTTTTATGCAGGTCTGGCCTATGTGGCGATTTTTGCGGTTGTTTATTTAATCGGCCGTGTGATTGGAATCTTTATGCACTTGTTCCCCCAGCCAGAAAAACTGGAGGAGCGCAAGTATCAAATTGGAGCAGGTGTGATCGCAGTGGTGATAACTCTCTTGGTCATCCAGATGGGCTTAACCGTCCTTTCAACTGTTCCCATGGCTTCCATCCAAAATAGACTAAATGCAAGCGGCTTGATCCGCTTTATCATCCTTCATACTCCGATTAGTTCCAGTCTGTTCCACAATTTGTGGGTAACTGCGATTGTCGGGGCTTAAGGAGCAAGACAGGAAGAAAGGAGTGAGACAAGTACGACTCAAGGACGTACGCTCACTTTTTTTGTAGGAGAAAAATGAACAAAAAAATCTTAGATATTCTGGAGTTTGACAAGGTCAAGCAGCTCTTTGAACCCTATTTACAGACAGAGCAAGGGGAGATGGAGCTAGCAGTCCTTACTCCAACTGATAAAAAAGAAAGCATCGAAACGGCCTTTATGGAGCTAGAGGATATGGAGCAGATCCTCTTGGAAGATTCACGCTTTGCAGTATCGACCATCCAAGATGTCCGTCCAGTGACCAAGCGTTTGGAGATGGAGGCGGCCCTCAATATCGATGAATTACTGGCTTTAAAAGCAGTTCTTCGAGTGACACATGAGCTCAAGGATTTTTACGAAAACTTGGAAAATGTCCGTTTGGAAAGGCTCCATCGCCTCTTTGACAACTTGGTGGATTTGCCCCGCTTACAAGGAGGGCTACAAGCTATCAACGAAGGAGGCTTTGTCGAGTCTTTTGCCAGTGAAAAATTGGCTAAAATCCGTCGCCGCATCCAGGAAAATGAACACCAGGTCAGAGAGATTCTGCAAGACCTGTTGAAAAGTAAGGCCGATATGTTGGCGGATGCTGTAGTTGCTAGTCGAAATGGGCGAAATGTCCTGCCTGTAAAAAACACCTATCGAAACCGCATTGCAGGGGTGGTTCATGATATCTCTGCCAGTGGGAATACAGTTTATATCGAGCCTCGTGCAGTGGTTAATCTCAATGAAGAAATTGCCAATCATAGAGCTGATGAGCGGTATGAGATCATTCAGATTCTGGAGGAATTATCTGACACCCTGCGCCCTCATGCAGCAGAAATTGCAAATAATGCCTGGATTATTGGACACTTGGACTTGATCAAGGCCAAGTATCGATTTATGCGCGATTTCAAGGCAGTGGTCCCAGAAGTGACCAACAATCGCTCGATTCAGCTCTTGCAAGTGCGTCATCCCTTGATTGAGAATGCCGTCGCGAATGACCTGCATTTTACCGAGGACTTGACAGAAATCGTGATTACCGGTCCCAATACAGGGGGGAAAACCATCACGCTAAAAACGCTGGGACTAGCGCAAATCATGGCCCAGTCTGGTCTTCCCATCCTAGCAGATCCAGGTAGTCGTGTGGGCATCTTCTCACAGGTCTTTGCCGATATTGGCGATGAGCAATCCATCGAGCAGAGCTTGTCGACCTTCTCCAGTCATATGACCAATATTGTGTCTATTTTAAATCAAGTGGATACAGCCTCCTTGATCCTTCTAGATGAGTTGGGTGCTGGAACCGATCCCCAAGAGGGGGCTGGCCTTGCCATTGCCATCTTAGAAGACCTGCGGTTACGCGGGATTAAGACCATGGCGACAACCCACTATCCAGAGCTCAAGGCTTATGGAATTGAGACTGATGGGGTGCAAAATGCTAGCATGGAGTTTGACACAACGAGTCTGCGCCCGACCTATCGCTTTATGCAAGGAGTTCCTGGTCGCTCCAATGCTTTTGAGATCGCCCGCCGTTTGGGCTTGTCTGAGACCATTATCCAGGATGCCATGAAGATGACCAATACGGACAATGATGTAAATCAGATTATTGAAAAACTGGAGGCGCAGACCTTAGAGAGTCGCAAGCGCTTGGATACCATTCAAGAAGTGGAGCAAGAAAATCTCAAATTCAATCGCGCTCTTCGCAAGCTCTATAACGAATTGACTCGGGAGAGGGAAACTGAGCTCAATAAGGCAAGAGAAGAAGCCAAGGAAATTGTGGATCTAGCTCTTTCAGAGAGTGACCGCATCCTTCAAGGTCTTCACGCCAAATCTCAGTTAAAACCGCATGAGATCATTGAAGCCAAGGCTCAGTTGAAAAAACTAGCTCCTGAGACCGTCGATCTTTCTAAAAATAAGGTCTTGAAAAAAGCCAAGAAGGCGCGTGCTCCTAAGGTCGGAGATGAAATCCTGGTTATCAGCTATGGGCAACGCGGAACCCTAGTCAAGCAACTCAAAGATGGGCGCTGGGAGGCGCAAGTCGGCTTGATCAAGATGACCTTGGAAGAAAAAGAATTCAACCTTATCAAGGTTGAAAAAGAAGCGGCTCAACCTAAGAAACGCCAGGTGAATGTCGTCAAGCGCTCAAACACGAGCGGGCCGAGAGCGCGTCTGGACCTCCGTGGAAAACGCTATGAAGAGGCCATGCAAGAGCTAGATGGTTTTATCGATCAGGCTCTGCTCAACAACATGGCCCAAGTCGATATCATCCACGGGATTGGGACAGGGGTCATCCGTGAAGGGGTGACCAAATACCTCCGCCGCAACAAGCATGTCAAGAGTTTTGAATATGCCCCACAAAATGCAGGTGGAAGCGGTGCAACTATTGTCACGTTTAAAGGCTAATCGAATCCTAGCTGTTTATCAGCTAGATTCAGATTAAAGAAAAAGCTATCTTAGCAACTTTCCTTAGGTGAGTACGGACGTCAGCGAACTTCGAAGAAGTTCCATGACTTAGTTTTGAGCCTAAGGTCTCAAAACTTCCGAGTGTCTGAAACAATTGTGTTTCAGACACTTTTCTCACGGCGGAAAGTTTCAGTGTATGTTTGAATGAGCCTATTAGTATGTATCAGTTTTAATTATTCTATATCAGTTAAGTTGTTTTAAGTAAAAATTTTATCTACATTCTAAAATCTTGCTGTTTATCAGCTAGGTTTTTTTACATCTGACATCATGAAAATGATTGAGAGCCGATGAAAAGGATTCGCTTTTAAATCTGATTTTCAGTAGGTCCTTCTTTTTAAAAGTGCTATAATAAAGGCAATGAATGATTTGGGAGGATACGCATGCGTAAACGTGAAAGTGCAGATTCGTGTACAACGATTCTAGTCGGAAAAAATGCTAGCTATGATGGTTCAACGATTGTAGCACGGACAGAGGATTCTCAAAATGGGGCCTTTACACCTAAGAAATGGATCGTGGTCAAACCAGAAGATCAACCGCGTCATTACAAGTCTGTCTTATCCACTTTTGAGATTGACTTACCAGATAATCCAGTTCGCTATACAGCAGTTCCAGATGCCATTCCTAAGGACGGGATCTGGGGAGAAGCTGGGATCAATGTCTATAATGTTGCCATGAGTGAAACAGAGACCATTACGACCAATAGCCGTGTGCTAGGGGCAGATCCTCTTGTAGAGAGTGGCATCGGTGAGGAAGACATGCTGACCTTGGTCTTGCCTTATGTCAAGACTGCCCGCGAAGGGGTTTTGCGTCTCGGAAAGATTTTAGAAGAGTACGGAACCTATGAGTCTAATGGGATTGCTATTTCAGATGTCCATGAAATCTGGTGGTTGGAAACCATCGGAGGTCACCACTGGATGGCACGCCGTGTCCCAGATGATGCCTATGTGACCAACCCGAACCAACTGGGAAGTGATTATTTTGAATTTGGAAATCCAGACGAGTTTCTCTGTGACCCAGATCTTGAGAACTTTGTCGCAGAGCACCATTTGATTCTGGATCAAAAAGGCAAAGGTTTCAATCCACGCTATGCTTTTGGTAGCCAAAAAGACAAGGACCGCCACTACAATACACCGCGGGCTTGGGCCATCCAGCGTTTCCTAAATCCTGAAATCGAGCAGGATCCACGGAATTTTGAGATTCCTTGGTGTCAAAAGCCCTATCGCAAGGTGACGATTGAAGATGTCAAATATGTCTTGAGCAACCACTACCAAGATACCATCTACGATCCATATGGACCAGAAGGAGATCAGGTAAGTCAGCGGACCTTCCGGACAATCGGGATCAACCGGACCAGTCAGACAGCGATTCTTCAATTGCGTCCCAATAAACCACAGGAAACGACAGGCATCCAATGGCTTTCTTACGGCTCCATGCCATACAACACAGCTGTCCCTTTCTTTACCCAAGTGGATACAACGCCAGACTACTTTGCCAATACGACAGCTAAAGTCACGACTAATTCCTTTTACTGGGCTAACCGGATTATTGCAGGACTAGCAGATCCTCACTATGCTCACCATGTTGGGGATCTAGATGACTACCAAGAATCGACAATGGCTTGGGGACACGCGCGCATCAATAAAGTCGATCGTGCCCTTGCAGCAGGTGAAACCGTTGATTTTGAGGCGGAAAACCAAGCCATGAGTGATCAAATCCAGGAAGCGACAGATCAACTCTTAGACAAGATTTTGCTAGATGCTAGCAACCTCATGACCAATCACTTCTCCTTGAGTGATTAAAAACCGTGCATTTGCAGAAATCTTGCAAGATATTTTCATTAATCTTTGACAAAGTTTTGAAAATCGATTAAAATAGAGAAAATTACATACGACCGAATGAAGTTCGCAGGAGCGTGAGTGACTGTGAATGGACGGAACTCTGGAGAGACCAGAAATGGCACCGAAGGGGCAAGGTAGAGGATGCATCTACTCAAACTCTCAGGTAAAAGGACAGAGCGAAGAATAGGGGAAGTCCCCTATTTTAAGCAGGACCAGAGTACATGTTTGTCATGTACTCTTTCTTTTTCTCATTTCTGTCGAGCGGTCGATAAAAAGGAGACAGAGAATGGATCATATATTGCAGTTTTTTCAGCAACTCGATAACCTAGTATGGGGCGCCCCGCTTTTGGTGCTCTTGGTAGGGACAGGGATCTACCTGACCCTTCGCTTGGGCTTGCTTCAGATACGCTACCTTCCAAAAGCTTTTCGCCTCATCTTTACAGAAGATGAGGGGCATGGGGATATCTCGAGTTTTGGAGCCCTAGCGACAGCTCTAGCTGCCACAGTAGGGACAGGGAATATTGTAGGGGTAGCGACAGCGATTCAGACAGGTGGCCCAGGGGCCCTCTTTTGGATGTGGATGGCGGCCTTCTTTGGAATGGCGACCAAGTACGCAGAAGGGCTCTTAGCCATTCGTTATCGGACCAAGGATGACAATGGCCTTATTTCGGGTGGTCCCATGTACTACATTCTTCACGGAATGGGAGAGAAGTGGCGACCGCTAGCTATTTTCTTTGCGGTTGCAGGAGTTCTAGTGGCCCTCTTTGGGATCGGAACTATGACCCAGGTCAATTCCATTACGGGATCCCTCCAAGCGAGTTTTGGAACGGCTCCAGAAGTGGCTAGCGTAGTGATTGCTCTGGTGGTTTCGACCGTTATCTTTGGTGGGATTCACTGGATTTCCAAAGTCTCTGAAAAAGTGGTTCCTTTTATGGCTGCTGCCTATATCTTTGCGACTGTCACGATCATTTCCTTGCATCTAGACCAATTGCTTCCAGCCTTAAAATCGGTCTTTTCAGGTGCCTTCACAGGGACTGCAGCCATGGGAGGTTTTGCAGGAGCAACGGTCAAAATGGCCATCCAAAAAGGGGTGGCGCGTGGTGTCTTCTCCAATGAATCGGGCCTTGGATCGGCCCCCATTGCAGCAGCTGCTGCGAAGACCAATGAACCTGTCGAGCAGGGCTTGATCTCGATGACAGGGACCTTTATTGATACCATTATCATCTGTAGTTTGACAGGGCTGTCTCTTCTGGTATCAGGTGAGTGGATGGCGAAGGGCAGCACGAGTACCTTGACTCAGGATACGTTTACAGGTGTCTTTGGCCCAGTTGGAGGCATTATCTTAACGCTGTGCTTGGTGCTGTTTGCGACAACGACCATTCTTGGATGGTCTTACTACGGAGAACGGTGTTTCGAATTCCTGTTTGGTGTCAAACATATCAATTTCTACCGGATCTTCTTTGTCTTAATGGTTGGACTAGGCGGTTTCCTAAAATTAGATCTGGTCTGGGTGATTGCAGATATCGTCAATGGGCTTATGGCTCTACCCAACTTGATTGCGCTCTTGGCCCTCTCCCCAGTCATTATCAAAGAAAGTAAAGGCTACTTTAAGAAATAATAAAACCCAGATCGCGAGGTCTGGGTTTTATTGTCTATTTGAGATAGGATCTTTTAATAGCGTTTTTCTTTTGGCCAGCTACTCATCTCAGCGACTGCTGTGAAGAGTACATCTGTTGATGAGTTGAGGGCTGTTTCGCAAGAGTCTTGA
Source organism: Streptococcus sp. OMI750 (assembly GCF_047463895.1). Lineage (NCBI taxonomy): Bacteria > Bacillati > Bacillota > Bacilli > Lactobacillales > Streptococcaceae > Streptococcus > Streptococcus sp. OMI750. Next base: position 125,715 of record NZ_JASHCZ010000004.1, read on the forward strand.
ATGACCCCGATGATAAAGCCGACACTGACGACTTGCATGGCCAAGTCATTGCTAATGCCAAAGAGGCTACAAGCAACAGGGATCAGAAGGAGAGATCCTCCCGCAACTCCGGATGCCCCGCAGGCTGAGATAGCTGCCACAACACTGAGGATAAGCGCCGTTCCAAAGTCAACCTGAATCCCTAAAGTATTGGCTGCTGCAAGGGTTAAGGTATTGATGGTTACCGCTGCACCTGCCATGTTAATGGTCGATCCAAGAGGGATAGAAACAGAGTAGGTATCTGGATTGAGACCCAGCTCTTCACAAAGGCGCATATTGACAGGAATGTTCGCCGCTGAGCTTCTGGTGAAGAAGGCTGTCACCCCACTGACGCGAAGACATTTCCAAACAAGGGGATAAGGGTTCTTGTGGATCATCATGAAAACAATCAAAGGATTGATGACCAGAGCGACAAAAGCCATCGTTCCCACCAATACTAGCAAGAGAATTCCATAGTTTCTCAGTGCGCTGAGTCCTTGGCCGGCGATCGTCGTATAGACCAAGCCCAAGATCCCAAAAGGAGCTAGGTTGATAATCCACTCGACAATTTTTGATGTGATATCTGCTAGGGTTTGCAAGAGGTCTTTACTATGTTCACTGGCTTCTCTCATGGCAATTCCAAAGACAGTTGCCCAAGAAAGGATCCCAATGTAGTTGGCTTGTTGCAAGGCATTGACAGGGTTGTCGACGATCTTGAGCAAGAGATTACTAATGACTTCGCCAATTCCATTTGGAGAGGAGCCTTCGGCCGCTTTCCCAGTTAAGGTAATGGTGATTGGGAAGAGATAATTGACCAAGACAGCAATAAAGGCTGCCGCAAAGGTTCCTAGGAGATAGAGGATAATGACCTTTTTCATATTGGTCTCTGTCCCTTTTTGATGTTGGGAGAGAGCATTTGCGACGAGCGCAAAGACCAGCAGTGGTGCGATGGCACGGAGTCCTCCGACGAAGAACTCTCCTAAAAGTCCAATAGCAGTTGCTTTCGGGAAGATAAGTGCTAGGATGACTCCAAGTACAATCCCGATTGCGATCCGCTTCATGAGGTTGGTTTTATTCCAAGTGGTAATCAGCCGATGAATCATACGAGACCCCCTAAAAAAATAGTTAAGGAATATTATACGATAGTTAGGGGGTAAAAGCAATGCAATTTAGAAAAAAATAGCCTTATTTCCGAATATTTGATATAATCATACTATTCTTTGTTAGAAAGGCCCGAATAAATGAGTCAAGCTTTCCAACGTTATTTCAGTAAAATAGACTGGACAAAGATTTTTGATGACCTAATTTCAAAATGCATCTCCCTGATTTTTGTCTTTCTCTTATTTTTCATCGCTAAAAAGGTCATCCATAGCCTGGTCAAGCGGATATTAACCCCTTCTTTTAAGTATACGGTGCAGGATGAAGCCCGTAAAAAAACCATTCTCCGTTTAGTAGAGAGTCTCTTAAACTACTGCTTGTATTTTATCTTGATTTACTGGATTTTGTCGATCCTGGGTCTTCCAGTCTCTAGTCTATTGGCTGGTGCTGGGATTGCTGGGGTGGCTATCGGGATGGGAGCCCAGGGCTTCCTTTCCGATTTGGTCAATGGTTTCTTTATCCTATTAGAACGCCAGCTGGATGTGGGGGACAATGTCCGACTTACCAATGGTTCTATTAATATTGCAGGCATCGTAAGCAGTGTGGGAATTCGGACAACTCAAGTACGTGATTTTGACGGGAGTCTCCACTTTGTCCCAAACCGCAATATCACTGTTGTCAGCAACCTCTCGCGTGGAGATATGCGCGTGCTGGTGGATATTCCGCTAGATGCGAATACAGATCTCGACAAGATCTATCAGGTGATTGCTCAGGTCAATCAGTCTCAACAAGACAAGCATCCAGAAGTATTGACAGGCCCTACCATTTTAGGCCCACAGATCGAAAAAAATGGTCGCTATTCCTTCCGTATTGCTATGACCGCTCAAAATGGAACCCAGGTTACTGTTTATCATACTTACTATAAACTCTATCATGATGCCTTGATGGAAGCAGGAATCAACCTTCCAACAGGAAATAACGGAATCATGTAAAAAAGAGGCTGGGACAAAAGTCCTAGCCTCTTAATTGTTTTTGGATTGTCGAGCAAGACGCAGTGGTTGAGTGAGCTCTACTACGCTGATTTCATCAGCTTTTACAGTCCTACTCAACTGTGCGGAGTTGGGACGACGAAATCGAATTCTAACGAATTACCGATTTCTGTCCCACTCTCTTTTTAATCGATGTTACGATCTTAAGTGGCAGTATTTGTCATCCAAATATTTAATCTGATCCCAAATCTTTCGAGCTTTAGGTGGTAAGATCAATAATTGCTTGCGCAATAGTGCAGTGATTTCAAGATCCAGTGATTCGATGGTGAGGGCTATGGCTACGGAACTTTTTGCCCTTTGGATCTTGTTAATGCAGTGTTGGATATGCTGGCAAGCAGTACAAGTCTGTGCTTGACGGCTTGCTGCAATCTCCTGACGCATATTAGAAAGCAGTTGCATCAATTCAGACTTAAGGAACTCAATGGTAGTTGACTTGTCTTGAGCAAAATGAAACATAAGCGCACCTCCTTTTGCTATAGTTTAATACTAATTTATTAAAAATGCAAGGGGGTAAAGTAAAAAAAATAAAATTTTTTTAGAAAAAGATACAGAAAAAGAGATGGCTTAAATCTCTTACCACTAATGATGGTCAAGATTCCTTTCTTTAAAAATGATTTTCTTCCCTTGGGACCAATTGTCCTTAAAGAGATCAGTAGCTACAAAAAAACTCCTGAAACAGAATGCTTTCAGGAGTTGAGAGGCTTTGACCCGAAGGTCTCAAAGAAAAATATCGATTGATTATACAAGACCTTGTGCAATCATCGCGTTTGCGACATTTTCAAAGGCAGCGATGTTGGCACCTGCAAGGTAATCTTTACCAAGTCCGTAAGTTTCTGCAGTTGTTTTAGCAGTGTTGAAGATGTTGGTCATGATGTCTTTCAAACGACCATCCACTTCTTCACGTGTCCATGAAAGACGGAGGCTGTTTTGGCTCATTTCAAGAGCAGATACAGCTACCCCACCAGCATTGGCAGCTTTAGCAGGTCCATAAAGGATGCCGTTTTCTTTGTAGACTTTGATGGCTTCAAGGTCGCTAGGCATGTTGGCTCCTTCAGAAACAACTTTTACGCCTTGAGCAACCAAGCGTTTTGCTGCTTCACCGTTAATCTCGTTTTGAGTCGCACATGGAAGAGCGATATCATAGTGACCAGCGTAAGTCCATACAGATCCTTCATAGTAAGTAGCAGTTGGTTTTTCAGCAGCGTATTCAGTCAAACGAGCACGACGTTTTTCTTTCACGTCTGTAAGAAGGTCGAAGTCAATACCGTTTTCGTCGATGACGTAACCGTTTGAGTCAGAGACAGAGATGACAGTTGCACCAAGTTCTGTTGCTTTTTGAAGCGCGTATTGAGCTACATTACCAGAACCTGAGATCACGACTTTCTTACCAGCAAAGCTGTCGCCGTTGGCTTTGAGCATTTCTTCTGTATAGTAAACCAAACCATAACCAGTTGCTTCTGGACGGATCAAGCTACCACCGAAACCAAGAGGTTTACCAGTCAAGACACCAGCGTCAAATTGGCGAAGGCGTTTGTATTGTCCGTAAAGGTAACCAATCTCACGTCCACCAACTCCGATATCACCAGCAGGCACGTCAAGAGAAGGACCGATGTGTTTTTGCAATTCAGTCATGAAGCTTTGGCAGAAGCGCATCACTTCCGCATCAGTTTTGCCTTTAGGATCAAAGTCAGATCCACCTTTCCCACCACCGATAGGAAGGCCAGTCAAGACGTTTTTGAAGATTTGTTCAAATCCGAGGAATTTCAAGATCCCTTGGTTCACAGTTGGGTGGAAACGAAGCCCGCCTTTGTAAGGACCGACAGCTGAGTTAAATTGAACACGGTAACCACGGTTTACTTGAACCTTTCCATCACGGTCAACCCAAGGAACACGGAAAGAAATCACGCGTTCTGGCTCAGTAATGCGAGCCAAGATATTTTCTTCAATGTATTCTGGATGTTTTTCAAATACAGGTTCCAAAGTGCTGAGGAACTCTTCAACAGCTTGAAGGAATTCTGCTTCATGGCCGTTACGAGCTTTTACGGTTTCGAAAGTGCTTTGGATATATTCTTTTGCAGTTGTCATCTTGTTTCTCCTTTTTTTTATTGAAACGAATGCCAGTAGGTTAGCGAACATACTGGTATATGGAGGCACTGCTGAAAGCAATGTCATGTTTTATTACGTGGATCATTATAACAGACTTTTTTTGACTTGTAAAGAAAAAAGTTGAATTTTCTGAAAATTTTCACAGCTGATGGACGATAGCAAAAAGATCCCTATCTTAGACTGAGTCTGGTTGAAATGATGATACGATTTTTAGCTATTCTTAGAGAAAAAAGCTACTCCTTCTTGAGTAATTTCTTACTATTTCCGGACGATCCTTTCTCTTTTTTAGTTTTCTAGCCATGAATCCTTCTTTTCGTGCTATAATGACTGTAGGAATTTATTTCAAGGAGAAGAAGATGGTATCAACAAAGACGCAAATTGCTGGTTTTGAATTTGACAACTGCCTCATGAATGCGGCGGGTGTAGCCTGTATGACTACTGAGGAATTAGAGGAAGTGAAGAATTCAGCTGCTGGGACTTTTGTGACCAAGACAGCAACTCTGGAATTCCGTGCTGGAAATCCAGAGCCACGCTACCAAGATGTGCCACTTGGCTCAATCAATTCGATGGGGCTACCTAACCAAGGATTGGATTATTATTTGGATTACCTATTAGAGTTGCAAGAAACAGATCCTGACCGGACCTTCTTCTTATCTCTTGTCGGCATGTCGCCCGAAGAGACCCATACCATCTTGAAAAAGGTGCAAGACAGCGACTTTAAAGGCTTGACAGAACTGAACCTTTCTTGCCCTAATGTCCCTGGAAAACCTCAGATTGCTTATGACTTTGAGACGACTGATCGGATCTTGTCAGAGGTCTTTGCCTATTTCACCAAACCTCTTGGCATCAAGTTACCACCTTACTTTGATATTGTCCACTTTGATCAAGCTGCAACGATTTTTAACAAATACCCGCTCAAGTTTGTCAACTGTGTCAACTCGATCGGAAATGGTCTCTATATCGAGGATGAATCTGTTGTGATCCGTCCGAAGAACGGTTTTGGTGGAATTGGTGGCGAGTACATCAAGCCAACGGCTCTGGCCAATGTCCATGCCTTTTACCAACGTTTGAATCCAGAAATTCAGATAGTGGGAACCGGTGGGGTCTTGACTGGTCGCGATGCTTTTGAACATATCCTTTGTGGCGCTAGTATGGTGCAAATCGGAACTACACTTCATAAAGAAGGAGTTGGGGCTTTCGAGCGTATTACAGCTGAGCTCAAAGCTATTATGGAGAAAAAAGGCTACCAAAGCCTGGAAGATTTCCGTGGGAAATTGCACTACATTGACTAATCTTTCTAAAAGAACTTCCTCAAGTGGAAACTTGGGGAAGTTTTTTTAGATTTCTTATCCAGAGAGTGCATTCTGTTCCTAGTTTTAGGAATTCTCCATTTATATAGAGAGAAAAAGGAGTACAATGGAGGTGAGAAGGAGTTTATGATCACTGGCATGATGAGGCTGTGAAGCTTCAGTCACAGTTCTAGGGTGAGACGGTGGTTTTGTATGTGTTACTAAAATTATATCTGAAAAAAATTCAGAGGAGGTGTTGGTCATGGTAGTCCTTCATGATTTTCTACATCAGCTAAGCATTTCGTTTTGGAATTTCTATTACTCACTCTTTTTCTTATTTGAAAAATAAGTGGGAATGCCTCTGTCCCTTTTACTAGTATAGTAGAAGGGATTTTTGATGCAGAATCCTTGAAAATCTGAGGCTATTGGATTATGATGGAGCTAATAGATGTCAAGCGTTCCACATAGAGAATGCAGGAAGCGAGGAAAAAAGATGGCAGAGATTTATCTAGCAGGGGGCTGTTTTTGGGGCTTAGAGGAGTATTTTTCACGGATCCCCGGTGTAGAACAGACGACGGTGGGCTATGCCAATGGCCAGGTAGAAACGACCAATTACCAACTAATCAAGGAAACGGATCATGCAGAGACCGTACAAGTCGTCTATGATCCAGACAAGATTACTCTACGAGCGATTCTGCTCTACTATTTCCGTGTGATTGATCCCTTGTCCATGAACAAACAGGGAAATGATCGCGGCCGCCAATATCGAACGGGCGTCTATTACCTGGACGAGGCGGATCGTGAGGTGATCGCCCAAGTATTTGCGGAAGAAGAAAAGCAACTGGGCAGCAAGATCGCGGTGGAGCTAGAACCCTTGCGCCACTATATTTTGGCGGAGGACTACCATCAAGACTACCTTAAGAAGAATCCTGGGGGCTATTGCCATATCGATGTGACGGATGCTGAGCGGCCCTTGATTGATCCGGCAGCCTATCAGAAACCAGATCAAGAAACCTTAAAGGCAAAATTGACAGCAGAGCAGTACCAAGTTACCCAAGAAAGCGCGACGGAGCGCCCGTTCCACAATGCCTATGACCAGACCTTTGAAGAGGGCATCTATGTGGATATTACGACTGGGGAACCTCTCTTTTTTGCCAAGGATAAGTTTGCGTCTGGCTGTGGCTGGCCAAGTTTCTCTCGTCCCATTGCCAAAGATGTCGTCCACTATTACCAGGACCATAGCCACGGGATGGAGCGGATCGAAGTTCGGTCCCGCTCCGGCAATGCCCATCTCGGCCATGTCTTCACCGATGGACCGAGAGAGCAAGGTGGCCTTCGTTACTGTATCAATTCGGCCTCTCTACGCTTTGTTCCTAAAGAGGAAATGGAGCGAGAAGGATATGGTTATTTGTTAAAGACATTGAAATAATAGAAAAAGCATCTTAGAAACTTTCCTTAGGTGAGTACGGACGTCAGCGAACTTCATAAAAGTTCCATGACTAAATTATGATACAAAGGGCGTCCGCGGATACAGTCAAAATAGGAAGTTTGACGCAGAATCTTTTGATTCTAGGAAAACTTATCTTTTTGACACAATCCGCAGCCCGTGTTCAATTCGTTTTGAACCCCTTCGCTTTTCAATTTTTAGGCTCAGGCTAAAACAGTTCCCCGAACTGTTTTACTTTCAAAACTCCCGAGTGAGAGTGGGACAGAAGTTCTAGTCTCTCAATTGTCTTTGGATTATCGAGCAAGACGCAGTGGTTGAGTGGGCTCTACTACGCTGATTTCATCAGCTTTTACAGCCCTACTCAACTGTGCGGAGGTGAGACGACGAAATCGAATTCTAACGAATGACCGATTTCTGTCCCACTCTCACTTTTCTCACAGCGGAAAGTTTCAGTAGATGCTTGCATCAGTTGAAAATCGTGATGATGTTTTCTGCTTTGAAGAAACCATTCTTTTATTATCCAATCATTTAAAAGTTCTGTTTTACAGAACTTTTTTTCTCCTCATAAAAATTGTGATACAATGAAGAGAAAGTATTTCAATGACAGCTCAATCTGTTGGCGGATCATTGGGGAAATCAGATACGAAGAAGAGGTAGGAATGTTAGAGAAGTGGGAGAATGTGAAAGGGATCATCAAAACGATGGGAAAAGAGCTATCGGCGGCCTTTGATTGGGTTTTTAATCGTCTCTTTTCAAGAATTCAGCTGACCAATGAACAGTTTGTCTATGTGCTCTTGTCTGTCGTTTTTATCGTGGCCAATGCTATCTTATGGGTGCAAAAGTTTCAAGGCTTTCCGATCACCGCAACCGAACGGCCAGAGGTTGTGTACAAGGCAAATACACCGGCTGACCAGATTCCTCATACAGCGCGGATCATGGCCAATGGAGACCAGCTCTACCACGATCTGGTCTATATGAGCGCGCAAAAAGAAGACGGAAGCTATGATTTTCATGAAAATTATGAGTATGTCAAACCCTGGCTACAAAAATCGGATCTGGCCTTGGGTGATTTTGAAGGAACCATTAATCCTAACTACTATTTAATGGGCTATCCTTTCTTTAATGCCCCTAGCGAAGTGGTACCAGCCATCAAGGATGCTGGTTATGATGTCATGGATTTGGGACACAACCATATCTTGGATTCAGGCCTAGATGGGGTCTATTCGACAGCCAAGGCCTTTGAAGATGCAGGCATCACACCTGTCGGTGTCTACACGCATGAAAAGAGAGGGCAAGCTCCCTTGGTGATCAAGGAAGTGAATGGCATCAAGATTGCTATTCTAGCCTATGCTTATGGGTTTAATGGAATGGAAACGACGCTCACTCCAGAGGAGCAAGCAGATGTCTTGTCTGATTTGGATGAAGAGCGGATGAAGGCGGAGATCCAAAAGGCAGAGCAAGAGGCTGATATCACCATTGTCATGCCCCAGATGGGAATCGAATACCAGTTGGAGCCGACAGAAGAGCAAAAAGAGCTCTACCATAAGATGATTTCATGGGGAGCTGATATTGTCTTTGGCGGGCATCCCCATGTTGTAGAGCCTGCTGAAGTGGTCAATAAAGATGGTCAAAACAAGCTCATCATCTACTCGATGGGGAATTTTCTTTCTAATCAGCGTCTGGAAACCATGGGGGACGTGGAGACTGCCCAGTGGACAGAGCGAGGAGTCTTGATGGATGTGACCATCGAAAAGGTCGGCCGCAAGACAAAGATTAAGACAGCGACTGCTCATCCAACCTGGGTTAGTCGAACTCCGAAGGGGACCTATTCTCCTGAAGGCTATGAGTTGTACAACTACCAGACCTATATTTTGGAAGATTTTATCCAGGGTGGCAAATACCGCGACAAGCTGGATGAGGAGACCAAGGAGAGAGTGGACACGGCTTACCAAGAAATGAAGGAACATGTTCACTTGGATTGGCCTCAGAGTGGAAAGGAATAGAGTATGGAAGGAAATGTAAACTGGATTCCGCTTGGGATTCTAGGATTGATGGTGGTGATTTGGGCAACCAAATTTCTGACGGCCATCCGCCTCAAGCAAAAGCTGAAAAAAGCTTGGGATGGAGCGCCTTTCTTTCGTAAGAAAGACACGGAAGAAAGTTTGATAGACAGTCTGGCTTATCCAGCTAAGGGAAGGACGATCGATAGCCAAGTGGATGATCAGACCTGGCATGATTTGGCTTTGGATGCGGTCTTTGATCAGCTCAACTATACCCAATCAAGCCTTGGGGCAGAAGCTCTCTATCAAAAAATGCGCCTGCTGGAATTCCAGCCTCAGGACCAGCTTCATGACGTAGAAGACTTCTTTAAAGAACATCCTGATTTGCGCCTCAAGGTCCAGGTCATTTTCAACCAACTGGGCAAGAAGAACCACAACATGGCGCGTAGCATTGTCGCAAATCCCGGCAAGCATTATGCAGGTTTGCCCCTCTATCTAGCCTTGGCCTGTCTTCCTATTCTCTGTCTCTTTGCCATCCCCTTTGAGCCAGTCGGGGCCATTACCCTCTTGGTGATCAGTGTGGTCTTTAATATTGTCTTTTCGAGTTTGCGCAATTGGTCCAATAAAATTCGTTTGGACAATGTCAGCTATCTGGTTCGCATCTTTGCTTCGGCAGAACGCTTGAGCCATCTGGCCTTGCCACAACAAGAAGAACTCAAGCAGGCAGTCAAACCCTTTAAGAAAACGCGGATCCTTGCCAGTGTCTTACAGAGTCCAACGGGGACCTCTGAGATGGAAATTATTCTCCTCTACCTCAACGTTCTCTTTTTACTCCCGCAGATCGCTCAGGTTTATATTTACAATCAGGTGAAGGCACATCAAAAAGAGGCCCAGAAGCTTCTGGATCTGCTAGGGGAGATGGAAGTCGCTATTAGCCTCTTGCGCCACAAGCGGGATCTAGAAGTGGTCTGCCAGCCAGTCTTTACGGAAACGGGTGGCATTGAGGGAGAGACGCTCTATCATCCCTTGCTGTCCAATCCGATTGCGAATGATGTGCATTTTCAAAAAAATATGGTCATCAGTGGGGACAATGCGTCCGGGAAATCGACCTATTTGAAGACTGTCGCCATCAATGCCATTCTGGCTCAAGGATTAGGCTTTGCCTATGGAGAAACCTTTGCCCTTCCTTATGGTCATGTCCTAACGGCTATGGATGTGAGTGATGATATTGAAGTTGGAGATAGTTACTTCATCACTGAGAGTAAAGCTATTTTGCGTATGATTCAGCATCTGAAAAAGCCTGGTTTTCACTACTTCTTTATTGACGAGCTCTTTAAAGGGACCAATACCATCGAGCGGATCGGATCAGGCCTTGGGATTGTCCGCTGGTTAGCTGCCCAAAACTGCCTCTACATGATTTCCAGTCATGATATTGAGCTGGTCGCAGCCTCCGGTGAAGTCAATGATAATTACCATTTTGACAGTCGCTATGTGGATGGCAAGATCGTCTTTGACTACCAGATCAAGCCAGGGTCAGCCGTGACCAAGAATGCGGTCAATACCCTAGAAAGCCTGCATTATCCAGAGGAAATTACGCAAACAGCCAAGGACTTGATTGACCAGTATGAAGAGACGGGACACTGGTCTTTGAAAGAAATTGAAAAAGAATGAAAATGAACGAAGGAGTTTGTAAATGATCGGTTTAGGGACCCTCTATAATGCCTTAGGGGTCGTATTTGGTGGGCTTTTAGGATTGCTCATCGGTCAACGTTTATCAGAAGATTTTCATGAGACCCTTCTGAAAGTGACAGGAGTTGCTGTTTTTGTCTTGGGCATTGCAGGGACCTTGGAAAAAATGCTGGTGGTGCATGGAAGTCATGTGGAAAGTCACGGCAGTATGATGTTGATTCTGAGTCTAGTGATCGGGACCGTTATCGGGGAACTCTTGAAGATTGAGGAGGGCTTTGAGCACTTGGGAACTTGGCTGAAGGAAAAGACGGGCAACCAAGGCGATACCAGTTTTGTTGATGCCTTTATGACCACGGCCTTGACCATTTGTATCGGGGCTATGGCAGTGGTCGGCCCTGTCCAGGATGGCTTGACAGGGGACACCTCGACCTTGTTGGCCAAGGCTATCCTGGATATGGTTATTGTTCTGGTTTTGACCGTTTCAAAAGGAAAGGGTGCGATCTTTGCAGTGGTTCCACTCGTGATCCTTCAAGGTTTGATCACGCTGTTGGCCCATTTGATCGCACCGATCATGACCCCACAAGCCCTTTCGAATCTGTCCCTAGTTGGCTCCAGCCTCATTCTCTGTGTAGGGATCAATCTCATCTGGGGCAAACGAATCAAGGTCGCCAATCTCCTGCCAGCAGTGCTAATTGCCATTATTTGGGCCTTTGTTGGGTGAAAAATAGAAGCTAAGCAGTAGCTTCAGATTTAAGACAAAGTCAACTTAAAAACTTTCCTTAGGTGAGTACGGACGTCAGCGAACTTCTACGAAGTTCCATGACTAAATCAAGATACAAAGGGCGTCTGCGGATAAAGTCAAAATAGGAAGTTTGACGCAGAATCTTTTGGTTCTAGGAAAACTTATCTTTTTGACACAATCCGTAGCCCGTGTTCAATTCGCATTGAGCCCCTTCGCTCTTTAATTTCTGGGCTCAGGCTAAAACAGTTTCCCAAACTGTTTTACTCTCAATAATTCCGAGTGCCTGAAACGTATTGTTTCAGGCACTTTTCTCACAGCGGAAAGTTTTTGTATTTTCTTGATTCATTCTAAAAATAGAAGCTCATTTTTACTTACTTTTAGAATCGATTAACTTATTTTACATTAAAATGGTTTGTCTCATTCTAAAGCTAACCGGTAAAGACTGGTTAGCTTTTTTTGCTTGTCCTTGTAGTCTTGTTAGAAAAATGAAGGTGCTCCCAAAAAGGGGGATATTTTCTTTTTGCAAATACGGGAATTCATTTATGGAAAACCTGATTTTTGGTATGATAGTCGTAATTTCGAATAGGGAGGTTGGAGTCGCCATGAGTGATTTGAATCAGACAGTTGAATTTATTAAAGAAATTGAGAAATTAAAGTCGGTAACAAGGTTTAATAGAACCCTTGATGGACGGTTTGAAAATAGTGCCGAGCATTCTTGGCAGGGTGCGATAGCTGCGATGGTTCTGCAAGATTATTATCCTGAAAAATTGAATATGGAAAAGGTCATGTCTCTGTTACTGATCCATGATTTAGGTGAGATTTATGCCGGAGATACTTGGGTGTTTGATGATGAAAAAAAGCTTCATGCTCATGATAGAGAGCTAGCATCTATAGAAAAAACAATGAGCCTTCTTCCAGAAGCAACATATTTGGATATGAAAAATTCGTGGTTGGAGTTTGAAAAAGGGCAGAGTCCTGAGGCAAGATATGCAAGAGTGATTGATGCATTGGTACCACTGATCAATCACTTGGAAGTGTCAGAAGTCGATTATAATCCCGATCATATCCGTTCAGAGATGGTATTAGAAAAGAAAAAATTTATAAAAAGTGAATCCAAAGCGTTATGGAAACTGACAGAAGAGTTGGTTCAGGAAAGTGTAGAAAAGGGCTTGTATTTTTAATAACAACTGGCCCTACAGATTAATTTATAAAAGACAAAGGCGTGTCAATTCAGCACGTCTTTTTTTTTACTTTTTCTATGGTATATATAGAAGATAGATTTATAACTGGAGAATGTAAGTATATATGATTAAACTAGTCACAACTGAAATCGGAATAAGGAAATTGATGCAATAGAATATAGAGAAAGCCTTGGAATAAGCTGTTTCCAAGGCTTTTTAGCTATCTATAGATACAAAGAAAAGTTGTCAGAGTAGATGATTTTTATTAGATAACGTTAAACTATATGTTATTAAAGACAGATTGTGTTGAGTACTAAAGTATACAAAAATTACTATTGGATTAAGACTTTTGCATTTGATTATACCTTAGAGAATACTAGTCAAATAAAATTGTTTTGTTTTCGCTAATGCATTTCTTATTATCATCCCAATAGTTAATACTTTCAAAGCTTCCTTTTCTTAAATAAAGGGGTAGCCTTTTTCTTATTTCATCTTGCATTGGTATTTTATCGATTTCTTTTAGATTCCACCATTTTGGCTCACCTTCATCAGATGTGCTTAGTTCACCAGTAAATTGAGTACATAAAAAGTCATAGAAGACAAATCTCTCATTACCAATTGAATTGGTAAAGCCTGAAATTCCTTTTAATTCAAGATTTAATGCGGTAAGTCCAGTCTCTTCCTTAAGTTCCCGTAATGCAGCTTCAAAAAAACTTTCAGGGAATTCAACTTTTCCCCCCGGTGGAATCCAGCCAGGAAAATTATCGTGTTGTCTATTAAGTAATAAAATTTCTTGATTTTTCAAAACGCAAATGTTAACCCAGTTTTTGATTTTTTCAGTCATATTATTAGCCTCCAACAGTATTTTTTCATATACAAGTCTATATGTCAAGGGCTATAAGCTATTTATGATTGTGACAAATGTGAGTCTTGTTAGAAAAATGATGGTGCTCCGAAAAGAAAGGAATTCTTTTAAATGTGATAAAATAAGAAACAGGAGTGAAGATTGGATTCATTTTGAAGGTGAAAGGTGAGTGAGTTATGATCAAACTAATCGCAACAGATATGGATGGAACCTTATTAGATGAACGAGGAGAGGTGGACCTTCCGCGTCTGGAAAGGCTGTTGGACCACTTGGATCAAAAAGGGATTCGCTTTGTCATTGCGACGGGAAATGAAATCCATCGCATGCGCCAGCTCTTGGGTCCCTTGGTCAAGCGGGTGACCCTGGTCGTCGCCAACGGAGCTCGGATTTTTGAGAATGACCAGATGGTTCTAGGAAAATTCTGGGATCGGGAATTGGTAGAGGCGGTTCTTGCTTATTTTAAGGGCCGGGAAATTTCAGACCAGTTGGTTGTATCAGCTGTCAATGGAGGCTTTGTCAAGGAAGGAACGGTCTTTACAGAAGTTGAAAAATTCATGCAGCCGGAAGTGATTGAAGCCTTGTACAAGCGAATGAAGTTTGTTCCGGAATTGACAGCCGATTTGTTTGACCAGGTGCTTAAAATGAGCTTGGTGGTTGGTTTGGATCGTCTTGATCAAGTGAGTCAGGAAGTCCAACAGGCTTTTGGAGATCAGCTGATGGCGGTTTCTAGCGGTTTCGGCAGCATGGATCTCTTGCAAGCAGGTATTCACAAGGCTTGGGGACTGGCTCAATTAATGGAGAAATGGCAGCTTGATGCTAGTCAGGTTATGGCCTTTGGGGATAGCGGAAATGACATGGAAATGCTTGAAATGGCTGCTCACTCCTATGCGGTGGCCAATGCAGAAGAAGCTGTCAAGGCGGTCGCTACGCACTCAGCACCGAGCCATCAAGAAGGCGGTGTCTACCAGGTGATCGAAGAGTATCTAGGACTGACCCCCTGGGAACAAGTGAAAGGAAAGAAGTAGATGGCGGTACAACTGTTAGAAGACTGGCTCTTAAAGGAGCAGGAGAAAATTTTAACAACCTATCGGGAGCTCAATCAAGCCCCTCTGAAAGAGCCTGGTTTGATCTTTATCGGGGACTCTATCATGGAGTATTTCCCCATTCATGAACTATTACAAAGTCCCAAACACATGGTCAATCGAGGAGTAAGAGGCTATAAGACGGATCTCCTTCGTAAGCATCTAGACGCCCATGTTTTTGGAACGGCGGTGGATCAGATCTTTCTCTTGATAGGGACCAATGATATCGGAAAAGAAATTCCTCAAAAGGAAACCTTAGACAATGTAGAAGCGGTCTTACAAGTGATCATGCGGGATTTTCCGCTGACCCACATCAACCTGATCTCGGTTTTACCGGTGAGTCAAGAAGAGCGCTACAAGCAAAAGGTCTATGTCCGGACCAATGAAAAAATTCAAGCCCTCAATCAGGCCTATCAAGAATTGGCCCAAGCCTACCACCAGGTCAGCTATGTCGATGTGTATTCGTCTTTATTGGATGAAGTGGGGCAGTTAGCAGAAGCCTATACGACAGATGGCCTCCATCTAAGTGTGGCTGGCTACCGCATCCTAGCCCAAGCTCTGCAGGAGATAGTATAGAGATAGCGTCTGTAGCAGGCAACTAGCGTTAACAGTAAAAGCCATGGTTTACATGGTTTTTGGCTTGTCTATAATTAGAGTTAATCCAATTTTTTATGCATACAAATAAGCGAGCTTCATGACAAAGCTCGCTTTTTCTGTTATGAAAGAAATAACTTATTTTCTAGTTCTTCGATAAATCATCTCTCCAAATATCCTTGACCGTCACATCGCCCCAATTTTTAGTGCTAAAGCGACTAGAGTATATGGAGGTCCAATCTTTCAGTACTTTATTACGGAGTACATCATCTGCTTCCTTACGAATGTCTTCAACAGTCTTTCCATGCTCTGCCAGAAAGGCTTCTACTTGAGACTTGCGATAATATCTCACGCTATTTTCATCGTGATACCACATATAGCGTTCCATTTTTTTATTTGTTACACTATATGTATAACTTACATTTATTGTATTTTTTGTCTCAGGGAGTTTTATTCTCATAAAAATAAAAACTTCAGGTGCTCTATAATTCGAAAAATAAAATTGATAACCTAATTTCCCAATGTTTCTAGGCAAGGATAATGCTGTGTATTCAACACTATGTTTATAAACATCCTTTGAATCATTATCCGTAATATGGACATCATTTAAATTATTAAACACACTTTCACGCCATAAAAATTCAATATTATGGTAATCACTCTTCTCATAATATATTTCATCAAAAATATTGTGAATCCGCTGATGCTTATAGTACTGAAAGCCACCAAAAGATAAACACAAGGCTATAAAAATTGAAATAAGTAGTAGTCTTTTTTTCTTCATCATTCTTCTCTCACGCATCTATTCTTCGGGCAAATTACGGCCTCTCAAGTTTACCGATCCACCACTCGCGCTTCAAAGTTAGCTGGCTTGTCGTCTACATTGGTGATGGTTATTGTATAGGGCTTGTTATTGGTTACATTAAAAACTTTTTCCCCCTGGTAACTGACAACAATTCCATCATGAACTAAATGGATACCTTTTTGATTATTGGGCAACTCTTCATCAGCATCTTCTGAATGATGGCTTCGAACAAGTTTTTGCCCTTCAACATCATAAAAAATATCGCCATGCATCTCAAACCAAACTCCTGAACCTGATAATTTAAGACTATTAGTATCTTTTTTTTCAAGATTAATTCTGAGTAGTATTCTACATCTTGTATCCGAGGATTTACTGTAAAGTTTACCGACTCTCCTGGCTGCAGAGTATATTTACCAAGTTTTTGTGCCCATAGATAAAACAGAAAACTAGCTACTATGACTACAACAAGTACTAAACTACAACCTAAATTCCAATTCGATTTTTTCTTCATGCTCATTTGTACCTCTCCTTGTAGTCGTTAATTCCGTCTTGAATCATCTGAGCATCACCTGGATTATCTCCATAATTTCCATTAATAAACTTATATCATAATTTGTCCCATTTTGAAATAATTATATTTGTATTCACTTCAAGAGTCTTCCGAAAATCCCTTCTAAATTCCATGTAGAAGAGATACGAATGATATAGCAAAAAGCCCAACCAGACAAATCTTCAAAGGAAGATTTGTTTTTTTTAAAACTTTTGGTTGACAAATGTAAATCTTAGGTGTAAAATAGCATCATAAGATTTACAAATGTAGATTTAGAAAGGAGAAGCCATGCAAATTTCCAATGCGGAATGGCGCATCATGAAGATTATCTGGATGGAAGGCAAGCAAACCAGCACGGATTTGATCGCCGTCTTGTCCGAGCGCTTTGACTGGTCGAAGTCGACGATTAAGACTCTCTTGACCCGCTTGGTGGAGAAAGGATGTTTGACTAGAGAAAAATCAGGCAAAGCCTTTGTTTACTCGGCTTTGTTGAAGCAGGACCAGGGTTTAGACTTGGTGGTTGAGGATGTGAAAGACAAGGTTTGCTCAAAAAGAATTGTCCAGGTGCTTGAAAACTTGATTCAGGAGAGTGACTTTACGCTTGCAGATCTTAATCAGCTGCAGCAGGTCCTCGAAGAAAAGAAAGCAGAGGCTGTCGAAACAGTCCCTTGCAATTGTATGTAATAGAAAGAAGGAAATTCCATGTTTGGATTGTTGATTAGTATTGTTTGTTTACTTTTGGTTGCTTTTACTGCTTGGTGGTTCTTTGCAGAGCATGAAAAGGTAAGCGGCCACGCTCGTCAGAAATCAGGTTATCAAGAAATTGAAGTCGAAGTCATGGGGGGGTATTCGCCTGAAACCATTGTCCTGAAAAAGAATGTTCCAGCCCGGATCATCTTTCATCGCAAGGATCCATCTTCATGTCTGGCTCAAGTGATCTTTCCAGATTTTGGCGTTCATGAAGATTTGCCTTTAGGTGAAAAACATGTCATTGAAATTACGCCAGAAAAAGCGGGCGAATATGGGTATTCATGTGGAATGAACATGATGCATGGTCAAATGATTGTGGAATAAAGGAGTAGGTATGGTAGAAAAACAAAAAGCAGTTGTGGAAAACGGAGTGCAAAAGATCCGTATTACAGCAGAAAAGGGCTATAGTCCCAAAGAATTTCAACTTCAAAAAGGGATCCCTGCTGAAATCACCTTCCATCGGGTCAATCCTTCCGGCTGTTATAAGGAAATTTTGTTTGAAGATCAGGGGATTTTAGAGCCTTTGGAAGTCGGTGTGGATAAGGTGATATCCTTTACCCCGACAGAAACAGGGGACTTCGAGTTTTCATGTGGAATGAAGATGCAAAAGGGTTCCTACACGGTTGTGGAAAAACGCCGTCGTGTCTTAAGTTTACGGGATCGCTTTTGGATTACTAGTATCTTTACCCTTCCTTTATTGATCTTGATGATCGGGATGTGGGCAGGACTTGTATCCCATCCAGTCAATCGCTGGGGGACTTTTCTAGCGACAACGCCGATCATGTTGGTAGCAGGAGTACCTTTTATCAAGAGTGCCTGGGCCTCATTTAAGAAGCACCATTCCAATATGGATACCTTGGTAGCTCTTGGAACCCTGGTAGCCTATGTCTATAGTGTATTTGCCCTTTTTACTGGTCAGCCAGTATACTTTGAGGCTGCGGGTTTTATCATCTTCTTTATCCTCTTAGGGCAAATCTTTGAAGAACGGATGCGTAACAATGCCTCCGAGGCTGTGGAAAAGTTGTTGGATTTGCAGGCAAAAACGGCTCAAGTTCTCCGTGATGGGAACTATGTCGAGGTGGCGGCAGAAGATATCCAAATTGATGACTTGATTCGGGTCCGTCCTGGGGAAAAGATTGCGGTTGATGGGACGATTGTAGAAGGAAGTACGACCATTGATGAGTCGATGGTGACAGGTGAAAGCTTGCCTGTGGAAAAATCAGTTGGTGATGCAGTTATCGGCTCCACTATCAACAGCAATGGGACCATTCTCTTTAAGGCTGAAAAAGTCGGTAGTGAGACCCTCTTATCTCAAATTGTGGACTTTGTCAAAATGGCCCAATCCAGTCGTGCTCCCATTCAAGATTTGACGGATAAGATTTCAGGTATCTTTGTTCCAGTGGTGACAATTTTGGCCATTGCGACTTTCTGGGTTTGGTCCGTGCTTCTGGGCGCGTCGCTTCAAGAGGCCATGCTCTATGCAGTCTCTGTCCTCATTATTGCCTGTCCTTGTGCCCTTGGTTTAGCAACCCCAACAGCCCTGATGGTCGGAACCGGCCGTAGTGCTAAGATGGGGGTTCTGATTAAAAATGGAACAGTTCTTCAAGAAGTGCAAAAGATTCAAACCGTTGTGTTTGATAAGACAGGGACTATTACCATTGGCCAACCACTTGTAACCGATGTTGTAGGAGATGAAGCGCGTGTCTTGACACTGGCTGCTAGTCTTGAAACTTTTTCAGAACATCCACTAGCCCAAGCAGTGTTATCACAAGCAGAAGAAAAAGGTTTGGTGTTATCCCCTGTGGAAAACTTCCAAGCGATTGAAGGAAAAGGGGTCCAAGGTCAGATCGACCAGCAGTTGGTGACCTTGGGAAATGGCAAACTTCATGACGGGACAGCGATGGATCCGGAGCTTGAAAAACGGATGGTAGAGTTGCAAGAGCAGGCCAAAACAGTGATCAATTTGGCTGTGGATGGGCAAGTGATTGGCTTGATTGCCATTCAAGATGCTCCGAAGGCCAGCTCAAAAGAAGCGATCAAAAAGCTCAAAGAACGGGGCTTGAAAACGGTCATGTTAACGGGGGATAATGAACGGGTGGCCCAAGCTATTGCTAAGCAAGTGGGAATTGACACCGTCATTGCTGATGTCCTTCCTCAAGAAAAAGCAAGCGCCATCCAAAAACTGCAAGAAGCTAGCAAGGTCGCGTTTGTTGGAGATGGGATCAATGATGCTCCAGCTCTCTCGATCGCGGATGTAGGGATCGCTATGGGATCTGGAACGGATATTGCGATCGAGTCCGGTGGCATCGTGCTCACGCAAAATGATTTGCTTGGCGTTGTGCGCGCCTTTGACATGAGTCAAAAGACCTTCCGCAGGATTTTACTCAATCTCTTCTGGGCCTCTATCTACAATCTCCTTGGGCTTCCAATTGCTGCTGGAGTCTTTGTAGGACTGGGATTGACCCTCAATCCAGAACTAGCAGGTCTTGCCATGGCCCTTAGTTCTTTGTCTGTTTTGGCTAGCTCTCTGCTTCTCAATGTTGAGAAAATTGATTAATGGGAATAAAAAGTGATACACATATCACGTAGAGTGAAGATAAAATCTTTCCTGAGATTTTCCTTAGGTGAGTACGGACGTCAGCGAACTTCTACGAGGTTCCAAAACTCCCGAGCGCTAGAAACACAGTTGTTTCTAGCGCTTTTCTCACAGCGGAAATTCTCAGGATATATTTAAATAATGAAAACAATAGGGAAGTACTTTTATTTTTACAGAGTTTTCTTATTTTATATTATTTTATATAAAAAATCATTTTTATACGTTCGGAGTGCTACAGTATGCTGTAGCACTTTTTTATCTTTCCTTACAGCTCTAAGGGAAAAGAGGGTATTAAATTATAGTAAAATACCCTATTGTAGGATAGTTTGTGAAAATTTCTCAAAAAGAGCATCTGTTATGGAATAGGGATTGAGCATCTCTGAGCAGATTCTTATACATGTGAATCTCTTTGTGATAAATTAATACTGTAATCGTTTTGTAAATCGTTTTCATGAGAAATGTCAGAAAAAACTCATTTTCAAATTCAAAACGAAACCTGATCGCAAAGATGAAGTAGAAGCGCTATGCTACATTTTTTAAGGATCAAAATAGATTTAAAGGAGAGTTAGAATGACTCAAGGGAAAATTACTGCATCTGCAGCAATGCTCAACGTATTGAAAACATGGGGCGTAGACACGATCTACGGAATCCCATCAGGAACACTTAGCTCATTGATGGACGCTTTGGCTGAAGACAAAGATATCCGTTTCTTGCAAGTTCGCCACGAAGAAACAGGTGCTCTTGCAGCGGTTATGCAAGCTAAATTTGGCGGATCTATCGGTGTTGCAGTTGGTTCAGGTGGACCTGGTGCGACTCACTTGATCAACGGTGTTTACGATGCAGCTATGGATAACACTCCATTCCTTGCTATCCTTGGATCACGTCCAGTTAACGAATTGAACATGGATGCCTTCCAAGAGCTCAACCAAAACCCAATGTACAACGGTATCGCTGTTTACAACAAACGTGTAGCTTACGCAGAACAATTGCCAAAAGTCATCGACGAAGCTTGCCGTGCTGCCGTTTCTAAAAAAGGTCCAGCTGTCGTTGAAATTCCAGTAAACTTTGGTTTCCAAGAAATCGACGAAAACTCATACTACGGTTCAGGTTCTTACGAGCGTTCATTCATCGCTCCTGCTTTGAACGAAGTTGAAATCGACAAAGCTGTTGAAATTTTGAACAACGCTGAACGTCCAGTTATCTACGCTGGTTACGGTGGTGTTAAAGCTGGTGAAGTAATTACTGAATTGTCACGTAAAATCAAAGCACCAATCATCACAACTGGTAAAAACTTCGAAGCGTTCGAATGGAACTACGAAGGTTTGACAGGTTCTGCTTACCGTGTTGGTTGGAAACCAGCCAACGAAGTGGTCTTTGAAGCAGACACAGTTCTTTTCCTTGGTTCAAACTTCCCATTTGCTGAAGTATACGAAGCATTCAAAAACACTGAAAAATTCATCCAAGTGGATATCGACCCTTACAAACTTGGTAAACGCCACGCCCTTGACGCTTCAATCCTTGGTGATGCAGGTCAAGCAACTAAAGCTATCCTTGATAAAGTAAACCCAGTTGAGTCTACTCCATGGTGGCGTGCAAACGTGAAGAATAACCAAAACTGGCGTGATTACATGAACAAACTCGAAGGTAAAACTGAGGGTGAATTGCAATTGTATCAAGTTTACAATGCAATCAACAAACATGCTGATCAAGACGCTATCTACTCAATCGACGTAGGTGACACTACTCAAACATCTACTCGTCACCTTCACATGACACCTAAGAACATGTGGCGTACATCTCCACTCTTTGCGACAATGGGTATTGCCCTTCCTGGTGGTATCGCTGCTAAGAAAGACAATCCAGATCGCCAAGTATGGAACATCATGGGTGACGGTGCATTCAACATGTGCTACCCAGACGTTATCACAAACGTTCAATACGACCTTCCAGTTATCAACGTTGTCTTCTCAAATGGTAAATATGCCTTCATCAAGGACAAATACGAAGACACAAACAAACACTTGTTTGGTTGTGACTTCCCTAATGCTGACTATGC
>NZ_JASHCZ010000005.1:0-147238 GCF_047463895.1 Streptococcus sp. OMI750
ATTGTAGACTATATTGATTATTACAACAACAAACGAATTAAGGTAAAACTAAAAGGACTCAGTCCTGTGCAATACAGAACTAAATCCTTTGGATAAATTAATTGTCTAACTTTTTGGGGTCAATACACAATTATCCTAGCTTTTTGTTTATCAGTGAATCATGTTTCTACTTCTCAGTTTTTCGCTTTTTTATTTGTCTCCATTCATAGAGGAAAAAGAGAATAATTCCAACGAAAAAGGCAATGAGTCCCTCTATGAAGCCTTGAGGAACAAATGTTAAAGTAACTGTTCCTGATCCTTTCGGAACACGAACTCCCATCAATCCTTTCTGGATACGTTGAATTTTGATAGGTTTTCCATTTTGTTTAGCTGACCAACCTTTATCATAAGGCAATGTAAAAATAAGGGTAGTATCTCTATTTGCGTTATAAGCTGCTACCACTTTATTCTTCTTTTTGTGAATAGCAACTTCTTGCTGACGAATGGTGGTGATAGCTTGTGTATATTGGTCGAGATTTAGAGCAAAAAATTCTGGTGTATCAAAGGAAACCGTCGAATTTTCTGGAAAACTTATACGAATAGTAACCGTTTCCTCTGTGTCAAAATGGCCAATCGAAAAGAATGGAAAGGCATTATCAATGGTATAGCGTTGGGTCTGTCCATTGTAGCTGATTTCAATATCTTTTCGATCATCATTTGAAAAATGTAAATTTGGAACATTGACATACAGTTGACTATGGGCAGGAACCGTTACTTCATATTGAATACTTGCGTAAGATAGATGACTATCTTCTTCAATTTTTGCAGTTTGCAACGAAGATGTAGTATTTTGTGAAGTATGCGAGAGAATATTTAATTTCTTATAAAATTTATATTTTTCATCTGTGATTTGGTGGATGAATCGTGTTTGGTTATCAAGTGTTAAATTTGTAAAGGAAGTATGTTGATAAGGCTTAGCTGTCAAAAATGCGATTGGTAAGGCATATTCATTTTCTGAAAGTGAGATTCCATTTTTCGTTGCAATCTCTTTAAATCCAAATTTTTGAACAGGTTGTTGGCTTAAGTTATAGCGAACACCAAATAGACTATCCATTAAAATGGAATTGTTTTGGTATCGAAGGTTGAGGTTGGTTCCTTCAGATTTAAATCCAAGCTTGTCCAATGTTGAGCTAGTATCCGTATTTCGTACAGATGAAAATTGAGAGATACCATTATAACCATACTTCATACTATCATTACCAGTTTGGGGATGTAGAATCTCAGTCCGATAGTTTGAGTCTGTGTTCCCACTTACCAAGGTTTGAATAGATTTTAAGTCGCGATCGTAGGATGATCGAGAAGCAAATACCCATTCGTTTGCAATACCTTTCATTTGATAATAGCTATTTACCGATAATTCAAAGATGGAGAAAAAAAGAATCGAAAGATAGAAAAGTCTTGGTGGTATTTTTTTAAGAATGAATCCTAAACAGACTAAATAGAAGGCGACTAAAAATTCAAAAGTAACAATGAAATTGACAGCATCCAAAAATTTATAGTGATTTCTGTAAAGGACAGTTGCTCCAAATCCTAGGAAGAGGACAAAACTAGCGAGACTAAACCGAATCCAGGTAAGCTCTTCTATTCGATTTAAAACTTCTCCTGCCATCAGAATAATCGTTAAAGAAAAGATCCAGGAGTATCGATGAAGAAACATATTTGGCGCGTGCATACCTTGCCAAAGGAGATCTAATAATTGAAAACGAAAACTCAAAATAAGAATGGTCAAGAGTATAAAGTAAGAAAGTTTCACGTGAAACTTGATCGACTTTACAAAGAAAAAGGTAATCGCTAGTAAAAGCGGGAATAGTCCCACATAGATCATTGGGATTGATCCATATTTGGTAGTGTCAAAGCTGCCAATAAAATTTTTAGCAAAGACGTCGAGATACCAGCTTTTTTCTGTAAAGATAGTGTCAACCTTTGAAAAATTTTCTCCATGAGTTCGTAAATCTAAGAAGGTAGGATATAACATTACTAGACTTGTGATAACCGATAAAAGGGATACCATCACAAAGTGAAAGAAACGTTTCCCAATTTTTTTGATATGCCATGACAATTGTGTCAAGTACCATAAAATAAGAAAAATAGACATCATGAATCCAAAATAATAATTTTGGATAAACAAAATAGTCAAACTAACAAAGTAGAGAATCTCTCCTTCGCTATAAATTAGTTTTTTGAATCCATAAAGAATTAATGGTGCTAGGATAAAAACATCTAACCAGGTTTTTATTTCAAGCTGACTGATAGCAAAGCTCATCAAAGCAAATGATGTTGAAAGGGTAAGAACCAGGAATCTAGGGATTTTAGAAAACATTCCATGTAGACTAACATAGGTGCTTAACCCAATTGCTCCAAATTTCAGAAGTGTGACGAGATAAACAGCATCTGGCATGGATTGCGCATCAAAGAAGTATACAAGAGGAGAAAAGAAACTTCCTAGATAATAGCTACTGAGTGCATAGAAATTAATGCCTAATCCACTTTGAAAACTGAAAAATAGGCTATCTGTCCCATGTAAAATATTTCGAAGTGTGGTATCAAAAATGACATACTGATGATACCCATCTCCTAATAATGGGGATGTATCACTGTTCCAGTAGATTCCTTGTGAGAGGTAAATAAAGAACATAATAATAGCTGGAATCAGGAAAGAAGATACTATAAAAAGGGATGTTTTTAGCTTTGTTTTATTCATATATTTCTACTGAAAGAGCCTGAAATTATTATTTCAGGGCTCTTTATTTTTATTATTGACTCCAAAGTTCTTTCACTTTTGCTTGAACTTCTTCATTTTCAAGAAACTCATCATAGGTTTCATCAATGCGGTCAATCACACCATTTTTTGAGAGAACGATAATGTGATTGGCAAGTGTCT
This sequence comes from Streptococcus sp. OMI750, assembly GCF_047463895.1. Classification (NCBI taxonomy): domain Bacteria; kingdom Bacillati; phylum Bacillota; class Bacilli; order Lactobacillales; family Streptococcaceae; genus Streptococcus; species Streptococcus sp. OMI750. The sequence continues at coordinate 2,921 of NZ_JASHCZ010000005.1, forward strand.
GAATGAATTCATGGTCGTGGCTGGCAAAGATAATGGATTCTTTAAAATTCTTTAATCCATCATTCAAACTTGAGATAGACTCCAAATCTAAGTGATTGGTAGGATCATCTAAAACTAGAACGTTTGATTTAAGGAGCATCAATTTTGACAACATGACACGAACCTTTTCTCCTCCTGACAAGACGTTGACAGACTTGTTAACTTCGTCACCAGAAAATAGCATGCGTCCTAGGAAACCACGAAGGAACGTGTTGTCATCTTCTTCTTTACTTGCAAATTGACGAAGCCAATCGAGAATGCTTTCTCCACCCGCAAAGTCTCGACTATTATCTTTCGGTAGATAAGATCGACTAGTAGTGACTCCCCACTTGACAGTTCCCTCGTATTCAATATCATCCATCAATGCACGGATTAATGCAGTTGTTTGAATATCGTTTTGTCCGATTAGAGCAGTCTTATCACCAGGACGTAAGATAAAGTTGATATTGTCAAGGATGGTTTCTCCATCGATCTTGACAGAGAGATTTTCAACTGTCAAGAGATCATTCCCGATTTCTCGTTCCGCTTTAAAGTTAATAAATGGGTATTTTCGACTAGATGGTACAATCTCTTCTAGTTCGATCTTGTCAAGCATTTTTTTACGCGATGTTGCTTGTTTTGATTTTGAAGCGTTGGCCGAGAATCGTGCGACAAACTCTTGCAATTGTTTAATTTTTTCTTCAGCTTTTGCGTTTCTATCTGCTTGTAATTTAGCAGCCAGTTCAGAAGATTCTTTCCAGAAATCATAGTTTCCGACGTATAGTTTAATTTTTCCAAAGTCTAGATCCGCCATATGGGTACAGACTTTATTCAAAAAGTGACGGTCATGGGAAACAACGATAACAGTATTTTCAAAATCAATCAGAAAATCTTCTAACCATGTAATAGACTGAATATCCAGACCGTTGGTCGGCTCGTCCAAAAGAAGGACATCTGGTTTACCAAAGAGGGCTTTAGCTAAGAGAACTTTCACTTTCTCACCATTTGCTAACTCACTCATAGTCTGATAATGAAGGTCTTCTGAAATATTTAGATTTTGAAGCAATTGAGATGCTTCACTTTCTGCTTCCCATCCACCGAGTTCGGCAAATTCCCCTTCAAGTTCAGCTGCACGGACGCCGTCTTCATCAGAAAAATCTTCTTTCATGTAGATAGCATCTTTCTCTTTCATAATGTTGTAGAGCTTTTCATTTCCCATGATTACAACATCGATAACACGCTCTTCTTCATAGTCAAAGTGATTTTGACGCAGAACGGACAAACGTTCATCTGGACCAAGAGAAATATGACCAGTGGTTGGTTCGATATCTCCAGCTAAAATTTTTAAAAAGGTTGATTTTCCGGCACCATTGGCCCCAATGAGACCGTATGTGTTTCCCTCTGTAAAGTTGATATTGACATCGTCAAACAATTTTCGATCACTAAAACGTAGTGAGACGTCTGATACTGTAAGCAATGATTTTCTCCTCTTTCTATAATGTCTTCATTTTACTAGAAAAAAGAGGAAAATTCAACTTTTTTACTGTCAATTTATTTTTACAAACTTGTAAATTAAGTTGACAAGTTTGTAAAGAGTTATTTCATCACAAACATAGAGAAGAGACTAACATTTTCAACTAGAAAGTGCTATAATGATAAGGATAACGATTAAGGAGAAGAGTATGACAAAACCTATCATTTTGACAGGAGATAGACCAACAGGAAAACTTCATATTGGCCACTATGTTGGTTCTTTAAAAAATCGCGTTTTGCTACAAAATAAAGATGAATATAATATGTTTGTTTTTCTAGCAGACCAGCAAGCTTTGACAGATCATGCAAAAGATCCAAAAACGATTGTAGAATCTATTGGAAATGTTGCTTTAGATTATCTTGCTGCAGGATTGGATCCTGAAAAGGTTACAATTTTCATTCAAAGTCAGATTCCTGAATTAGCAGAATTAACCATGTATTATATGAATCTGGTATCTTTGGCACGACTTGAAAGAAACCCAACTGTAAAAACTGAGATTTCTCAAAAAGGTTTTGGTGAGAGTATTCCAACAGGATTTTTGGTATACCCTATTTCACAAGCAGCTGATATTACAGCATTTAAAGCAAATTTTGTTCCAGTAGGAAATGACCAAAAGCCGATGATTGAACAAACCCGGGAGATTGTTCGTTCCTTTAACCATGCATACAATACAGATACTTTGGTGGAACCTGAAGGAATTTATCCCGAAAATGAAGCAGCAGGACGCTTACCTGGTTTAGATGGAAATGCTAAAATGTCTAAATCCTTGAATAATGGAATCTACCTAGCTGATGATGCGGATACTTTAAAGAAAAAAGTGATGAGTATGTATACCGATCCTGATCATATTAAAGTAGAAGATCCAGGGAAAATAGAAGGTAATATGGTGTTTCATTACTTGGATGTATTTGGTCGACCAGAAGATGCAGATGAAATTGCAGAAATGAAAGAACACTATCAACGTGGTGGGCTTGGTGATGTAAAGACCAAACGGTATCTTTTAGAAATTTTAGATCGTGAATTAAGACCGATTCGTGAAAGACGCCTTGAGTTTGCAAAGGATATGGGGGAAGTATACTCTATTCTTGAAAAAGGAAGTGAGCGCGCTCGAAATGTAGCAGCTCAAACATTGGATGAAGTAAAATCTGCGATGGGAATTACCTATTTTAAAAAATAAAACGACTTCATTAATAGCGAACATTTCTTTACTGTTCATTGATAATTTACCAATAAATGATTGACAAATTGCGATAGAATGGTATGATATTAACAATAAAAATTCGAGCCTTGCTCAAAAAAAAGAAAAGAGGATCCAGCTAATGTCTAATTGGGACACAAAGTTTTTAAAAAAAGGGTTTACATTCGATGATGTGCTTTTGATTCCAGCAGAAAGTCACGTATTACCTAATGATGCAGATTTAAGTACACAATTAGCAAGTAATTTACGCTTGAACATCCCAATCATTACTGCTGCTATGGATACAGTGACGGAAAGTCAAATGGCAATTGCTATGGCACGTGCTGGTGGACTTGGTGTGATCCATAAAAACATGTCAATTGAGCAACAGGCAGATGAAGTACGGAAGGTAAAACGTTCTGAAAATGGTGTTATTATTGATCCTTTCTATTTGACCCCGTCTCATACAATTTCAGAAGCAAATGAGCTTATGGGACGATACCGAATCAGTGGTGTTCCAGTCGTTGAAACACTTGAAAATCGTAAATTAGTTGGTATTCTTACGAATCGCGACCTGCGTTTTATTTCTGATTACAATCAACCTATTTCAAATCACATGACAAGTGAAAATTTGGTGACTGCACCAGTTGGTACTGATTTGGAAACAGCTGAGCGTATTCTACAAGAACACCGCATTGAAAAATTACCATTAGTAGATGAAAATGGTCGTCTTTCTGGTTTGATTACGATCAAAGATATTGAAAAAGTTATTGAGTTCCCAAATGCGGCTAAGGATGAATTTGGTCGTTTGCTTGTAGCTGGTGCTGTAGGGGTTACTTCGGATACCTTTGAACGTGCAGAAGCCCTTTTTGAAGCAGGTGCAGACGCAATTGTTATCGATACTGCTCATGGACATTCTGCTGGGGTTCTTCGTAAAATTGCAGAAATTCGTGCTCATTTCCCAAATCGTACCTTGATCGCTGGAAATATTGCAACAGCTGAAGGCGCTCGTGCGTTATTTGATGCAGGGGTAGACGTTGTTAAAGTCGGAATTGGACCAGGTTCTATCTGTACAACTCGTGTTGTAGCAGGGGTTGGTGTTCCTCAAGTGACTGCAATTTATGATGCAGCTGCCGTAGCTCGTGAATATGGTAAAACTATCATTGCTGATGGTGGTATTAAGTATTCAGGAGATATCGTCAAAGCTCTTGCAGCTGGTGGTAATGCGGTTATGCTTGGATCAATGCTTGCAGGCACAGATGAAGCACCAGGTGAAACAGAAATCTTCCAAGGTCGTAAATTTAAAACCTATCGAGGTATGGGTTCTATTGCAGCAATGAAGAAAGGTTCTAGTGACCGTTATTTCCAAGGATCTGTCAATGAAGCTAATAAATTGGTCCCTGAAGGAATTGAAGGACGTGTTGCTTATAAAGGTTCCGTAGCAGATATGGTCTTCCAAATGATCGGTGGTATCCGTTCAGGTATGGGATATGTTGGTGCAGCAACTATTCAGGATTTACACGATCATGCTCAATTTGTTGAAATGAGTGGCGCAGGATTGAAAGAAAGTCACCCTCATGATGTACAAATCACAAATGAGGCACCTAACTACTCAGCACAATAAGTTTACAAAAATGTAAATATAATTAACAACACCTTGACAATATTGTCAAGGTGTTGTTTTGATATGTCCAGATTGAATGGTGAAGATTTTTAATTCTTCGGGTAGCTCTTTTAAATGATCAAGAGTTGTCGTTGTAATAAATGTCTGAATACTATTGGAGATAGTTTCAAGAAGTTGAAGTTGACGATAATTGTCAAGCTCACTCATAACATCGTCAAGTAGTAAAATCGGCTTTTCTCTAGTGATTTCTTCCATTAATTCGATTTCTGCTAATTTTAGAGAAAGAACAACACTCCGATGCTGGCCTTGACTACCAAAATTTGCATTCATTTCATTAATAAAGAATGCCAAATCATCTCTGTGGGGTCCAATGCTTGTTGTTTTTCTAAAAAGGTCCTTTTGGCGATTTTTTTTCAACATACGGAAAAATTGCTCTTCTAAATCATCTACTTCTTCTGAAAAAACAGATGACTGATATTGAATTGTCAGGTCTTCCTTGTTGTTAGAAAGTAGAGCGTGTTTTTCTTTGGATTTAGCTTCTAATTTTTGAATAAAATCCAGTCGATGGTGGATGACGCGACTTCCAAAACTAGCGAGTTGTGAATCTAATACGTCCAAAAATGTTTCATCAATTTTTTCGGAATTTTTTAGATAGCTATTTCTTTGTTTCAGAACATGGTTGTATTGAGATAAATCGGATAGATAAATAGGTTTCATCTGTCCCAATTCAATGTCAATAAATTTTCGACGTCCTGCAGGCGCCCCTTTGATTAACTGTAAATCTTCCGGTGCAAAAAGGACGACATTCATATGGCCAATATAGTTTGATAATTTAGCTTGTTTTAGATGGTTGACTTTAGTCATCCGGCCTTTTGGTGTTAAGGAAATTTCTAATGGAAGCGGTCCAGTTTCTCTTTGTAATAGACCAGAAACTTTAAAATCTGTGGATTCGAAGTAGACGAGATCTTTATCATTTCGTGTTCGATGGCTTCTGGTTAAGGCCAGAAAATAAATCGATTCGAGAATATTGGTTTTTCCTTGAGCATTTTGTCCTAAGAAAATATTCAAGCCAGGATGAAATTCAACTTCAAGTTCTTGGTAATTACGAAAATGTTGAATGGATAACTGTTTTAACCACATTACGAGATACCAGGAAAGCGAATTGCTTTTTCTTTTTTGTTAGTCTTTGTCGGTTGTTTTTTTTGTTGTTGATTGAGTTGCTTGACAAGTTTAGCCACACGTTCCTTTTCTTCCTTCTCTTTAAGATGCTCTTCTATTTCTGCTGGAGAAGGTTCAAGAATGGTGATAGTCATGCTCAGTTCAGGGATGTCAATTTTATCATTGACACGAAGTTTACGGCCTCTCCGTTGTTCTAATTCACCATTAACAAAGACTTCTTTTTCTTGAAGAAAGGCTTTGATTGCACCACCACTCTGTATAATACCGAGTTCTTTTAAGATTGCTTGTAATGTAATAAAGTCATCAAATAATTTGTAATTCATAGTTCACCTCTTTGCGTGTTATTATACCATATTTTTAGTTTTTCTAGGGTAGAGAATCTTGAGTGAAGTGAGAACCTTTTTTCTCAGTTTGAATTAGGATTTTAGCGTGATTTCGTGTTATAATGAAAGTTACTATTGATTAGAACGAGGATGAAAATGGAATTAGTTAAGGGTGTGAATCTTCACTTTCTTCAGTCGAAAAAATTTAAAACAAATAAAATTAAGGTCCGGTTTACAGCGCCATTGAATGAAAATACAGTGGCTGCACGTGTTTTAGTAGCTTGTATGATGGAAACTGCAAACCAAAAATATCCAACCTCACAATTATTCCGTGAAAAATTAGCGAGTCTGTACGGAGTAGAATTGTCTACTTCAATTTCTAAAAGAGGGCCCGTTCACTATGTTGATTTGAATATTTCCTTTGTACGCGATGATTTTTTGAGTAAGAAAAATGTACTGACAGATGAGATTTTGGATATTCTAGAAACTGTCTTCTTTTCACCTTTAGTAGTAGATGATCACTTTGATTTTGAGACTTTTGAAGTTGAAAAGAAAAATACGATTTCAGACTTGGAATCTGAGATTGAAGAGCCTTATTATTATGCGCATGGACAATTGAATCAACTATTTTTCGAAGATGAAACTATCAGAATGTCAAGATTGGGAAAAGTTGATTTAGTAAGACAAGAGACCGCTCAAACCACACTCTCACAGTTTCATCAGATGCTTCATTTCGATAATATTGACTTCTTTTTCGTAGGTGATTTTAATGAAGTTGCTATTGTGGATCGAGTAAACCAGTTTGAATTCAAACCACGTGATAACAACTTGTCTATCAACTATCAACAAACTTTTTCAAATGTAGTTCGCGAGAAATTAGAGCAAAAGCAAAATCAACAATCTATTTTAGAATTAGGCTACCATTTTTCTACCCAGTATGGAGATCCTCTTCATATTCCCTTAGTTGTGTTAAATGGGATGTTGGGAGCTTTCTCGCACTCGAGACTTTTTCAAATAGTTCGTGAAAAAGAAGGTCTTGCTTATACCATCTCTAGCCATTTCGATATTTTTACAGGCTTTATGAGAATTTTTGCTGGTATTGATAAAGAACATCGCACCAAGGTAATGACCATGATTATGAGGCAGTTGAATGATTTAAAACGAGGAAAGTTTACAGAATCTGAACTTCAATTGACAAAAGACATGTTGGTGAATACGACTTTATTAGCCCAGGATCGACAAAACACCTTAATCGAAAGAGAATACCTGAAAACGATCCTAGGAACAAAGGTTCTTTCTTTAGAGGAATGGTTAGAAGCTATCAATAAGGTTAGTAAAGAAGAAATTATCGAAACGGCAAAAACCATTAATTTGCAGTCGGTTTATTTTATGGAAGGAAAGTAGTGTAAAGATTGAAAATTAAAGAAAAATATTATGAAGCCGTAGGTGAGCAGGTTTACTTTACACGTTTGTCAAACGGCTTGACCATTCATTTAATTCCAAAAGAAGATTATTATGAAACCTATGGGATGCTTACAACCAAGTTTGGTTCGGTGGATACACGAATTTTAGTGAATGGTGAAGAAAAACAATATCCTGCAGGAATTGCTCACTTTTTGGAACATAAAGTGTTTGAAGATGAGAAAGGTCAAGATTTTCTAAAAAAATTCGTTCAATTAGGATCGGAAAGTAATGCCTTTACAAGTTTTACAAAAACCAGCTATCTTTTCTCAACAACCTCAAGGGTCTCTGAAAATATCAAGTTGTTATTGGAGATGGTCTCAAAAGCTTCCTTTACAGAAAAATCAGTTGCTAAGGAAAGAGAGATTATTCAACAAGAGATAGGAATGTATCAAGATAGTCCAGATTATCGATTATTTTTTGGTGCCTTAGAAAACCTATATCCTGGAACACCGTTAGCAGATGATATTGCTGGAACAAGAGAGTCAATTTCTGACATTACAATAGACAATCTCCGTGAGAACTTTGATTTATTCTATCATCCAACTCAGATGCATCTATTAGTGATTGGAAACTTTGATCTTGATGCAGTATTACAAGTTGTAAACGAATATGATCAACTTCCCCTTCAGCCTTCAATCCAGGTAGAACGATTTCCTGTAGAAAAAAACGAAGTAAAATTGAATCAATCCTGTAGAATGGATGTTGCCAGTCCTAAGTTGGCAATTGGAATTCGAGGGAATGATGTCATCAAGGAAGAGGAAAAATTTCGTTATAAATTAATGCTGAAATTATTATTTTCGATGATGTTTGGGTGGACTTCACAACGTTTTCAAAGTTTATATGAAGCTGGTAAAATTGACAACTCCTTGACACTAGAAGTAGAGGTTGAGGAAGTCTTTCATTTTGTTATTTTGACAATGGATACCCAAGAACCAGTTTCTCTATCTCATCAATTTAGGTCAGCCATCAAACAATTTGATAAGGATCCAGATGTGAATCAGGAACATTTAGATACGATTAAAAGCGAAATGTTTGGTGATTTTTTACAGGGTTTAAATTCGCTTGAGTATAGTGCGACTCAGTTTGAATATTTTTCAGATGGTTGCACTTCCTATGATCTTCCAAAGATTTTACAGAGTATTAGTTTACAAGATATCATCAAATTAGGACATCAATTCATTGATCAGTCTGAGATGGTTGACTATATGATTTTTCAGAAGTAGTAAACAATGTGTCAAGAAGGGAAAATATGAAGAAGAGAACGATTGGTCAAGTGTTGAGATTGTCAAGAGTTAATTTACATTTAAGTTTACAGGATGTGTCAAAAAAGACAGCTATAGAAGCTCCGTATATAGAAGCGTTGGAAAACGATGAGTTTGATTTACTACCGAGTCCCTTTTACGCCCAAATCTATTTAAAGAAGCTATCGTGGGCTTTGGGATTAGATGAATCCATTTTATTGACAGCTTTTCGTGAAGGAAAAGAGTTGTTATTTGATGAGGAAATCTTAGTAGATGATGAAGAGCTTCATTCAAGAAAATTAAGGCAGAAAACAAGCTGGTTACCGATCTTGTATTATCTACTAGTTAGCTTTGCTATTCTTGGATTTGTGATTTATATCGTATATTTTTATAAGTTTACAGCGTGAGTAAAACAGCTGTAAAGATAGTTTATTTTTTGGAGGAAGTATGAAAAAAGAAAATATTCCTAATGCGTTGACATTAATTCGAGTTGTGATGATTCCTATTTTTATTGCCATTTTAAGTCTAAGCCATTCTTATCTTGGCCATATTGTAGCAGCAGTTATTTTTGCTATTGCAAGTATTACAGATTATTTAGATGGCTTCCTTGCACGAAAATGGAATGTAGTGAGTAATTTTGGTAAATTTGCCGATCCAATGGCAGATAAATTATTGGTCATGTCAGCCTTTATCATGATGATTGAATTAAAGATGGTTCCTGCTTGGATTGCGGCCGTTATCATTTGTCGTGAGTTAGCTGTCACTGGTTTGCGTCTTCTACTTGTTGAGACAGGTGGTACAGTTTTGGCTGCAGCCATGCCTGGTAAAATTAAGACCTTTAGCCAAATGTTTGCTATTATCTTTTTGCTTTGTCATTGGACCCTTCCAGGGCAAGTATTACTTTATATCGCACTGATTTTTACAATTTATTCTGGTTACGACTACTTTAAGGGAAGTAGCTATCTCTTTAAAGACACATTTAAATAAATGAAACATATTATAGAGCTAAAAAATGTATCCTTTCGATACGATAAAACAATAGAAGAGTATCAAATTGACACTGTTTCGTTTCACGTGAAACAAGGGGAGTGGCTTTCAATTGTTGGGCACAATGGTAGTGGGAAATCTACCGTTGTACGCTTGATGGATGGTCTTTTAGAACCTGAGTCTGGTGAGATTTATATTGATGGGCAACAGTTGACTCGTGAAACGATATGGGAAATCCGCAGTAAAATTGGGATTGTATTTCAGAATCCGGACAATCAATTTGTCGGTGCAACAGTGGAAGATGATGTCGCCTTTGGCTTGGAAAACCAAGGAATTCCACGGGAAGAAATGATTCAACGTGTAGAGAAGGCTATTGACCAAGTAGGCATGCTAGAGTTTAAAGATCGAGAACCTTCTCGATTGTCGGGTGGTCAAAAACAACGAGTAGCCATAGCGGGTATTATTGCCTTGCGACCAACTATTATTATCCTTGATGAAGCAACTAGTATGTTAGATCCAGAAGGCCGAGAGGATCTAATGGCAGTAATGCGGGAACTCCAGAAAAAGTTTCAATTAACGATTATCTCCATTACTCATGATTTAACTGAAATCGCCCTAAGTGATCGAACACTCGTGTTTCAAAAAGGAACATTAGAGTCTTCTATGACGCCGCGGGAATTGTTTTCAAGAAATGATCTGCACGAGATTGGATTGGATAAGCCTTTTAGTAAACAAGTCCAAGAATCTCTGAGCTCGCATTTCCCGCTAAAACAGGATTATTTAACAGAAAGTGAGTTATTAGACCAACTATGGGAATTTCTTTAAAGAATGTCTATTATACTTATCAAGAGGGAAGTCCTTTTGAAGGACGAGCGCTTTCTGACGTCACTTTGGAAATACAGGATGGCTCTTATACTGCCATCATTGGACATACTGGTAGTGGCAAGTCCACTTTGTTACAATTACTAAATGGTTTACTTCGTCCGACTGAAGGAACGATTCAATTCGATGATTTTGTTTTAGATAATCATTCTGAGCCAAAAGAAATGAAGTACTTGAGAAAAAAAGTTGGCTTAGTTTTTCAATTTCCAGAAAGTCAGCTGTTTGCGGAAACTGTTCTAGCTGATGTAGCCTTTGGCCCACAAAATTTTGGGGTACCTAAGGATAAAGCGGAGGAAATAGCCAAAGAAAAATTAGCGATCGTTGGTTTAGAAGAGTCTATCTATGATAAAAGTCCATTTGAACTATCTGGTGGACAGATGAGACGGGTTGCGATCGCGGGTATTTTAGCTATCGAACCAGAGATTTTAGTATTGGACGAGCCGACAGCAGGGCTAGATCCTGCTGGAAGAAAGGAATTGATGGCGCTGTTTGAGACGTTGCATAAAAATGGGATGACTCTTGTTTTGGTGACTCATATGATGGATGATGTAGCAAACTTTGCTGATACTGTATTTGCTTTGGAAGCGGGAAAACTTGTCCTAAACGGATCCCCAAGGGAAGTGTTTCAACAGGTAGACTATTTACACAAACTTCAATTAGGAGTTCCACAAGTCACGAATTTTGCTCTTCAATTGAAACAAAGAGGAATGGATCTAGAGAGGTTACCAATCAAAATTGAGGAATTAAAGGAGATGTTACTTCATGAATAATATGATTTTAGGAAGGTATATCCCTGGAAATTCTATCATCCATCAACTGGATCCTCGTGGAAAATTGCTCTCGATGTTTTTGTTCATTTTTCTTCTTTTTTGGGCTAATAACCTGCAGACCAATATTCTTCTCTTTTGTTTTATCTTTGTTTTAATGTATCTAACAAGGATTTCTATCGGTTTTTATGTCAAAGGCCTAAAATCAATGATTTTTATCATTGCGTTTACAACTGTTTTCCAATTATTTGCTACCTCTCAAGGAACATTGTTATATCAATGGTGGTTTTTTAAATTAACAGATCAAGGATTGGCGCAAGCTGCAATCATATTTTGTAGATTTATCTTAATTATTTTTTATTCGACGATTCTAACCGTGACAACGACACCATTAAGTTTAGCAGATGCTGTTGAAAAGATCCTCACACCACTAAAAATTATTAAGGTTCCGGCTCATGAGATTGGGCTAATGCTATCTATGAGTTTGCGATTTGTTCCAACCTTAGTAGATGATACGAATCGAATCATGAATGCTCAAAGGGCGCGTGGTGTTGATTTTGGTGAAGGAAATCTATTAAAAAGGATCCGTTCCTTTATTCCTATTCTCATTCCTCTATTTGCTTCTAGTTTTAAACGAGCAGATGCATTAGCAATTGCGATGGAAGCGAGAGGTTACAAAGGTGGGGAGGGACGAACACGCTATCGGATACTTCAGTGGGGAGTGAAAGATACCCTAGCATTGCTCGTTATTCTGTGTTTAATGTTATTCGTTTTTTATCTAAAAAATGGATAGAAAAGCTCCTACCGGTTCAAAAATAAGGAAAAAGCGCTACACAAAGCGCTTTTTACATTAAATTCACATATTCTTGTAATATTTGTAATACATTCTACAAGAAACTGTAACATTTTGTGTGTATGATAGAATTATGTTCGAAAGGAGAATAAAATTCATGAACAGTAAAAAGTTCCAATGGACAGTCACTTCCTTGCTTTCAGCAGCATCGCTTTTCATTTCTGGTATTGCTACAGTGAATGCTGAAACTTACGAAGTGAAGTCTGGAGATACTCTATCAAAAATTGCACTTGAAAATAACACTTCAGTAGAAAATATTATTGCATCTAACAATTTGACCAATGAAGATTTAATTTATGCAGGTCAAATTATTGAATTGGGGGAGCGTTCTAAATCAATGCTTGATAAGATTGCTCCAAAAGAGCAAGCAAAACCTGCTGAAAGTGCAACTCCAGTAACTGAAGCAACCGCACAAACTGCTCAAAAACAAACAACTTATGCTGCGAATGCTACAGTCACTTCTACGCAACCAACAAGTGGTGGAATTGTTTTAGCAAATGGGAATACTGCTGGTGAGCAAGGCTCTTATGCAGCTGCTCGTATGGCTGAAATGACTGGCGTACCCGCTTCTACTTGGGAAGCAATCATTGCCCGTGAATCGAATGGACAAGTGAATGCAGCAAATGCTTCTGGTGCAAGTGGTTTATTCCAAACAATGCCAGGTTGGGGTTCAACTGCAACAGTTGATGATCAAATCCAGGCAGCATACAATGCATATAGCTCACAAGGTTTATCAGCTTGGGGTTATTAAAAAAATAGGTTTACAAATTTGTAAACCTATTTTTTTAATGTTTCGAGGATATCAAGTGGAGAATGACAAATATAATCCGGTGAGTAAAGGAGTAATTCTTCAAGATTTCCAAAACCCCAAGTGACTGCCATGGTTTTAATTCCAACTGTTTGACCTCCAATAAGGTCAAATTTCGTATCTCCAATAATCAGAGCTTCCTCTTTTGGAATGTTATTGATTGACAAGGTGTGTTGAATAACATCGGCTTTATGGACGCACACAGGACTTGAACCATAAATTCCATTAAAGTAGTCAGCTATTCCTAGATCTTGACACATTTGTAAAGCTACGGGTTCATATTTTGAAGTAGTTACATAGAGCTCAAAACCGTTATTTTTTAGAGATTCTAAGGCATCTACTATCTGAGGAAAGAGGGTTGTTTTGTATTGGCCCTTTTCATGATAATACTGGCGATAGATGGTTACTGCTTGATCTACTAAGGTTTCAGGAAGAGTAGACTCAAAACTAGAAATTAAAGGTGGTCCCATAAAACTTCGGATAGTTTCAAGATCAGGTTGGGAAACCTTTAAGGTGTCAAATGTGTGTTGAAAACTTTCGGCAATTCCTTTAGAACTGTCTACTAATGTCCCATCTAAGTCAAAAAATAAGGCTTGCATGTTATTCTCCAAATATCTCTTTCTGTAGGTTGCGTCCAGTAGGAGTCGCTGCCAATCCTCCTTCAGCTGTTTCTCTAAAGGCAGTTGGAAGACTAGAGCCAACTTGGTACATGGCATCAATGACTTCATCGACAGGAATTTTTGATTCAATCCCTGCTAAGGCCATATCAGCCGCAACAAAAGCATAGCTGGCTCCCATTGCATTTCGTTTGACACATGGGACTTCAACGAGTCCCGCTACTGGATCACAGATGAGGCCAAGCATATTTTTGATAACGAAACAGACGGCTTGACTGGCTTGATAAGGAGTTCCGCCAGCAGCTATTGTCAGTGCAGCAGCACTCATAGCTGAAGCAGAACCAACTTCTGCTTGACAGCCACCTTCTGCACCTGAAATAGAAGCATTGTTAGCGATCACTAAACCGAATGCTCCAGCTGTCAGTAGAAAATCTAATTGTTGCTGACGGTTTAACCCTAATTTTTGAGTTGCTGCAGTAAGTACGGCAGGAAGACATCCTGCAGATCCTGCTGTAGGTGTTGCACAGACTAGCCCCATTTTGGCATTGTGTTCGTTGACAGCAATGGCGTTTTTTGCAGCGGTCAAGACGGTTAAATCAGATAAGGTTTTACCAGATTTAATGTAGCGATCTAATTTTGCGGCGTCTCCACCTGTTAATCCACTACGAGAGTGGTTTTCATTTAACCCTAACCTTACAGAATCAATCATCACTTCTAAATTACGGGTCATTAATCGTAGGACTTCTTCGCGTTCACGACCTGTTAACTCGAATTCAGTAGCAATCATTAACTCTGCGACGTTTCCTTCGTATTGCGTACTTGCTTGTTCTACGAGGTCTACAATTGAATAAAACATACGAACTCCTTATTTGAAAAAGTTGACATTATGAAGATGAGGAATTTTACGAATATCTTCGATAGCTGCTTCACAACTTCTTGAATCAACTTCAATAATCATAATGGCTTTTTCTCCAGCTTTTTCCCGCGTCACATTCATTTGTGCAATGTTAATATCATAGCGAGAAAGGGCTTCTGTTACATGAGCGATCATCCCAGGGACGTCTTGGTGCACAATGATAATGGTTGGAGTATTCATATTTAGAGAGATGGCAAAACCATTTAACTCAGTAACCTGTATGTTCCCACCACCAATTGAGATTCCAGTGACAGAAATCGTTTTATGATCATTTTTTACAGTAATGGTCGTTGTATTTGGGTGAGGAGCATTGCTCTCTTTTTGAATAGACCAAACAATCCGAATGCCTCGTTCATGTGCAATTTTTAGACTATCTGGGATTCTAGGATCATCTGTGTCCATTCCTAAGATGCCTGCGACTAAGGCTAAATCTGTTCCATGACCACGATAGGTTTTTGCGAAGGAATTAAATAATTGGAACTCAACCTCTTTGGGCTCTTCTCCAAATATAGAAGAAACAATTTTACCAATTCGAACAGCACCTGCAGTATGGCTACTAGATGGGCCTATCATCACAGGTCCAATGATATCAAAAACTGATTGGAATTTTAAAGAGTTCATTCTTTGCTCCTTTGCGATCACTTTACTTCATTATATCAGATATGGCTGATGATTTCTTGTATTTCTCCCTAAATATGGTAGAAATCTTAAAGGGTGCTTAAAGCATTTATATTATCCTGAAATTTTAGTATTTCTAACATCTGATTGCAATAATTGACACACGATTTCAATAAATATGAAATATTTCTTTTGTAGGATAGAGTTATACCAATTAAGGAGTAAAAACAATGAATAAAAAACAGATGATGAAACAGATGGTTGGAATCGGATTACTTGCAGGACTTTTCTTTCCAATTGCAGTAAATGCGGATTCTTATACTGTAAAGTCAGGTGATACCTTATCAGCTATTGCTAAAGAGAAGAATACAACGGTTGATGCGATTGCTAAGAAAAATAAGATTAGCAATGTAAATCTCATTACAGTTGGTCAGGTTTTAGAGATTGAAGATGAGAAGGCAACAACTAATACTACAGAGCAAGCTGCGACTAGTAAAGCTAACACTACACAAGCAACAACTACGGTATCTGCTTCAGATGGCTTGAGTTCCGAAGATGCAGCGGCTAAAGAATGGATTGCCCAGAAAGAATCAAGTGGCAGTTACACAGCGCAAAATGGCCAATATTATGGTCGTTATCAGTTATCCCTTTCTTATTTAAACGGTGATTTATCCGAAGCAAATCAGGAAAAAGTAGCCAATCAATATGTTGTCAACCGCTATGGTTCATGGTCGGCAGCTAAAAACTTCTGGCTGGCCAATGGTTGGTATTAAAGTAGATGAAAGAGTTCAGCAATTGGACTCTTTTTGATTTACATACTTGTAAACGTCTAGATACAATAGTCAATAAGTAGAATGGCATGATGCTTGTTTTCTACTATAAAGCGTGTTACAATTGATAATGCTCAAAACGACCTTCAATCGTTGAAGCAAACCACGACCTTCAATCGTGAGAAACGAAAAGATGGGAGAAACCTATGAGTGATAACTCGAAAACACGTGTTGTTGTTGGTATGAGTGGCGGTGTCGATTCATCTGTAACGGCTTTGTTGTTAAAACAACAGGGCTACGATGTCATTGGCATCTTCATGAAAAACTGGGACGACACAGACGAAAATGGCGTCTGTACAGCTACGGAAGATTACAAAGATGTAGCAGCAGTTGCAGACCAAATTGGCGTTCCTTACTATTCTGTCAACTTTGAGAAAGAATACTGGGATCGCGTCTTTGAATACTTCCTTGCAGAATACCGTGCAGGCCGCACACCAAATCCGGATGTCATGTGTAATAAAGAAATCAAATTTAAGGCCTTCTTAGATTATGCCATGACACTTGGTGCCGATTATGTAGCCACAGGACATTATGCACGCGTGGCGCGTGATGAGGATGGCATTGTCCATATGCTACGCGGCGTTGACAATGGAAAGGATCAAACTTATTTCCTAAGCCAGTTGTCACAAGAACAACTTCAAAAAACCATGTTCCCATTGGGACATTTGGAAAAGCCTGAGGTTCGTCGTTTAGCAGAAGAGGCAGGATTAGCAACAGCTAAAAAGAAAGATTCCACTGGAATCTGCTTTATCGGAGAAAAGAATTTCAAAGAGTTTCTAAGTAACTACCTCCCTGCCCAACCAGGTCGAATGATGACCGTAGATGGACGGGATATGGGCGAACATGCCGGTTTAATGTATTACACGATCGGTCAACGGGGTGGTCTTGGAATTGGTGGTCAACAAGGTGGAGACAATGCCCCTTGGTTTGTCGTTGGTAAAGATCTGAGTCAAAATATTTTGTATGTCGGTCAAGGTTTCTATCATGAAGCGCTGATGTCAACAAGTTTACAAGCTAGTCAAGTTCACTTTACACGAGAGATGCCAGAAGAGTTTACACTGGAGTGTACAGCTAAGTTCCGCTATCGCCAGCCAGATTCCAAGGTGACGGTTCATGTCAAGGGTGACAAGGCTGAGGTTATTTTTGCAGAACCTCAACGGGCCATTACGCCAGGTCAGGCTGTTGTCTTTTATGATGGTGAAGAGTGTCTCGGTGGTGGACTAATTGACAATGCTTACCGAGATGGTAAAGTTTGTCAGTATATTTAAATTGACAAATATTCTCAATTTGCTACAATAATAAAAGCAATAGAAGTGATGGTCAAAGCTCATGGATGTTGCAGGCTTTTTTGTCCTGCGCTTCTCAGAGTTTTGACTATTTTTGTGTCGTTTCGAAAGGATGTAAAATGCAAAAACGGGATTTTCGGACCAAGTTGAATCAGACAGTTTTTGGTGTGAGAGCGACTGCTTTGATTGTAAAAGACAATCGCTTGTTAGTCGTAGAAGATGAAGACGGTTTTTATACAATTGGAGGTGCCATTCAAGTGGATGAAGCTACTGAAGATGCCGTAGTTCGAGAAGTAAAAGAAGAACTGGGTGTCGCGTCTAGAGCTGTTCAGTTAGCTTTCATTGTTGAAAATCGCTTTGAACAAGCTGGAATCCACTACCATAACATTGAATTTCATTATTTGGTGGACTTGCTGGAAGATGCACCGTTAACCATGCAAGAAGATGCGAAGTCATTACCTTGCAGATGGCTTGCTTTAGATGATCTACATACTGTAAATCTGAAGCCGGCATTTTTGAAAACTGCCTTACCAGATTGGGACGGACAATTACGACACATCCATCTTGAAGAATAGGAGAAAAAATGACTTATAATTTTATAGAAGAATACGATATTATTGTAATCGGAGCGGGGCATGCTGGGGTAGAAGCCTCCCTTGCTGCGAGCCGAATGGGTTGTAAAGTTTTACTTGCAACCATCAATATCGAAATGTTGGCGTTTTTGCCATGTAATCCTTCGATTGGTGGTTCTGCAAAAGGGATTGTTGTCCGTGAGGTAGATGCTCTCGGTGGAGAGATGGCCAAGAATATTGACAAATCCTATATTCAGATGAAGATGTTGAATACAGGAAAGGGACCAGCTGTTCGTGCGCTTCGTGCTCAAGCAGATAAAGAGCTCTACTCTAAGGAAATGCGTAAGACAGTTGAGAACCAAGAAAACTTGACCCTTCGCCAAACCATGATTGATGAAATTTTGGTAGAAGACGGGAAGGTTATTGGTGTTCGAACTGCGACTCACCAAGAATATGGGGCCAAGGCTGTTATTGTGACGACAGGAACAGCTCTCAGAGGGGAAATTATTATTGGGGATCTTAAGTATTCGTCAGGACCTAACCATAGCCTTGCTTCTATTAATTTGGCTGAAAACCTCAAAAATCTTGGACTAGAAATTGGACGGTTCAAAACGGGTACGCCACCACGTGTAAAGGCATCGTCAATCAATTATGAAGAAACGGAAATTCAACCTGGTGATGAGAATCCAAATCACTTTTCTTACAATTCGCGTGACGAGGATTATTTAAAGGATCAAATCCCTTGTTGGTTAACCTATACCAATAGTCAAAGCCACGAGATCATCAACAGCAATTTACACCGGGCCCCTATGTTTACAGGTGTTGTAAAGGGTGTTGGCCCTCGTTATTGTCCATCTATTGAAGATAAGATTGTTCGCTTTGCTGACAAGGAACGTCATCAGCTTTTCCTTGAACCAGAAGGACGCAATACAGAAGAAGTCTATGTCCAAGGCTTGTCAACCAGTTTACCAGAGGATGTGCAACGAGATCTTGTCCATTCTATTAAGGGATTGGAAAATGCTGAGATGATGCGAACGGGTTATGCGATTGAGTATGATATGGTTCTTCCACATCAATTGCGGGCAACTTTAGAAACCAAGAAAATTTCAGGTCTCTTTACAGCAGGCCAAACCAATGGAACATCTGGCTATGAGGAAGCTGCTGGCCAAGGAATTGTGGCAGGGATTAATGCTGCCCTAAAAATTCAAGGAAAACCAGAGCTCATCTTGAAACGGAGTGATGGTTATATTGGAGTCATGATTGATGACTTGGTAACCAAAGGGACAGTTGAGCCCTATCGTTTGTTAACAAGTCGTGCTGAATATCGTTTAATTCTTCGTCATGATAATGCAGATATGCGCTTGACAGAAATCGGTCGCGAGGTTGGTCTAGTTGATGACGAACGTTGGGCACGTTTTGAAACCAAGAAGTATCAGTTTGAAAATGAAATGAAGCGCCTTGACAGTATTAAGTTAAAACCTGTAAAGGAAACGAACGAGAAGGTTGCAGCGCTAGGCTTTAAACCATTGACAGATGCTGTCACAGCCAAAGAATTCTTGAGAAGACCAGAAGTATCTTATCAAGATGTTGTTAACTTTATCGGACCAGCTGCTGAAGAGTTAGATGATAAGATTATCGAGTTGATCGAAACTGAAATTAAGTACGAGGGTTATATCTCAAAAGCTTTAGATCAGGTTGAAAAAATGAAGCGAATGGAAGAAAAACGAATTCCTGCCAATATTGACTGGGATGATATTGACTCCATCGCAACAGAAGCTCGTCAAAAGTTCAAACTGATTAATCCAGAGACCATTGGTCAAGCTAGTCGGATTTCAGGTGTCAACCCAGCCGATATTTCTATCTTGATGGTTTATCTTGAAGGCAAGAGTCGGAGCATTTCAAAAAATAAATAAAATTACTAATCTCATGGGGCTGAAATAGTTTTTCAGCCTCAATTTTATAGTTTGCAATCCTTTCTGTTTGTTGACAAGTTTGTCAATGAGGTTTACAGATAAGTGGACTGTGAAAAAGCTTTTTGCCTGTCTATCTTCTCTTTAATAATAAAGAGAAACCTCGCTTTTTACCTCCATTTATGGTATAATTCCGTGAAGAGGTTTATGATGAAAAAATTTCGTTTATCGTTCATCCATTATGTGTTAATTGGTTTTATTTCATTTGCAATTTTAGCAATTTTTTTAAGAATCTTTGGCAAAGGCTATGTAACTCTTATTGCAATTTTTCTAGTCTTAGCTGCTTTGATTGCTTTATTTGAATACCAATTACAGATTTCAGAGTTAGATGAACTCGAACAAATACAGTATGTTAACCATCAGGCAGAAAGTGGATTAGCATCTCTACTTGATAAAATGCCTGTAGGTGTTATTAAGATTAATAAAGAAACTCAGGAAGTCGAGTGGTTTAATCCCTATGCAGAATTGATTTTTTCAACAGATGATGGTGATTTTAACGTTGAATTATTGAAAAAACTACTCAACACCTTGTTTGAAGATAAAGGCCATTATGTCACTGTAGCCGATAAGAAATATTCGGTTTACTTTGATCAGACATCAAGTGTTGTATACTTTTTTGATGTTTCAAGTGAGTATGAAGCAACTGTCGGATTAGTGACGACTCGGCCAGTGATTGGTATTATCTCTGTTGATAATTACGATGATCTAGAAGATGTCATTTCTGATTCGGATATTAGCAATATCAATAGTTTTATTGCCAATTTTGTGGAAGAGTTTACAGCTCACTACCATATGTTTTACAGACGTGTGGGGATGGATCGTTTCTATTTGTTTACGGATTACACGGTCTTGGAGCAATTGATGGAATCGAAATTTTCTGTTATTGATCAATTTCGTGAAGATGCCAAAAATCGTGAACTACCTATTACCTTAAGTATGGGATTCTCATATGGTGATGGAGAGCATGATGGTATTGGTAAAGTGGCTCTATTGAACCTGAACCTTGCGGAAGTTCGTGGTGGGGATCAAGCAGTTGTCAAGGAAAATAATGAACAGAAAAATCCTATTTTCTTTGGTGGGGGAACGGCCTCGGCTGTAAAACGCACTCGAACTAGGACACGCGCTATGATGACAGCCATTTCGGATAAGATCAAATCTGTTGACCAAGTCTTCATTGTTGGGCATAGAAATTTAGATATGGACGCATTGGGTGCCTCTGTGGGAATGCAATTTTTCTCTAGTAATATTTTGGCCTCATCCTATGTTGTTTATGACCCACATGCGATGGCCAGCGATATTTCACGAGCGATTGAGAAATTAGAAGATGAACAAGTTACGAAAATCCTTACCTTAGAGGAAGCCATGCAAATGGTAACGGATCGCTCCTTGTTGGTTATGGTTGACCATTCTAAGACAGCCTTGACTCTCTCTAAAGATTTTTATCAACAATTTCAACAGATTATTGTCATTGATCATCATCGTCGAGATGATGATTTCCCTGAAAATGTTCTGATCACCTATATTGAAAGTGGAGCAAGTAGTGCGAGCGAATTGGTAAGTGAACTTATTCAGTTCCAGAAGTCGAAGAAAAATCGATTGACGAAGATTCAAGCTAGTGTCTTAATGGCTGGAATCATGCTGGATACTAAGAACTTCTCCACACGTGTTACAAGTCGGACCTTTGATGTGGCTAGTTACCTTCGTTCCAGAGGTAGTGATAGTGTAGCTATTCAAGAGATCTCTGCTATCCAGTTTGATGAGTACCGTGAAGTAAACGAATTGATCTTAACAGGTGAAAAGATTTTGCCACATATCATAGTGGCTTGTGCCAACACGACTAAAGCCTATGATTCAGTAACCATTAGTAAGGCTGCTGATAGTATGCTAGCCATGTCTGAGGTAGAAGCAACCTTTGTCATTGCTTGTAATCAAAGTGGGACTGTCTCGATTTCTGCACGAAGTCGAAGCAAAGTCAATGTACAGCGTATCATGGAACAACTTGGCGGAGGAGGTCATTTCAATTCGGCAGCCTCTCAAATTGAGGGTCAAGATTTGATGAGTATTCGTCAACAACTGATTGAGACGATTGAAAACGAAGTAACTATTGAAAAGGAGAATGTAGAATGAAAGTTATTTTCTTAGCGGATGTAAAAGGTAAAGGTAAAAAAGGCGAAATTAAAGAAGTGCCTACTGGTTATGCACAAAACTTTTTGATCAAGAAAAATCTTGCGAAAGAAGCCAATGCCCAAGCAATCGGTGAACTTCGTGGAAAGCAAAAGTCAGAAGAAAAAGCGCATGCTGAGTTGTTAGCAGAAGCGCAAAAGATTAAAGCGAAATTGGAAGAAGAAGCAACTGTTGTTCAATTCACTGAAAAAATTGGGCCAGATGGCCGTACTTTCGGCTCTATTACTAATAAAAAGATTGCAGAAGAACTTGAGAAACAATTTGGCATTAAAATTGATAAACGTCATATCCAAGTTGCCTCCCCAATTCGTGCAACAGGTTTGATTGATGTCCCTGTAAAAATTTATCAAGATGTTACAAGTGTGATTAATATTCGTGTAAACGAAGGGTAAACACGATCGATAGAAAGGTTTTTTTATGGCTGAGATAGAGGAATTACGAACACAACCTCAAGATATCCAAGCTGAACAATCAGTGTTGGGAGCCATCTTTATTGATGAGGGAAAATTGGTCTTTGTTCGTGAATATATCGAACCTGGCGATTTCTTTAAATATTCGCACCGTTTGATTTTTAAAGCCATGATTGATCTAGCTGACCGTGGGGATGCGATTGATGCGACGACTGTTCGAAATATTTTAGATGGTCAAGGAGATCTCCAAAATATTGGTGGTCTCTCCTATTTGGTAGAAGTCATTAATTCGGTACCAACTTCAGCTAACGCGGAGTATTACGCGAAGATTGTAGCCGAAAAAGCTGTCCTACGTCGTTTGATCTCTCGATTAACGGAAAGTATTAATCAAGCTTATGATGGCGCAAGTCCTTCAGATGAAATCATTGCGGGTGCTGAAAAAGCTCTGATTGATGTTAGTGAAAACGCAAATCGTAGTGGATTTAAAAATATCCGAGACATCTTGAATAGTAACTTTGGTAGCTTGGAAGCCCGCTCGCTTCAAACCTCTGATATCACGGGTATTGCGACAGGCTATCGCGATTTGGACCATATGACGACGGGGCTACATGAGGAAGAGTTGATCATTTTAGCAGCTCGTCCTGCAGTAGGGAAAACAGCCTTTGCTCTAAATATTGCACAAAATATCGGAACCAAGTTGGATAAGACAGTGGCTATTTTCTCATTAGAAATGGGTGCTGAAAGTTTGGTCGACCGGATGTTAGCAGCTGAAGGCTTGATTGAATCCCATTCGATTCGTACAGGTCAATTGACGGATGAAGAGTGGCGAAAGTATGCCATTGCTCAAGGAAATTTGGCCAATGCGAGTATTTACATCGATGATACGCCAGGAATTCGGATCACTGAGATTCGTTCGAGAGCAAGAAAATTAGCGCAGGAAACAGGCAATCTCGGTCTTATTCTGATTGACTACCTGCAGCTGATTACAGGGACTGGAAGAGAAAACCGTCAACAGGAAGTTTCAGAAATTTCCCGTCAGTTAAAGATTTTGGCCAAGGAACTAAAAGTACCTGTTATTGCTTTGAGTCAGCTGTCACGTGGTGTGGAACAGCGCCAAGATAAACGTCCTGTTCTTTCTGATATTCGTGAATCTGGATCCATTGAGCAGGATGCGGATATTGTTGCCTTCTTGTATCGAGATGATTATTATGATCGGGCTGGTGAAGAGGAAGAAGATGGTATTCCCAATAATACGGTTGAAGTGATTATAGAGAAAAACCGTTCAGGTGCGCGTGGAACAGTAGAATTAATTTTCCAAAAGGAATACAATAAATTTTCAAGCATTTCAAAGAGAGAGGATCAATAAGATGAGTGATGCATTTACAGATGTTGCAAAAATGAAAAAAATTAAAGAAGAGATCAAGGCTCATGAAGGACAAGTGGTTGAAATGACACTTGAAAATGGACGGAAACGTCAAAAAAATAAATTCGGACGCTTGATTGAGGTCTATCCTTCTTTATTTATTATCGAGTATACGAACGACAATAGCTTACCAGGTGAACCGGCCAATACATACGTGGAGTCTTACACCTATTCAGATATTTTAACAGAGAAGAATTTAATTCGTTATTTGGATTAATTTCTTGCTTTTATCGTCTAAATCAGTTATTATAATAAATACATATGGGAGTCTGTGTACAGTCTGAGAGGAAGTGTAAGCTTCGACCGCACCTGATCTGGGTAATGCCAGCGTAGGAAACAAATGAAATTTATTTTTCGTTTTAAGTGACCTTGTGCAATCCGTCTCCTATTTTGGAGGCGTTTTTTATTTGTGAGAAAGGAGGTTACGATGTCTCTTGTAAATAGATATTCAAAGCAGTTAATAGGGATTGCAGGATTTACTGCTCTTCTTGTTTTATGGCAGTTGGCAGGAGTTTTAAACATCTTACCAAAATTTGTATTGCCGACGCCACTTGAAATTGGGACTGCCTTTGTGCGAGATCGAGTGCTTCTGATGCATCACAGTTTGTCTACCCTTCAAGTGGCCTTGATCGGACTTGTTATAGGGGTTCTTTTGGCTGCTGGCTTAGCAATTCTCATGGATAGTTTTCAATGGGTGAATGATTTGGTCTATCCCTTTATGGTTGTTATTCAAACCATTCCGACGATTGCCTTAGCCCCCATATTGGTCCTTTGGTTTGGGTATGGTATGCTTCCAAAGCTTGTCTTGATTATTATTACGGTAGTGTTTCCCATTGTAGTTAGTTTCTTAGATGGCTTTCGACATTGTGATCAAGACATCTTGAGATTGTTTCAGATTATGCAAGCCAACCGTTTTCAGACCTTAGTCCACTATAAAATTCCTGCAGCACTTCCTTATTTTTTTGCAGGTTTACGCGTAAGTGTCTCCTATGCCTTTATCAGTACGGTTGTTTCAGAATGGTTAGGAGGGTTTGATGGATTGGGAGTTTATATGATCCAATCGAAGAAGTTGTTTCAGTATGATACAATGTTTGCGATCATTGTATTAATTTCTGCTATTAGTTTACTCGGTATGTTTCTCGTTGACCAATTAGAAAAACGCATTTTGAAGTGGAAAAAGGGTTGACAAACTTGTAAATAGTGTAAAAATAAATTGACAATAATGTAAAAGAGGTATTTCTTATGAAGAAGCAGTTAGCTTTGGCTTTATCAATTATTTGTGGAGTTGTTTTTTTGGTTGCTTGTCAAAATTCTGTCAAAAAATCGTCAAGTAATGAAACGAAGATTGATTTTATTCTAGATTGGACCCCGAATACCAATCATACAGGTCTCTATGTAGCAAAGGAAAAAGGCTACTTTAAAGATGCAGGACTGGATGTAGATATAAAACTTCCCCCGGAAGACAGTAGTTCTGATTTGATTATCAATGGGAAAGCTCCATTTGGTATTTATTTCCAAGATTCTATGGCCAAGAAATTGGATAAAGGTGCGGGTATTACCGCTGTTGCAGCTATCGTCGAACACAATACGTCAGGGATTATTTCAAGAAAAGATGCAGCGATCACAAGTCCAAAAGATTTGGTTGGTAAGCGGTATGGCACCTGGAATGATCCAATTGAGTTGGAAATGATCAAATCGATGATGAAAAAAGAAGGGGCTGATTTTAATCAAGTAAAATTGGTTCCAAATAGTGATTCAAATTCCATTACTCCGATTGAAAATAAGCTCTTTGATGCTGCTTGGATTTATCATGGTTGGGATGGAATTTTGGCTGAGCAAAAGGGAATGAAGACGAATTTCTTCTATATGAAAGATTTTGTTCCTGCATTTGACTACTATTCGCCTGTTATTATTGCTAACAATGACTATTTGAAGTCTCATAAAGAGGAAGCAAAAAAATTCATTCAAGCGGTGAAAAAGGGCTACCAATATGCTATAGAGCATCCAGAAGAAGCTGCGGATATCTTGATCAAACAGGCCCCTGCCTTGGCAAATCAGCGTGATTTTGTCCTGGCTTCCCAAAAATATCTTTCTAGTCAATATGCTTCAGACAAGGACAAGTGGGGGCAGTTTGATCCTAAACGTTGGAATGCTTTTTATGCTTGGGCAAAAGAGCAAGGATTGGTTTCAAATGACTTAAGAGACAAAGGTTTCACAAATGAATTGGTAGGTGACTGATATTTTAACAGTAAAAGATGTAAGTTTCACATTTGGAGATAAAGCAGTTTTAAATAATGTATCACTAGAAGTGCAAAAAGGAGAAATCGTATCTATTTTAGGTCCCAGTGGGGTTGGCAAATCAACCTTGTTCAATTTAATTGCTGGGATCCTTCCCTTGCAAACGGGATCTATAGAAGTAGATGATGCCCCGATCTCTTTTGGGAAAGTCAGCTATATGTTACAAAAGGATCTTTTGTTAGAACATAAGACAGTATTGGGAAATATTATTCTTCCCCTTCAATTAAAAAAAATTCCTAAGGAAGAGGCGACATCTACAGCTCTAAAATTGTTAGAGGAATTTAAGCTAAGAAGTATCGCCAACCTTTATCCCAATGCGCTGAGTGGGGGGATGCGGCAACGGGTGGCGCTATTGAGAACCTATCTTCTGGGCCATTCTGTCTTTCTACTAGATGAAGCTTTTAGTGCTTTAGATGAATTGACAAGGCAGGATCTTTATCAATGGTATCTGGAAAGCAAGGAACGTCTTGGTCTCACCACTCTTTTGATCACTCATAGTATCGAAGAAGCTTTGACATTGAGTGACCGGGTCTATATCTTGAATCATAATCCTGGAGAAATTGTTGCAGATCTTCCTTTAAAATGGGATCCAGCAACGGATAGAGACTGGCAACAATTGCAATATAAAAAACGAATCATAGAATTATTGTCTGAATTTCATTGAAATTGTTTTGAAGTACTTTACAAAGTCTCTATTCCGTGATAAAATAGAATTTGTGCGAAATGACAGCAGGACAAAATGAAGCTCGTCAACAGGAAGTCAGCTAGAAAAGTAACCTTTGCTGTTTGGGCGAAGGCTTTCTGAACGAATCAGGTTTGTCTAAAACGTTATTTCCTACAAAAATTATTTTTATAGGAGGACATTTCACATGTCACGTTATACAGGACCATCTTGGAAACAATCTCGCCGTCTTGGCTTGTCACTTACAGGTACAGGTAAAGAATTGGCACGTCGTAACTACGTACCAGGACAACACGGACCAAATAACCGTTCAAAATTGTCAGAATACGGTTTGCAATTAGCTGAAAAACAAAAACTTCGTTTCTCTTACGGACTTGGTGAAAAACAATTCCGTAACTTGTTCGTACAAGCTACTAAAGTTAAAGAAGGAACTGTCGGTTTCAACTTTATGCTTCTTTTGGAACGTCGTTTGGACAACGTTGTTTACCGTCTTGGACTTGCGACTACTCGTCGTCAAGCTCGTCAATTCGTTAACCACGGTCACATCCTTGTTGATGGAAAACGCGTTGATATCCCTTCATACCGTGTAACTCCAGGTCAAGTGATCTCAGTTCGCGAAAAATCAGCTAAAGTTCCGGCTATCCTTGAAGCTGTTGAAGCTACAGTTGGACGCCCAGCATTCGTATCATTCGATGCTGACAAATTAGAAGGTTCATTGACTCGCTTGCCAGAACGCGATGAAATCAACCCAGAAATCAACGAAGCACTTGTCGTTGAATTCTATAACAAGATGCTTTAATTTTAAGATATACCTTACAGAAAGCCTACAACAGTGGGCTTTTTGTTTTGTCTTAAAGGGTTGAATTCTGGGTTTGCTCCCTTTTTGCTCACTTACAAGTTTTCTAAAGCTGTTTCATTGTTTCATTAAATGAGACAGTTTTTTGTTTTCTTAAAACCTAAACCTGCTAATAAAAAAACTCCTGATCTATCTAGATCAGGAGGCACAGTTATCGTAACATTTTCATTAAAAACTCAGTCATTTGTTGAGGGCTTTCTTTTTTTCCGCGAGAAACCCACATCTGACACACTCCGAAGAAGGCATTGGCCAGATAAACAGAACTGTAGACTCTTTCAATATCTGTTAATAATTTATGACTATAGCGCTCTTGCAAGCTATCAACCAGAAGAATCTGCAATTTATGTCGTAAGAAGGTTTGAATCTCCTTGGTTCCATTCTCTGTCAAAAGAACCGCAAAGAGGGGCTCCTTGGTTAGAAATTCAAACACCTCTGTAATCGCTTGGCGCTTGTCGTCTTGTTGTTTGTCAAAGATGTATTCAAGTTTGTGAAAGAGTGCTTGTTGGTAGCGCTCGATCATATCGTACTTGTCTCGATAGTGGGTATAAAAGCTAGAGCGACTAATGCCGGATTCTTGTGCTAACTCAACCGTTGTGATTTGGTCAAATGATTCCTTTTCGAGTAGTCGAACCATCGCTTCCTCAATATTTCGTTTTGTTTTTAATCGTTTATTGCTCTCAGTCATCTGTTAATCCTTTTTGCACAAATTTATACACAGTGTCTAAAAAATAAAATTCCTACTTGTGAAATTTTCTAGAAACTGTATAATCTATTATATCAGAAATTTAGACATTGTGTATAAAAAGGAGACAAAAAATATGATGAAAGAATGGAAGGCTATTCTTAAAAAGCCGACATTTATCATTGTCATGATTGGAGTTGCGTTAATTCCAGCTCTTTATAATATTATTTTTCTATCTTCCATGTGGGATCCATATGGTCGGGTTTCAGATCTTCCTGTAGCAGTTGTTAACAAGGATCAATCTGCTACATATAATGGACAAAAAATGGAAATAGGAAAAGACATGGTGTCCAATTTAAAGGACAATGACTCACTGGATTTTCATTTTGTAGATGAGAAAGCTGCGAAAGATGGTCTAAAAAATGGCGATTATTATATGATTGTAACCCTACCTGAGGATCTTTCAAAAAAAGCTAGCTCCATTTTAACCAATCATCCGGAACAGATGACCATTGATTACCAAACGTCCAGTGGTCATAGTTTTATCGCAGGAAAAATGAGCGACACTGCGATGACTAAAATGAAGCAGTCAGTGGCTGAAAAAGTGACTAATACTTATACAACAGCTTTATTTTCCAAAATGGGATCGCTTAAAACGGGTATGGGGACAGCGGCAGATGGAAGTGCTCAATTAGCAGATGGCGCAAGTAAATTGGAATATGGTAGTCAAACACTGTCTACTAATTTGAATACATTGGCTCGTTCAAGCTTAGCATTTTCAAATGGTGCAACCACCCTTCGTACAGGTCTAACGGCCTATACAGATGGTGTTGGTCAATTAGGAAATGGTCTTAATCAAATGGCTGGTCAACTTCCAAACTTGGTATCTGGAGTCAATCAATTAAATAATGGGTTTGGTACTTTTAATACAGGATTGATGGCTTACGCTACCGGAGTGGATCGATTAGGAAATGGTCTCAATCAAATGGCGAGTCAAACCCCTCAGTTGGCCTCAGGAGTTGGTCAGTTAACCAGTGGTATGGGGACACTTAATGACGGTCTTGGGAATTATACCAATGGCGTGCGTCAATTGAATTCGGGTCTATCTAACTTTTCAAATGGTTTAGTGACCTATACAAATGGAGTCGCTACTTTATCAGAGGGAGCTGGTCAATTAAGTAGTCAATCTGCTACCCTTCGAAATGGGATTTCACAATTAGAATCAGGTATTCAAACCTTATCAAGCCAGCTACAAGCTTCTACAAGTCAATCTGGACAGATTGAGCAATTGGCAACTGGTTTAAACCAATTAAATGCAGCGATTCAAAATGCTTCAGTAGATACCAGCCAACTTTCATCTGGCTTGACGAGTATTGCGAATTCAGCTCAAGCGATCCTTGCTTCAGCCCAAGCGGATCGTGCAAATGCCCTTGGAAGTGTGCAAGGGACAGCAGCTTATCAAGCAATGACAGCTGATCAACAAGCGGAAATCAGTGCAGCGATCTCATCGAGCCCAAGCTCGAGTGAAACAGCAGCTCAAGGGATCTTGACAACGATCCAAACGATCCAAGGTAGTTTCAATACAGGAAATAGCTTAACACAGTTGCAAACTGCAGCCAATCAAGTTTTACCAACAGCTTCTTCTACCTTGACAGACTTGTCAAGTGGCTTGTCTAAGATCCAATCCGCAGTTAGTGGACAATTGTTGCCAGCTAGCCAAACCATCAGTCAAGGGATCGGCGCTTATACAGCTGGTGTTGATAAAATCGCTAGTGGGGCAAGCCAACTTCAGACCAATAGTAGCACTTTAACAGATGGTGCTAGTCAGTTAGCAGCAGGTGTTGGCCAACTAGATAGTAAATCATCGGAATTGCTTGCAGGAAGCAATCAATTAGCTTCTGGACTAGGTGAGTTAAATGGTAAGATGCCTGCTTTGACATCAGGTATGAATCAACTGGCTTCAGGAGCAACACAATTAACAGGTAAGTCTAGTGAATTGGTTGTTGGAGCTGAAAAATTAGCTGATGGTGTAGGGCAATTGAACAGCAAAACTCCAGAGTTGGCAGGTGGTGTCAACAAACTTGTCACAGGTGTCAACCAGTTGACAGAGAAATCAGGACAATTGGTGACGGGGGCTGATAAACTAGCTGACGGAGCAAATCAAATCTCAGAAGGATCCAGCAAATTAGCAACGGGTGGCCAAACATTGACAAACGGTTTAGGTGAATTAGCAACAGGAAGCCAAACCTTGAGTCAAGGATTAAACGATGCTAAGGGACAATTGAATGTGGCTACAACTGAAAAAGAAAACGCAAAAACCTTAGCCAATCCTGTTACGACTTCTAAAACAGACCATGATAATGTTCCTGTGAATGGTGTCGGAATGGCTCCTTATATGATCTCGGTAGCACTCTTTGTTTGTGCCTTGTCAACCAATATGATCTTTGCAAAATTGCCATCCGGTCGTCATCCTGAAAGTCGTTGGGCATGGTTTAAATCTCGCTTTGAGGTCAATGGAACCATTGCGGTGGTTGCAGGAATCTTGGTCTATGGTGCTGTTCACTTGATTGGTTTATCTGCCAATCATGAGATGGCTACCCTCTTCCTTTGTGTGATCGGTAGTGTAGCCTTCATGTCTATCGTGACCGCTTTAACAACATGGCAAAGAAAGGTCGGTGCTTTCCTCTCTTTGATCCTCTTGCTTTTGCAATTGGCTTCTAGTGCAGGAACTTATCCTCTTGCTTTGACAAATGGCTTTTTCCAAGCCATTCATCCATTCTTGCCAATGAGCTATACCGTCTCTGGTCTTCGTCAAACGATTTCGATGACAGGAGAAATTGGAAATCAAGTCGTCTTTCTTCTGATGACTATTGCTCTTTTTGCAGGTCTCGGAATGTGGTTTTATAATCCAAAAAAATATGAAGAGGACTAATCTTCAGGAACTCCCAACAATGAATGTGTTGGGAGTCTTTTGTTTCATGTGAAACAAAAATTCTCGCTTGTTTAAGCGAGAATATTCATTATTTAAAGAAGACAACATCAGGATTTGGCGTAATATAGAGAAGTTGGTCGTTTTCAAAGACCAACTGGATAGTATTGTTTTTATAGGTGTAAATGGTGTAGTCTATTCCAAATTTAGAAGCTTGTTTCAGATCAACGGCTCCCATTAAAAAGGCATGGGCTTGTTCTTCTGTTATTTTTCCCTCATGGTAGAGCTTTTTAATATTTTCTAGTTCAATATTTTGAAAAGATTCGTTAATATAAGCAGGGTCTGTTACTTGTTTCTCAGGATTTCCAAGGATTTTTTTGACAAGTGCAGTGGTATACCCTTCATAGTCCGGTGTCTGGACAAAAATATTGTCGTCATTTCTAGAGTAGGCTACTTTTAAGTTCCCTGTTGCATAAATTTTATCATTAGGCGCTTCTTGGGCATTTCTAGGGAGCCCTTCGGTGGTGATGAGTTCACTAGTGGTATTTGTATTTGTTGAAGGAGAGCTAGATGAATGGCTTGAACTACTTGAATTATTTGAAGGATTCGAACTGCTAGATCGATTTGAGCTACTTTTTTTAGTGGTTTTCTTTTTTGAGCTGGTAGTAGTAGGCTCTTTTTTAAAATTGATCTTAAGGTCCGGCACACAGGCTGAGAGAAAAAGGAGAGACAGCGAGAGTGTGAAGAAAAGAGGTAGTGTCTGTTTTTTCATAATGTTCCTTTCGACAAGTGGATTGATTTTCCATTCTATCATAAAAAGAGTAATAAAAAAAGGTCAGGAAGAAATCCTGCCTTTATTTGTTATTATGGATGTCCGCCTTGAGGCCCGCCACCGCCTTGAGGTCCGCCACCGCCGGGAGCCCCACCGCCTCCAGGCATGGAATTGACAATTTCCGTTTGTTTTTCACCGTTGATATAGATATCCCCGCCTGTGTAGGTGGCTGTTCCATCAAAGTCAAAGCCGGATTGCCCCGTCAAATTGATGGTTCCTCCAGTCACAGTGACATTGCCGTTAGAGTCGATTGGATCGGTATCCCCTTGGCCAACTTCAACGTTGAGAGTTCCACCGTTCATGGTGAAGAAAATTTCATCTTGGTTAGCATTGGCATTGGCCGCATTGACACCGTCATCGGTTGAGTAGATGGTGATATCTCCTCCGTTGATGGTGATCGATTTTCCTTCGAGACCTTCGACTGACTCGCTTACCTTGTAGGTTCCGCTATCGATGACCAGATCACCAGAAGCATGGATGCCATCGTCCCCAGCTGAAATGGTCATGGTATTGTCAGACAGATACATGGTTCCAACAGAAGTGTCTTCATCGTTATCCACCTTGACGGCATCTTCATCTGCATCGATGGTCATGGTCGTACCGGTGATATTGAGTTCGTCATTGACGTTGAAGGCATCCCCTACAGCTGAGATCTTATAGGTTCCACCTGTGATGTGGAGGGTATCATTGGCCTTGATCCCGTTGTTCTTCTTGGCATCAATATTGAGCGTACCTGAACCATTGATGGTGAGATCTCCTTTAGAGAAAATGACCGCATCGGCATCTTCATCATTGTTTGAACTTGAATCAGACAAGGTATTGGTCGTGCCATCTGCTAGAGTCAGGTAGACATGCCCTGCTTTCGTAGCAGAGATTGGTGCGTTGGTGTTGGTCATGGTAACCCCTTTTAAGATGATATGAACATCATCTGAGTCACCTGCTTCGACCTTGATTTGAACCCCATTAGATTCACCAGAGATGACATAAGTTCCGGCCTTCGAGATGGTCACAGTGGATCCAGAAACAGCTACGCCGTCACCCGATACACTTGCAGAAGATCCAGACAGTTTGACAGTAGAGGCGGTACTTTCATCGTAAGAAGTGTCCTTGTCCTTATCTGTAAAATAGTTGGAATTGTTTGTTTTATTTTTTGAAGTAGAAGTTGCAGTTGTTTGAGCAGTATTGCTTGTTGTAGCTGATTGAGATGACGCTTGGGTACAAGCTGTCAGTAAGGTGAGGGTCGCGGCCCCCGTTAATAAGAATTTCCATTTGTTTGATTTCATGAGCTTTTCCTCTCGTTCCATTGATATGCTCCTAGTCTAAAGTTGCTAGCTGAAAGTTTCCTAAAGTTTTTCTGAAAGGAGCCTTAACTTTAGTTTTCTTTAAGTTTGGCTTAATGAAAGCTTAAGAAAAGGCCACTAAACTAAGGAACAAGTAAAGCGACTCGTGGCTTTGCAACAAATAACGATAAAGAAAATGACCAACTTTTTATAGAACAAAAGGAGAAAAACATGAAAAAAACGCTAGAGACAAGCTTCAAGCGGATTGAAACCAAATATGTAGTGAATAAAGAAGACTTGGATGATTTATTGAAAGATTTGAAGAAATATGTTGTTGAAGACGATTATCCAGTCTCCACGATTTCGAATGTCTATTTTGATACCGAAGATTTTGATGTGATTCAAGATGCCCTTGCTAAACAGAACCGTCGTGAAAAGATCCGGATGCGGACCTATGTAGAGCATCCAACAGTGGAGAGTCCGGCCTTTCTAGAAGTAAAATCAAAGGATGCAGAAGGTATTGGTCACAAGTTCCGCCTGGTCTCGAACCCCTCCTCTATTACCCGCCTCATGACGGATGGAATAGTGGATCAGACCATTCAAGATATGGACTTGGTTCAAGAAATCCAAGCTTTACGCCAGCGCTATGATAACCGACTACAGCCTCAGATGTACATCTATTATGATCGTTTGTCCTTAAAAGAAAAGAAGAGCATCCAAGGCTATCCTTACAATAAGATTCGGGTCACCCTGGATCAAAATCTAGTCTATCGTGATCAGCAGGTCAGTCTCCTTCGTGGGAAAGCTGGTGAGCCTTTGTTAGAAGAAAATACCATCATTATGGAAATCAAGGCCCCAGGTGAAGAAACTCAGTGGCTGAAGGACATTCTGGATAAGTACGGACTGGTCAAACAGAAATTTTCGAAATACAGTTGTGCCTACCATAAGTCACAAGGCTTAGACTATGCACCAACGCCAATTCAGGAAAGGACAGGTGCTGCCTATGTCTAATCTATTTGATTCTATTTTTAATAACGCTACGGCAACCGTAGATCCGGTGCGCCTGATGCTAGCCTTGCTGGTCAGCCTGGTGCTCGGGATGGCCCTGTCTTGGACCTACAAATACCGTACTCTCTATACGCGTGAATTTATCGTCAGTCTCACCTTGCTTCCCTGCATGATGACCCTGGTGATTTTCCTGGTGAACGGGAGTCTGGGGACCTCGATTGCAGTAGCGGGAACCTTTAGCTTGATTCGTTTCCGGTCTGCTACCAGCGGCTCGAGAGAATTGATCGCGATTTTCCTAGCCATGATTATTGGTTTAGCAGCGGGGTCGGGCTACCTCTTATTGGCAGTTTTGTTTACGGCCTTTCTGTTAGCTATCTGGCTCTTGCTAGAAACCAAGCAAAGTAAGACCGACCACCAACGGCGCCGTCACCTGACGATTGAGCTAGAAAATCAGGCTAGGATTGCAGATAAGATCAGCCGTTTGCTGGATCGCAATTGTACAGAAGTCGACTTGATTTCGGTTAATACAAGCCAAAATGGGGAAAAGATTACCTTGGATTATGAAGTGGATCTGAGACCAGAAGTTGACGATTTTGCAATGACGACCCTTCTAACAGAAGAAATTTATCATTGCGATGTATCCTTGACCAAGAAGGCCAAGAAAAGAAAGAATTTATAGACGAGAGTGGGACAGAAATCGGTAATTCGTTAGAATTCGATTTCGTCGTCCCACCTCCGCACAGTTGAGTAGGGCTGTAAAAGCTGATGAAATCAGCGTAGTAGAGCCCACTCAACCACTGCGTCTTGCTCGACAATCCAAAGACAACTGAGAGGCTAGGACTTTTGTCCCAGCCCCTTTTTAGGCTTTTAAGAACTTTTTAAGGAAAAGTGGTATACTGTTTCTAAAAAATTGAAGGGATCCTTTATGAAAAAGACTGCTATTTTTGAAGATGTCGTCTCTATTATGACTCACGATTCATCTACCATCAAAGATAGAAAAGGATGCGATCCAGAGCCTTTTCGAGAAAAAATTACAGATGATATGACGGATGATGCCTTTCTTTATCAAGTCAGGTCC
The DNA here is from genome assembly GCF_047463895.1 of Streptococcus sp. OMI750. Taxonomy (NCBI): domain Bacteria; kingdom Bacillati; phylum Bacillota; class Bacilli; order Lactobacillales; family Streptococcaceae; genus Streptococcus; species Streptococcus sp. OMI750. The sequence continues at coordinate 38,249 of NZ_JASHCZ010000005.1, forward strand.
TACCTAGCTAGTTTTGGAGTGATCGGCCATATTTCTTTTGGAAAGAAAAAGGCCCCTAACAAAGGTTTTTTATTGCGCTCGACAGACGACGGTCTCTTTGTAGAAGGGGCAAATGAAGATACGGGACTTCAAGTAGGAGATCAGGTCTTAGCTTTGGATGGAAGTGACTTGGAGCAGGTGGCGTCTCTTCATAAGGACTATTTTATCAGTAAGACCCCTGAAAGACACTACCGAGAATGGGCGGATTTGGTCTCTCAGTCCACAAGGGTCACCCTGCTTCGAAAAGGGGTAGAAAAGACCATTGAAGTAGCACCCAGTCGAGAACCAATCCAAGATCAGATTTTTTGGAAACGATTAGACGATGAGATTCTTTATCTTCGTCTGGATAATTTTATGGATGAAGGAGCCATTAGTCGGGTATATGAAAAGTGTTTACCCATGATGACGGAGGTCAAGTTTCTTCTCATTGATGTCCGACAGAACGGCGGAGGGACAGATTCTTTATATCTTCCTCTGTTACATCTAGGCTTAGAGAAGGATCAGGGTTATGATTCGCTTGACTGGGACGATGATGGCATGGAAATTCTCTACACGGAACGTAATGTTGATCTGCGCTTGAAAGACTTTGAGGACTGGATGCAACAGGAAGAAATTAGTCCTGAAACAGCTAAACTACTTGAAGCTATGAAAGAGGAGTTACTCCGCCATCGGGGAAAAGGCTATGTGCCATATCAGCAAGAAAGCGAGGAATTCTTCCCAGAGGTTAGAGGTGGCCAATATCCCGAACAGATCTTTATCTTATCAGATATTTATTGTCGATCATCTGGTGATAATTTTATCCAGATGATGAAGCAGTTTAAGAAGGTAACGGTGGTAGGTAGACCAACTCTAGGAATTTTAGACTATTCTAATTGTTGTAGCCTTGATTATGGCGATTATCAATTGATGTTTCCTACTTCTCGTTGTCTATGCGTAGATCAAGGGAAAGGAATGACGGATCAAGGTGTGGAGCCGGATATAGAGGTTCCATGGAGTCCCGAACATTTTGAAAGAGATGTAGATCTAGACAAGTGTTTGGAGTTGATTCGTCAGAGCAACATAAAATAAAAAGAATTCCCATCAGAAAATGTAAAGAAGAAAATTGCTTTGGTTAGAAGGCTTTAATGATTCGAAATGATAACGTTTTCTATGACATTCTCACTATGTTTAAAATTGCTTACTTGGTATAAAAAATGGTAAAATAGACATTGACAATCAAAATGAAGAGTGAAAAAGATGAAACATAAAACACTTTATAAATTTATAGGGCAAACAATCTTGTATTTTGCTATTTTCTTAGCCCTACTCTATTTCTTTAGTTACCTTGGTCAAGGTCAAGGTGGCTTTATCTACAATGAATTTTAAAGGAGATCCCTACCGTGTCAAACCAACCAATTACTGATATGATCGAGGCGATTGAGCGCTTCGCCCAACTGCAACCAGACTATCCTGTCTACAATGTCCTTGGAGAAGAGCATACCTATGGCCAATTGAAGGCAGACTCAGATAGCTTAGCAGCTCACATTGACCAAATGGGACTTCCTGAAAAGTCACCGGTTGTGGTCTTTGGTGGCCAAGAATATGAAATGTTGGCAACCTTTGTGGCCTTGACCAAATCTGGCCATGCCTATATCCCAATTGATAGCCATTCTGCTTTGGAGCGCGTGTCTGCCATTCTTGAAGTGGCTGAGCCAAGCTTAATTATCGCCATCAATGAGTTCCCAATTGAAGACCCAGCTGCTCCAATCATGTCCTTGGAGCAAGTGCGTGAAGCTTATGCGGCTCAGCATGCTTATGATTTGCAACATCCAGTCAAAGGGGATGATAACTACTACATCATCTTTACCTCTGGAACAACTGGAAAACCAAAAGGGGTGCAAATTTCGCATGATAACTTGCTCAGCTTCACCAACTGGATGATTACGGACAAGGAATTTGCAACGCCAGAGCGTCCGCAAATGTTGGCGCAACCACCCTATTCCTTTGACTTGTCTGTCATGTATTGGGCACCGACCTTGGCTCTTGGAGGAACACTTTTTGCCCTTCCATCAGCCATCACTCAAGACTTTAAACAACTCTTTGCGACCATCTTTTCACTTCCGATTGCTATCTGGACTTCGACGCCATCTTTTGCAGATATGGCCATGCTGTCTGAAGATTTCAATGCTGAAAAGATGCCAGGAATCACCCATTTCTACTTTGATGGGGAAGAGTTGACCGTGAAAACAGCTCAGAAATTGCGCGAGCGTTTCCCAAATGCACGCATCATCAATGCCTACGGCCCAACGGAAGCAACTGTAGCTCTTTCAGCTGTAGCCGTAACAGATGAGATGTTAGCGACTCTTAAACGCTTGCCAATCGGCTATACCAAAGAAGATTCTCCAACCTTCATCATTGATGAGGCAGGCAATAAATTACCAAATGGAGAGCAAGGGGAAATCATCGTATCTGGACCAGCCGTTTCAAAGGGTTATATGAATAATCCAGAGAAGACAGCAGAAGCCTTCTTCGAATTTGAAGGTCTTCCAGCCTATCATACGGGAGATGTTGGAACCATGACAGATGAAGGCCTCCTTCTCTATGGTGGACGGATGGATTTCCAAATCAAGTTTAACGGCTACCGTATTGAGCTTGAAGATGTTTCTCAAAACTTGAACAAATCTCAGTACATCGACTCGGCTGTTGCAGTACCGCGCTACAACAAAGATCACAAGGTTCAAAATCTCTTGGCCTATGTTATCTTAAAAGAGGGTGTCAAGGAACAGTTTGAGCGAGAAATTGATATCACGAAAGCCATTAAGGAAGATTTGGAGCACATCATGATGTCTTATATGATGCCCTCAAAATTCCTCTACCGTGACAGCTTGCCGCTAACTCCAAATGGGAAAATCGACATCAAAGGGTTGATTAGCGAGGTTAACAACCGATGATCGAGTTTTTGAAACAGCTCCCTCATTTAGAACACTATGGAACACCGATCTATTTTATCTACCTTATTCTAGCTTTTTTGCCGATCTTTGTGGGTCTCTTCTTCAAAAAGAGATTTCCAATATATGAAGGACTTGTGAGCCTGATCTTTATCATTTTGATGCTGACTGGTTCGAATCTCAAGCAAATTTATGCCTTACTCTTTTACGTAGTCTGGCAAATCTTGATTGTCTATTCCTACAAGTTTTATCGTCAGAAGGCGGACAATAAGTGGGTTTTCTATCTTCATTCCTTCTTATCTGTCTTGCCCCTGATCTTTGTAAAGGTAGAGCCAGCGATCAAAAATGGGCACCAATCCTTGTTTGGATTTTTAGGTATTTCTTATTTAACCTTTCGAGCTGTCGGGATGATTATCGAAATGCGTGATGGTGTTTTGAAAGAATTCACTTTCTGGGAATTCTTGCGATTCATGCTCTTTATGCCCACCTTCTCAAGTGGGCCGATCGATCGTTTCAAGCGTTTTAATGAGGATTATAGAGCCATTCCTGAGCGCGAAGAATTATTGGATATGTTGGAGCAAGCTGTTAAGTACATCATGTATGGCTTCCTTTATAAATTTATCCTAGCTCATATTTTTGGCCACTTATTATTAGGTCATGTGCAGACCTATGCCTTGTCTCAAGGTGGATTCTTCAACATCGGAACGCTGGGAGTCATGTATGTTTATGGCTTGGATCTCTTCTTTGACTTTGCAGGGTATTCCATGTTTGCTTTAGCGGCTTCCAATTTGATGGGGATTAAAAGTCCTATCAACTTTGACCGTCCTTTTAAATCACGTGATTTAAAGGAATTCTGGAATCGCTGGCATATGAGTTTATCTTTCTGGTTCCGTGATTTCGTCTTTATGCGTCTCGTAATGGTACTGATGCGCAATAAAGTCTTCAAGAGCCGGATTACCACCTCAAATGTTGCCTACATTATCAATATGTTGGTCATGGGCTTCTGGCATGGAGTGACTTGGTACTACATCGCTTATGGTCTCTTCCATGGACTTGGACTGGTCATCAATGATGCTTGGATTCGCAAGAAAAAGACCATCAATAAAGAAAGAAAAGCAAAAGGATTGGATCCGATCCCGGATAATCGTTGGACCAAGGCTTTGGGGATCTTTATCACCTTTAACACAGTGATGCTGTCCTTCCTGATTTTCTCAGGATTCTTGGATCAACAATGGTTTCCAAAATTGAAATAAAAGGAGAATAGAAAAATGGATGTAAAATCACAAGTAATTGAAATTATTGACGAATTGTTTATGGAAGATGTCTCAGACATGATGGATGAAGACCTCTTTGATGCGGGTGTCCTTGATAGTATGGGAACAGTGGAATTGATTGTGGAATTGGAAAATCGCTTTGGCATCCGTGTTCCTGTATCTGAATTTGGACGCGATGATTGGAACACTGCCAACAAGATCGTAGAAGGTGTAACGGAGCTTCAGAATGCTTAAGCGTTTATGGCTGATTTTGGGGCCTGTCTTTTGCGCCCTCCTTATGGTAGCAGCCTTACTGTTCTTTTATCCAATCAATCATAAACACGACTATACAGAAGAGAAAAAAGCTGCGGTTAGTCTCAATGCAGAAGGCTTCAAGAGTCGTACAAAGAAACAAGAAGCACTTTCTGATCCACGGCATCGCTTTGTTCCTTATTTCGGCTCAAGTGAGTGGTTGCGTTTTGATGTGGTGCATCCAGCAGTTTTGGCTGAAAAATATGACCGTAATTACAGACCCTACTTTTTAGGAGAACGTGGTGCGGCTTCTTTGAACCAGTATTTTGGAATGCAACAGATTTTGCCAGAACTCAAGGACAATACAGCTGTTTATGTGGTTTCTCCGCAATGGTTTACCAAGAAGGGCTATGATTCCTCTGCCTTTCAACAATTCTTTAATAGCGATCAGTTGAATAGCTTTATTGCCAATCACCAACAGGATGCTGCATCCCAGTATGCTGCGAAACGCCTCTTGCAACAGTATCCAAATGTCGCCTTTCAAAGTATTGTGACCAATATTTCTCAAGGAAAGAAAATTTCAGGATTTGATCAGTCTTTGAACCAGCTTGTTTCCCATCTTGTTCAGCGCGAAGATGCCTTATTTAGCAATCTTGCCACTCGTACAAACGGGAATTATGATAAGAAGGTCAAAAAACGTCTACAAGATTTGCCAGACCAATTCTCATATGAGAAATTGGAGGAAATTGCAACGGCTGAAGCAAAAGTCAAAACCAATAACAACGACCTTGGCATCAGCAATCATTTTTACAATACCCGTTTAAAAATGAAGTTGAAGAAACTAAAAGGTTTCCAAAAGAACGAATCCTATGTCCAATCGCCGGAGTACAATGACTTGCAATTGGTTCTAGACCAGTTTGCTAAATCTCGGACCAATGTCATCTTTGTCATTCCGCCAGTCAATGCCAAATGGATGAAATATACAGGCTTGAGCCAAGAAAAGTATGAACAGGCTGTTCAAAAGATTCGTTACCAATTGGAAAGTCAAGGATTCACCAATATTGCAGACTTTTCTAAAGATGGGGATCAGCCCTACTTTATGGAAGATACGATTCATATGGGATGGAATGGTTGGCTAGCTTTTGATAAAGCGGTTAATCCCTTTGTCACAAAGGCTGAAAAAGCGCCAACTTACCATCTGAATGATCGCTTCTTTAGCAAAGACTGGGCCCAGTATAAAGGGACACCGGATCAATTTAAATAATGCCGGAACAAGGAGGCAGGATCGAATCCTGGCTCCTTGATTTATGAGCTAAAGTGATAGGAAAGTCACAGGAAATCTAGAGAGTTATCCACAAGCTGTGGGAAACTTAGGTGCAAAATGATGAAAACAAGTCCTGATGCTGTTGTATACTCCTATTTTGAGGAGAAAACGGAAGGAAGTTATCCACATTTTTGTGGATAACTTATAGAAAACAGTGGATAAGTCAGAAAAGAATGAAAAAAGGAGAACAGTTGTGAGAAAAATTTGGTTTTACGCGATCGTCCAGGGAATTAGCATTTTTCTAATTGTGGGTGTGATTACCTACATGATCAGAGGGGATTTCTTTTTCCGCTACTTATCCCTTATTTTTGGGTTAGTAGCAGCTGTCTTGCGATTTGGGACGGCGACTTTAATGAAGGTGCTAGCACCCACTCTTTATGATGATCCTAAAAAAGAAGGAAAAGACCTTCATAAAAACTGAATTGCTCAGCTTCTGAAAAAGTTGAGCTAAAGGCCGCTTTCTGCTGGTCTTTATGGTAAAATAGAAGGAAGAATATTAGTTTGGAGATAAATGAGAAATGAAACGTTCAATGTATGCTGGACGTGTTCGTGAAGAACACGTTGGAACTCACATTACTTTGAAAGGATGGGTTAGTCGTCGTCGTGATTTAGGTGGTTTGATCTTTATCGATTTGCGCGACCGCGAAGGAATCATGCAATTGGTGATCAATCCAGAAACAGTTAGTGCAGAAGTGATGGCTACAGCTGAAAGCATCCGTAGTGAATATGTACTAGAAGTAATAGGTCTTGTGGAAGCTCGTGAACAAGCCAACCCAAACTTGCCAACAGGTGCAGTAGAACTTAAGGTGGAAGCTATTACAGTTCTTAATACTGCCAAAACAACTCCGTTTGAAATCAAGGATGGAATTGAAGCCAATGATGACACTCGTCTTCGTTACCGTTACTTAGATCTTCGTCGTCCTGAGATGTTGGAAAATCTCAAACTCCGTGCGAAAGTGACCCATTCGATCCGTAATTATTTAGATGAATTAGAGTTTATTGATGTTGAAACACCGTTTCTTTCTAAATCAACTCCGGAAGGAGCACGTGACTACTTGGTTCCTTCTCGTGTCAACAAGGGGCATTTTTATGCCCTTCCACAAAGTCCTCAGATTACAAAACAATTGTTGATGAATGCCGGTTTTGATCGTTATTATCAAATCGTGAAGTGCTTCCGTGATGAAGATTTACGGGGAGACCGTCAACCTGAGTTTACGCAGGTTGACTTGGAAACTTCTTTCTTGAGTGATCAAGAAATTCAAGATATCACAGAAGGATTGATTGCACGTGTCATGAAAGAAACCAAGGGAATTGAAGTAACACTCCCATTCCCACGCATGAAGTATGATGATGCTATGGCCTTGTATGGTTCAGACAAACCAGATACACGCTTTGAAATGTTACTACAAGACTTGACAGATCTTGTCAAGGGTGTAGACTTCAAAGTCTTCTCAGAAGCTCCTGCAGTCAAGGCGATTGTTGTCAAAGGTGCGGCGGATCAGTATTCTCGTAAAGACATCGATAAGTTGACAGAAGTTGCGAAGCAATACGGTGCAAAAGGTCTTGCTTGGGTGAAATATTCTGAGGGTGCTTTGAACGGTCCTGTTGCGAAGTTCTTGACAGACTTGACAAGTGACTTGACAGATGCTTTACAATTGCAGGAAAAAGATTTGGTTCTCTTTGTTGCAGATACTCTTGAAGTGGCCAATGCAACGCTTGGTGCTTTACGTGTTCGTCTGGCTAAAGAGCTTGACTTGATTGACAACAATCAATACAATTTCTTGTGGGTAGTCGATTGGCCAATGTTTGAATGGTCTGAAGAAGAAGGCCGGTATATGTCTGCCCACCATCCATTTACACTCCCGCAAGCTGAAACGGAGCATGAATTGGAAGGTGATCTTTCAAAAGTTCGTGCTATTGCCTATGATATCGTTTTAAATGGTTATGAATTAGGTGGAGGAAGCCTTCGGATTAATCATAAAGACTTACAAGAACGGATGTTCAAGGCCCTTGGATTTACAGCAGAAGCTGCAAATGAACAATTTGGTTTCTTGTTGGAAGCCATGGATTACGGCTTCCCACCACATGGAGGATTGGCGCTTGGCTTGGATCGTTTGGTTATGCTTCTTGCCGGTGAGGACAATATCCGGGAAGTCATTGCCTTTCCTAAGAATAATAAAGCGACAGACCCAATGACACAAGCTCCATCTGTCGTTTCTGAAAAACAATTAGAAGAGTTACAGCTTCAAGTAGAAGTAGCAGATCAAGAATAGGACAAGATTAAAAAAGGAAAGTCTTGAAATTAGTTGCTCTAAGATTTTCCTTTTCTTCTAATCAATGGATTAAAAATGAAAAAAACTCGCTTTTACAAGATCTTTCGTTATAATATGCGGAGATTAGCATATAACATCAAATTATTGCGCGTGATGAAGAGTATCTCCCGGGAGAAATACGATGAAAAAGTATCGGCGTCCTTGCTGTATGGGTTCCTATCGGCAATTGCTGTCAACTTTTTCTTCCAACCAGGACATGTCTACTCCAGTGGTGCTACAGGACTAGCTCAGATTTTATCTGTCTTAAGTCAACGCTTTATTGGTTTTACGATACCGGTCTCATTAACCTTTTATGCCATTAATATTCCCTTGATGATTGTAGCATGGTATCAAATTGGCCATAAATTTACCATCTTTACTTTTATTACGGTTTCGATGAGTTCCCTCTTTATTCAGCTTGTACCGGTGGTCACTTTGACCAATGATCCGATTATGAATGCTCTATTTGGTGGGGTTGTCATGGGGACAGGAATTGGTTTTGCCCTTCGGAGCAATATCTCCAGTGGGGGAACAGATATTGTCAGTTTGACGATTCGAAAACGCACTGGAAAGAATGTTGGGAGCATCTCCTTTTTTGTCAATGGGACCATCATGTTGATTGCTGGTCTGACGTTTGGTTGGAAGTATGCTCTATACTCTATGATTACCATCTTTGTATCAAGTCGCGTAACAGATGCTGTTTTCACCAAGCAAAAACGCATGCAGGCCATGATCGTGACGAGCCATCCAGATGCTATTGTTGAAAAGATTCATAAAAAATTGAATCGAGGAGCGACGATCATCCACAATGCAGAAGGAACCTATAACCATCAAGAAAAAGCGGTTCTACTGACAGTTATTACGCGTGCAGAGTTTAATGAATTTAAATACATCATGAAAAAAGCTGATCCTCAAGCTTTTATCACCATTTCTGAAAATGTTCATATTATTGGATACTTTTTGGAAACGGAAGAATAAAAACAAGGCCCCCACATGTTGTGGTGGCCTTGTTTTGTTTAACTGGCTTCGTAGAGTAAGATCCAACTATGGGCAGAAAGAGAAAGTTCTTTCCCTTTAGGAATAGGCGTGTGGAGCTTGGCTTGAGGATAGGCAAAAAGCAGTTGACTATCGCTCGCATGTTGATAGGTTATTTCTTGATCACCGATATTGACGAGAATTGTTATTTTCTTGCGATCTTTTTCAATGGTATAGATAAAATGATGATCAGACAACCATTTAAGATCACAGAAGTCTCGAATCTCTAGCCCTTTTCTCAAACGAAGGAGTGGCTGCGATTTTCGATAAGCAATCAATTCTTTAATAAAAGCAATTTCTTCTTGGCAGTTTGAAAGGGCTGTCCAGTCCAATCGGTTGAGATGATCTGGCAGGTTATAGGTGTTGTCTTCGAGCCCTTTTGTGCGATAGAATTCTTGACCAGCATGGATAAACGGCACTCCTTGCGCTAGTAACACTAAATGAAGAGCTAATCGTGAGAGAGCTTTTCTCTCCTCTAGACGAATCTGGTCCTTTTCAATTTGGAAATAATCAAAAACAGTTGCGTTATCATGACATTCGACGTATTGAATGGCTTGTTGGGGTTGGATGAAATGAGCAGGTCCCACCTTTCCGACATTTGCCGTTAGAATATTAGCGAAATCATTGGCTGGATGCTGACTGTCACGACGATGACCTGCTAGGAGTGTTCTCTTAACTGTATCCCGAAAATTATCACTGAAAAAGCCAAAGTCTGGTAATGCTTTTGCGTTGTACTGGTGAGCGAGCTGGTCTTCAGAGAGGCCTGTATCCATCTTCCAACCTTCTCCATAGAGATAGACGTTAGGATAGATTTCACGGAGCTCTTCTGCAATCTCTGTCATGGTTTGAATATCCAAAATCCCCATTAGGTCAAAGCGGAAACCATCAAAGCCGTATAGCTCTACCCATTGTTTGAGGGACTGTTTGATATAACGCCGAACCATAGCGCGTTCACTAGCTACATCATTGCCACAGAAGGTCCCATTGGTTCGTTGGCGGTCTTGGTCATAGCGATAGAAATAGCCTGGGACAATCCGCTCAAAAGCAAATTCATCTGCCTTGTAAACGTGGTTGTAGACGACATCCATGATGACACTGAGGTTGGCTTGGTGATAGGTAGCGATGGTATCTTGAAGCTCCAGGATTCGTGCATAAGGATCGTTGGGATCACTTGCGTAACTTCCTTCAGGAACATTGTATTGGACAGGATCATAGCCCCAGTTGTAGGCTTTCCATTGATCCTCTTCATCGACACTGCCGAAATCATAGACAGGAAGTAGCTGCACGTGCGTGACGCCAAGATGGCGAAGGTAATCAAATCCAAGTGTCTGACCATTGAGTTGAGGAGATTCTGTCAGGGCTGTAAATTTTCCAGGATGTTTAAAACCAGCCTCTTTTTGGACAGAGAAATCACGGACACTCAGTTCATAAATAATGGACTCAGTCGGATCCAATTGTGTCGTTGCTCTCTGAATGGGGCGTTCAATCTTGTGTCGGTCGATGACATAGCTAGCTCCTGAATTGGCTTCAGAAGAAAGAGCATAAGGATCATGAACGATATGGGTTACACCGTTGACCTGATGTTGGTAGTAGTAAGAGACTTTTTCCCAATCTCCCTCGAGTTCTAGACGCCAAACTCCTTTTTCTGTCCGCTCCATCGGGTAGGCAGTTTGGTTAATCAAGAGCTCAACCTCTTGAGAAATGGGAGCCCAGAAGGCAAAGGTCGTTTTTTCTTTTGAGTAATGAGCTCCTAAATCCTCTCCATCATAAGCATATAGCTGATCAAAGATGGGTTGGCGGACAATATCGCGGTAGTGGAGGAGGCAGGTTTCTCCTTTAGCGTTGGAGAGAGTATAGCTTTGACTCATGTCGATGGGAAGGGGGCTTCGAAGAGTTTTTTCTTCCTCTGTCGGTAAGAGTTCAATCGTTTTCGAACCAGACGTCAAGGTAAAAGGAAGAAAGGCCGTTACGCTCTCTCTTCCTTCCATGCGAATCAAGTCTTGGTCATCTAAATAAGCAGCAAAGTGTGTGGTCATAGGTTCTCCTAAAGTTCAATAATCGAGTGTTCAATGAGCTGTCTGTAGCAAACAGTTTTGTTTTCCTTGTTGTCTTTAATAATTTGGAGTAAGGTTCTGACAGATTCGCGTCCCAATTCAACCGTATTGATATCAATATAGGCGTCAATAGGGATCCGCGGTTGAATGGAGTCGAAGGAAATAATCGGAAGTTCGACTTGTTTGTCGCTCAGATATCTCCGAACCCCTTCGGCAACTAGAATATCCGTTGTCATGAGTGCTTCAAGTTCTTCAAAAGGCAGGGTATCCATGATTTGGTAAGAATTTTCTTCCAGCAAGAAACCAAAGGAGAACTTGACCAATTCCTCACGAAGAGGGATCTGGTGGCTGGCAAGAGCTTCTTGGTAGCCCTTGTAGCGGTCTTGAGAAACGGCCAATTCCTTATTTCCTCCAACAAAGGCGATGTGTTGGTATCCCTTATTGATAAAATATTCGGTCGCGTCAAAGGCTGCCTTAACATTGTCGTTATCGACTAAGGATACAAAAGGTGAAGTTGCTTTCCCTAAAATCAAGAAAGGAAATTTATCTTGAATACAGAAGTCAACCAGAGAATCATTCAATTTGGAATAGAGGAAGATGAGCCCATCTACCCGCTTACCATAAATCATTTGTTTGAGTTGATCGAGGCGGTGGGTTTCATTCGCCCCTGTACAAATCTGAATGGCATAGCCATAATCAGAAGCAACCTGACTAATCCCACGTAGGACCGTAGGGAAGAAGGGGTTTTGGAAGAACACATCACTCTCATCAGGCAAGACAAGGGCAATCACCTGACTGGACTGGCTCACTAAGCTACGAGCATTGAGGTTTGGATGGTAATCTAGTTCTTTCATGGCAGAACGAACCCGTTCTTTAGTGGCTTCACTGATGGTAGATTTATTTTGAATCACTCGTGTAACGGTAGATGGTGCAACGCCAGCAAGTTTGGCTACATCTTTGATGGTGACACGCATAAAGGACCTCCCTAAGGTTTGTAATCTGGATCCCGAAAATGAGTCTTATAGAAAGCAAGTGCGAGGAACAAGACAAATAGGATATTTTGGATCAAGACGGTTGTCGTAAAGACTTGGTGGAATACTAAACTGATCAGGACGCTCGCAAGAATAGGCAATCCAAGACAGTTGAGAGTGAAGTTGAAGCATTCTTTGAAGGTCTTGAGAGAGAAGAGACGGGACTTCCGTGTCAAGAAGAGGAAGAAGGAAGCTCCAAATACTAAAATTGCAAAATTTACAGCAGATAAGAAACCTGAGAAGAGGACGAGGAAGAGACTAACTGCCAATCGATTGGCTTGGAACCAATCTTTGGAAATGGCTTGGCTTAAAGCATCTTTGTTTTCAAGACTCTTTTGATTGATTGCCTGATAAGGAATGCTTGCAAGTTCTTTATTTTCTCTGCTGATCACTAGTTTGGTCTTATCGAAATAGAGGGTTAATTTTTCACCTAATGGAGTCCCTTCGTGATGACCAATGATAACATGGCCAGCTTTGTTCTTATGAACTCCAAAATGACTGTTATAGACTAGTTCATGCTGTTCAATACGGACATTTTCTTTCAAGTCTGTCATAACATCCTCTGTTAAGGGATCAAAGACATCGCTAACAAAGGTGGTTAAGGGGTAGGTCTGTAATTCCGCATTTTGAACGGCAACAGGAATCAGGGTCAAGGAAAGAAGAAAGAGTGAGGTAAAGATCATTTGGAACCAGTTGAGTTGTTTGCGGTTCGCAAATGCTTTTCTTACCTGAAAAAGGCTGGAAAAATAATTAAATGGATAGGGCATGAAGAGACCTTTCTAATCTCCGGGATGGATTTCCCTTTTATGGAGAGCATAACAAGATTTTATCCTTAACCAAAGATGGGAGAGAGACCGGTAGCAAATCAATCAACTTGCTATCCTTGTCCCACTCCCATCCTTTCCTTAAAGATAAAATTTATGTGACTGGGAGAAAAGCACGAGAGGAAACTTCGTTCTTTTCATCATTGCTGGAAGGTTATAGAAAAGTTTATTTTATCCTTTATCCCCACCAGCGGTCAAGCCTGAAACAAAGTTCTTTTGAAGGAAGAAGAACAGCACACAGATTGGGACTGCAATCAGAATCGCACCTGCCGCAAAGAAGGCAATCTTTTGATTTTTTTGGTCGCTGATAAAGGTCTGAAGACCAACAGCTACCGTGTAATTGATTTCATCGCGAAGCAAGAATTTAGACAAGATGTAGTCTCCAAAAGGTCCCATGAAGGCCCAAAGAGCTTGGACCGCAATCATTGGACGAACAAGAGGAAGGACGATTTGCCAGAAGCGACGGAAGTGTCCAGCTCCATCCAATTTCGCAGATTCATCGAGGGAAATTGGAACAGTATCAAAGTATCCCTTCATCAACCAGGCATTCATTGGAATACCACCACCAACATAAAGGAAGATCAAGAACCAAGGTTGGTTCAAGGCATTCAGCATCAAAGCCATAACGAAGAAGGCTGTGAGGGCTGCCATGGTTGGGACCATTTGAATAATCAAGAAGAAGACCAAACTTTGTTTACGCGCCAAGAAATTGTAACGGCTGTATGCGTAACCTGCGAAGGTAACGATACTTGTTTGTACAATCATGGTGATAATGGCGATAACCAAGGTGTTCATATACCAAGTGCCATAATGGGTTTCAGAGAAAAGTTTTGAGAAGTTATCAAAACTAAGATTGCCACTAAAATCAAGTGTAAAGGCACTGACATTCCCTGATTTGAAGGCTGATAGAACCGTAATCAACAATGGATAAATGATAACGATTGAAAGAACCACCATGTACAGGTAAGTCAAGAAATGATTGAGGCGGCGTTTAAATTGAACTGAATTTTTCATTTTATACATCCTCCATATCAAATGCATGTAGTTTCTTGAAGGCAACCATAGAGATTGAGATCACAATCACAGAGATAATCAAGGTTACCGCTGCAGCCATTGAATATTGAGGAGAAGAATTGGTTGTCAACTTGTAGATCCATGAGATCAAGATATCTGTAGATCCGGCGTTTCCTCCGACAGAACCAGGTCCCCCATCGTTAAACAAGTAAATGATGGAGAAGTTATTAAAGTTGAAGGTATATTGACTGATCAAAGTTGGAGCTGCAACAGCCATAATCATTGGGAAAGTGATGCTGCGGAATTTTTGCCAACCGTTGGCACCATCAATATAAGCAGCTTCGTAAAGATCGTTTGGAATAGATTGAAGAATCCCTAAAGTCAGGACGTAGATGTAAGGGAAGCCGAGCCAACCTTGCATCATAATCAAAGCAATTTTTGTCCAGGTAGGATCTGTTTTCCAAGGAATCAAAACGCCATCTAAGAATGGGAAGATCTTCGCAAACAATGGGATAACTTGTGCATTGATAGCACCGACACTATCGTTAAACATATTTGAGAAAGTTAGGATAGTGATGAAGGCTGGAACAGCCCAAGGAAGCAAGAAGATAACCCCAAAGATTCGTTTTCCTTTTACGAATGGTTGGTTTGCAACAATAGCGGTCAAGATACCGAGTACGATTTGAAGAGTAGAAGCTGCGAGGGCCCAAATCAAGGTCCAGCCAAGAACCGATGTAAAGGCTGAGCGGAAGGTACTCAAGGTCCACATATTAGTGAAGTTTTGGAACCCGATCCAATCAAGCAAGGTTGTTGGAGCGGTATGTTTGAAGTCGTAGTTGGTAAAGGCGATCATCAAAGTTACTAAAACTGGGAAGATAATCGCAAATGTCATAGCAATGTATGAAGGAATAATCAATAAATATGGGAAGCCATTTTCATAGATGGCTTGAACCATTTCTTTCAAGGTTTTTGGAACGGCAATCCCGTTGTTGATGCGTTTAGCAACTGTTCCAGCATCCTTAATATTTAAGGCATAAAATAGGAAGTAAACAACAGTGATGATCAAGTGGAAGGCGCCACGAATCAAGATAAAGAGAGAATTATCTTGTCCACGGACGGTTCCAAGTGTAACCAATTTCGCTAATTCTCCAGCTCCAATTCCTAGGAAATAGGCGAGAAAGAGAATGGTTACGGCAAGAAAAATATAGCCTTTGGTTTTTTGTTTGTTATAAATTTGCCCAAGACCCGGGATCAAAGAGAGCCACATAGCCTTTTTAGGGTTTTGTTCTGTAGTCATTCAAATCTCCTTATAATGTCCTTGCTAGAGAGCAAGAAGACAAGTCAGACAGTAAGTTGTGCTTGAAAATTGAACATAAGAGGTTGGGACTTTGTCTCCAACCTCTTACTCACACCTAAAAACTGTCTTATTTGCTACCGAATTTTTGTTCGATGGTTTCTTTAATCAATTTCACTGCATCGTCAGCAGATGCTTTTGCAGATTTTTTACCACTTACAGCATCGAAAAGCATAGTAGCAGCTGGATCCCAAACAGCACTCATTTCTGAGATATTTGGCATTGGTTGAGCATTCTTGAATTGATCAACAACGGCAGTTGTCAATTCATCGTTTTTGCTAACCGCATATTTACGAGCTTCTGTGTTGGCAGGAACTTCATTGGTCTTGTCAAACAAAGCTTTTTGTTGGTCAGTACTTGTCAAGAAGTCAATGAATTTTTGAGCGCCATCAAGGTTTTTCGCACCTGCAGGGATAACCCAAGCTTTACCACCACCAAAGGCAGAGTATTGTTTTCCGTTTGGAAGAGTTGGAATCGTTGCGACACCGTAGTTTACTTTAGCTTCTTTCAATGAAGCAGCTTTCCAAGGACCATCGATGATAGCAGCTGTTTTACCTTCTTGGAATTGTGTTTGGATGAAGTTAGCAGCAGCTTTTGTATCTTGCAAACCTTTTGGCCATTTAGCATACCAAGTTTTTGCATATTCGATACCATCGATAGAACCTTGGTTGTTCAATCCAATATCTTTAGGATCTGTACCGTCTTTACCAAACACATAACCGCCGTTACCTGAAAGTAAACCGTAAGTGTAGTAGAAGTTTGTCCAGTCAGCTAAGAAGGCAGTTGTTTTACCAGGTTCGCTAGCGAAGTCGTACTTGCTATCTTTTGCAAGATTTTCAAGATCACCAAATGTTTTTGGAGCTTCGCTTACAAGATCTTTGTTATAGTAGAGAACCAATGTTTCGATGACAGCAGGTGCACCGTAAACTTTACCACCGTTTGTTACAAGAGCTTCAGTTGTTTTATCTGTATGGCTATCTTTGTTTAATGTCACTTCAGCCAATTGACCATCGCTACCAAGACCACCTACACGGTCGTATGGAGCCATCATTACGTCTGGAGCTTTTTTAGATTGGTTATCAAGAGAAAGGTTATCCAATCCACCAAGAGCATCACCAGTCTTGATGTTAATTTTTACGCCATTTTCTTTTTCAAAAGCTTTTGCAGCTTCTTCAACATAAGATTTGTAGCCTTTGTCTACATAGACGTTGATTTCTTTACTTGCCTCAGAAGAACCTGATGAGTTATTGCTACAAGCAGCAAGTAAGAAGCCGGCAAAACCAACTGTACCAAGTACAGCAGCACTACGTAAAATTGTACGTTTCATGATTTATTCCTCCTAAAGAATAAAAAAAGATAATAATTAGAAACCGTTTTAGACAAACGTTTTCCTAAAACGTCTTAAGTATATCACAAGGCGAAAACGTTTGCAAGTAGTTTTAAACAATTTTTTTAAAAATATTTTAATTCTAAACTTTCTTCTATAAAAACCGCTAATTCATTGACATTGCTAATAATAAATACTAAACTAGTGATAAGGGGCTTTTTTAAAAAAGATATAAAGTTTTTTAAGAAACCCCTTGCAGAAAATATGGAAAAAGTTTATAATGACATGGTACGCAAACGTTTTCGCAAAAATTGCGTAAACTGAGTTGCGCCTGTTCGATTTTAACAAAGAGTAGAGCCGCTTGAGAGCTGGATACGACTCTGCAACGATACCCATACCGTGCACCGAATCGCAGGCTTCAAAGAAATAAAAAGAGGTGGTAACCCATGAAAAAACGTCAAAGTGGTGTTTTGATGCACATTTCTTCCCTTCCTGGACAATACGGAATCGGATCATTCGGTCAATCAGCATATGATTTTGTTGATTTCCTCGTTCGGACCAAGCAACGTTACTGGCAAATCTTGCCGCTTGGTACAACTAGTTATGGAGATTCTCCATACCAATCTTTCTCAGCTTTTGCTGGGAACACTCATTTTATTGATTTCGATCTTTTGATCGAGCAAGGTTTGTTGACAGAAGCAGACCTTAAAGGAGTGGACTTTGGTCAAGATCCTACTCAAGTGGATTATGCAAAGGTTTTCGAACAACGTCGTCCCTTGCTTGAAAAAGCAGTTGCGAATTTCTTAAAATCAAGTGATCAAAAAGAATTCCAAGAATTTTGTGAAGCCAATGCTTCTTGGTTGGAGCTCTTCGCAGAATACATGGCTATTAAAGAACACTTTGATTTGAAAGCTTGGACAGAGTGGCCAGATGCAGCTATTCGTGCGCGTGAGCCAAAAGCTTTGGCTAAATACCGTGAAGAATTGGCTGATAAATTGACTTACCATCGTGTAACTCAATTCTTCTTCTTCCAACAATGGTTGGCCTTGAAAGCTTATGCCAACGACCACCACATTGAAATTGTGGGAGATATGCCAATCTATGTAGCGGAAGATTCAAGTGACATGTGGGCTAATCCTCATCTCTTCAAAACAGATGAAAACGGAAAAGCAACTTGCATTGCAGGATGCCCGCCAGATGAGTTCTCAGCAACTGGTCAACTTTGGGGGAACCCAATCTATGACTGGGAAGCAATGGACAAAGATGGCTACCAATGGTGGATTGAACGCTTGCGTGAAAGCTTCAAGATCTATGACATCGTTCGGATCGACCACTTCCGTGGTTTCGAATCATACTGGGAAATCCCTGCTGGTTCTGAAACTGCAGCACCAGGTAAATGGGTCAAAGGTCCTGGCTACAAACTCTTTGCAGCCGTGAAGGAAGAACTCGGTGATTTGAACATCATCGCTGAGGACCTTGGCTTCATGACAGACGAAGTCATCGAACTTCGTGAACGCACTGGCTTCCCAGGAATGAAGATTCTTCAATTTGCCTTCAATCCTGACGATGAAAGTATCGATAGCCCTCACTTGGCACCAAACAACTCTGTGATGTACACTGGAACACATGATAACAACACAGTTCTTGGATGGTACCGCAATGAAATCGACGATCCAACTCGTGAGTATCTTGCTCGTTATACCAACCGGAAAGAGTACGAATCTGTACCGCATGCTATGCTTCGCACCGTCTTTGCTTCCGTCAGCTTCATGGCGATTGCTACGATGCAAGACTTGCTTGAGTTAGATGGCTCAGCTCGGATGAACTTCCCATCTACTCTCGGTGGTAACTGGTCATGGCGCATGACAGCGGATCAATTGACTCCAGCGGTCGAGCAAGAATTGCTTGATTTCACAACGATCTATCGTCGTGAAAACAAAGACTTGAAAAAAGAAGTAAAGAAAGCAGAAAAATAATCTTTCCCCCTATTAAAATTGTTGAAACAAAGGAGACTTTAAAACATGGAATCATTACAAAAATATGTGATTGATCATCATCAAAAAACAATTGCAGAATGTTCAAATGAAGAATTGTACATTGCTTTGCTGAATTACACCAAGCAAGCAAGTGCTCAAAAGAAATTAAATACTGGTAAGAAAAAAGTATACTACATCTCAGCTGAGTTCTTGATCGGTAAACTCTTGTCTAATAACTTGATCAACTTGGGTCTTTACGACGATGTTAAAAAAGAATTGTCAGATGCTGGTAAAGACTTGATCGAAGTCGAAGAAGTGGAATTGGAACCATCACTTGGTAACGGTGGTTTGGGACGTTTGGCAGCCTGCTTTATCGACTCTATCTCAAGCCTTGGTTTGACAGGGGATGGGGTTGGTTTGAACTACCACTTTGGTTTGTTCCAACAAGTCCTTAAAAACAACCAACAAGAAACGATTCCAAACGCATGGTTGACTGACCAAAGCTGGCTCGTTCGTTCAAGCCGTAGCTACCAAGTGCCATTTGCACACTTCACATTGACTTCTACCCTTTATGATATCGATGTCCCTGGTTACAAGATTGATACCAAGAACCGTTTGCGTTTGTTCGACTTGGATTCAGTTGATTCATCTATTATTGAAGATGGTATTAACTTTGACAAGACAGATATCGCTCGCAACTTGACCCTCTTCTTGTACCCAGATGATAGTAACCGTCAAGGGGAATTGCTCCGTATCTTCCAACAATACTTCATGGTATCAAACGGTGCACAATTGATCATCGACGAAGCCATCGAAAAAGGAAGCAACTTGCATGACCTTGCTGACTATGCTGTTGTCCAAATCAACGATACTCACCCATCAATGGTCATCCCTGAATTGATCCGTCTTTTGACAGAACGTGGTATTGGAATGGATGAAGCCATCTCTATCGTTCGTAGCATGACGGCTTACACTAACCACACAATCCTTGCAGAAGCCCTTGAAAAATGGCCACTTGAATTCTTGCAAGAAGTGGTTCCTCACTTGGTTCCAATCATTGAAGAATTGGACCGCCGTGTTCGCGCTGAATACAAAGATCCAGCTGTTCAAATCATCGATGAGAATGATCGCGTACACATGGCGCACATGGATATCCACTATGGATTTAGCGTAAACGGGGTAGCAGCACTTCACACAGAAATCTTGAAGAATTCTGAGTTGAAAGCCTTCTACGACATTTACCCTGAAAAATTCAACAACAAAACAAACGGTATCACATTCCGTCGTTGGCTCATGCATGCCAACCCAACCTTGTCACACTACTTGGATGATATCCTCGGACGTGACTGGCACCATGACGCATCTAAATTGGAAGACCTTCTTTCTTATGAAGATAAAGATGCAGTCAAAGCAAAATTGGAAAACATCAAGTCTCACAACAAACGTAAATTGGCTCGTTTCTTGAAAGACCATCAAGGTGTGGAAATCAATCCTAACTCTATCTTTGATACCCAAATCAAACGTCTCCACGAATACAAACGTCAACAAATGAACGCTTTGTATGTGATCCACAAATACTTGGACATCAAAGCTGGAAATATCCCTGCTCGCCCAATCACTGTTCTCTTTGGTGGTAAAGCAGCTCCTGCCTACACCATTGCACAAGATATCATCCACTTGATCCTTTGCTTGTCTGAAGTGATTGCAAACGATCCAGCAGTAGCTCCACACTTGCAAGTGGTGATGGTTGAAAACTACAACGTAACTGCTGCAAGCTACTTGATCCCAGCTAGCGATATTTCTGAGCAAATCTCTCTTGCTTCGAAAGAAGCTTCAGGTACTGGTAACATGAAATTCATGTTGAATGGTGCGTTGACACTTGGTACTATGGATGGAGCAAACGTGGAAATCGCTGAATTGGTTGGACGTGACAACATCTACATCTTCGGTGAAGATTCAGAAACTGTAATCGATCTATATGAGAAATCAGCATACAAATCAGCGGACTTCTATGAACGTGAAGCTATCAAACCATTGGTAGACTTCATTATCAGCGATGCCGTTCTTGCAGTTGGTAACAAGGAACGCTTGACTCGTCTTCACAAGGAATTGATCAACAAAGACTGGTTCATGACTCTTCTTGACTTGGAAGACTACATTGTCACCAAAGAACGCATGTTGGCTGACTACGAAGACCGTGATGCATGGTTGGATCAAGTCATCGTTAACATTGCGAAAGCAGGATTCTTCTCATCTGACCGTACGATCGCTCAGTACAACGAAGATATCTGGCACTTGAACTAATCGCTATATCTTAGACCAAGGTCCTTGAGACCTTGGTTTTTTTAATTGAGAACTTAGAAAGAAAGTGTAAAAGATAAAGGGAGTTTAGAACTTGTTTCTAAAGAGCGAAGTAGCTAAGTCTTCCAAGATATAGCAGATCTCTCTTGTAGGAGATCTTGATTTGGATATAAGTTAATCAGAGAGAGAATAATCCATTAAAAAATGGTAGAGGTGGAACTGTTGGTTGAATGGTAGACAAAATATAAGCAATACTGGCCCCTGTATGGTTTAAAAGAGGCTAGAGCAAAGGGGGGCCTACTTGAATCGCTTCCTAAAAAAGTATTGTTTTTTTGAATTTCGTAGCCGTACAAGGGAAAAAATTACATAATTTTTTATTTCAAACCTCAAATCTAATTTATTAGTATAAAAATTTACTTCCCCTTGAAAGAAGAGTTGGTAAAATTTTGTGAATGAAAATGGAATGTGAATATCCTTGAAAATAGAGAGTTTTTTATAGGTATTTGCATATATTTATAAGCATAAAATGAAAAAGAGCTCGAAA
This sequence comes from Streptococcus sp. OMI750, assembly GCF_047463895.1. Classification (NCBI taxonomy): domain Bacteria; kingdom Bacillati; phylum Bacillota; class Bacilli; order Lactobacillales; family Streptococcaceae; genus Streptococcus; species Streptococcus sp. OMI750. The sequence continues at coordinate 59,816 of NZ_JASHCZ010000005.1, forward strand.
GTTTGGGATTTCAAGTTGTTATATATTTAAAGTAAAATAAAAAATGAAAATGGACAAATATTTAAAAAGAGTTGATTGTGATACAATTAAATCAGCTGGAGGTAGCAATTTTTTGCCTCTACAGTGAGATTTTTTTAAACAAAAAAGGAGAGTTTTGAAAATGAAAAGCTATCGTGAACATGTTTCGAAGCAGGAAAAATTTTCAATTCGTAAGTTATCAGTCGGTGTCGTTTCATTGGCCATCGCTGGATTGGCTACTGTGAATACCTACGGAGCAGAAGTGAAGGCAGATGAGGCAACTGCGCCTGCAACTGAAGCGATTACTACGGATACAGCAACAAGCGATGCAGCTGTTGCAACAAGTTCTAAGTTGACATCTACAACTGTGACAGAAGGAAATAAAACAGTTACGACGACTTATGTAGAATCACCAGAACTTGAAAAAGCAAAAGCTGATGCAGCTACAGAAGGTGTGACCGTTACAGAAGAAGCTGAAAAAGTTCAACCCTCTATCGCAGCAGCAGAAGCAGATAATAAAGCTCAAACAGCTGAAATCAACACAGTCGTTGAAAACTACAAAAAGGCCAAAGCCGATTATGAAGCAAAATCTCAAGAAATCACATTGATTGAAAAGAGAAATGCGGATGCGGAAGCAGATTACCAAAAGAAAACAGCAAAGTACAATCAGGAAAAGGCAGCTTATGATAAAGCTTTAGAAGAGTACAATACTACAAAAGCAGCCTACGATACCAAAGTAGCAGAAAAAGCAGCAGCAGATCAAGCGAATGCAGAAGCTAAAGCTAAGTATGATGCGGAAATGGCTGTTTACAATACAGCTAAAGCGCAATATGACAAAGATTTACAAGAATATCAAGCTAAGAAAGCTCAATACGATAAAGATAAAGAAGCTTATGGTAAGTTAGTTGCTAAGAAAGCAGAAGAAGATGCTGCCAAGAAAAAATACGACTCTGATCTTAACATATACAATGTTAAAAAAGCACAGTATGAAAATGACTATATTGCTTATCAAAAGGAATTAGCTGAATACGAAATTGCTAAAAAACAATATACGGACGCGAAACAAGCATACGACAAATATATGACAGACAATGCGTATGCTGACCTTAAAAATGTGTCAACTGTCCAAGATTTGACCTTCCAACGTGAAGGTGGAGCAACGCACACCATTGACGGCATTAGCACTTATCTGACCCGTGACGCCCAAGCTCGTTTGAATACCAGCAATGTGCAACAATATGATTCCAATAAATTGGAAGCTGCAGATATTGTAGCAACCAGTCCTTGGGCGAATAATGAGACTGAATACATTCAAGTAAAGGAAGGCGACAAATTTGTTGTTACCTATGATAACTTGAATCAGTCCAGCATGCGTGAAGATACGGATATGCATCCAATCAAACGTGTGATTTACCGTTATGAGATTTTAAGTCTTCCATCAAATGATGGCAAAGGGATTGCAGCAGTCAATGCAGATCCAACAGTAACCATGACAGTGGGTGCTTCAACAGACCAAGACAAACCTGTTAAGGTTGCTGTCGATGTTGAATTCTATGATGGTGATGGCAATAAATTTGATTTGACGAAACGCAATGCCATTGTCGCTTTGAACTCACTCAACCACTGGACAGGTGCTTCCTATGTAGATAGTGGAGATAAACCTCGTGCCCTTACAGTAGAAGCCAAAGATAAAGATGGTAAGACTGTTCGTGGAACTTGGGATCCCTATGCAGATGGTTCGTCAATGAGCATTGAAAACAATGAAGTGAAGGTTAAAACAGGAAGAGCAAACTTTGGTGATGCCACTGTTTCCATTTCAGCGGACAATCCTCTTAAAATTGTGAAACAGACCTATGGTTATGTAGAAGTTGAAGCCGGTAAATGGGCACCAGGTACAACTCCTGAGAAGGAAGAAGTAACAGATGCCTTAACTGTGAATGCTTCAGGTTCAGGAAGTGTTCATTCCATTGGAACGGAAGAATTTACCTTTGAAGGTAAGGATGACGTTCTCGGATCATACAAAGTAGATGCAACGACTGGTCAAATTACGTTCACACCTAAGAAGAAATTCGAAACAGTAGACCACCAAGAGTCTGTAAATGTTGGAAACAATAAATTTATTCCAATTCCAAACTCAAGTGTTTCTTATGATGCGGCTACTAAGGAAGTAACTTCTTTCAAGGATAACCAATATATTGAACATGGTTCCGTCTTTAACGGGGAAACATCTTCAACTCTTGAAGGTTGGGATAATCCATCTTCTAAATATCTCTATTACGGTGGAGCAGGCTTGAAGATGTCTGATGGTCACTTGGTCTTTACAGCTAATGGGGCCAATGCGGCTGGTCAGCCAACGGTTTACTGGTTTGCCATCAACTCAAATGTAGGTCTTCCGAAAGAGCCAGGTAAAGAACCGAAAGAGCCAACAGCACCTGAAGAACCAGAGGCTCCAACTCCACCAACGATTACAATTGAAAAACTACCAGCAATTCCGACGGAACCAACTCCGCCAACAGCTCCTACAGCACCAACCAAACCAACCTACACTGTCATTACGGTCGATGTGAAGGAACCAAAGGCTCCAACTCCACCAACCCAACCAACCCCGCCGACTCCTGAAGTCGTTCCAAATACGAAACCGGTGAAACTGGAAGCTGAAGTGAAATGGCATAAGAATAAAGTGGTAACGGAAACAGACATTCCAACCCCACCAACACTAGTTCCTCCAACTCCACCAACTCCATACAACCCACCAACACCAATCGTTCCTCCAACTCCAGAGGTTCCAACAAAACCAACTCCTGAAGTTCCGGAACAGCCTGTAGAACCTGCGCAACGACAAACACCTGCGCTTCCAAATACAGGTACAGAAAGCTCAGCTGCAGCTGTTCTTGCAGGTGCGATGGTTGGATTGCTTGGATTGGGTCTTGCTCGCAAGAAAAAAGAGGATTAATTCTTATTTCTTTCGTTCATTCATCTAAATAAAGAAAGTCAGAAGGCAAGTCCTTCTGACTTTTTTGATGGAGTGATGACCAAATAGTTGAGAAAAAGGACTGAATAGTTTTTGGATAAGGAACGGAAATGGCTTTTAAAGACCAAATAGTGTCCAAATGAAGCAGAATAGAAATAATCTACTGAAATAGAGAAAAATCAGCTATACTAGTCCTGTTCGAATGAAAGTTTATAGGACTCCGTTAGATCTCTAATCATTCCAATCATACAGTTGCGATGTCTTTTTCATCTTTTGCACACATTACTTTTCCAAATGAATTTCATTTGAACATATCAGCGATCAGGCAAGTACTTCCATGCTTTTGAGGTGCTTGCCTTTCTATCTGTATCGCGATATAATAGTGTGTAAGAAATGAAAAGGAGTTTGTATGAAAAAGAAACCTATCTATTTGTATATCCTGTTATTTTTCTCCACAGTGGGAACCCTAACATCAGCTGTCGCTACCTTTGGAGCTTCAAAGAATTTCGAATTGACAGACGATTTTGCAAACCAACTTGCTTTAACGACAGCTCAAGACAAGGCAGATTACATAGTTTATTATGAAAAATCAGTACAAGTCAATCAGTCTCCACTAGCTTTTTTATTTGTTTCACTGATTTTGATTGCCTTACTTGCAACTTTCTATTTCCTCTTTATGAAGCAGGATCTGTTAACAGCCCATTATACGTATATGGGACAGATTGTGTTAAGTCAAGTCTTCTCTTGTTATAATTATTTTGCAGGGCGCTCACTATTAGCTACTTTTTCAAATCCATCCCTTCGTCAACGATATCTAGCATCTTCATCCCTTGCTTTGTTACTCTTGACGGCTATAGCCATCCTCTTCTTTGGAATTGTTTTGTATAAAGCCTTGCGTTTGAGAAAAGCTCAAGCTAGGGCATAATAGATAAGTTTGAATGGAGCTCTCTTAGAGGATAAGAGAGCTTCTTGATTGGAGAAAAAAGATGAAAGTATCCTTTGTTTATATTAGTCTGAGTGGGAATACAGAAAGTTTTGTCCACCGCTTAAGTGACTATTTGCTGGAAGCCCATCCCGGACTTGAAATTGAGAAAGTTCATGTGAAAGACCTAGTCAAAGAGGGCCAGCCCTTCTTTGAAATGACCAATCCTTTTATCACTTTTTTGCCTACCTATTTGGAGGGTGGAAATGGTGTTGACAATGGCGATGTGGAAATTTTGACGACAGATGTCGCAGATTTTATTGCTTATGGAGACAATGCCAGCAAGTGCTTAGGAGTTGTTGGATCAGGCAATCGGAATTTTAACAATCAATATTGTTTAACCGCTAAGCAATACAGCCAACGTTTTGGTTTTCCCATGCTAGCAGACTTTGAGATGCGAGGCATGTTGGGAGATATTAAAAAAGTAGCTGCCATTGTAGAAGAGTTGTATCATCTGTAAAATAAAGAGAGGCTGGGACAAAAGTCCTAGCCTCTTAATTGTTTTTGGATTATCGAGCAAGACGCAGTGGTTGAGTGGGCTCTACTACACTGATTTTATCAGCTTTTACAGCCCTACTTACTGTGCGGAGGTGGGACGACGAAATCGAATTCTAACGAATTACCGATTTCTGTCCCACTCTCTTTTTTACGGTTTATTTTAATTTCTCTATAACTTCTTTAGCAAGTAAAAGACCTAATCGATAGTCCTTATTGATGGCATGGATGACATCGTTGATGTTGGCGGTCTCTTGGATTTTTTCCTTGATGCTATCTTTGAAAGCTTGGTCTTTCAAAAGTTGTTCTTGTAAGAGTCGTTGGAGTTTTTCTCTTTCGTACTTGTTAAACAAAAAGAGGATCACTAAACTGATGAGGATCAGAATATAAACGGTTTGATTCATAGGGTTCTCCCAGATAAAAATTGATGTGTGAAATGTTGTCTCTTCGAAAATCCGAGCATGGACATGAGAAAAGGAGTGAGAAAGAACTAAATTCAAACGCATTTAGTTTTTTCTCACTCCCATAAGAGATGTTCTACTTATCAATAACTAGATAAGAAATTACATTTTCTCAGGTGCATCGACACCAAGTAAGCGAAGAGCTTCTTTCAAAACAACTGCTGTTGAGTAGCTAAGAGCAAGGCGGCTATCGCGTTCTGGACTTTCATCCAAGATACGAGTGTGTGCATAGTACTTGTTGAAGGCTTGAGCCAAGTTGATGGCATATTTAGCAATCAAGGATGGATCATAGTTTTCAGCAGCACGTTTCACGACACGAGAGAAGTCTTGGAGAAGTTTGATGATTTCCCAGCTTTCTGGGTCGCTCAAGCTGTAAGTTGCATCTGTTGATGGAGTGAAGTTAGCTTTGCGAAGGATGGATTGGATACGAGCGTAAGCGTATTGAACGTAAGGTCCAGTTTCCCCTTCGAAGGATACCATGGCTTCAAGGTCAAAGTCATACCCGTTGCGACGGTCAGTCTTCAAGTCATAGAACTTAACGGCACCAACACCGACTGCATGTGCCACTTCTTCCTTGTTTTCTAGTTCAGGGTTCTTCTCTTCGATCTGAGCTTTGGCACGAGAGATAGCTTCTTGAAGAGTTGGTTCGAGTAGGATGATATTTCCTTTACGAGTTGACAATTTTTGGCGGTTCTTTGTGACCAAACCAAAGTCAACGTGGATCATATCGTCGCTCCACTCAAATCCCATTTTCTTCAAAACAGCTTTCAACTGACGGAAGTGGTTGGATTGTTCTTGACCGACAGCATAGATGTTTTTCACAAAGTTGTAAGTCCGAGCACGGTAGATAGCGGTTGCGATATCACGAGTGATATAAAGAGTAGCGCCGTCTGATTTTTTGATCATAGCTGGTGGAAGGTTGACATCATCCAACTCAACGATGCTAGCTCCTTTAGATTCTTTCAACAAGCCTTTTTCTTCAAGGATTTGGACAGCTTCATCCATCTTGTCATTGTAGAAAGCTTCCCCGTTTAAGCTATCAAACTCAACACCAAGGAGTTTATAGATACGGTTGAATTCCACCAAGCTTTCGTCACGGAACCATTGCCACAATTCAGTCGCTTCTGGATCTCCATCTTCCAATTTCTTGAACCAGAGACGTCCTTCTTCATCAAGCTTAGGATCGTTTTCAATTTCGGCATTGATACGAACGTAAAGTTTTAGCAATTCATCGATTGGATTGGCTTCGACAGCTTCCTTGCTACCCCATTTTTTATAAGCGACCATCAAGAGACCAAATTGTTTGCCCCAGTCTCCCAAGTGGTTGATTTTAATGGTGTTGTAACCCATTTTGCGGAAGATGTTTGAAAGAGCATCCCCGATAACGGTTGAGCGCAAGTGACCAACCGAGAATGGTTTTGCAATATTTGGACTAGAAAGGTCGATGGTAATATTTCCTCCATGTCCTTCGTCTTGCTGACCGTAGTCTGCACCTGCTTCGATAACAGATTTGATCACTTGATCAGAGATCTTAGATTTGTCCAAGAAAAAGTTTACATAAGGTCCAGTTGCAACAACTTTTTCGAAGGCGCTTTGGTCGATTTTTTCAGCAATGTCTGCAGCGATTGCTTGAGGAGCCTTGCGTTCCACTTTTGCAAGTGAGAAAGCTGGAAAAGCAATGTCACCAAGATCAGATGATTTTGGTTGTTCAAGCAAATTTAAAATAGCATCTTGGTCAAGAGAGTCAATCACTTTGGCCAATTCACTAGCAATGAGTTCTTTATTGTTCATATTAGCTCCTTAGTCCTTTTAACTATTATTTTAACACAATTCTGAGCGAATTTTCAATTTTTTTGGTATAATTTAAAGTATATTTATTCAAAAGTGGAGGTCCAATGAAAAAGACAGAACGACACCTTTTGATTCAACAGATGATTCGAAATGAAAAACTGTCCACGCAAAAAGAGATTCAGGATCGTTTAGAAGCAAAAGGAATTGCAGTAACGCAAACGACCCTCTCACGTGATTTGCGGGATCTAGGTCTGGTCAAGGTGAAGCGAAAAGATCAATTGTATTATATTTTACCAAACGAGCCAGAAGTAGCAGAGATTTATATTATGTTGTCTACCCATGCCAAATCTGTCTCGCGAGCGGAATTCACCTTGGTGTTACGGACAGAGCTTGGAGAAGCAGCCCTCTTGGCCAATGGTGTGGATGAGATGTCAGATGAGCGTATTTTAGGGACAGTAGCAGGGGCTAACACTCTCTTGATTGTCTGTCGAGACCAAGATGCAGCCATTGAAATTCAAAATGAAATTTTAGGGATGATGCAATAATCAAGCCCATTGAAAGTAAACCGATTCTTAGATGTCATAGGAGGAAGATAGGCAACTATCTACTCCTGTTTTCATCTATGGCGCTTGTTTCGGAACATGATGCACAGTAAGGATTAAAAGAAAGTATGGCAGTAGAAAAAATATCTCCTGGAATGCAGCAGTATCTAGATATCAAAAAAGACTATCCAGATGCTTTTTTGCTGTTTCGAATGGGTGATTTTTACGAATTATTTTATGAAGATGCAGTGAATGCAGCTCAAATTTTAGAGATTTCCTTGACCTCACGGAATAAAAATGCAGAGAATCCGATTCCTATGGCGGGTGTTCCCTACCATTCGGCCCAGCAGTATATCGATGTCCTCATTGAACAGGGCTATAAGGTTGCGATTGCAGAACAAATGGAAGATCCCAAAGAAGCCAAGGGGGTCGTTAAGCGGGAAGTGGTACAGGTGATTACCCCTGGTACAGTGGTGGATTCGACAAAACCGGATAGTGAGAATAACTTCTTGGTTGCCTTGGATCGCTCAGGAAATGATTATGGACTAGCCTATATGGATCTGGTGACAGGTGAGTTTCAGGTGACCACCCTTAATGACTTCACTATGGTTTGTGGAGAAATCCGCAATTTACGTGCGCGTGAGGTGGTCCTGGGTTATGAGTTGCCAGAACAGGAAGAGCGTGTTTTTGTGAGCCAGATGAATCTCTTGCTGTCACATGTTGAGACGGCGCTTGACGATGTCCAACTCTTAGGGGATCATCTGAGTGAGCTAGAAAAGAAAACGGCTGGGAAACTTCTCCAGTATGTCCACCAGACGCAAATGCGGGAATTGAGCCATCTCAAAAAAGCCCATCATTATGAGATTTGCGATTTCTTGCAGATGGACTTTGCGACCAAGGCCAGTCTGGATTTGACAGAGAATGCTCGGACTGGGAAGAAACATGGTAGCTTGTATTGGTATTTGGATGAAACTAAGACGGCCATGGGAGGTCGTTTGTTGCGGTCCTGGATTCAGAAACCCTTAGTCGATTTGAAACGGATTCAAGAGCGCCAGGACATCATTCAGGTCTTTATGGATCATTTCTTTGAACGGAGCGATTTGACCGACAGCCTCAAAGGGGTCTATGACATTGAACGCTTAGCGAGTCGGGTTTCCTTTGGTAAGATCAATCCTAAGGATCTCTTGCAGCTAGGAGATACTCTGGGGCATGTGCCGACGATCAAGTCGATTCTACTGGGGATTGGTGATCCAGTATTAGATGTCTTGATTGCACGCTTGGATGAGCTACCTGAGTTGCACCGCTTGATTACTTCCGCGATTGCTCCAGAAGCGTCTGCTGTTATTACAGAGGGAAATATCATCCGTACAGGTTTTGACGAGCAATTGGACCAGTATCGTGTCGTTCTTCGGGATGGTACTGGTTGGATTGCTGAGATTGAAGCCAAGGAACGCGAAGCTAGTGGCATTACCGGTCTGAAAATTGATTACAACAAGAAGGATGGCTACTATTTCCATGTCACCAATTCTCAATTGAACCACGTTCCTACTCATTTTTTCCGCAAGGCGACCTTGAAAAATTCAGAACGTTTTGGTACGGAAGAATTGGCACGCATCGAAGGCGATATGCTAGAGGCGCGTGAGAAGTCTGCTAATCTGGAATATACGATTTTTATGCGGATTCGTGAAGAAGTTGGTAAGTATATTCAGCGTCTGCAACAGTTGGCTCAGGCAATTGCGACGGTTGATGTTTTACAAAGTCTAGCCAGTGTTGCCGAATCGCAACAATTGATTCGTCCCCTCTTCCATGAAGAGAGACGGATAGCGATCGACAAAGGCCGTCATCCGGTTGTTGAGAAAGTCATGGGGGCCCAGTCCTATATTCCGAATAGCATCTTTATGGATGAAGAACAGGATATTCAGCTGATTACAGGGCCAAATATGAGCGGGAAGTCTACCTATATGCGCCAATTGGCGATTATCGTAATTCTTGCCCAAATCGGCTCCTATGTCCCAGCGCAAAAGGCTGAGTTACCAATCTTTGACGCCATTTATACCCGGATCGGTGCTGCCGATGACCTGGTATCGGGCCAGTCTACTTTTATGGTAGAAATGATGGAGGCTAATCAGGCCATTCGCAAGGCAACGCCCCAGTCTTTGATTTTATTTGATGAATTGGGACGGGGAACGGCGACCTATGATGGGATGGCCCTCGCCCAGTCCATCATCGAATATATCCATGATCGGACCGGAGCCAAAACCTTGTTTGCGACCCATTACCATGAGTTGACGGCTCTCTCAGAGACCTTGTCCCGTTTGGAAAATGTCCATGTCGCGACCTTGGAGCGAGATGGTCAGGTTACCTTCTTGCACAAGATTGAACCTGGCCCAGCGGATAAGTCCTATGGGATTCACGTGGCCAAGATCGCTGGTTTGCCAGAAGGATTGCTGGAGCGGGCGGATGCGATTTTGACCAAGCTCGAAGGACAAGCCCAGCAAGTACCGCTTGTGGATGAAACTCCTCAAAAAGAAGTACCTTCACAGGTTGCTGAACAAATGTCCCTCTTTGAGGAAGTGACAGAAAATACAGTGATCACAGAATTGAAGAATCTGGATCTCTACAATATGACTCCGATGGAAGTCATGATGGCAGTCGCCGAATTGAAAAAGAGAATATAAAAAAACAGTTCATTTTGAACTGTTTTTTTATATTCCTCAGACTTTCCCTTGTAATTGACGGTTGATCTCGTCTACTTTCTTTTTATTGAGGTAGTAAGAAACAAGCCAGATAATGAGATAGACGAAGCTGAACTCAAGAATGACGGAGAGATAAAAACTGATTTGCATTGGGAACCAGCCCCCCAAAGTTGCTAGTGGTAGGAAACCAAAGAGCATCAAAAGATAGTGGCTGACGGTTGCGCGCAGTAAACTCCAATCTTTGTTGAAAAGGACATTCCCCAAGCTGAAGAGGAGTCCGATTCCGGCCCAGATTAGGACACAATAGAGCATAACAATAGAGCCGTGTACTTCATGTTTTTGCATCCACTGGCCAACAGCTGAGCTAGGACTGAGGGGCATATAGGTGGAAGGGGCGTTCAAGAATGAAAAGAGGATGGAGAGGATGAGACCGATCAAGATCCCTTTTAGAGCGTTTGTAAAATGGTGTTTCATCATGATAATTTCTCCTTAATAGCTTTTAAATACCGACGAGAGGAGTATGCTAAACTCCCGTTTTTAAGATAGATTTGAACCGATCCGCTAGTGGTAAAATGCAGATGATCGATTTCTTTGGTGTTGATAATTTCAGATTGGGAAATTTTTAAAAAGTAGCTGGGCAAGTCTTCAGAGACTTGGTAGAGAGGACCTGTAAGGATAAAATGATCATCCTTTGTTTCACCAACTACTTGCCGATTTTCAATATAGAACCGATGGAACAAGCGGGCCTCTACAAGATAGGTTTCTCCCTCTTTTTTCGCTCGCAAACGTTCCTTCTGGTCTAACATTTCCACAAAATCACGGACTTGTTCTACACGCGCAGAAAGTGTAGGTGATGTAATGGTCACCGCTTCTTCTTGGAAATGGGAATCAATGTGTACTTCAACTTTCATAAAATTTTATCTCCCTTCTTAGGTAAAGTAGGTTGGCCTGCTAGCCCGGCTCCTTCTTTACACTACTATTAAACACTTTTTCCAAAGGGAAGACAAGGGGATTTGTTTATGTGGTCATTTTCTTTGCCTATGCGGTTTTTAGGGAAGAAGATGGGGCCAGCCTCCATTTTTAAGAAAGGGAGTCCTGTGGATCTGTGGTATAATAGAGCTACATGTATCGGTGAAAAAAGGTAAAGGAGCAGCTATGTCACAGATTATTGAATTGCCAGAAGTCCTAGCCAACCAGATTGCGGCAGGTGAAGTAATTGAACGACCTGCTAGTGTGGTCAAGGAATTGGTTGAAAACTCGATCGATGCTGGAGCTAGCCAGATCGTCGTTGAAATCGAAGAAGCAGGATTGAAGTCGATTCGGATCACAGACAATGGGGAAGGAATTGCGCATGATGAGGTCGCTTTGGCCCTTCGTCGACATGCGACCAGTAAGATCAAGAATCAAGCGGATCTTTTTCGCATTCGAACGCTTGGTTTTCGTGGCGAGGCCATGCCTTCCATTGCTTCTGTTAGTATTCTAACCCTTCTAACGGCGCAAGAAGGAGCTGCCCACGGGACCAAATTGGTCGCAAAGGGTGGTGAAATTGAGGAATTGGAGCCAGCGACAAGTCCTGTCGGGACCAAGATCACAGTAGAAGATCTCTTTTTTAATACCCCTGCTCGTCTCAAGTATTTAAAGAGCCAGCAGGCAGAGCTATCCCATATCGTGGATATTCTCAATCGCTTGAGCTTGGCCCATCCAGAGATTGCTTTCACCTTAATCAATGACGGAAAAGAAATGACCAAAACGGCAGGTACTGGTAATCTCCGGCAAGCGATTGCGGGCGTCTATGGTCTAGCTTCTGCCAAGAAGATGGTGGCCATTGAAAATCACGACCTGGATTTTGAAGTGACGGGCTTTGTGTCTTTGCCTGAATTGACTCGTGCCAATCGCAACTACATCAGTCTCTTTATCAACGGCCGCTACATCAAGAATTTCTTGCTCAATCGGGCTATTTTAGACGGCTACGGTAGTAAACTCATGGTGGGTCGCTTCCCACTTGCGATCATTCATATCCAGATCGACCCTTACTTAGCGGATGTCAATGTTCATCCGACCAAGCAAGAGGTTCGTATCTCCAAAGAACGAGAACTGATGGCCTTGATTTCCCAAGCCATTGCGAATGCTCTGAAAGAGCAGGACCTAATTCCGGATGCTCTAGAAAATCTAGCCAAGTCGACCATTCGTCGAGCAGAAAAGCCGGTTCAGACGACTTTGCCTTTAAAAGAAAACCGCCTTTATTATGACCGCGAAAGTCAAGATTTCAAACTTCGACCAGAGGTGGCAGATCCTCAACTTCCTCTGACAGATGAAGCTACTGCTGATTCGATAAGCCAAGAAAATCCAGTAGAAAAACCGACAAGCGCGATCAAGTTTGCGGAAAGAAAGGCTACGGTATACGATGAACTGGATCACCCAGAGTTGGATCTGGCTAGTCTAGACAAGGTCTATGACAAGCTGGAGGGAGAGGAAGCATCGACCTTCCCAGAGTTGGAATATTTTGGACAGATGCATGGGACCTATCTCTTTGCTCAAGGAAATGGGGGACTTTACATCATTGACCAGCACGCGGCCCAAGAGCGGGTCAAATACGAAGAATACCGGGAGAGCATCGGGGATGTGGACGGTAGCCAGCAACAACTGCTGGTGCCTTATATCTTTGAGTTCCCTGCAGATGATCTGATCCGCCTGCAACAGCGCAAACACCTCCTAGAGGAAGTGGGCGTCTATCTAGAAGAGTACGGAGCCAACCAGTTGATCTTGCGGGAGCATCCGATTTGGATGAAGGAAGAAGAGATCGAGTCGGGTATCTATGAGATGTGTGACATGCTCCTCTTGACCAAGGAAGTGTCCATCAAGAAATACCGGGCTGAGTTGGCTATCATGATGTCCTGCAAACGCTCCATCAAGGCCAACCACACGCTGGACGATTACTCTGCACGCGACCTGATCTATCAACTGTCCCAATGTGACAACCCTTATAACTGCCCTCATGGCCGTCCAGTTTTGGTTAACTTCACCAAGTCAGATATGGAAAAGATGTTCCGACGCATTCAGGAAAATCACACTAGCCTAAGGGAATTGGGTAAATATTAAATAAAGAATAAAGGAAGATTATGTACGAATACATTAAAGGAATCTTAACGAAAATCACCGCCAAATATATCGTAGTAGAAACAGCTGGGATCGGCTATCTCTTACATGTAGCTAATCCATATGCCTACTCTGGCAAAGTGAATCAAGAGGTGCAAGTCTATCTGCACCAGGTGGTCCGTGAAGATGCTCACCTTCTCTATGGCTTTGCGACAGAAGAAGAGAAAAAGCTCTTTTTGAACTTGATCTCGGTCTCTGGAATTGGACCAGTGTCAGCTCTAGCTATCATTGCTGCGGATGACAATGCAGGCCTTGTCCAAGCCATCGAAAGCAAGAACATCACCTACTTGACCAAGTTTCCGAAGATCGGCAAGAAAACAGCCCAGCAGATGGTCTTGGATCTAGAAGGTAAGATCAATCTTGATCTAGAAGATGCACCGGCTCAGTCCAAAGCCAAAGTTGCAGAAGAAAACCAAGCCCTTGAGGAAGCCATGGAAGCTATGTTGGCATTGGGCTACAAGGCAACGGAACTCAAGAAGATCAAGAAATTCTTTGAAGGAACTTCGGATACAGCAGAGAACTATATCAAGTCTGCCCTTAAGATGTTGGTGAAATAATGAGCATTGCTCGAATTAAACTAGTTGAAGCAAGAAGCAGTAACAACCATATAAAGATAATGTTTAAGAATGGGAAGATTAAGACGATACGGATACACTGTAAAGTTTTTCCTTTGTTTTGTAAAAATTGTCAACAGAGTCAGACAGAATTATTTTTGCATAATGGATCTCGCTATGGTCAAGTTGGCTCAATTCCTTGTGAATTTTGTGGTGTGAGTATTGCCATAGTGGATAACGACAATATAGTAGATAGTATAAAGGTGAATGATGAATCTTGTTCTTTCGAAAAACTCTATCTGTTAAGTGCAGACTACATTGAATGGTTTCAAGAATGGTATGGAATAACATTGGCTCCCGAAAGCTTTTTTGAAGGTTGGACTGATTGGATAACTGTAGACCAACTTCGAGAACAGATTGAAACATTAACTGGTATAGAAACAGATGGTCAAGCAAGGTATCAAACAGATGAAAAATTTAACCCTCTACCACCAGATATTAATCGTTGGATTAATCTATTGGACAAGTCTACTGTTCCCTTGCCTGATTATGTTTCAAAGATAGGAGAATAAGATGCCAAAACGTTGTAGCTGGGTTAAAATGAACAACCCGCTATATGTAGCTTACCATGATGAAGAGTGGGGCCAACCTCTCCACGATGACCAGGCGCTCTTTGAGTTGCTTTGCTTAGAGACCTATCAGGCTGGCCTGTCTTGGGAGACGGTGCTCAATAAACGGCAGGCTTTCCGTGAGGTTTTTCATGGCTATCACCTTCAAGGTGTTGCAGACATGACGGATGAAGAACTGGAAGCTTTGTTAGACAATCCAGCCATCATCCGCAATCGTGCCAAGATTTTTGCGACACGTGCCAACGCCCAGGCCTTTCTACAAGTGCAGGCAGAATTCGGAACTTTTGATGCTTATCTTTGGTCTTTTGTGGATGGACAAACCATCGTCAATGATGTGCCTGACTACAGCCAGGAACCTGCCAAAACAGCTCTATCTGAGAAATTATCCAAAGATCTCAAAAAACGAGGCTTTAAGTTCACTGGGCCAGTTGCTGTATTGTCTTTTCTACAGGCTGCAGGTTTGGTTGATGACCATGAGAATGATTGTGAATGGAAAAGCGGTAAGTAGTGAGTACAGATAGCGAAAGTATTTGAGAATATAGAAAAAGCTGAGAAATTCATCTCAGCTTTCTTTGTTATAGTCAAAGCGAATGACTTGCTCCGTTGCGTCTACATACGCGTGTACTCCAAAGGGAACAATTGCTCTTGGTGTAGCATGGCCAACGTTTAGATTATAGACAATTGGGATATTGCTGTCAATGATATCCAATAGTGCCTCTTTATAGTCGTCATAGAAGGTTTCATCCATAGGTTTTCCGACCAAGAGTCCACTGATGACTTCAAATATCCCAGTTTCTTTTAAAGCCTGCAACATTTTTTTGAAATCATCAGGTTCAGGCTGTTCTTCGCTTGTTTCTAGCAATAGAATCTTTCCTTCCCAGTCGGATAAGTCAGGGAAAAGTTTGTATTTTTGGCAGAGGTCTGTGCTATCTGCGTGTAGAGAGTTGTCAAAAATATCATAGAGAGACTCAAGACAACCACCGAGGATTTCTCCCTCAAACTGAGCATTGCCTTGTAACAAGTCAAAACCTGTATTTGCATGGCTGACACGAGGTGTTCCCAAGGCTTTGGGACTAAAATCAGTCCGTTCCTCATACCAAACGTCACTAGGTCGAATTTCTGAGATTCTTCCCGTCTCAATCAATTCTTTGAAGTAGTGGAGGCTATAGGGCAACATTTCTTTGTCTAACTCACAAATGTCTGCTAGAAATGATTGCCCGTAAAAAGTCTTGATTCCTAGTTTGTGCAACATAAGGTGGTTCATGGTCGTATCCGAGAAACCGAGAAAAATCTTTGGTTTGATAACCTTTTGGAGTTGGTCATTTTCAAAAAGATAAGGTAGCAAGCGATAGGTATCGTTTCCACCAATGGCGCATAGGATCATGTCGATGCTATCATCCGAAAAGGCCTGCATCAAATCCTCTGCACGAGCTTCAGGATGTTCTTTGATAAAATCTAAGCCTTTTAGCGAATGAGGTAAAAAGATAGGATTGAGTCCGAGGTCCTTGAGACGTTGAATACCCAGGTCCACTTCGTGCTTGACAAAGTCTTCACCCATAGTCCCACTAGATAAACTTATAATACCAATAGTAGAAGTCATATACTATCCTCCTAGAAAAAATTGAAGCTATTGTATCACAAAAGATGAGGGAAAACAATAAGAATTAGAGTCAGAAGAAGGCTTTTAGATCAAGAAAGTAGTAAAAAAGCAACCACTCGATATGGTTGCTTCAGAATATAGATAAGCTCTATCAACAATAGAAAATAGCCCTTCAGAAGTTGATTGCCACATAGTTAAAACTCATAGGAACGCTGATGTAATGATATTTCTAAGAGTTTTTACTTTATACTCTAAAAGAAAAAGATTGAAGAAAGTTGTCCAAAATGGACTTTATCTTCAATCTGTTTTTTAAATAATTTAGGAAATTGTGTTAAAATGAAATGAAAATTACGAATAGTATAAGTGGGAGGCACCATGAAGGCGGAAATTATTGCAGTGGGAACCGAAATTTTAACAGGACAAATTGTGAACACCAATGCTCAATTCTTGTCTGAAAAATTAGCTAGTTTAGGGATTGATGTTTATTATCATGTGGCGGTAGGAGACAATGAAGGTCGTCTCTTCTCGACCATTGAGACAGCTTCAAAGCGCAGCGATTTGGTGATTTTATGCGGTGGACTTGGTCCAACAGAGGATGATTTGACCAAGCAAACTCTTGATAAGTTTTTAGGGAAAGAACTGGTTTTTGATCCGACAGCGCTTGCCAAGCTTGACACCTTCTTTGCTAGTCGCCCTGATTATGTCCGGACGCTCAATAATGAGCGACAAGCACAAATGATCGCCGGATCAATCCCTCTTCAAAACCGTACAGGTCTCGCGGTTGGAGGTTTGATCACGGTTGATGGTGTGACCTACGTCGTTCTACCTGGTCCTCCAAGTGAGTTAAAGCCCATGGTTAATGAACAATTGGTGCCTCATTTGACAACAGGGGAGCAGCTCTTTTCAAGAGTTTTGCGCTTCTTTGGGATTGGGGAAAGCCAGCTGGTTACGATTTTAGCCGATATCATTGAAGAGCAGAGTGATCCGACGGTTGCTCCGTATGCCAAGACAGGAGAAGTGACCTTGCGTCTGTCTACAAAGGCGAAAGATCAGGCAGAAGCGGATGCTAAGCTCGATGTCTTAGAAAAGGAAATCTTATCACGCCACACCCTGGATCATCAACCCTTGCAAGAGTTGTTTTACGGTTATGGAGATGACAATTCGATGGCCAAGGTTGCCTTTGATCTTTTGAAACAGACTGGTAAGACCATTACAGCTGCAGAAAGCCTTACAGCTGGACTCTTCCAAGCGACTCTGGCAGATTTTTCGGGTGCTTCCAGCATCTTCGCAGGCGGTTTTGTCACCTATAGCCTAGAAGAAAAAAGCAAGATGTTGTCTATTCCAGCTCAAGAGTTGGAGCAACATGGAGTAGTGTCTCATTTTACAGCTCAAGCAATGGCTTCACAGGCCCGTAAGTTAACAGGATCCGATTATGGTGTTAGCCTGACCGGAGTTGCGGGGCCAGATAGTCTGGAAGGGCATCCAGCAGGGACAGTCTTTATCGGACTTGCAACTCCAAATGGAGTGGATAGTGTCCAAGTCAATATCGCCGGACGTAGCCGAGCTGATGTCCGCGAAATTGCAGTTCTGCATGCCTTTAATTTGGTGCGCTTGGCTGTATTAAATAGTGAAAATTTGGTATAATGAAGTTTGTGCCAAATGAAGAATGATTCTAAAAATGGATAGGAAATGAGCCTTTCAAATGACGGTGATCGTTGGTGAGTGGGGTGCATTTCCTGTATAGTAAAAAATAGGAGAAAAGAATGGCGAAAAAACAAAAAAAATTAGATGATATCTCTAAGAAATTTGGAGATGAGCGTGAAAAAGCGCTCAATGATGCCCTGAAGTTGATCGAAAAGGATTTTGGTAAAGGATCCATCATGCGTTTAGGTGAACGCGCAGAACAAAAAGTTCAGGTCATGAGCTCTGGTTCATTAGCTCTTGATATTGCCTTGGGTGCTGGGGGCTATCCAAAAGGTCGGATCATCGAAATCTATGGTCCAGAATCATCTGGTAAAACTACCGTTGCCCTCCATGCAGTAGCGCAAGCACAAAAAGAAGGGGGCATTGCGGCTTTTATCGATGCCGAGCATGCCTTGGATCCATCTTATGCAGCAGCTCTTGGTGTTAATATCGACGAACTTCTCTTGTCTCAACCAGACTCAGGAGAACAAGGGCTTGAAATTGCCGGTAAATTAATCGACTCTGGTGCGGTTGATTTGGTGGTTGTCGACTCTGTTGCGGCCTTGGTACCTCGTGCGGAAATCGATGGAGATATCGGGGATAGCCACGTTGGTTTGCAAGCGCGAATGATGAGCCAAGCGATGCGCAAACTCGGAGCTTCGATCAACAAGACCAAGACCATTGCCATCTTTATCAACCAATTGCGTGAAAAAGTTGGGGTCATGTTTGGGAACCCTGAAACCACACCTGGTGGTCGTGCCCTTAAATTCTATGCTTCGGTTCGTTTAGATGTTCGTGGAAATACCCAAATCAAGGGTACTGGGGACCAAAAAGATACCAACGTTGGTAAGGAAACCAAGATCAAGGTTGTGAAGAACAAGGTAGCTCCACCGTTCAAAGAAGCCATGGTTGAAATCATGTACGGAGAAGGAATTTCACGTACAGGTGAATTGGTGAAGATTGCAACAGATTTGGATATCATCCAAAAAGCGGGTGCGTGGTACTCATATAACGGCGAAAAAATTGGTCAAGGATCTGAAAATGCTAAGAAATTCTTGGCTGACCACCCAGAAATTTTTGACGAAATCGACCATAAGGTTCGGGTTCATTTTGGTTTGATCGAAGAAGACGAAGCAGTGAAAACCCTTGATAAAACTGAGGAAGCAGCTCCTGTCGTAGAAGAAGTAACTCTAGATTTAGATGACGCGATTGAAATTGAAGATTAATTTTTTTCAAAATAGGTCGCTAGACTGATGGTTTTTGTGTTATAATTTAATACGATAGTATTATCGTGTAGCGAAAGGAGTGCATGCATGATTAAAATTTATACAGTGTCAAGTTGCACCAGCTGTAAAAAAGCAAAGACTTGGCTCAACGCTCACCAGCTAACTTATAAAGAACAAAACCTCGGTAAGGAAGGAATCACCAAAGAAGAATTATTGGATATCCTTACAAAGACTGAAAATGGAGTGGCAAGTATTGTCTCTTCAAAAAATCGATACGCTAAAAATCTAGGAGTGGACATCGAAGACTTGAGTGTCAATGAAGTCATTGACATCATCATGGAAACACCTCGTATTCTTAAAAGTCCGATCTTGGTAGATGACAAACGTCTCCAAGTGGGCTACAAAGAAGACGATATTCGTGCCTTCTTGCCACGATCAGTTCGAAATGTAGAAAATGCAGAAGCGCGGATGCGTGCAGCTCTTTAAAGCGATTGAAAATCAGAAACAATTTGTTTCTGATTTTTTTCTTTTTAAAAATCGGAATGAAAAGCAGTTTACTGCGCCATTTTACGAAATCTATGATACAATATTTTAGAAAACAATAACTAGTAAGGAATGGAAAATGAAAAGGAAAATCTTCTTATTGGGTGCGCTTGCCTTGTGTTTGACTGGATGCGGTCAAAAAAAACAAGCGAAAACGCCAAATTCAAGTGAGCAAAAAGCAATCCAAGCAAAGGCAGAACAGCTGCAAAAGGATAATAAGAGTATTCTGCAAAAAGCTGAAGAAAATAAAGTCATCACTAGGACCTTTGTCTTTCCAAAAGATGACAAGGGAACACAACAGACGCAAATCGTCACCTATGTGGGGAACACCTTTAAAAAGTTGGAGACTATCAATGTGACGGCAACCGATGAGGAGTTGAAAAAAGGGATCCAACAGGTTGGAGTCGAGGAAGCACAAAAGCAATTGAGAGAATCCTTTAACAAGGACGATGCCTTTAAGGAAGCTTTGACAGTGCCAGGTTTCACAGCTGATTTGACCTTGGAAAATGAGAATGAATACAAGGTGACCATCACCTATGACTTTGAAGCAATGGATGTGAAGAAGGCTGAAGGCATGACTTACTTCAAAAACAATCACTTACCAGAGTTGTTGAAGTTGACACCGAGTCAATTTGCGGATAATCTTATCAATGCTGGAGCAAGTGAGCAAAAATAAAAAAACAGTTTAACTGAAATAGCTCAAAAATGCTTGAAAAAGCTGTAAAATCAAGGGCTTGACCGTTGTGGAAAACTCTTGATTATGGTATAATAGTAATATTCTAAGGAAAGAGGGTGTTCTTGTGGGATTTACAGATGAAACAGTACGTTTTAATCTTGATGATTCAAATCGTAAGGAAATTAGCGAGACCTTGAAAGATGTATACTTGTCACTGGATGAAAAAGGCTACAATCCAATTAATCAAATCGTAGGATACGTACTCAGTGGTGATCCTGCCTATGTACCTCGTTATAATAATGCACGGAACCAAATTCGTAAATATGAACGAGATGAGATCGTGGAAGAATTGGTACGTTATTATTTGAAAGGGCAAGGAATAGACCTCTAATGAGAATTATGGGATTGGATGTTGGCTCAAAGACCGTCGGGGTTGCTGTGAGTGATCCTCTCGGTTTTACAGCTCAGGGTCTTGAAATCATCCAAATCGATGAAGACAAAAAAGAATTCGGTTTGGAGCGCTTAGCCGAATTAGTAGCTCAATACAAGGTGGACCGTTTTGTTGTGGGCTTGCCAAAAAACATGAACAACACCAGCGGACCGCGTGTGGAAGCCAGTCAGGCTTACGGCACGATGATTGCTGAAAAGTTTGAGTTGCCAGTCGACTACCAAGATGAACGGTTGACGACAGTTGCTGCAGAGCGGATGTTGATTGAGCAAGCAGACGTTAGCCGTAGCAAACGTAAAAAAGTTATTGATAAGTTAGCGGCGCAGCTTATTTTACAAAATTATTTAGATCGCAATTTTTAGAAAGAAAACGAGGAAGAATAGTATGGCGCATGATCATAACCACGACCATGAAGAACGTGAATTAATCACATTGGTGGATGAACAAGGAAATGAAACCTTGTTTGAAATTCTTTTGACCATCGATGGCAAAGAAGAATTTGGGAAGAACTATGTCCTTTTGATCCCTGCAAATGCAGAAGAAGATGAAAACGGCGAAGTTGAAATCCAAGCTTATTCATTTACAGAAAACGAAGACGGAACAGAAGGCGACCTTCAACCAATCCCAGAAGACTCAGATGCAGAATGGGATATGATCGAGGAAGTCTTCAACAGCTTTATGGAGGAGTAAAAACATCCAGTGGATGTTTTTACCCCAACTCCAAGAAATTAGAAAGAGTTGGTAAGTCCGGGGGATGTTTTTACCCTTGCGCTAGAAACAAAGACCGCAAGTAAGCCCGGTGGACGTTTTTAGCCCTGCTTCAAGAAACAAGAAAAAGCAGGAAGTCCGATGGACTTGCTGTAAAAATGAGAAAGAAATAACTACAAAAGAAAGGAGCGCAAACGTCAGGAGAGGTTTTGTCGCTTTTTTCTTTTAGGAGGAAGATGTGAATAAGATTGAGCAATGGATGAATAGTCGGATCGGTCTGAATTTTCGATCGGGACTGGATCGTATGGAGCAGGCAGTGAGCCTTTTAGGAAGACCGGATAAGGCTTATCCGATCCTTCATGTGACAGGAACCAATGGGAAGGGATCCACAATCGCCTTTCTGCGTCAATTGTTGATGGCTCATGGGAAGAAGGTTGGGACCTTTACTTCTCCTCATATGATCAGTATCCATGATCGGATTTGTATTGGGGATCAGCCGATTTCAGATGAAGATTTTACTCGGATTGGCCAAGAAGTCCAACAAATGGAGCAGACCTTGCTTCAAACCCAGGACCAACTCTCTTATTTTGAGATTATCTGCCTCATGGCCCTCTTGTATTTTAAGGAACAAGCTGTGGACGTGGTCTTATTGGAAGTTGGTATCGGTGGGCTTCTAGATACCACCAATGTAGTGACGGGAGAGATCGCAGTGATCACTTCGGTCGGCCTGGATCACCAGGAAACACTGGGAGGGACGATTGCAGAAATCGCCCAGCAAAAGGCAGGAATCTTTAAGAAGGGCAAGAAAGCTGTGGTGGGTCCCTTTTCGGATGATGCCATAGCTGTTTGTCAAGAAAAAGCGAAGCAACTGGATGTGGATCTCCATGCCTTCCAGAAAGATTTTGGGTTAGAGCAGGACCGTTTTTGGAATGAACGTGTGGAACTTGTCTTGCCGTCTCTGGGCTTGAAGGGTGATTACCAACGGGAAAATGCTGCAGTAGCTTTGGAGGCCTTTTTCCTCTATATGGAGGGCCTAGATCAAGAAGTGGATATGGATCAGGTCAAGCTTGCCTTGCAAGAGACGCGGTGGCCGGGCCGTCTAGAGTTGTTTGGCGACCAGGTGTATCTGGATGGCGCCCATAATCCTCATGCCATGTTGCGCTTGATCGAGTTTGCCAACAGCTTAGCAGGAAAGCGCGTGAAGATTTTATTTGGAGCCCTTAAGCGAAAAGATTATAGCGGGATGCTCCAAACGCTTCAAGCGGGATTGCCGGAAGCTGAATTGATTTTGACGACCTTTCATTACGGAGAAGTGGTGGCACAAGGCGACCGACAAGACTTGCCCTATGTAGCGGACTATAAGGCCTATATCAAAGAATTTATGGATCAGAGTCGTCCAGATGAAGTCTTATTTGTGACAGGGTCCTTGTATTTTATTGCGGAAGTAAGGGCATTTTTATTAGAGGGGTAAACAATTGACCTAAAGACTTTCTTGGCGTATACTGGTGGTAGATAGTATACGGTTATGGCGAAAGGAGCCGATCTTAATGAAAAAAATCATGTCTATACTGACCTTGGCAGTAGCCCTTTTCCTGACTGCTTGTAGCCAGCAAGAAAAAGCGACACAGACTTCGAGCAAACAGACGTCTGCTTCATCACAGACTGTGACGTCAGCGAGTGAAGAACAGAAAGAAGGGGTGTCCATAGATGGCAGTTATCGTGGACAGGACGAGGAAAATACGATCCTCTTGGTGGTGACGGGTCGAAAAGGCACGTTTACGGTGCAAGATGCTGATGGAGAAGAAGAGGCCAAAGAGGTTAGTATTGATCCGGTCAATCAATCCATGCGTATCGGAGATGAGCCTTATCGCTATCGGATCGAAGGAAATCAGTTGTCGCTAGAAGATCTGGAGCAAGCAGAGGATGATCAAGGGATTATCGTTTTAACCAAGCAATAAGGGACGAAACAAGAGAGAGTGGGACAGAAATCGGTAATTCGTTAGAATTCGATTTCGTCGTCCCACCTCCGCACAGTTGAGTAGGGCTGTAAAAGCTGATGAAATCAGCGTAGTAGAGCCCACTCAACCACTGCGTCTTGCTCGACAATCCAAAAATAATTGAGAGGCTAGGACTTTTGTCCCACTCTCTTTTTGTTTGTCTAGAAGGGGTTTGGTTGGTCGTTGCAACGGGTAAAAAGAATTGGTATACTAGTAGAAAGAAAAAAGGAGGATGCTGTGACCTTTCGAAAATTACGTCTATTAATGTCCAAATATGGATTTAGTATTTTGTTTATGGGCTTTGAACTATGGGCATCCTTTGCGGCATTCTTTTGGCTTAATAGATGGTTCCCTCATTGGCTATCTGTTGCAGTCATTGGGCTCTTATATGTGTCGACAATCTTAGCTATTGTTAATCGAAATACCCCGCCTGAAAATAAGGTGACCTGGCTCTTGATTGCCGTCATTCCTGTCTTTGGATCGCTTTTATACCTCATGTTTGGAGAGCGGCGTTTGTCCAAAAAGGAAATGATCCAGCTGAAAAATATGGAGTCCATGAAGTTTCGAGAGGACAATAGTCATCAGTTGCGTAAGGAGCTCAAGCAAGAAAGCAAGGCGGTTTATGGCTTGGTCAAGTCGATTTTATCCATGGACCACAATGCGGATCTCTACAATGGGACGGCATCGACCTTTTACCCTCTAGGGGAGGAGATGTATGCGCAACTACTAGAGGATCTAAAAGCCGCGAAAAAATTTATCTTCATCGAGTTTTACATTATTGATGAGGGCTTGATGTGGAACAGTATCCTAGAAATTTTAGAGCAGAAAGTGAAAGAGGGGGTCGAAGTCAAACTCCTTTATGACGATATCGGCTGTATGGCGACTTTGGCTGGGAACTATACCAAACGCTTGAGAAAGATGGGGATTGATGCCCATAAGTTTAACAAGGTGATCCCCCGTCTAACAGTGGCTTATAACAACCGAGATCACCGCAAGATTCTGGTCATTGATGGGCAGATCGGCTATACGGGTGGTGTCAATTTGGCAGACGAGTACATCAACCACATTGAGCGGTTTGGTCACTGGAAGGACAGTGCCATCCGTTTGGATGGACGAGCTGTTAAGGCCTTGACGCGACTCTTCCTCATAAACTGGTACATCAACCGTGGGGAAATCGAGGATTTTGACCGCTACCATATTGAAAACAAGGCAGTCGAAGGCGAAGGGCTCTACATTCCCTATGGGAGTGGACCAAAGCCGATTTACAAGTCGCAGGTCGGAAAGACGGTTTATCAAAATATGATCAACCAGGCGACGGATTACGTCTATATCACGACTCCTTACTTGATCATCGATTATGATTTGACAGAAGATATCCGCAATGCGGCCCTTCGTGGGGTGGATGTTCGCATCGTGACCCCGCATATTCCGGATAAAAAATTGATCCAAATTGTTACGCGTGGGGCTTACTTGGATCTGATGGATGCTGGTGTGAAAATCTATGAGTACACGCCTGGTTTTGTCCATAGCAAGCAAGTCCTGGCAGATGACGAAATGGCGGTTGTAGGGTCGATTAACTTTGATTACCGCAGCCTGGTCCATCACTATGAAAATGCTGTCTGGATGTATCGGACGCCTGCCTTGAAAAAGATTCGGGAGGACTTTGACCATATCTTTGAAGTGTCTCAAGAAATTACAGAGGATACCTTCCGCTTTACATGGCACCAAAGCTTAATCAAGGAAATTATGCAATTGTTCGCACCGATGTTGTAAATGTATAAAAACGAAAATCAGAGTCAGGAATCGAGATGCCTGACTCTTTTTCTATAGGACTATGTGATAAGAGGCTGACAGGGTCAGCAGAATTTGGTATACTAGAGAAGATAATGGGCTTTTTTCTAAAAGGAAAGAGCAGAGGAATAGCGAAGAAAAGGAAAAAGAATGAGCGAAAAAGAGCAAGAAATGACTTCGAAAAAGTTAGGGCTTCACGTGGGAGACAGTTTTCAGGATACACGTGAAATTCGCGAAGTGCTAGATAAATCAGTCTTTCGTGAAGAAGAGCCGACTCATAGCCAGCAGGCAGAAGTCTTGGAGGAGCCTGTTGCAATGGAGGCATCAGAGGAAATTCGTGATGCCAAGCCAGAAGCAGTAGCAGAACCTACACAAGAATTGGAACAAGAAGCGGAGCAACCGCTCAGTCGGATGAGTCGTCGTTCACGTAAGGCGGGAGTTGAAGCGACAAAAGCGGAAGCATCTAAGCTAGAAGAGAATACGGAAGAGCTAGAAGCGGATGTGGCAGTTGAGCCAATCCGTCGTCAAGCTAAGCGTCCAGTGCCCCTAGCGATTCCTTTTGTGTTGAGTCTCTTGATTAGTTTGCTGCATGTCGGGGTGCCATTTTTAACCCGTTTTGCAACCAATCAACAATCGCAAAACTTGTATGCTGGCTGGGCAATGACCAAGGGGCAAGTACCGTTTGGTGATTTTTACGGAACCAATGGTCTGCTCTATTATGCAATCAACTGGTTGGGAAGCTTGGCTGGTGGACATTGGATCTTGATGATTCTCCAAGCGATTGCTCTCTTCTTTGCGGGGACTTACCTCTATCGGGTTGTGCGCTTGCTGGTGTCTGATAAAGATACAGCGAAGAATGTCCAGTTACTCTTTTATTTCTTGGTGTTAGGCCTTGGTTTTGGAGGAACTTATGTGACTCTCTTTAGTCTTCCAATCCTATTTGCCAGCATGAATTTCATTTTGGCTTATTTGATTGGGGATCGTAAGGATGAAGGCTTTATCCTTTATGGTGCGATTGCAGCTGTGGCTTTCTTGATTGATCCGATGACCAGTGCCTTGTTTTATTTGTTGGCCTTCCTTGGATTAACAGCCTTTAACATCAAGCAGAAGAGATGGGCGCGTGGCTTTTATCAACTGCTAGCAGCTCTCCTTGGTTTTTCACTCGTCTTTTATCCAATTGGCTATATCACCGTTTTGAATCAGACTTTTGGCTATGCCATTAACCAAGTAACCTATGTCTTTAATGCCTTGAATTTTAGCAATGGACAGACCTTCAGTAATGCCATTTATTATGGACTGTTGGCGCTGGCCTTTGGTCTGGTCTCTGCCTTTTTGATGTCCTTTACGAAGCAAAATAGCAGTGCTCGCCGGATCTTCCGCTTTATGGGATGGGCAGGTAGCCTGGTAGTCCTCATCGTGTCGATTGGTCTTCCGGAGCAAGGCGCTTACCAATTGTTGCCAATGTTGCCATTTGTTCTTCCCTTGTTTGCGATCTGGTTCTCACGAGATGGGGAAGAAAACGACGGGATCGAACGTCGTGGTCGGAAGAAGAAAAACAAGGAAGTTTGGGCCGCTTACTTTACGAGCCAAGTTTTCTTACCGCTAGTAGCCTTTGTCTATCTGTTGGCGAATCCAGTGGTTCAAGATGTTGTGCTTCAGTCTGGTCAATCGAGTGAACGGAGTGCTATTGCCAGCTACATTAAACATCACACCAAGTCGAAAGATACTATTTATGCTTGGGATACGACAGCTACTCTCTATCAAGAAAGCGATCGTTTGGCAGCTTCTGCCTTATTGACCCCGACGTCTTATCTGGGAATTAATGAAAATCGGACCAATGTGATCCAACAAATCGATCGGTCTGAACCGAAGTATATTGTGGTCAACAATCAGGTGGAGTTGACCTCCAATATGAAGGACTTGCTCAAAGAAAATTATCGTCTGGTTGAGAAGAAATACCGTCATTTCAAACTCTATCAACGCTCTTAAGAAAATCAATATCTTGTGTTTTAGAAAGTTTTTTAGAATTTTCACCACAAGATATTGATTTTTATTTTTGGAGTGGTATAATACAACTTGTATGTAAATAAATGAAGAGAGGCATGTTTGGTATGATCACCT
The DNA here is from genome assembly GCF_047463895.1 of Streptococcus sp. OMI750. Taxonomy (NCBI): domain Bacteria; kingdom Bacillati; phylum Bacillota; class Bacilli; order Lactobacillales; family Streptococcaceae; genus Streptococcus; species Streptococcus sp. OMI750. The sequence continues at coordinate 86,904 of NZ_JASHCZ010000005.1, forward strand.
TGAGAGAAGAAAAACTGAGAATGGCCCCGGATATTTTTGTTGAAAAACGAGATGGCCGTCGTGTTCAATTCGATGTTGAAAAAATTTATAAAGCCTTGTTGAAGGCGACAGAAGAAGTGACTTCTCTCACTCCAGTGATGGAAGCCAAACTAGAAGCCATTGTCGATCGTGTGATCGCAGAGATTTTGGAGCGTTTCCCAAATGGTGTGAAGATCTATGAGATTCAAAATGTGGTCGAACATGAATTGCTTCAAGCCAATGAATATGCGATTGCGGAGAGCTATATTACCTATCGGACTCAGCGGGATTTTGAGCGCTCAAAAGCAACCGATATCAATTTTACGATCGGAAAACTCCTCAACAAAGACCAAGCTGTCGTCAATGAAAATGCCAATAAGGACAGCGACGTTTTTAATACCCAGCGTGATTTGACAGCGGGAATTGTCGGCAAGTCTATTGGTCTTAAACTGTTGCCCAAACACGTAGCCAATGCCCACCAAAAAGGGGATATCCACTACCATGATTTGGACTATAGTCCTTACACTCCGATGACCAACTGTTGTTTGATCGATTTTGAAGGCATGCTGCGTAATGGCTTTAAGATTGGAAATGCAGAAGTAGAAAGTCCCAAGTCCATCCAAACTGCAACGGCTCAGATCTCGCAAATCATTGCCAATGTGGCTTCTAGTCAGTATGGTGGTTGCTCAGCTGACCGAATCGACGAGGTCTTAGCTCCTTATGCAGAAAAGAATTATCAGAAGCACTTGAAAGATGCAGAGGAGTGGGTTCTCCCGGAAAAACGTGAGCACTATGCTTGGCAAAAAACGAAAAAAGATATCTATGATGCTATGCAGTCCTTGGAATACGAGATCAATACCCTCTTTACTTCCAATGGGCAAACACCTTTTACTTCATTGGGCTTCGGCCTTGGAACTACTCGCTTCGAACGCGAAATCCAAAAGGCGATTCTTGAGATTCGAATCAAGGGACTTGGTTCAGAACACCGGACCGCAATTTTCCCTAAGTTGATTTTTACCTTGAAAAGAGGCCTCAACTTAGAACCAGATAGTCCCAACTATGACATCAAGCAATTGGCCTTGGAATGTGCGACCAAACGCATGTATCCGGATATCCTCTCATATGATAAGATTGTCGAATTGACGGGTTCCTTCAAGGTACCCATGGGTTGCCGCTCTTTCCTCCAAGGGTGGAAGGATGAAAATGGCGTCGAAGTCAATTCTGGTCGGATGAATCTGGGGGTTGTGACGGTGAATCTACCCCGGATTGCCTTGGAATCTGGTGGAGACAAGGAAAAGTTCTGGCAAATTTTTAATGAACGGATGAATATTGCGGAAGATGCTTTGGTTTACCGGGTGGAACGCACCAAAGAAGCGACACCAGCCAATGCACCGATTCTCTACCAATATGGGGCTTTCGGAAAACGTTTGGGTAAATATGACCAGGTAGACCAGCTTTTCCGTAACCGTAGAGCGACGATTTCACTTGGCTATATCGGACTCTATGAAGTGGCGACGGTCTTTTATGGGCCAAACTGGGAGGAAAATCCAGAAGCTAAGCAATTCACGATCGAGATCATCAAGGATATGAAGAAACGGGTCGAAGAATGGTCCGATCAGTATGACTACCACTTCTCCATCTATTCGACGCCGTCAGAAAGCTTGACAGACCGCTTCTGTCGCTTGGATACGGAGAAATTTGGTCAGGTTCCAGATATTACAGACAAGGAATACTATACCAATAGTTTCCACTACGATGTTCGTAAGAACCCAAGCCCGTTTGAGAAGCTAGATTTTGAAAAAGTCTATCCAGAAGCTGGAGCGACGGGGGGCTTTATTCACTATTGTGAGTATCCTGTGCTCCAACAAAATCCAAAAGCCCTTGAGGCAGTTTGGGATTATGCCTATGACCGGGTCGGCTATCTTGGAACCAATACACCAATTGACCGTTGCTACAAGTGTGACTTTGAAGGAGACTTCACGCCTACCGAGCGGGGCTTCACCTGTCCAAACTGTGGCAATAGTGATCCTAAGACAGTTGATGTGGTCAAACGGACCTGTGGCTATCTAGGAAATCCTCAAGCCCGTCCCATGGTTAATGGACGCCACAAGGAAATTGCTGCGCGGGTCAAACACATGAATGGGTCCACGATCAAATCAGCTGGACATGAAGTGACAGATTAGAAAAGGACATTATGGGAAAATACCAATTAGATGATAAGGGCAAGGCTCAGGTGCAACGATTCCACGAGAAGCATTCAACAGGTGGAGTCAATAAAAAAGACCGCGTGGCCAGCCTAAGAGAGAAATTTTTAAAAAAGGCTAAGAAAAAATAAAAGTGAGAGTCCGCTCTCGCTTTTCTCGTATGGGGGGAGGTAAAGATGGAACTACGCAGACCGACTCTAGCAGATAAAGAAACTGTATTAGACATGATGGCAGAGTTTGAAGCGAATCAATCAGCTCACGATGGCGGATTTTGGGATGCTGAGAATTTTGTTTATGAAGAGTGGTTGGAAAGTAATCAGAATCATGAAATGGGGATTAATTTGCCTGAAGGGTGGGTGCCTGATATTCAGTTAGTTGCTTTTTCGAGAGATGGACAAGCCGTAGGGTTTCTCAATCTGAGATTGCGTCTTAGTGACTATTTGCTGGAGGTAGGTGGTCATATTGGTTATTCCATCCGTCCCTCTGCGCGTGGGCAAGGATTGGCAAAAGAGCAGCTGCGGCAAGGATTGCAAGTAGCCAAAAATAAAAATATCAAACGTGCTTTAGTGACTTGTGATAGTGACAATGCTGCTAGTCGAGCAGTGATTCTGACTAATGGCGGAGCTTTAGAGGATGTTCGAGGCGGGAAAGAGCGCTATTGGATTGATTTAGATTGAGGAAAGTTTATGAAGTTACAACGACCAACTTTAGAAGATAAAGACGCGATTTTAGAGATGATTGCTGAGTTCGATGCTGCAAAATCCTATATGCACGGTGGCATGGGCTCCACTTGGAAGCGAGCAAAGGACTTTGCGGATTGGTTGCGAATCGTAGAGCAGCAGGAGGATACTGAGAATCTGCCAGAAGGCTGGGTTCCTACCATTCAATTTTTATCCTTTGATGAGACTGGCTACCCTCTGGGCTTTTTAGCCCTGCGCTTGTCCTTGAATGACAAATTATTTGTAGAGGGTGGTCACATTGGCTATTCCATCCGGCCCAGTCAACGCAGAAAGGGCTTGGCTAAGTTGCAGCTAGAGCTAGGACTAGCAGAGGCTCGAAAGCAAGGATTGGAACGAGTACTGATTACCTGTGATGAAGACAACGAAGCCAGTCGTCGCACCATTCTCTCTGCTGGCGGTGTTTACGAAAACACAATCGACAGAAGTCAGCGCTACTGGATTGATTTGGAGGATGAAGATGAACAATCCCAAACCTCAAGAATGGAAAAGTAAGGAGCTGAGTAAAGGGCGAATCATTGACTATAAGGCCTTTAACTTTGTAGATGGCGAAGGTGTCCGCAACTCCCTTTATGTAGCGGGTTGCATGTTTCACTGCGAGGGCTGTTACAATGTGGCCACCTGGTCTTTTAACGCGGGTATTCCCTACACCAAAGAGTTAGAAGAACAGATCATGGCCGATTTGGCCCAACCCTATGTTCAGGGCTTGACCCTGCTTGGGGGGGAACCTTTTCTCAACACTGGTATCCTGCTGCCTTTGGTCAAGCGCGTGAAAAGAGAATTGCCTGACAAAGATATCTGGTCTTGGACCGGCTACACTTGGGAAGAAATGATGTTAGAAACGCCTGATAAACTGGAGCTCTTGTCGCTGATTGATATCCTGGTCGATGGACGGTATGATAAAAGCAAACGCAACCTCATGTTGCAGTTCCGAGGCTCTTCTAACCAGCGGATCATTGATGTTCAAAAATCATTGAAAGAAGGAAAGGTTGTCATCTGGGACAAGCTCAATGATGGCAAGGAAAGTTTTGAGCAAGTCAAGCGGGATGATCTTTTGTAGGATCTTCAAAAACCGGGTGTTTCACCCGGTTTTTTGGATTATCTGCATAAGTATACAAGGGATTTTGCCTGTTTTGGAAAACGCTTACTTTTCAAATGTCCATAATGGACAAAAAAGTGATAATTAATGCATTTTTTGCTAAAAATATGTTACAATAAATATGATTAGGACTAATTGGAGGTATTTATGTCACAAAGGAGACGGAGTCGTCGTTCAGAGCATAAGTGGGGGCAATTGCGAATCGTTAATTCCGTATTGCTTATTTTTTTGCTTATAACCGCGAGTTGGGCGACCTATACCATGTTGGCCAATAACATCTTGGCTTTTCGCTATGTTAATGTTCTCGTGATGGTGCTACTAGCTGTTCTCTTGCTCTTATCAGCTTGGTTTGTGATCAAAAATCAGGCCAAAAAGACAGCTTTGGTCCTGCTTCTTGTCGGCTTATTGGCTAGTTCAGGAGTTTTGTTTGCTAGTCAACAGCTGCTAAATCTGACGAGTAATGTCAATGGGCACTCCAACTATACAGAGTTTGAGATGGCTGTCTATGTCAAGAAAGACAGTGAGATCAAAGACATCAAAGAGATTAAAGAAGTGGTAGCCCCAAAGGGTAACAATAACGAAGCCAATCTTACGGCCCTCTTGGACAATATCAAAAAGAACAAGGGACAGGAAATCTCCGTAGTGGACGCACCGACTTATCTAGATGCCTATAAGAGCCTGCAAGAAGGGAATGCTTCTGCCATGGTGCTCAACAGTACCTTTGAAGATACTATCGCTGCTGAAGATGCCGACTATGCGAAGAAGTTGAAGAAAATCTATTCCTACAAGATTCGAAAAGAAGTGGCGGCGACAAGTAAGGTATCTGCAGATGCAGATGTCTTTAACATCTATGTCAGCGGGATCGATACCTATGGTCCGGTAACCTCGGTTTCACGATCAGATGTCAATATCATCATGACCGTCAATCGGAAGACCAAGCAAGTTCTGTTGACAACGACGCCGCGGGATGCCTATGTGCCAATTGCAGATGGCGGTAACAACCAAAATGACAAGCTGACCCATGCGGGAATCTATGGGGTGGATGCCTCGATTCATACCCTTGAAAATCTCTATGACATTAAGTTGAACTATTATGTCCGTCTCAACTTCACATCCTTCCTCAAGTTGATTGACCTGGTAGGGGGGATCGATGTGGAAAATGATCAAGAATTCACGAGTCTTCACGGCAAGTTCCATTTCCCTGTTGGGAAGGTCCATTTGAATTCAGAGCAAGCACTCGGTTTTGTTCGGGAACGCTACTCCCTCCAAGGTGGCGATAATGACCGTGGGAAGAACCAAGAAAAAGTCATTGCGGCCATTATCAAAAAGTTGACCTCTACCAAGGTCTTGAGCAACTACAATGAGATTATCGGGAACCTCCAAGATTCTGTCCAAACCAATATGCAGTTGCCAACCATGATGAATCTGATTAATACCCAATTGGAAACAGGTGGCTCTTATGAGGTGACTTCCCAAGCGGTTACAGGTCAAGGTCGAAATGACTTGCCATCTTATGCCATGCCAGGTTACAACCTCTATGTCATGGAGTTGGATCAAGCCAGCTTGACCAAAGCTAAGGAAACCATTCAAAAAGTAATGGAAGGAAAAGAAAAATGATTGATATCCACTCGCACATCGTCTTTGATGTGGATGATGGACCAAAGACAAGGGAAGATACCCGTGCCTTATTGGAAGAAAGCTATCGCCAAGGGGTCCGGACCATTATCTCCACTTCTCATCGTCGCAAGGGGATGTTTGAAACTCCCGAAGAAAAAATTGCAGAAAATTTTCAAGAAGTGAAGGAAATCGCAGCTCAAGTCGCGCCTGATTTGACCATTCATTACGGTGCAGAGATCTACTTTACCAATGATATCTTGAAAAAATTGGAGGAGAGAATCTTTCCACGTTTGGCAGAAACGCGTTTTGCTTTGATCGAATTCAGCATGGGAACGCCATACAAGGAGATTCATACAGCCTTGGACCGTTTGCTCCATCTAGGCATCACCCCAGTGGTGGCCCATATCGAGCGCTACAAGTGCTTGGAGAAAAATGAGGAGCGCGTGCAAGAGATGATCGACATGGGCTGCTACATGCAGATCAATAGTTCAAGTGTTCTCAAACCTCGCCTCTTTGGGGATGAGCAAAAACAACTGAAAAAACGGGCTCGGTATTTCTTAGAAAAAGACTTGGTTCACTTTGTTGCCAGCGATATGCACAATGTGGATAAACGACCGCCTTATATGGCAGAAGCCTATCGTTTGATCAAGGAAGAATACGGAGAACAACGAGCTCAACGGCTCTTTGTCGACAATCAACAGCTCTTGTTAGCGGATGAATTAATCTAACCATGAAACAGGTGGAGAGATCCACATGAAGGAGTAATTAGGAAATGAACAATCAAGAAAAACAAGCAGTGGAAATTGATGTTTTCGCTATGCTGAAGACCCTATGGAAACGCAAGTTTTCGATCGTTTTGGTCGCTCTTGTCTTTGCTATCGCAGCCTTTGGCTACAGTGCATTTTTAGCTAAGAAAGAATACCAAAGTACCAGCCGTATTTATGTGGTTAGCCGTCAAAATCAGGAAAACAACGCCTTGACCAACTCGGATTTGCAGGCAGGTTCTTACTTGGTTAAAGACTATCGTGAGATCATCCTTTCTCAAAATGTCTTGACGCAAGCCATCGAAGAATTGAAACTCGATATGACACCTGCTGAGTTGTCGAAAAAGATCAGTGTGTCTGTTCCGACCGATACTCGGATCCTCTCCATCACAGCTAAGGATGGAGATCCAAAAGAAGCTGCTCGTATCGCCAACGGCCTTCGCAATGTAGCAGCTGAAAAGATCATCTCTGTAACCAAGGTGTCAGATGTCACGACTTTGGATGAGGCAGAAGTGCCACAATCACCTTCTTCACCAAATATCCGACGCAATGTTCTTCTTGGCTTCATTGCTGGAGCTGGTCTGATGGTGGTTCTCTTGGTTGTAGTAGAAGTCTTGGACGATCGTGTCAAGAGACCAGAAGATATCGAAGAGTTGATGGGCTTGACCCTACTTGGTGTTGTGCCAGATATTAAGAAACTGTAGACTGGGGATCGCATGAATACGTTAGAAATTTCAAAAAATAAACTGCAAGAAATTCGAAAGGCAGAAGAGTACTTCAATGCCCTTGCAACGAATATCCAATTGAGTGGGGTGGATTTAAAAGTGATCGCCATCTCATCTGTACAAGAAAATGAAGGAAAATCAACCACTTCAACTAACTTGGCCGTTGCCTTTGCGCGTGCCGGTTACAAGACCCTCTTGGTTGACTGCGATATCCGGAACTCTGTTATGACAGGGGTTTTCCGTAGTCGGGATAAGATCCAAGGCTTGACGGATTTCTTGTCTGGCCGTAGCCAATTGGACCAAATTTTATATGCAACAGATTTTCCAAATTTGGATATTATTGAGTCTGGACAGGTAGCGCCAAACCCAACAGGGCTCTTGCAAAGCAAGAATTTCACTGTCATGATGGATGCCTTGCGGGATCATTTTGACTACATCATTGTTGATACTCCTCCTATCGGGGTCGTAATCGATGCGGCTATCATTGCCCAACGCTGTGATGGTACGGTCTTGATTACAGAATCTGGGGCCAATGGACGCAAGGCTGTCCAAAAGGCCAAGGACCAATTGGAACAAACAGGCACACCTTTCTTAGGAGTAGTGCTCAATAAATTTAACATTAAAGCTGCGGAGTATGGTTCGTATGGTGGATACGGAACCTACGGAGAGTATGGGAAAAAGTAAAGAATAGGATTGAGGGAAATGGGAGAAGAAAGAATCGAACTGGAAAAATTAAATATTGTTCTCTTTCAAAGTTTAGCTGTCCTGTTTTCGGCTTACATTGTGAGTCTTTTTAAAGATGCAGAATACACATCACAGACGATCGCTATTCTTTATCTCTTACATTTTGTAGCCTTTTACATTAGCAATATTGCCTATCGTTTTTACAGCAGGGGCTACCTGGATGAGCTCTTTCAGGTTTTGAAATACAATGTGTTTTTCGCTGTTGGGATCACCTTTACCTCTTTTATGCTCGATGGGGTCTTTTCCATCTCTCGTCGGGGAATGATCTACTTCTTTCTCTTTAATACCTTTGCTGTCTATATTATGGATCTCTTGCTCAAGCGCTACCGGAAGTCTATTTTGCCACGTCGGAAAAGTTCGAGAAAAATTTTCCTGATTACAGCGACCAGTCGAATGGAGAAAGTCTTTGATATTCTGAACTCGCCCAACCTCTATCATGGGCAACTGATCGGTGTGACCGTCATGGACGATACGGATTTTACCCATTCAGGCGTACGGGTCGTGCAGCCGGATCAAATGATGAATTTTGTCACCAAGGAAGTGGTGGACGAAGTGTTTATCAATCTGCCGAGTGAGGACTATAATATCAGTGACTTTGTCTCGGAATTTGAGAGCATGGGGATCGATGTATCGGTCAATCTCAATGCCTTTAACTTCACGTCATTGGGGAATAAACGGGTTCGAGAAGTTGGTGGCTTGAGTGTTGTCACCTTCTCAACCAACTTCTACAAGCCGAGTCACGTGTTTGCCAAACGCCTCTTGGACATTGCAGGAGCCCTCTTTGGACTCTTGATTTGTGGTCTAGTGAGTATCGTTTTAGTCCCTCTGATCCGTAAGGATGGTGGACCAGCCTTCTTTGTACAAAAGCGGGTCGGCAAAAACGGTCGTTATTTTAATTTCTATAAATTCCGCTCCATGCGCGTAGATGCCGAAGAGATAAAAAAAGATCTCATGGAACAAAATACTATGACCGGTGGCATGTTCAAGATGGAAAATGATCCGCGAGTAACACCAATTGGTCGCTTTATCCGGAAGACCAGTCTCGATGAATTGCCACAATTTTACAATGTTCTGATTGGTGATATGAGTCTGGTCGGGACTCGTCCCCCAACAGTTGACGAATATCAAGACTATACACCAGCTCAAAAACGCCGACTCAGCTTCAAACCAGGTATTACCGGACTTTGGCAAGTGAGCGGACGCAGTGAAATCAAGGATTTTGACGAAGTGGTCAAACTGGACGTTGCGTACATGGATGATTGGACGATCTGGAGAGACATTCAGATCTTGCTCAAGACCGTGAAGGTTGTACTTAGAAAAGAAGGAGCGAAGTAGGTTGTGAGTAAAGTAAGACAGATTCAATTAGGAGAGTTGTCCTTATTAGAAAAGTATATTGAGGTTTGTTCTAAGTACAATCTTCGCTATTATGCTTTAGGTGGGACTCTATTAGGAGCTATTCGTCACAAGGGCTTTATTCCTTGGGATGATGATATGGATTTGGGAATGCCTAGAAAAGACTATGAAAAATTCCTGGAAATTTGCGAAAAGGAATTGCCGGATCATGTCATCCTAAGAATCCATGATGATAATTTGGGTAACACATCCATCATGGATACTTCCCTTCAAATTGAATTTGGTGGGGTTGTGTGTAGTCCTTTTATCGATGTGTTTCCTTTAGATGGTTATCCATCAGATGGTTTCCACTATTTCTTACACACCAATAAAATTAAGTATTACCGTGCCCTTTCAAAAATATCTGTCATCAATCGATTGCACAATCGCGACCGAGGTTTCTTTGAAAATACAATTGTGAAGGTCTCTAAGATCCTTCACTTGGACAAATTATTAAATACAGAAAAAATTAATCAGAAATTACAGAATACGATTAAACGCTATGACTTTGAGACAAGTGCTCTTGTCGGAAATGTCTTAGGATCGTATCGCGAGAGAGAGTTGGCCTACAAAGAGGTATTTGGGGAGCCACAACTCCTTGATTTTGAAACCATTAAAATCAGTGGACATGCTGATCCGGATGCTTATCTGACAAAGATCTATGGTGATTATATGAAGTTGCCAGAAGAATCAGAGCAAAAAGGTCATTTTGAATCAACTTGGGGAGAATAAGCTTGAAAAGTTTTACAATGATGGGGGTCAGAATTGACCCTTTAACAATGGCTGAAACCGTTGCTGCTACAGAACAGTTTGTCCGAGATAAAAAACCGCTCCATTTGATGGGGGTCAACGCAGACAAACTTAATCAATGTGCGACAGATGAGGCCATCAAGAAGATTGTCAATGAGTCTGAAATCATCAATGCAGATGGTGCTTCTGTTGTTCTCGCTGCGCGCTATTTGGGCTATGCTGTGCCAGAGCGCGTGGCAGGCATCGATTTGATGCAGGAATTGCTCCATTTAGCCAATGAAAAAGGTTACTCTGTCTACTTCTTCGGAGCAAAAGAGGAAGTCTTGACAGATATGCTGGCCATCTTTAAAAAGGATTATCCGAATCTCCGAGTAGTAGGTCATCGCAATGGCTATTTCTCCACTGAAGAAGAAGAGACTATCCAAGAAGATATCCGTGAGAAGAATCCGGATTTTGTCTTTGTCGGGATTACCTCTCCTAAAAAGGAGTACTTGATCCAGAAGTTTATGGACAATGGAGTGAACTCTGTCTTTATGGGAGTGGGAGGAAGCTTTGATGTCCTATCAGGTCATATCAAGCGGGCACCTTTGTGGATGCAAAAAGCCAATCTGGAATGGTTGTTCCGTGTGGTCAATGAACCCAAACGGCTCTTTAAGCGCTATTTTGTAGGAAATGCCACTTTTATTAAGAGAGTAGTACATGAAAAACGGAAAGCAAAAAAATAACATTCTTCATATTTCGAGGACCATGGATATCGGTGGGGCTGAACGTATTGTCTATCAGTTGGCGACAGATCTTAAGGATGAATTTGACCAGGTTCATGTCGCATCAACTGGTGGATTGTGGGAAGAAAAACTAGCAGAGAATGGGATTCAACACCATCGCATTTTAGACGTCGATAGCAAACAGCCAGCTACGGTGCTCAAGATTCTTGCTAGTCTCTCCAAAATCATTAAAGAGAATAAGATCACTCTTGTTCACACCCATCATCGAATGGCTGCTTTCTACATTCGTTTATTGCAACTGCGTCATCCGAACTTGATTCATGTCTATACAGCCCATAATGTTTTTAAAGATAAATTGCCACTGTACAAATTTGCACTAGGGAGGGCTCGAACGGTTGCTGTCAGTCAAGCTGTCCAGGAAAATATCCTTAATGATGTAAAGTCAAAAAACTCTGTTATGATTTATAATGGAGTGAAAATGCAACACAGTGAACATATAGTAAATGAAATTACTAAGTGTGACGGTATCAAAATAGGCTGTATAGCTCGCCTATCCGAACAAAAAGGTTTGTCCTACCTGATCCAAGCCATGTCACTGGTGACAAATCCAAGTGTCTCCCTGTTTATTGTCGGTGACGGAGAATTGAGAAATGATTTGATAAATCAAACAAAAGAACTAAATCTGGAAGAAAGAATTCATTTTTTAGGCTACCGAAGCGATGTCTTAGAGTGTATCAATAGCTTTGACTTTTGTGTTCTTCCGTCAGTCTTTGAAGGATTTGGATTGGTCGCAATCGAGGCCTTTATGAATGGTAAAACAATGATTGCAACAGATATTCCAGGTGTAAATGAAGTAGTGAACTCTGAGAATGGGATCCTCGTCCCAGCTGAGGATCCGCAAGCCCTGGCGCAAGCAATAGAGGAATTAGCAGGGAATCCTGAGAAAAGAGCCTCTCTAGCTACTCAAGCAAAGAGGGATTATGATGCCAAGTTTAGCTATTCTATCTTTTTAGACAACTATCGTAACTTTTACCAGTCGATGAGGAAGGGTTCAAAATGAAAAAAGTAATGTTGGTGTTTGGGACGCGTCCAGAAGCTATTAAAATGTGTCCTTTGGTGAATGAACTCAAGCAGCACAATACGATTGAAACCGTAGTCTGTGTAACAGGGCAACACAAGGAAATGTTAGAACAGGTCTTGGATGTCTTCCAAGTCACTCCAGATTATGATCTTGGGATCATGAAGGCCAACCAAACCTTGTTCACCATCACGACCTCTATCTTAGAGAAAATCCAACCAGTTTTGGAGCAGGAGCAACCTGATATTGTCCTCGTCCATGGGGATACCACTACCACCTTTGCGACAGCTTTGGCGGCCTTTTATATGGGCATCAAAGTGGGGCATGTGGAAGCAGGTTTACGGACTTACAACCTTCAAAGCCCCTATCCTGAGGAGTTTAATCGTCAGGTTACTTCCATTGTGTCAGACTATAACTTTGCACCGACCCAAGTTTCGAAAGGAAACCTCTTAAAAGAGGGGCGCACCAATATTTTCGTTACAGGAAATACTGTTATTGATGCCTTAAAAACAACGGTAAAAGAAGACTACGACCACCCTATATTGGAGTGGGCAAAAGGGAGCAAGCTCATCATGTTGACGGCCCATCGTCGCGAAAATCTTGGAGAACCTATGGAGCACATGTTCCGTGCGGTCAACCGGATTTTGGATGAGTTTGAAGATGTCAAGGTAGTCTATCCCATCCACAAAAATCCAAAGGTCAGAGAATTGGCTAGTAAGATTTTTGGAGAGAATGAGCGAATGAAAATCATTGAGCCCTTGGAAGTGATTGATTTTCATAATTTCATGAACCAAAGCTATATGATCTTGACAGACTCAGGTGGGGTTCAAGAAGAAGCACCTTCTTTAGGAAAGCCCGTCCTTGTCATGCGCGATACGACAGAACGTCCAGAAGGTGTGGCTGCAGGGACTCTGAAATTGGTTGGGACAGAAGAAGAAGCCATTTATCGCAATTTTAAGCTCCTTCTGGAAGACCAAGACGAATACAAAAAGATGAGCCAGGCAAGTAATCCTTACGGGGATGGGATGGCTTGTCAACAGATTGTAGAAATTATTATGAAGGGATTAGCATAATGGAAAAGGTTTCGATTGTCATACCGGTCTATAATGTTGAGGAGTATTTACAGTATAGTGTCGGTAGTCTTAGACAACAGACCTATTCAAATATTGAAATCATCCTGGTCGATGATGGATCAACCGATCGTTCAGGAGAAATTTGCGACCAGTATGCTCAGGAAGATGACCGTATTCGAGTGTTCCATCTTCAAAACGGAGGGTTGTCTAATGCTCGAAATACAGGAGTGAAAGCTGCGACAACTGACTGGATTATCTTCCTTGATTCTGATGATTATTATGACATTAGAGCAGTCGAATATTTGGTTGGCTTAAAAGAACAGTATAAAGTTGACCTTGTATCGACACCGGTTATTGAAGTAAGAAATCATGAGGACAAAGATTTTTCGGGTGATGTAGATGAAAAAAGTTCAAGGAAATTAGATCGTCATACAGCCCTCAAAGAAATGTTCTATGGTCACCACGTTGGGACCCATTCGGGTGGAAAGTTATATAAGAGAGGGATCTTGCTCCAACACCCCTATCCAGAAGGAATGATCTACGAAGATTTGGCTGTTGCTTATGAACATATTGCTTGTTGTGAGGAAATTGCAGTCAGCGATCTAAATCTTTATAAATACTATCGAAGACCAGGGAGTATCGTAAATTCTTCTTATAGCGATCGGCTTTTGGATTTTTACAAGGCCATGGACTGGAACAGAGCCTATGTCGAGAGAGACTATCCTGATGATCCGGAAATGAAAAAAGCGGTCAATACCCGCTATGTCTTTAATGGCTTGCATGTGGTCCATGCCTTATTAGGTTCTCAAATGTATGATCAAGTCAACAAGATTCGTAAAGAGTATCGCCGCTATTGGAAAGATATTCTAATCAATTCACATATTACAAGAAAAAATAAACTCAAATACCTTCTTTTGCTCCTTTCTCCTCATTTGTATCAAAAGGTGAGAGCAAAACTAGGCTAGATTGCTAATAGCTATGTTTTAAAGAAGGAAATTGAGACAAAACAGGAGGTTTAGGATGATTTATGCAGGGATTTTAGCAGGTGGAACAGGATCACGGATGGGGATTACGGATATGCCCAAACAATTTTTGGATTTGGGTGGACGTCCTATTTTAATCCATACTGTTGAGAAGTTCTTATTAGTCCATGAAATTCAGAAAATTGTATTGGGAATTCATCCGGACTGGGTGACCTATACGGAAGACCTGGTCGACAAATACTTGGCTTCTTATAAGGAACGGATCTTGGTTGTAGAGGGAGGAAGTGACCGCAACTCTACCATTGAAAATATCATCTTGGCTATCGATAAGGTGCAACCTTTAACAGATGAGGATATTATCGTCACGCATGATTCGGTTCGTCCCTTTGTCAGCCTAAAAACCATCCAAGAGAACATTGAACTAGCTAAGAGTCATGATGTGGTGGATACAGTTGTCGAAGCGACCGATACCATTGTTCAAAGCTTAGATAATACCTTTATCACGGATATCCCAGAACGTCAATACCTCTATCAGGGTCAAACCCCTCAAACCTTTAAAATGAAAGATTTCCTTGCCTTGTATCATGACTTGAGTGACCAGCAAAAAGAAGTCTTGACAGATGCCTGCAAGATCTTTGTTATCAATGGTAAAAAAGTTGCCCTGGCTAAAGGGGAATACTCCAATATTAAAATTACGACGATTACAGATTTGAAAATTGCACGCGGTATGATTGAGGACAATTAATATGTTGAACCAAATCTTTCAGCTGACCCAGCCGAAAAATATCACCATCAAATACCAAGAAGAAGACATGAGCCGTGAAGACCTGGTGTTGATTCGCCCCTATTACATGGCTATTTGTCATGCGGATCAACGTTACTATCAAGGGAAACGGGATCCTAAGGTGCTTAAAAAGAAATTGCCCATGGCCCTGATCCATGAGTCGTCTGGTATCGTGGTAGCGGATCCTACAGGGACCTATCAACCAGGACAGATCGTGGCTATGGTTCCCAATCAGCCTCCCCATCAATCAGAGGGTGTTTTCTTTGAAAATTATTTGGAGGGGACGCACTTCTTGTCTAGTGGCTATAATGGCTTTATGCAGGAAGTCGTTGCCCTGCCGCTGGATCGTGTAGTGGCTTATCCAGAAGAAGTTCGTGGTCCCGTGACAGCTTTAGCAGAGTTTAGCAGTGTGGCCATGCATGCCATTCATCGCTTTGACCTCATTGCCCACCAACGAAGAGAGTCCGTTTTGATTTTAGGTGACGGTAGTCTTTCATATGTTGTTGCAACTTCTTTGCACTATCTTTACCCTGATTTGAAGATAACTGTAGTTGGGCGCAATAGTGATAAATTGCAATTGTTTAATTTTATCCACCAAGCGATTTTGACCAGCGAGTTGACAGAAGACCAACGGTTTGATCATGCCTTTGAATGTACTGGTGGTCAAGGAAGTGAGCCAGCTATCAATGATATTATTGATCATATCAAGCCCCAAGGAACCGTGATGTTGATGGGGGTTAGTGATAACCGGGTCGCAGTCAATACAAGAGATGTTCTTGAAAAGGGCTTGACCTTTGTTGGGTCTTCTCGTTCAGGTCGTGAAGATTTCGAGCGGGCTGTAGAGATGCTGGCTAATCGTCGCGTTCAAAGTCGTTTAAAGAATATCATCCATGTTGACGGAGAAGTTCAAGCTATTTCAGACATTCATCGTGCTTTTGCGACGGATCTAGTCACGCCGTTTAAAACAGTCTTTAAGTGGGGAATATAAACACCGATGAAAGTTCTTAAAAATTACGCCTATAATCTCTCCTACCAGTTACTGGTGATTATCTTGCCGATTATCACCACCCCTTATGTAACACGGGTTTTTAGCTCGAATGACTTGGGGACCTATGGCTATTTCAACTCCATTGTCACCTATTTTATCCTTTTGGCGACCCTAGGAGTGGCTAACTATGGAACCAAAGAGATTTCAGGACACCGGAAAGATATCCAAAAGAATTTCTGGGGGATTTATACTCTCCAGTTGGGGGCTACGATTTTATCCCTTACCCTCTATGTTCTTTTATGTCTAACCCTATCTTCCATGCAAAATCCTGTCGCCTATATTTTGGGGCTTAGTTTGGTTTCAAAAGGTCTTGATATTTCTTGGCTCTTTCAGGGGTTAGAGGACTTCCGCAAGATTACGATTCGGAATATCACGGTCAAACTGGTTGGAGTCATCTCCATCTTCTTGTTTGTCAGATCTGCCAATGATCTTTATCTCTATGTATTCTTACTAACGATCTTTGAGCTCTTAGGTCAGCTCAGTATGTGGCTACCCGCTCGTGAATTTATTGGGAAACCCCATTTTGATTTGGCTTATGCACGGGTACATTTAAAACCAGTCATTCTGCTCTTTTTACCGCAGATTGCCATTTCCCTCTATGTCACATTGGATCGAACTATGCTGGGTGCTCTCGCCTCTACAAAGGATGTGGGGATTTATGACCAAGCCTTAAAACTCGTCAATATTTTGTTGACCTTGGTGACCTCACTGGGGAGCGTCATGTTGCCTCGGGTATCGAGCCTCTTATCCTCCGGGGACCATAAGGCGGTCATTAAGATGCACCAAATGTCCTTTTTGATTTATAATTTGGTCATTTTCCCGATTATTGCCGGCATGCTAATTGTCAATGATGACTTTGTTCAGTTCTTCCTAGGGAAGGATTTCCAGGATGCACGTTATGCCATTGCCATCATGATTTTTAGAATGTTCTTTATCGGATGGACCAATATCATGGGGATTCAAATTCTAATCCCTCATAATAAAAATAAAGAATTTATGATTTCGACAACTGTTCCTGCCATTATCAGTGTCGGATTGAACCTAATCTTCCTACCAAAACTGGGCTTTATTGGAGCTGCCATTGTGTCAGTGTTGACAGAAGCTTTGGTATGGGGGATTCAACTCTACTTCACACGAACCTATCTTAAAGAAGTGCCGATTATGGGCTCAATGATGAAGATTGTGCTCGCTTCAGGCCTCATGTATGGTCTCTTGCTACTAGTCAAGTCTATTGTCCATATTTCGCCGACGCTGAATGTCGTTCTGTATGCGGTGCTTGGTGGGATCATTTATCTAATCGCCATCCTATCTCTGAGAGTGGTAGATGTGAAAGAATTAAAACAACAATTTTTAAATAAACAGTAGAGAGTAGAAAGGAAGGATATGAATTTTTAAGTAAACAAAATCTTCAGAAAAGAATGCTATAGCACAGATGTTCCCAAAGCAGGCATTTCAATCTAGACAGGATGAGCTTTTCTTTAAAAATTCTTTATCAGGTAATTTAATGATAAAAATGAAATTTGACGATCTACTGGTTGGTGTTGTCGTCTCGATTGTGATCTTCTTTAATACAATATCCACTACGATGTTAAATAAAGGCTTTTTGCATGTTGGTGCTAGCTCGCTCATAGTGGTTGTAGCGCTTTTGTTGCTTCGTTTTTTCAACAAAATTACGATTCCCTATCATTATCTCATTTTGTCTGCTATGTTATTGTTGGTAGCGGTCATGGTTTATTTTAAGACAGATAAGTTAAATTTTTTAGTTTATTCTCTCTTAATGGTTTTGTTGGTCAATGCGGACAGGAAAGTCATTTTAAAAACTTATGTAGGTGTTGTAGGTACGATTGTCCTTACAGTATTTCTATTGTCATTATTAAAGGTAGTTCCAAACTTACAATATAGTCGGGGTTCCGTTATCCGTAATTCATTTGGGTTTATCTATCCAACAGATTTCGCAGCCCATTGTTTCTACCTCTATGTTGCGATCTCCTATTTGTTAAAAGACCGATATATTGTCTTACGATCTCTAAGTGGCGTTCTCTTAGCTTTATTTATTATGAAGTTCTGTGATGCTCGTATGAATGCGGTCTCACTATTGGTCGCTGTCTTACTGTTTCTCTTCTTTTATTTCACAAAGGAGAAGAAGCTGAAGTTGTATCACTTGTTGCCCTATTCGGTCATCCTTTTTTCAACCGGAATGATCTATTTAACCTATCACTTCTCCTGGTCATCTCCACTTTATGTTCAAATTAATCAATTTATTACCGGCCGTTTAGCCTTGGGTAAAAATGCTTTTAATTTATATCCTTTGAATTGGTTTGGGACAAGAGGGGTTCAGTTTATTGGATCCGGGGGAAGTACAGAGTCTGTCCTCAATTATAATTATGTTGATTCGTCCTATGTTCAGATGTTATTTACATATGGTATCGTACCGGTTGCCTTATTAGTCGCCATTTATGTCATTGTTTCAAAATATGAATTCAAGAAGGGGCACTATTTATTTGTTGCAATGTTGTCCCTCATTGCGATTAATTGTATGATTGAAGCGTTTTGGTTTGTACCGACTTATAACATCTTTATGTTCACGCTCTTTGCGACAGAAGTTGTCAAAAAGAAGCCGGTCAATTCCCTCTCTTATAGTGAGGAAATTGAGGGGATTTGAAGGTTTAATCTATAGCAATGAGTCTAGTGAAACGGCTAAGAGGTTAGATGTGTTTTAAAATAGAAAAATAATGGAGTCTACTATGTACGATTATCTGATTGTTGGTGCTGGTTTGTCGGGGGCAATTTTTGCACATGAGGCGACCAAGCGTGGTAAAAAAGTAAAAGTCATTGATAAACGGGACCACATTGGTGGCAATATCTACTGTGAAGAAGTGGAAGGAATCAATGTTCACAAGTATGGTGCCCACATTTTCCATACGTCCAACAAAAAAGTCTGGGACTATGTCAACCAGTTTGCTGAATTTAACAACTATATCAATTCACCGGTAGCTAATTACAAGGGTAGCCTCTACAATCTTCCCTTCAACATGAATACCTTTTATGCCATGTGGGGAACCAAGACTCCTCAAGAAGTCAAGGACAAGATTGCCGAGCAGACAGCTGACATGAAAGATGTTGAGCCGAAAAACTTGGAAGAACAAGCGATCAAGTTGATTGGTCCAGATATCTATGAAAAGTTGATCAAGGGCTATACGGAGAAGCAATGGGGACGTTCTGCGACGGACCTTCCTCCTTTCATCATTAAGCGCCTCCCAGTGCGTTTGACCTTTGACAACAACTACTTTAATGACCGATACCAAGGGATTCCAATCGGTGGTTACAATGTCATTATCGAAAATATGCTGGGCGATGTAGAAGTAGAACTTGGGGTTGATTTCTTCGCCAATCGTGAAGAACTGGAAAGCTCTGCTGAAAAAGTTGTCTTCACAGGGATGATTGACCAGTACTTTGACTACAAGCATGGGGAGTTGGAATACCGCAGCCTTCGGTTCGAACACGAGATCTTGGATGAGGAAAATCATCAGGGTAATGCTGTGGTCAACTACACCGAGCGTGAAATTCCTTATACTCGGATCATTGAGCACAAGCACTTCGAGTATGGGACTCAACCGAAGACGGTGATTACCCGTGAATACCCAGCTGATTGGAAACGAGGAGATGAACCCTACTACCCAATCAATGATGAAAAGAACAACGCCATGTTTGCTAAGTACCAAGAAGAAGCAGAGAAAAATGATAAGGTCATCTTCTGTGGGCGTCTAGCAGACTATAAATACTACGACATGCACGTGGTTATTGAGCGAGCTTTGGAAGTCGTAGCAAATGAGTTTGATTGAAAGAAACCATAATCTATGAAATACTACTTGAAAGAAGAATTCCTGCATGATGTCAACGCAAAGAACGCAGGAAATAAAGCACGCAATGACGTAGAAAGTATTGTGAAAGAAGAAGGCTATCATCCCTTGGTCCTTTCTGTCGACAATTGGTATCAGATGAGTACCCTTGCGGCTCAACGCCATAAGGCAAGGGCTTTTGGTCAAGCCTTGGATCAACTAAAGCAAGGAGATGAGTTGCTGATCCAGTTTCCAATGCTTCACCATAGTTTTTTCTCAACCCATTTGGTTAAAAAAGCACAAAAAAGAGGGATTAAAGTCTATCTCTTGATTCATGACCTAGAAGTGCTTCGACATGCCAACATGACTTCACTACCTTTAAAACACAGAATTCGGATGTACCTTCAAGAAGCAAGTTTTCTCAAAGCAGCTGATGGGATCATCGCCCACAACCCGGTTATGAAATCTGTCTTGGTGGATAAAGGGATTGCGGAAGATAAGATTGTCAGCCTTGGCATTTTCGACTATTTGATTCCAAATTTCCAAGAGAAGAGTGACCAAACAAAAGACCAGCCGATGATTGTGGCGGGTAATTTGGCACAAGAAAAAGCTGGCTATCTTTACTCACTTCCTGCAGAACCTGCCTATAACCTTTATGGCGTAGGTTTTGACGAGAGTAGAGCACTTGAAAACGAGACCTACTTTGGTTCTTTCCTACCGGATGAACTTCCTGCAGCCCTTGAGGGTGGTTTTGGACTAGTCTGGGATGGGGATAGTGCAGAAACTTGTAGTGGTGTTTTTGGCGAGTACCTTCGCTACAACAACTCTCACAAGGCGTCGCTTTATTTAGCATCGGGCTTCCCGCTTGTAGTGTGGAAACAGTCAGCCTTATCTCACTTTGTGCTTGAGAAGGGCTGTGGGATTGCAGTAGAGTCGCTTCATGACTTGAAGGAGACAATCGACAATCTTTCAGATGCTGATTACCAAGACTTGGTGGACAATGCCAAGCGTGTCGGTCAGGAAATCCGAGAGGGTCACTACCTAAAGACGGCCTTAAATCCTTTAGCATAAGATCAAAAGAAGTCAGACGGACTTCTTTTTTTGGTTTTTCAAAAAAATATCACTAATTTTAAAAATTTGCCTCATAAAACTTTTCATCGCTGAAACCGTGTGGTAAAATGATTAACGTATAAAATTTGTATAAAGGGAAGTTTATATGAAAAAGAAAGATCTTATTTTTTATGCCGGAGCGGCAGTCTTGATGGCTGTATCTGCTCAGGGAGTCAGTGCAGATGAGCTGGTTTCAAAAGAAGTCGCTACTACTGAAGGCAATCAAGTCCAAGCTGAAACAGCGCCAGAAGTAGCAACTACTGAAAAGTCAGTCGCACCAGTCGCAAGCAACTACGCAGCACCAGCAAATGTGACTGAACAGCCTGTAGCTTCTGCGAGTAGCACCACTGCTACAGATAATCGTACACCATCTGTAGAGAAAGCTACAGAAATAGCGCCTACTGAGAAGACAGAAGAAAATCCTCTTCCGTCTGATGCAGGAAGCACCACCTTCTTTAATACAGGTGCTCACGCTCCAGCTGGTCGTTCAACAGATGTGGCGGTTCAGCCAAAATCATTCGTTGATGTGAGTAGCCACAACGGAGACATTAGTATTGGAGACTACCGCACCTTAGCTAATAAGGGCGTGGGTGGTGTCGTTGTCAAATTGACAGAAGATACTTGGTACAAGAACCCGAATGCGGAGAACCAAATTCGCAATGCGCAAGCAGCTGGTCTGCAAGTATCGACCTACCACTTCTCTCGCTATACTTCTGAAGAAGCAGCGCGTGCAGAAGCACGGTTTTATATTGCAGCGGCGCAACGCTTGAATCTTCCAAAGAACACCCTCATGGTCAATGACTTTGAGGATGCTAAGATGCAACCAAACATTAACCGCAACACCCAAGCTTGGGTAGATGAAATGCGTAAAAATGGCTACACCAATTTGATGTTCTACACCAGTGCTAGCTGGTTGGATGAAAACAATCTTCGCAAAAAAGGTCCAGTCAACACCGCTCAATTTGGCCTTAAAAATTTCTGGGTTGCCCAATACCCTTCTCCAAAACTATCTGTAAATGATGCGAAAAGTTTGCGTTACAATGGGAAAGCGGGAGCATGGCAGTTCACTTCTCAAGCGGAATTGCTTCCAGGCAAACACGTCTTTGACCACAGTGTGGACTATACAGGTCGCTTTACAGCGAATGCAAAACCTGCAGCTGACCCGACAGTAGGAACCCTAAGTGGAAAGATCAACATTGCCAATAACGATACCATGGCCGGTCGCTTTGATGTCGTGATCTCAGATGTCAAAGCACCAAATGGAGTTCGAACAGTTTCTGTACCAATCTGGTCAGAAACAGGTGGTCAAGATGACCTTGTTTGGTATACAGCTAACCGTCAAGCAAATGGGACCTATACCGTCAATGTAAAAGCAGCGGATCATAAAAACTCAACCGGTCTTTACAATGTCCACCTTTACTATGTTCAAAACAATGGACAATTGACAGGTGTTGGCGGAACAACGACGACAGTAGCCGTTGGAAAGAAAAATCAGACACCGGTGTCAGCTGATTTGACTATTGCAAAATCAGAAAAAGACGGTACCTTCACCATCACAGCTAAGAAGCTTCAAGGCTTCGATGGCTACAAGGAAGTGAAGATTCCATTCTGGTCTCATGCTAATGGGATGAAGGATATCATCTGGTATACTCCGACTCGTCAGGCAGACGGTTCTTATACTGTAACAGCCAAAGCCAGTGACCACGAAAATGCTGATGGCAAATACGAAGCGCAGGTCTTCTATGTAGACGCCCAAGGTCAAAACAAATTTGTGAAAAAGGCCTTTATTGATTACACAGCAACTAAACCAGCTAATGCAGTTGCAGCAGACCTGACCATTACGAAATCAGAAAAAGACGGCACCTTCACGATCACCGCTAAGAATCTCCAAGGCTTCGAAGGCTATAAGGAAGTGAAGATTCCATTCTGGTCTCATGCGAATGGTATGAAAGACATTGTCTGGTACACTCCGACTCGCCAAGCAGATGGTTCATACACAGTGACTGCGAAAGCTAGTGATCACGAAAACGCTGATGGCAAGTATGAAGCGCAGGTCTTCTATGTAGATGCCAAGGATCAAAACAAGTTTGTCAAGAAAGCTTTTATTGATTACACAGCTTCTAAGCCATCTGCTGATCTGACCATTACGAAATCAGAAAAAGAGGGGACCTTCACGATTACCGCCAAGAATCTTCAAGGCTTCGATGGCTATAAGGAAGTGAAGATTCCATTCTGGTCTCATGCCAATGGCATGAAAGACATTGTTTGGTATACTCCAAACCGCCAAGCAGATGGTTCATACACAGTGACTGCGAAAGCTAGTGATCACGAAAATGCCGATGGCAAGTACGAAGCGCAAATCTTTTATGTGGATGCTCAGGGGCAAAACAAGTTTGTGAAAAAGGCCTTTATTGATTTCAAAAATCAATCTCGTCCAACTGGCAGCCTTATGATCCAAAACAACAACAAGGATACGGGGACTTTTGATGTCATCATCAAAGATGTTTACAGCCCTAAAGGTGTGCGAACTGTTCAAGTTCCAACTTGGTCGGATAAAGATGGTCAAGATGATATCCGTTGGTATGAAGCAACTCGTCAAGCGAATGGAGACTACAAGGTGTCTGTCAAAGCGAGCGATCACAAGAACTCAACTGGCAAATACCATGTTCACCTTTATTACATCCAAAATGATGGTTCTCGGATTGGTGTTGGTACAACAACCACAGATGTGGAAGTTAGAAATGCCATGACCAAGACCCAAGCGTCTATCAAGAATATCAATGCAACGAATGGCACTTATACGGTAGCGGTGGATCAAGCCCCTCAAGGTCGTCAGATTAAGAACATCCGTGTCGCAGCGTGGTCTAAAGCTCATCAAGAAAATCTATACTGGTACTCTGCAACACCGTCAGGTATGCATACAGAAATAACAGTCTCTGCCAATAATCACGGTAATGAAGCAGGCAACTATACGACTCACGTCTATGTGGACTACAAAGATGGGGGAGTTGAAGGTTTTAACCTGGGTCAGACAGCCTTGTCTCCACGGAATCAAAAAGTGAATCCTAAAACGACCTACTATTCTCAACGAGACCCTCGTTGGGCCGGGAAATATTATGGCATCAGTAATGTCGATCAGTCAGGCTGTGTGCCGACCTCTCTTGCCATGACCTTTACGGATATCCTTGGAAGAACGATTCTGCCAACAACAGTGGCTGATTATCTTTACAACAATACTGATTCATTTAATAAAGGTGAGGTAGGAACAGATGCAGATGGGATTGTATCTGCTACTCGTAACTGGGGCTTGAAGAGTCAATTGGTATCCGGAGCTGGAGGTATTGCAGAAGCCCTCATGGCCGGTAAGCATGTACTTGCTGCTGTAGGCAATAGCCAATTTACCAGTGATCCTTATACTCATGAGTTGGTCTTGCATGGCTATGATAATGGTAGAACCTATGTACGCGATCCATATAATAGCGGAAACAACGGCTGGTATTCGATCAATTATCTTCACTCCATTAAGAGTAAAGACCCAATGGATAACAAGCTCGGAGCACCTTTCTTCTCTATTTTTGCATAAGCATATTGAAGGCCGATCCGGCCTTCTTTTTTCTTTAGATTAAGTATGAAATCTTCTAATGAAGTTGTTTCGTGATCTGACGGTTTGTGCTATAATACTACTATGTGGGTAGAATCCGTATAAAAAAATACAAGGGAAGATAAATGAAAAAGAAAGATCTTATTTTTTATGCTGGGGCAACGGTTTTGTTAGCCTTTTCGACACAA
Organism: Streptococcus sp. OMI750; assembly: GCF_047463895.1. NCBI lineage: Bacteria > Bacillati > Bacillota > Bacilli > Lactobacillales > Streptococcaceae > Streptococcus > Streptococcus sp. OMI750. The sequence continues at coordinate 111,383 of NZ_JASHCZ010000005.1, forward strand.
CAGGTCCAGGCAGATGAGCAAGTCGCATCCGATCAAACCTCAGAAAATACTTCAGCTATCGTGTTGAAAACAACAACGGTATCAGAAGCTCAGAATATTGCAACCGATGGGGTGAAAACTGATCAAGCAGTTCAGACAGAAAAACCGGTTGTAACAGAGACGACACCTGTCACACCGATTGTTGGCAATAACCCGTCTTTTGACAAGGGAACTAGCGACAAGGTTGTATCAGAGAATCCAGCACCTGCTGTGGTAGCTAGTCGCGCTCCCTACGGCGCACGGGCACGAGTGATAGAAGCGAGAAATGAGAGTGTCCCTCAACAGGAATCTCCGGTTTCTGCAGATTTGAATATTGAAAAATCAGAGTCAGAAGAAGGTACTTTTACCATCACCGCTAAAAATCTCCAAGGTTTCGATGGTTACAAAGAAGTGAAGATTCCATTCTGGTCTCATGCAAATGGCATGAAAGACATTGTCTGGTATACTCCGACTCGCCAAGTAGATGGTTCATATACGGTAACAGCTAAAGCGAGTGCTCACGAAAATGCTGATGGCAAGTACGAGGCGCAAGTCTTCTATGTGGACGCCCAAGGTCAAAACAAGTTTGTGAAAAAGGCCTTTATTGATTATACAGCTCCCAAACCATCTGCTGATCTGACCATTACGAAATCAGAAAAAGAGGGCATCTTCACAATCACTGCTAAGAATCTCCAAGGATTCGATGCTTATAAAGAAGTGAAGATTCCATTCTGGTCTCATGCAAATGGCATGAAAGACATTGTCTGGTACACACCGACGCGTCAAGCTGATGGTTCATACACAGTGACTGCGAAAGCTAGTGATCACGAAAACGCTGATGGCAAGTACGAAGCGCAGGTCTTCTATGTAGATGCCAAGGGTCAAAACAAGTTTGTCAAAAAAGCCATTATTGATTACACAGCACCCAAACTATCTGCTGATCTGACCATTACGAAATCAGAAAAAGAGGGGACCTTCACGATTACCGCCAAGAATCTTCAAGGCTTCGATGGTTATAAAGAAGTGAAGATTCCATTCTGGTCTCATGCCAATGGCATGAAAGACATTGTTTGGTATACTCCGACTCGCCAAGCAGACGGTTCTTATACTGTAACAGCCAAAGCTAGTGACCACGAAAACGCTGATGGCAAGTACGAAGCGCAGGTCTTCTATGTGGAAGCAAAGGGTCAAAACAAGTTTGTCAAAAAAGCCATTATTGATTTCAAAAATCAATCTCGTCCAACTGGCAGCCTTATGATCCAAAACAACAACAAGGATACAGGTACCTTTGACGTCATTATTAAGGATGTATATAGCCCTAAAGGTGTGCGGACCGTTCAAGTTCCAACTTGGTCGGATAAGGACGGCCAAGACGATATCCGCTGGTATGAAGCGACTCGTCAAGCGAATGGAGACTACAAGGTATCTGTCAAAGCGAGTGATCACAAGAACTCCACTGGTAAATACCATGTTCACCTTTACTACATCCAAAATGATGGTTCTCGTGTAGGGGCTGGTACGACAACTACAGAAGTTGAATTTCGAAATATGACGACCAAGACCCAAACAGGGATTAAGAATGTTAATTCTGGTGCAGGAACCTTTACGGTAACGGTGGATCAAGCACCTCAGGGACGTCGGATCAAGAACATCCGTGTTGCAGCCTGGTCTCAATCCCATCAGGAAAACCTCTTCTGGTATACAACAGCCCCTTCTGGAACGCATACAGAAGTACAAGTCTCTGCAGCGAATCACCAGTACCAGAAAGGAAATTACACCACTCACGTCTATGTGGACTATGTGGATGGTGGCGTTGAAGGCTTTAACCTGGGTCAAACAGCCTTGCATCCTCGTGAGACAGTTAGTCAAACGGCTTTCACTCCTCGTGTTACCAATGGACAACGGGACCGTGTCTTACGGGCGGCAGCCAATTTAGTTGGTGTTCGTGGCGGAACTGCAGCTCACCATCAATTGGTCAATGATTACAACAGTGTCAAACCACTTCCTGTTGGTTATACTGTGAAGACGACCGATGATTGGTGTGATATCTTTGTCACAACGGTCTTCCAGCGTGAGGGCTTGAGTGGTTTGATTGGCCGTGAATGTGGGGTTGAACGTCATATTCAGATTTTCAAACGGTTGGGCATTTGGAATGAAGATGGGACCACTACACCAAAAGCAGGGGACATCATCACTTTTAACTGGGATCAAAATACCCAGCAAAATAATGGATTTGCGGATCACATCGGAATTGTTGAGAGCGTCTCAAATGGGGTTATTCACACCATTGAAGGAAACTCCAACAACCAAGTCCGTCGCAATACCTATCGGATCGGCCATGGCAATATCCGTGGATTTGCAACCCCTCGCTATCAATAATAAAAAAGAAGCCTGTGGCTTCTTTTTTGAATGAAGACAAAGTCATTCTAAAAACTTTCCTTAAGTGAGTACGGACGTCAGCGAACTTCTACGAAGTTCCATGACTAATTATTGAGTCTAAGGTCTCAATAATTCCGAGTGCTAGAAACAATAGTGTTTCTAGCACTTTTCTCACGGCGGAAAGTTTCAGAAGATGATTGAATAACTCTAACCAATAAAATTTTTTTCTTAATGGAAGTTATTAGGTTGTATATAACAACGGTTTGTTTACATTCTCCAAAGAAGCCCTGTGGCTTCTTTTTTTAGACTCTCAACCCTTCTTCGAAACTCTTAGAAGGGGCCTCGACTTGGATAGTTTCAAGGGTTAATGGATTGGTGAAGGTCAAGCGGTGGGCATGGAGCATGAGTCTTTCTCCGCGTTCAGGGTTATAGAGAGGATCCCCGACAATGGGGTGCCCATGATGGGAGAGATGAACCCGGATCTGATGGGTACGACCGGTCTTGAGTTGGCATTTGACTAGGCTGTTTCGCCCGATTTTTTTCAGTTGCGTCACCTGGGTTTCTGCGTACTGCCCCTTGCGTGAATCGACCAGGCGCTTGCGCCGATCGTGGCGATCACGTCCGATTTTATCCTTGTAGATGATGGTCTTTTGCGCTAAACTTCCTTGGATCAAGGCCCAATACTCGCGTTGGATTTTTTTATCTTCCAAAATGCGGTTGAGAATGGGAAGGATAAAAGGATTCTTAGCAAATAAAATGGCCCCACTGGTTTCTTTGTCTAGGCGGTGCACGACGTAGCAGGTGGATCCAACATAGCTGGAAACATGGTTGAGAAGAGCAATTTCCATCGGTTCGTTGGCATGGGTTTTCATGCCTTCGGGCTTATTGACGATGATGACGTGCTCATCCTGATAGAGTTCTTCGACCAGACTCGGATCACCGGCTGGGAGCTCTTTTTCAGGGTAATCGTCTGCATCAAAGATCAGCTGGATCTGGTCCCCTTTTTGAACAGGACTCTGCCAGTTGATGGTCTGCCCATTCACCAAGACGTGTTTTTTGACCCGTAAAAAATGCCGGATCTTACGGGGAATGAGGAAGTAGTCTTCAAGGAGCTCTTTCACAGTCATCTGGGGAAAGGTTTCTGGGATGGAAAATTGATAGTTCATGCTCCTATTGTAGCAAAATCTAAGCTTAAAGAAAACTAAATGGGAAATAGAAAGGAGCGATCTTTTCTTGCTAGGACAAGGATAAGGTGTTACAATAACAGGTATGAATAGAATAAAAGAATTATTTGAAAACCTGATCACTTTTTTTAGAAAGGATCATCCGCCCAAAACAGTGGCAGAAGAAGTGCCAGACACGGAGTTACCAGAAGAAGCGGTGGAGACGACCTATAGTCGCTCGGGCAAACACAGAAGTAAGCCTCTGTCTCAGCACCCCTTCCGTCGTTTCTGGCGTCGTTTCCATTTGACCAAGATTCTCCTGATCATTGGGCTAGGCTTTAGCCTCTTGACAGGAGGCTATCTCTTCTACCTTGCTAAGACAACCAATGTCAAGGATCTGCAGAATGCACTCAAGGCAACCACTATTATCTATGATAAGAATGGGGACCAGGCTGGAAGTTTGACCGGGCAAAAAGGAACCTATGTCGAACTCGATGCCATTAGTGAAAATCTGCAGAATGCCGTAGTGGCCACAGAGGACCGGAGTTTTTACAAGAACAGCGGGATCAACTATGGCCGTTTCTTCTTAGCGATTTTGACCCTGGGTCGCTCAGGTGGAGGATCGACCATCACCCAGCAGCTGGCTAAAAATGCCTTTCTGTCTCAGGACCAGACGGTGGAGCGTAAGGCCAAAGAGTTCTTCTTGGCGCTTGAAATTAATAAAAAATACAGTAAAAAAGAGATCCTCACTATGTACCTCAATAATGCCTATTTTGGAAATGGAGTTTGGGGAATTGAGGATGCCTCCAAGAAGTATTTTGGGGTTTCAGCCAGTCAATTAAGTCTAGATCAGTCAGCGGTTCTAGCAGGCATGCTCAAGGGACCCGAGATCTATAATCCGCTCTATTCGGTAGAGAATGCGACCAACCGCCGCAATACGGTCCTTCAAAATATGGTAGCAGCTGGCTATATTGACCAGGCAACAGCCGATCAATCTGCTGCGATTGATATCCATGGCCAGCTAGTCGATGCCTATGAAGGCAAGTCAGAGGACTACCGCTACCCATCCTATTTTGATGCGGTCATCAATGAGGCGGTCAATAAATATGGCCTCACCGAAGAAGACATTGTCAAAAATGGCTACCGGATCTACACTGAGCTGGATCAAAATTACCAAGCGAGCATGCAGGTGATCTATGACAATACAGCTCTCTTCCCAGTAGCAGAAGATGGCACGCGCGCAGAGTCCGGTAGTGTGGCCCTTGATCCTAAGACTGGCGGGGTTCGGGCTCTCGTAGGTCGTGTCGGTAGCGATGAAAATCCAGGATTCCGTACCTACAACTATGCCACCCAAGCTGCTCGTAGTCCGGGATCGACCATCAAACCTTTAGTGGTCTATAGCCCAGCTGTTGCAGAAGGTTGGTCGACTAATAAGGAACTGGACAATAGTACCACTCAATACGGAAGTTATGAAGTCAATAACTATGCAGGAATCCAGTCGAGCCCAACGGTACCGATGTACCAGGCCTTGGCAGAATCCCTCAACCTTCCAGCTGTTGCGACGGCCAATGATTTGGGTCTCAATACGGTCTTTGAGTACGGAAAAAAATTCGGTCTCAACATGGACAAGGTGGAAAAATCGCTTGCAGTTGCCTTAGGAGCCGGTGTGACAACCAATCCGATGCAGATGGCCCAAGCTTATGGAACCTTTGCCAATGGCGGGGTCATGAATGATGCCCACCTCATTACCAAGATCGAAAATGCTAGTGGTCAGGTGGTCAAGAGCCATAGTCAGAAATCAACCCGGGTGCTTAGTGGATCCGCAACGGATAAGATGACCAATATGATGCTAGGAACCTTCAGTAATGGTACAGGGGTCAACGCTGCACCTTATGGCTATACCATGGCAGGAAAAACCGGTACGACAGAGACCAGCTTTAACAAGGACCTCTCTGGAGACCAATGGGTGATCGGCTACACGCCAGATGTGGTCATCAGTCAATGGCTTGGTTTCCCAACGACCGATGAAGGTCATTACCTGACCGATAGTAGTGCCGGAACGGCGTCAGAGATCTTCCGCAATGTTGCCAACAGTGTCCTGCCTTATACAGACGGTACCCAGTTTGATTCGGTGAAGAACTCTTATGCTGAAAACGGCATTGCTCCAGTCGGAGAAGAAAATACAGAAACAGATACCAAGGAAGACAAAGGTTTCTTTGATGAAGTCAAAGAAAAGGCGTCGAATATGGTCGATGATGCGAAAAAAGCAATCGACGAGGCCGATATTCCAGGAAAAGCGAAAAACGCCTGGGATACCTTCAAAGGTTGGCTTGGTTTCTAATCAAAAAAACGATTCAGAAATTCTTCTGAATCGTTTTTTGCTTAGAGTTCACTATCTGATAAGCTAAAGGTATCGCCGTGTTGCAAGTCTCCGTACTGGTAGCCCCGTTTGAACCAGCGCATGCGTTGCTCAGAAGTCCCGTGGGTAAAGCTGTCTGGTACGGAGTAGCCGTAAGCTTGCTCCTGGAGAGTGTCATCACCGACTGCATGGGCCGCATTCATGGCTTCTTCAATATCTCCAATATCTAGGAGGTTTCGGTCTTGAATGGAGCGGGCCCAAACACCTGCTAGATAATCGGCTTGCAACTCGATGCGGACACTGATGGCATTTCGTTCCTTTTCAGAAAGTCCTTGTTGCATGCGATGGTATTTGCCAAGGATTCCCAGCTCGTTTTGTACGTGGTGGCCGACTTCGTGGGCGATGACGTAGGCCATGGCAAAGTCCCCACTAGCCTTGTATTTGGTGGTCAATTCCTTGTAGAAACTCATATCCAAATAAATTTTCTTATCGGTTGGACAGTAGAAGGGACCAGCTGATGCTTGTCCGACGCCACAGCCTGTCTTTGTCCGTCCAGTATAGAAGACAAGTTTGGGCTCCTGGTAGGTCCGTCCTTCTGCTTGAAAGAGCTTGTGCCAATGATCTTCCGTTGTTCCCAGGACCTTGCTGACGAACTGAGCGTCTGCATCGTCAACATGGGTCTGGTTGGTGCGTGTGACTTGAGTGGACTGGTAAGGCTGGGAGCTTCCATTTCCAAAGAGTCCACCAAGACTAGCTCCTCCCCCACCCAGAAGGAGCATGAGGAGGATAATGACGATCTTGCTCTTGAAGCTTCCAGGTGATAGCAGGATCTGTAAAATGCCCCCGCCAAGGTTGCTATTGCTAGAAGATTGGGAGTAGCTTTGGCCTCGACGATCTTCGATATTTCTACTTTCTTTTAGGTTATCACTTTTCATATTCGTCTCCTTTTGTATTATTTTACCAAAAATGAAGAGAAAACCAGAGTGATAACGCTTTATATTTGCTTTTTTCTTGGTGGGGAGATTTCTAATCTTGTCAAAACGTAGAAAACTTGCTATAATGGGGTGAACGGAGGCGTTATGGCATTAAAAAAAGCAAGTCTAGCGTGTACGGTTTGTGGGTCACGCAATTACTCCATTAAGTTGAGTGGGACGCCAAAACCAACACGTCTAGAAGTCAATAAATTCTGCAAACATTGCAGCAAGTATACCATCCATAAAGAAACACGATAGGAGAGAGTTGTGAAATTCATTAAAGATATTTTCGTCTTACTAAAAGATACAACTTGGCCAAATCGCAAGGAAAGATGGAAAAATTTTATCTCAGTGATTGAGTACACCGCTTTCTTTGTAGCTTTGATTTATTTGTTTGACAAAGTCATTGCACGTGGCCTATTGCAAATGATCAATTTCTTTTAAGAAAAGAAGCCAGGTGGGACCCTCAGGGTCCCATTTTTTGTTGCCCATTCTAAAAAATAAATCAGCAAACCTCTTTGCATTCCTACAAAATGTGGTATAATGAAGCTAGGAAAACGAAAGCCAAGAGGCTTTTTTTAGTATGTTCACAAAAGCTCGAGCAGGCTAAACAGAAAGAAAGGATGCCCAAATGGACAGTTTTGACAAAGGCTGGTTTGTTTTACAAACCTACTCAGGATATGAAAACAAAGTAAAAGAGAATCTTTTGCAACGTGCGCAAACCTACAATATGTTAGAAAACATCCTGCGCGTAGAGATTCCAACTCAGACCGTACAAGTTGAGAAAAACGGTAAATCAAAAGAAATCGAAGAAAACCGCTTCCCAGGTTATGTCTTGGTGGAAATGGTCATGACAGATGAAGCTTGGTTTGTCGTTCGGAATACCCCTAACGTTACTGGTTTCGTTGGATCACACGGGAACCGTTCAAAACCAACCCCATTGTTGGAAGAAGAAATCCGCAGCATCTTGCTCTCTATGGGTCAAACCGTGCAAGAGTTTGATCTGGATGTCAAGGTGGGCGATACGGTTCGCATCATCGATGGTGCCTTCACAGACTATACTGGTAAGATCACTGAAATTGATAACAACAAGGTCAAAATGGTCATTTCTATGTTCGGTAACGATACGGTTGCAGAAGTGAATTTGAACCAAATTGCTGAATTGTAAGAAAGAGAGAGTGGGACAGCTTCAACAGTCTGGGAGACTGTTGAAGGTTGCAGATAAAGGAAACATAGTTTCCGTCAACATAGGGCATCTTTGAAGCTTAAAAAGCGAACAAAGACTTAGGATACTTGCTTCGCAAGTTCTATCCGCCACCTCAAAGCAGTGCTTTGAGCACTCAACCACTGCGTCTTGCTCGACAATCCAAAGACAATTGAGAGGCTAGGACTTTTGTCCCAGCCTCTTTTCATTGCGCTTTATTGATTTTTATCCAGGCCAGTGATCTTTTTTAACTGCTTGGTTTCTGCAGCAGACATGACATCAACGATCTTGTCTCCCTGTGTAGAGAAGTTAGATTCGTCTCCGTTGCTATCTTTATAGACATAGCTGGTCCAACGTTCGGAACGCATAATGATATAGGGTTTTCCAAGACGTTCGAGGGCTGTTTTTGGTGTATCGGATTTGGAAACGCTGCCGGTAGACTGGTGGTTGGCATCGCCTCCTTTTAAACGGAAGGTGATATCTGTTAGGACATTATTGCGGAAGACAGCCATGATATCGCCATTGTCTGTTGCCCAAACATTGACCCCATCGCCAGGATTCGCACTGTCTGTACTACTTACGGGTTGACCAAAGGCTGCAACTACGTCATCGTAACTGCTTCTTTCTTTTGGCCCACCAACCTCTTGTCCATCTTCGGTTCTTAATACAAAACCAGTGCTCAGATGGAGTTTCTTGAGTTTTTCGATCTCAGGAATGGATGTAGCTCCCGGCACATATTGAAGAGAGGAACCATCATCTGGATCCAAACTGTAGCGATCTGAAAAATCATCGGACTTGCTACTTTCAGAAGATGTGCTTGTCTCTTTACTCGATGATGTTCTGCTTGAAGATGATTGGACCGACTTTTTGGAACTAGAAGCCGTTTTTGCTGGTTGCGCAGAATTGGCAGGTGAGCAAGCTGCTAGCGTTAAAAGAGAAAGAAGGCCGATTGTATAGAAACGAATGTTTTTCATAAATACCCTTTCAAATGTCATTTGCCTAACAGGCGAGGGTTTTATTATATCAATAATCGATAAATGAGGCAAACGGTAACAAAAAACCCCCTATTGCTAGGGGAATTTTTAAAAGATAAAAGATGATAAAAATTTTATTATCAAGGCGGTAGACGGATTTGAACCGACGATCAAGCTTTTGCAGAGCCGTGCCTTACCACTTGGCTATACCGCCATAACATATAATATTGTAACCTAAAAATCAAGATAGGTCAAGAAAAACTTTTTGTTTCAAATCAATCAAGAAAGAGAGAGGAGAAAAAATCTCTCAAATAGCTTGCGAATTCTAGGGATTTCTGCTATACTTATAGAGTTGTCTAAGACAGCAAATACTCATCTCGGATCCATTGTGGTACCGTTGCCCTTGTGGTCGTGCTGCAAGTTGACGTCTGAGAGAGGAGAAAAAAACAAAAAAGGAGAACTTACTCATGGCAGTAATTTCAATGAAACAACTTCTTGAGGCTGGTGTACACTTTGGTCACCAAACTCGTCGCTGGAACCCTAAGATGGCTAAGTACATCTTCACTGAACGTAACGGAATCCACGTAATCGACTTGCAACAAACTGTAAAATATGCAGACCAAGCATACGACTTCATGCGTGATGCAGCTGCAAACGATGCAGTGATCTTGTTCGTAGGTACTAAGAAACAAGCTGCTGATGCTGTTGCAGAAGAAGCTATTCGTTCAGGTCAATACTTCATCAACCACCGTTGGTTGGGTGGAACTCTTACTAACTGGGGAACAATCCAAAAACGTATCGCTCGTTTGAAAGAAATCAAACGCATGGAAGAAGATGGAACTTTCGAAGTTCTTCCTAAGAAAGAAGTTGCATTGTTGAACAAACAACGCGCTCGTCTTGAAAAATTCTTGGGCGGTATCGAAGACATGCCTCGTATCCCAGACGTCATGTACGTTGTGGATCCACATAAAGAACAAATCGCTGTTAAAGAAGCTAAAAAATTGGGTATCCCAGTTGTAGCGATGGTCGACACAAATACTGACCCAGATGATATCGATGTTATCATCCCAGCGAACGATGACGCTATCCGCGCTGTTAAATTGATCACTGCGAAAATGGCTGATGCTGTTATCGAAGGTCGTCAAGGTGAAGACAGTGTTGCGACAGTAGAAGCTGAATTGGCAGCTACTGAAGGTCAAGCTGATTCAATCGAAGAAATCGTTGAAGTTGTAGAAGGCGACAACGCTTAATTCTAGTTTATACGTAACGAACCTAAGAGGGCAGGGCTCAGCCCGACCCTCTTATTTTATTAAAAAATATAGGAGAATAAAAATGGCAGAAATTACAGCTAAGCTTGTAAAAGAATTGCGCGAAAAATCTGGTGCTGGTGTCATGGACGCTAAAAAAGCATTGGTTGAAGTTGAAGGTGATATCGAAAAAGCGATCGAATTGCTTCGCGAAAAAGGTATGGCTAAAGCAGCTAAGAAAGCTGACCGTGTTGCCGCTGAAGGTTTGACTGGTGTTTATGTTGATGGAAACGTTGCAGCAGTTGTTGAAGTGAATGCTGAAACAGACTTTGTTGCGAAAAACGCTCAATTCGTTGAATTGGTAAACGAAACTGCAAAAGTCATCGCTGAAGGGAAGCCAGCTAACAACGAAGAAGCTCTTGCGTTGACAATGCCTTCAGGTGAAACTCTTGAAGCTGCATACGTATCTGCAACTGCAACTATCGGAGAAAAAATTTCATTCCGTCGTTTTGCTTTGCTTGAAAAAACAGATGCCCAACATTTCGGTGCATACCAACACAACGGTGGACGTATCGGTGTTATCTCTGTTGTCGAAGGTGGAGACGAAGCACTTGCTAAACAAATCTCAATGCACATCGCTGCAATGAAACCAACTGTTCTTTCATACAAAGAATTGGATGAGCAATTCGTGAAAGATGAGTTGGCACAATTGAACCACGTAATCGACCAAGACAACGAAAGCCGTGCAATGGTTGGTAAACCAGCTCTTCCACACTTGAAGTATGGTTCTAAAGCTCAATTGGCTGACGAAGTGGTTGCTCAAGCTGAAGAAGATATCAAAGCTGAATTGGCGGCTGAAGGTAAACCAGAAAAAATCTGGGATAAAATCATCCCAGGAAAAATGGACCGCTTCTTCTTGGACAACACAAAAGTTGACCAAGCCTACACTCTTCTTGCACAAGTTTACATCATGGATGACAGCAAGACAGTGGAAGCTTACCTTGAATCAGTAAATGCTTCAGTTGTTGAATTCGTTCGCTTTGAAGTTGGTGAAGGTATTGAAAAAGCTTCAAATGACTTTGAAGCAGAAGTTGCAGCTACAATGGCAGCAGCTCTTAACAACTAAGAATACTAAAAAGAGAGTGGGACAGAAATCGGTAATTCGTTAGAATTCGATTTCGTTGTCCCACCTCCGCACAGTTGAGTAGGGCTGTAAAAGTTGATGAAATCAGCGTAGTAGAGCCCACTCAACCACTGCGTCTTGCTCTACAATCCAAAAACAATTGAGAGGCTAGGACTTTTGTCCCAGCCTCTTTTGTGCAAAATGAAAAGGACTGAAACAGCTGTTTCAGTCCTTTTGTAATTAGTGGGCGAAGGTATTCAGTCCAAGTAAGAGAGAGAGGATCCCCATGATGAGTCCGGCTAAAATGACCCCTAACATAACTGCTAGAACACTGCGTTTGAAATCCCAATCTAGGATGGAAGCAGCGAGGGTTCCAGTCCAGGCACCGGTCCCAGGAAGCGGAATTCCAACAAATAGCAGTAATGCCCAGAAGATTCCATTATCTCCTGCAGCTTTTTCCAGTTTCTGTCCCCCCTTATGGCCCTTGTTCAAACACCAGGTAAAGAAGGAGCCGATGACTGGTTTATCTGCTCCCCAAGCGAGAATATGACGGGCAAAGAAGAAGATTATAGGTATCGGAAGCATATTGCCAATAACCCCAATAGCGAGGGCCTGCCAGAGGGGGATTCCTCTTGAAATAGCGAAGGGAACTGCGCCACGAAGTTCCACGAGAGGAACCATAGAGATCAAAAATGTAAGAATGTATTTCATTAGAAAAGCCTTTCGATTAGTCTTCTTCATTCTATCGTATCTTCTATCAATTGACAACTATTCCAACTTTTTTTAAATTTATCTTTTTTTGGATCTTTTATCTTGACTTTATTAATTAGAAGGATTATAATAAAGACATAATTAATTAGAATCATTATAAAAAGGAGAACAACATGACAATGATGAAACATGAAGCAGCTACTGATGTAGCAAACTTTGCACCTTCCAATAAAGAAACTCTTCCAGAAACAAAAGCAATCTTGAACCAAGTGGTAGCTGATCTCTACGTGGCTCACATTGCTCTTCACCAAGTACACTGGTACATGCGTGGACGTGGCTTTTTGGTATGGCATCCAAAAATGGATGAATACATGGACAGCTTGGATGCTACTTTGGACGAAGTGAGTGAACGCTTAATCACAATTGGTGGAGCTCCATATTCTAGCATGACTGAATTTTTAGAGCACAGCAATATTGAAGAACGTCGTGGAGCATTTACTAACAATGTAGAAGAAAGCTTGGCGCGTGTTCTTGAAATCTTCCGTTACCTTGCTAGCCTTTACCAAAAAGCTATGGATGTTACGGACGCTGAAGGCGACGATGTGACCAATGATATCTTTGTTGGTGCAAAAGCAGAACTTGAAAAGAACATCTGGATGGTGGCTGCTGAGCTCGGTCAAGAACCAGGGTTATAAGATATGATGGAAAAAGAGGCCATATGGCTTCTTTTTTACTATCTTTAGGCAGTTTGAGAGGCTTTCAACTAATTAAAGGAATTCTTAATCGAACTATAGTTGGATCGAAATGGGGGGCCTATTGCCCTTCTTTTTTGATATAGTTAATATGAGATTGTATAAAAGGGGTCACAAAAACAAGAGTACGTTCATATTAAAGGGTTCATCATAAGAGGGGATTCTTATAGGGAAGTCTTTTTGAAAAGCGTTTTGTTTTTAGGATTGGCAAACTTTGGGGGCGACTTTGTTTTGTAGTAAACGGTGCTCCATTTATCTTAGCTTAGGAGGATGGGTAAGCATTAGTCGAAGAGGAGCTGATAGCCTCTAGTGAAGAACAGATTGTGACAGTAGGAACAGTTCATTCAACTCCTCACGATGCTCCCCTTATCATCACCCCTACATGGATAGAAGAAAGGTTGGAGCCTCCAGATAAAGGTCAACCCGTTTCGGATGGATCTGAGCGCCTACTATAGCGGAAGAAAGAACTTTTCCAGATCAATATCGGATTGCGGAGGATATGGTGAAAGATAGAGAACGAGACTTTAATAAAGATTGGTATTTTAAATTAAATGCAGCTCCTGGTGCAGAAGGTCGCCAGGTGGATGTCAAAAACTGGAAAAAATTAGATGTACCACACGATTGGTCGATCTTCTTTGACTTCGATCACAACTCTCCGGCCCAAAATGAAGGGGGACAATTAAACGGTGGGGATGCTTGGTATCGCAAGACCTTCCGTTTGGATGATAAGGACCTGGATAAGAAGGTGCGTTTGGAATTTGGAGGAGTTTACATGGATTCGAAAGTCTATGTAAATGGGCAATTTGTTGGTCATTATCCAAATGGCTACAATGCTTTTTCTTATGATATTACTCCTTATTTGAATGCGGATGGAAGTGAAAACACCATCGCGGTTCATGTGGTCAACCAACAACCAAGTAGTCGTTGGTATTCTGGAAGTGGGATTTACCGTGATGTCAAACTCAGTGTGACGGATAAGGTCCATGTTGCTAAGTATGGGACCACCATCACGAGTCCAAAATTAGAAGAACAACAGAAGGGGGCAGTCGATACTCTTGTGAAGAGTCGTATTGTCAACCAAGATGATCAAGCCCACAGTATTTATGCAGAATACGAAATCGTCGATCAAAATGGTCAAGTGGTCAGTGAAAAGGTGCGCAGTGAAGTGCAATCCGTTTTGGCTGGTCAAGAGATCAACCTGTCTCATACCCTTCATGTTGAAAAACCGACCCTCTGGGATGTGAAGACCAATAACCCAGCCCTCTATACGCTGTATACGCGGGTCTATCGGGATTCGCAATTGGTCGATGTGCAAAAGGAACGCTTTGGTTATCGCTATCTGAACTGGACACCAGAAGGGGGCTTCTTCCTTAACGGAGCGGCTACGAAATTCCACGGTGTTTCCCTTCACCATGACCATGGGGCTCTCGGAGCTGAGGAAAATGACAAGGCTGAATACCGCCGCCTCAAACAGATGAAGGACATGGGAGTCAATGCCATCCGGACGACCCACAACCCAGCCAGTGAACAAACCTTGCGAATTGCGGCTGAGTTGGGCTTGATGGTCCAAGAAGAAGCTTTTGATACTTGGTATGGTGGTAAGAAGCAATACGATTACGGTCGATTCTTTGAAAAGGATGCAACGCATCCAGAAGCTCGAAAAGGGGATAAGTGGTCTGACTATGATCTTCGGACCATGGTAGAGCGAGGAAAGAACAATCCTTCTATTGTGATGTGGTCAATCGGTAACGAAGTCGGTGAAGCAGATGGATCTGATAAGTCTGTCGCAACCGTTCGTCGTCTTGTCAAGACCATCAAGGAAGTGGATGCAACTCGCTATGTCACCATGGGAGCTGACAAATTCCGCTTTGGTGATGGATCAGGAGGGCATGAAAAGGTAGCGGCAGAGCTCGATGCAGTTGGATTTAACTATTCAGAGGCCAACTATGAAAGCCTACGCGCTAAACACCCCAACTGGCTCATTTATGGTTCTGAAACCTCTTCTGCGACGCGGACACGAGGCTCTTACTACCACCCTGAAAGAGAATGGGTCGGAAGCAACCAAGAAGATCGCCACTATGAACAATCAGACTACGGCAATGACCGGGTTGGTTGGGGTCGGACAGCGACAGCCTCTTGGACCTTTGACCGTGATCATGCCGGCTATGCAGGTCAATTTATCTGGACAGGTACAGACTATATTGGTGAGCCAACACCATGGCACAACCAAAATGACACACCTGTGAAAAGTTCTTATTTCGGTATCGTGGATACTGCCGGCCTTCCGAAGAATGATTTTTACCTTTACCAAAGTCAATGGTTGTCAGCTGAGAAACATCCAATGGTCCATCTCTTACCACATTGGAACTGGGAAAATCCAGAATTAGCCAATCGTGTCATGGATGAAGAAGGTCGGATTCCTGTTCGTGCCTTCTCCAATGCCCACAGTGTGGAATTGATTGTCAATGGGGAATCACAAGGAGTGAAGACCTTTACCAAGAAGACCACAGCAGATGGCCGGACTTACCAAGAAGGGGCAAATCCGGATGAACTCTATCTAGAGTGGTTGGTTCCTTATGTGCCAGGTAAGGTGGAAGCTATTGCCCGCAACGAAGCAGGAGAAGTGATTGCCCGCGATCAGATTGAAACAGCTGGGAAGCCAGCCGGTGTTCGTCTGCTGAAAGAAGAACATGCTATTGCGGCAGACGGCAAGGATTTGACCTATATGACCTATGAAATCGTCGATGAAGCAGGTCGTGTCGTCCCAACTGCCAATAACTTGGTGCATTTCCATTTGCATGGCCAAGGCCAAATTGTCGGCGTCGACAACGGGGAACAAGCTAGCCGGGAACGCTACAAAGCACAGGAAGATGGCTCATGGCAACGTCGGGCCTTTAACGGCAAAGGGGTTGTGATTGTCAAATCGACTGAGCAAGCAGGTGCCTTTACCCTGTATGCAGACTCAGACCGCTTGCAGTCAGACCAAGTCAGCCTCTTTACTGGTAAGAAGAACCAGGAAGAACGCTCTGTCTTGGGAGTCGAACCGGTTCGAACTAAAGTGTACTTGGGACAAAATCCTGAACGTCCAAGTCGCGTATCTGTCGTCTATAGCGATGGCAAGGTCCAAGAAGAAGCCGTTGAATGGGATGCGGCAGACTATAGTCGTGCTGGTCAAGTTCGTGTGACCGGTCATGTTCAAGGGCGGACGGTCGAAGCTCTGGTCGATGTAATCGGTGTGGAGCAAGTCCTTCCAGTCATCAAACAAATCCCGCAGGGAGCAGATCTAGCGACAGTGGATAAGACTGTACAATTGGTCTTCACAGATGGCCGAACAGTTAGCTATGACGTTGATCAATGGACCTTGGAAGCTGGTCAAGAGGAGCAATTGTCTACACCAGGTGCTCGCTTGAAAGCTACAGGACTTCTAGGCAATGGGGAAACTTTCCAAGCGACACTGGTGGTTGCTGGTGGAACAGTCAGCAAGGCTAAGAAACCAACAGTACAGCTAGATGGGGTAGCCCTTCCAAAATTTGGCAGTGGCAACCATACTATTTTCCGTCCGCTGGCTTATGGTCAAGAGCCAGGTCAAGTCACAGCAAGTGCAGAAAATGCTGAAGTGACGGTCCTACAAGCTAATCTTGAAAATGGTTTGAGGACTCAAATATATGTGACTGCTAAGGATACCGGAGCTGTCCAGACCTATGTGGTCCAATTCCAAGAAGAAAGTCCACAGATCCAGCGCCTAGAATTGCGTCTGCCAGAAGGGCAAGAACTCAAGGAAGACCAAACGGTAATGCTTGATGTCACTGCTCATTACCAAGATGGCAGTTTGGCTAGCCTCCAAGCAGATCAAATCGATGTGGCAACAGTGGCCAGCAGTCAAGGAAAAGCGGTCGCAAGCAAGAAAGGTTTGGAACTACGGGAAGCAGGATTGGTTCATTTAGTAGCCAACTTCCAAGGACAAACGGGAGAAGTCAGCTTTACCATCACGCCAAATCCAGAAGAAAAGACAGTTGTCAAGGTACGTCCTGTACGGATTAGTACGGATCGAAACGTTTTGCCAGCTCTTCCAGAGACAGTCTTGGTTGAGTATGACAAGGGATTCCCTAAAGAAAAACGCGTGACCTGGGATGCTGTGACAGCAGATCAAGTCAAGGATTACCATAGCTTTACAGTTACAGGTCATGTAGAAGGTGTGGAAAAAGAAGCCCAAGCTCAAGTCACCGTTGAAGGCATTATCGCTGTAGAAGAAGTCAGCACCACAACTCCAGTCGGTGAAAAACCAGCACTTCCAGAAAGCGTGCGGACTTATCATTCCAATGGCAAGACCTATGTAGCCAAGGTAGTATGGGATGCGGTCGATCCGCAACTCTTAGCCCAAGAAGGAGAAGTTGTCCTCTCCGGTCGTGTAGAAGGAACCAACCTTCCAACCCGTCTCCATATCCGTGTTTCCGCAAACACAGTCAAGGGAGCAAACGTAGCAGAACAATGGACAGGCTCAGTCTTGCCACTTGCTTTTGCAAGTGACTCTAACGATGCGGATCCAGTTGCTAAGGTCAATGACAAGGTGATTTCCTTTACCGATGCTCCAGCTAACCGTTGGACCAACTGGGGCCGTGACAATGCGGAAGATTCTGTTGGGATCTTGTTTGGGGACTCTGGTATCTTGACCAAACGTGCAGTGGACAACCTCCATGTCGGTTTCCACGAAGTCCACGGCGTTGGGGCTCCAAGTGAGTATGTGATTGAGTACTATACAGGGGAACAAATCCCAACAGTTCCAAGCAATCCAAATCGGGTTAAAGACGAAACAGACCACCCATTTAACAACCCAGCCAACTGGAAAGAAGTCAGCAACCTAACCGTTGAAGAACCGGTAGCAGCTGGTAAGATGAATCATTTCAGTTTTGATAAAGTCGACACTTATGCTGTTCGTATCCGTATGAAGACGCCAGAAGGCAAGCGTGGAAGCTCTATTTCAGAGATTCAGGTATTTGCCAATAAGGTTGCGGCAGAAGAAAAGAGCCAGGTGACCATTCGTGTCAACGGTGAAGTTTTACCAGGAGTTAATCCAAGTGTGACCGATTACTACATCGATGCGCTTGATCGGGCTTATCCACAAGTGGAAGCAACAGCTAGCCATCACGGTCTTGCAACAGTTGTGCCAAGCGTCCATGAAGGTGAGCCGATCCGCGTCGTCCACAAAGCAGAAGATGGAACCATCTTACAAGAATACCGCCTCCATCTCACAAGTGATGATGAACTGTAGCAACAGTATAGGCTACTTGAAGATACAGACAATCAATCGCTTATCTTTGGGCTTTTTGTTCAACAAATCACTAAGAATAGTGAGAGCCACCGGCGATTAAACTGAGATATGATAAACAGCAAAGAGAGGAGGAGAGCACTGTGAAAGAGCACCAAGAAAAATCAGAATATTCCTCACCCGTAACGAGTGAGAAAGAAAACTGCGTAGTTAGCCAGGGGACAGAAGCCACCCAACCAGCAACTTCTCCAGATGAGGAGCCTGAGATTGCAGACTATGGTCCGCTTCCAAGCAAGGCTCAAATGCAATACCACCGCGAAGAACTAGCAGCTTTCATTCATTTTGGGATGAATACCTACTACGATCGTGAGTGGGGAGATGGGCAAGAAGATCCTTATGATTTCTATCCAGAGCATCTGGATACCGATCAGTGGATCAAAACCCTGAAAGAGGCGGGGTTCAAACGGACCATCATGGTCGTCAAGCACCACGATGGCTTCCTCTTGTACCCATCCAAATACACTGACCATACCATTGCTAAAAGCGGTTGGAAGGAAGGGAAAGGCGATATCCTAGCCGAGGTTTCTGCTTCTGCCAGCAAGTATGACATGGATATGGGGGTCTATCTCTCCCCTTGGGATGCTCACAGCCCACTCTACCATGTGGATACAGAGGACCAATACAACGAATACTACCTCAACCAGCTCAAAGAAATCCTTGAAGATCCAAAATATGGCAACAAGGGCAAGTTCGTGGAAGTCTGGATGGATGGAGCGCGTGGCGATGGGGCTCAAAAAGTCACTTATACCTTTGATAAGTGGTTTGATGCCATTCGTAAGGCCCAAGGAGATATCGCCATCTTCTCAGCTGAGCCAACCAATGTTCGTTGGATCGGAAATGAAAAGGGAATTGCTGGAGATCCAGTTTGGCATAAGGTCAATCCGGATAAGATTCGCAACAATCCATCCAATAGTTACCTCAATCACGGGGATCCGGAAGGGAAGCAATACTCAGTGGGAGAAGCGGATGTTTCTATTCGCTCCGGCTGGTTCTACCATGACAACCAAGAGCCTAAGTCCTTGCACGAATTGATGGACATTTACTTCAAATCGGTCGGCCGTGGCACCCCACTTTTGCTCAATATCCCACCCAACCAAGATGGGAAATTTGCGGATGCCGATGTGGCCCGTTTGAAAGAATTCCGCCAGACCCTGGACCAACTCTACAGCGTGGACTATGCGGCGGGCGCTTTGGTAGAAGCTGACTCGACACGTCGCAATGCTCATTACTCAGCCAGCTATTTGACGGATGGAGATGAGAAGACCAGTTGGGCACCTGCCGATGATGCCAAGACCGGATCTTTTGTCCTCGATCTTGGAAAAGAGCAATATTTTGATGTGGTAGAGCTCAAAGAAACCATCGAGAAAGGCCAACGGATTTCCGGTTTCACCATCGATGTAGCGGTGAATGGGCAATGGGTTCCTTTTGGGGCTGGGTCAACCGTTGGATACCGCCGTTTGATCAAAGGGCAACCAGTTGATAGCCGCTACCTCCGGGTGTCCATCACCGATGCCCAAGCCACTCCAATCTTGAACGGCGTCTCTGTCTATAAGACGCCAGCTAGCATTGAAGAAACGGATGGCTATCCGCTTGGTTTGGCCTATCATTCTGACCGGACTGCTGATCGTGCCAATAGCCAATGGAATGAAGATGGAGAAGGCGTTCGAGGCACCTCAATGTGGACCAAGGAAAAGGGAGCTTCGGTGACCTATCAGTTTGAAGGCACCAAGGCCTATGTCGTCGCAACCGTAGACCCTGGTCATGGGGAAATGGATGTCTATGTCGATGGACAAAAACTAGAGATGGTTAATACCCAAAGTCCAACCCGCAAACGCAGCCAAAAGGTTTATGAAACACCGGATTTGAAAGCAGGAGCCCATACTTTGACCTTGGTCAATAGCAAGGGAGATGCGATCGCAACGGAAGGGATTTATGCCCTCAATAACCAAGAAAAGGGTCTCTTTGAGTTTGCTCAGCCAACCCTAGCCGTTAAGAAAGGCGACCCAGCGCAAGTCGTCGTCAAGAGAAAAGGTGGCTCTAAAGGAAGTGCCAGTCTTAAATTGATCACAGAACCAGGAACAGGGGTTCATGGCAAGGTTTATAAAGATACCAATGTCACTCTCGAGTTTGCAGATGGAGAGACCGAAAAAACAGTCCAAGTCCCAACCCTTGATTTTGCAGGCAAGGCGACAGATGTTTATGACTTTAAGGTCAAATTGTTGCATCCGGATCAAGGAAGTCTGGTCGGCTTTATTCCAGAGCTGACAGTCCAAGTGATGAGAGAAATTGTTAGACAGCCGGAAAGGAAAGAAGCTTAACCAGTATTCAAAGAAGGACTCTATGAATTTGGTGAGAAATTCTTACTTCAGGCTGTTGAGATGGAGTCGCGAAATTCGCTTATCAGAAAGAGTAGTCTATTCTTGACATAAGAGGTTAGTTCTTACTAGCCTCTTTTATTTTGCCTTCTTAAGAGATTCCTATTTCCATAGAGTCTTTGCTTTATTTACAGCCGTAAAAATTGTATAATAGTCAAATAAGGTCAATGATGGGAAGGAACACTCCAAGGCCATTTTTTATGGGCCAAAGAGTAGAGCATCCATCTAGAAAAAAAGCCAGAAAGGAGCATCATGGCAAATAAGAACACATCTGATAGCATTGAAGCTTATATCAAGGCCTTGCTGGCTCAAGCTGGCATGGCAGAACTAAAAAGAAGTGAGTTGGCAGATGTCTTTCAGGTCGTACCCAGTCAGATTAACTATGTCATTAAGACCCGCTTTACCGAAAGCCGAGGCTATATTGTAGAGAGCAAACGCGGTGGTGGCGGTTATATCCGCATTGGCAAGGTCCAGTTTTCAGATCACCATCAGATGCTTCAAGACCTGGCGGCCAATATTGGAGAGACCATCAGCCAGCAGGTTTTCAATGATATTCTAGAGATGCTCTTTGAAGAGAAATTATTGACAAAACGTGAAACGCAGCTCTTGCTTGCAACGACTTCTGATGAGGTTTTGGGTCAGGATGCCCCAAATCTGCGAGCAAACATGCTGAAAAAAATCATTCAACAAGTAGATAGAAAAGGAAATACCGACTAGATGAACTATTCAACAGCACTGTTAGAAAGTATAGAAGCGGCCCAAATACTAGCAGGTCACTATCAGGGGGATACTTTGGACACTTGGCATCTCTTGACAGCTATGGCCAATAATCCCTATAGCATAGCAGGTTCTGTGCTCAGCGATTACCCCATGCAGATCGACGAATTTCAGGATGCAGCTGAGCATATTACAGGTCAAGTGTTTCAAAATGACAATCGGTATGAAATCTTCCCGTTTTCTTATCGGATGGAAGCGATGATGAAACACGCGACGGAGATTGCGCAAGTCCTTCATGCCAAAACTTTGGGGACAGAGCACGTGCTCCTCTCTCTTCTATCAGATCGTGGGACCTTGGCTAGCCAGGTCATGGAGTTTGCAGGTTTTGCCTTTACGGAGCAAGATAAGGGTGTTCCCATTGCTTCCCTTCGCAAGAATTTAGAAGACAAAGCAGGCTGGGACAAAAATGACATCAAAGCTATCCGGAGCCTCTACCGGGCTCAAAATCCTAACCGCCAAACCATGGGAAATATGATGGGCATGCCCCCAAGCACAAGTGGAGGACTCGAGGATTATACCCGTGATTTGACAGAAATGGCTCGTTCAGGACAGCTTGAGCCTGTGATTGGCCGCGATGCAGAGATTTCGCGCATGATCCAAATCCTTAGCCGCAAGACCAAGAACAATCCTGTTCTAGTAGGAGAAGCTGGGGTCGGAAAAACAGCCCTGGCATTGGGGTTGGCCCAGCGGGTAGCTAGTGGCAATGTTCCAGCTGAAATCGCGCAAATGCGTGTCCTGGAGTTGGATCTTATGAATGTGGTGGCAGGGACGCGCTTCCGTGGGGACTTTGAAGAGCGGATGAACAATATTATCCAGGATATCGAAGAAGACGGTCACGTCATTCTCTTTATCGATGAACTGCATACCATTATGGGGTCAGGATCCGGCATTGATTCGACTTTAGACGCAGCCAACATCCTAAAACCGGCTCTAGCCCGTGGAACCTTGCGCACAGTCGGAGCAACGACACAAGATGAGTACCAAAAGCATATCGAAAAAGACGCGGCCCTCTCTCGTCGCTTTGCGAAA
This sequence comes from Streptococcus sp. OMI750, assembly GCF_047463895.1. NCBI lineage: Bacteria > Bacillati > Bacillota > Bacilli > Lactobacillales > Streptococcaceae > Streptococcus > Streptococcus sp. OMI750. Next base: position 133,794 of record NZ_JASHCZ010000005.1, read on the forward strand.
GTTACCATTGAAGAACCAAGTGTTGCAGACAGCATTCAGATTCTCCAAGGCTTAAAAGAGACCTACCAAGACCACCATCATGTGACCATTAGCGATGAAGCGATCGAAACAGCTGTCAAATATGCCCACCGCTATTTGACCAGTCGTCAATTGCCAGATTCAGCTATTGACCTCTTGGATGAAGCGGCGGCTACCGTTCAAAATCGTGATTCAAATGGTCACGTTAAAGAAGAGTTAACCGCCTTGGACCGCGCTTTGATGGAAGGAAAGTGGAAGAAAGCAGCCCAGCTTTTACAAGTTGAGGCGGCTCCGATTGTTTACAAGAAAGAAGTCACCGATCAAGATGTCTTGCTGACCTTGAGCCAATTATCGGGTATTCCCACTCAAAAGCTAACCCAAACCGATGCCAAGAAGTACCTAAACTTAGAAACAGAATTGCACAAGCGCGTGATTGGCCAAGACCAAGCGGTTTCTAGTATCAGTCGGGCGATTCGACGCAATCAATCAGGTATCCGTAGCAATAAACGTCCCATCGGTTCCTTCATGTTCTTAGGGCCTACCGGTGTCGGAAAAACCGAGCTCGCAAAGGCCCTTGCAGAAGTCCTCTTTGATGACGAGTCTGCTTTGATCCGCTTTGACATGAGTGAGTACATGGAAAAATTCGCGGCCAGTCGTCTCAATGGTGCACCTCCAGGCTATGTGGGCTACGAAGAAGGGGGAGAGTTGACGGAGAAAGTCCGCAACAAACCGTATTCTGTCCTCTTGTTTGATGAGTTAGAAAAAGCCCATCCTGACATTTTCAATGTCCTTTTACAGGTCTTGGATGATGGTGTCTTAACCGATAGCAAGGGCCGAAAGATCGACTTCTCCAATACCATTATCATCATGACCTCAAACCTGGGAGCGACAGCCCTTCGAGATGATAAGACCGTTGGCTTTGGTGCCAAAGATATCCGCTTTGATCAAGCTAATATGGAAAAACGCATGTTTGAAGAGTTGAAGAAGACTTATCGTCCAGAGTTTATCAACCGGATTGATGAAAAGGTGGTCTTCCATAGCCTGTCAAGCGAAGACATGCAGCAGGTGGTGAAAGTCATGGTTAAACCGCTTATTTCAACCTTGGCAGAACAAGGCATGACCCTTAAATTCCAGCCTTCAGCGCTTAAATGGCTTGCAAGCAAAGGCTATGATCCAGAAATGGGAGCTCGTCCACTTCGTCGCGTCTTGCAGACTGAAGTGGAAGATCAGTTAGCAGAGCTATTGCTGAAAGGACAAGTCCAAGAAGGGCAAACCATCAAGGTTGGAACGACAGGTGGCGCTATCAAGTTTGAGATTGTCTAGAAAACCTACTTTATTCATGAAAGCTTGTAAATGGCAGATACGGAAAATTAATAAACAGCTCTTATATAGAAGTTGAGGTCTTTGGCCTTGACTTCTTTTTGTATGAGTTAGGGAGGAGCATCTGTTTTAAAACTACTTTCACATTTGAAAAAATAGGTGAGACCCTATTGACAGGCAGATATAACAGTGTTACAATGATGTTACAAAATATTACAAATGTTACAAAAGAGGTTCGGTTATGAAAAATAAAAAGATTGTTTCCTTAGCAGCAATGGCCCTTGTAGCGAGTCTTTTCCTAGGAGCTTGTGGAGGTTCTAAAGAAGAAAAGACAAGTGAAGCTAGCAGCTCAAAGACCAGTCAAGTCAAACAAACAAGTTCTTCTTCTTCCAAGAAAAAAGTGATCACTAGTAAAGATCCGATTGCCACTTCATCTTCTGCTAGTAAATCAGAAGAAAGTCAAACCATTGGTAGCAAAAATAACCAAGCTGCAGCTAGTCAAACACCTGCTCCCGCTAGAGAAACAACGCCAGTAGCTCCCTCAGCTCCAGTGACAAAAGAAACAAAGGAAGTAGCCACTCCAGCTAAACCAGCTAAAGAGAAACTTCCAAGTCTAGAAGAAGGTCATGCACAGGCTAAGAAACAAGCATCTACCACTGAAAATGCTCAGTACAAGGGAGTCTATTCTGTAGCAGCAGGTGATTTTTCTGCGGCAGCTGGGAACTGGTCTGACAAACGGGACACTGGGGTCACTATTGGCCAAGGTGGTCAAGTGACCATCCAACTTCCTGGTGGTCAACCCGTAACTTACGGTATTAGTGGCTATAACTATACCTTGGATGATGGTCATTACCATGCCAATCTCTCAGCAGGCGATGGTTCTGCAGCGACTCTTGATATTGTGGTTGGAAAGGATGGTTCTGTATCAAGCGTGACTGTCCTCAAAGACGGTGTCAGCCACGCCCTCACCCGTGAATAAATTCTGGAAGATCTGAAAGGTCGGTTGGGCCTCTTCAGATCTTTTTTCATCATTTAAAGAAAAATATATTTTTTTATAAAAAACTATTGACAGATAGAAAATATAGTATATAATAAAAACATAAAGAAAATCTATTTATAAAAAATTATAAAAAGGAGCTAGTATGAAGAAAGAAAGAATCGCTGTTGTATTTGGAACCTTTGCTCCTCTTCATCAAGGACATATTGATCTCATTCAACGAGCGAAACGCCAATGTGATCGCGTTCGCGTAGTTGTGTCTGGTTATGAAGGGGATCGAGGCGAAGAAGTGGGCTTGACCTTACAGAAACGCTTCCGTTATATCCGTGAGGCTTTCTCAAATGATGAATTGACCCAAGTCTATAAACTAGATGAAACAGAGCTTCCACGTTATCCGCTGGGTTGGGAACCTTGGTTACAAACAGCTCTAGAAACCATTCAATATCAAACAGAGGCAGAGGAGTTGATCTTTTATGTGGGAGAGCAGGCCTACAAGGAAGAGCTGGAAGCCAGAGGGTTTGAAGTTCATTTACAGGAACGCCGCTTTGGGATATCAGCGACCATGATTCGGGAAAATCCAAGCAAATACTGGAAGTACATTGCCCAACCCTTCCGTCGCCAGTTTACAAAAAAGGTTTTGATCATGGGGAGCGCTAGCAACGGGAAAACGACTCTTGCCAAGGACTTGGCTCGCTTTTACGACGCGCCGGTTAGTCTAGAGTATGCGCGTGAATACCAGATCAAGAACAATGTTCGGGATGATGAGCTCACGCCCAAAGATTACTATTACCTACTATTAGGTCAGTACGATCAAACCTCTAAACTCATTGATAGTAGTGCCAATCGAGGCCTTGTCATCGCGGACACCAATTCCCTGGTAACCAAAGGCTACTACGACTACTATATGGAAGTCGAAGGACAGGATGCCGGCATGAACGATACCTTCGATAATCTTTTCGTCAGCATTCTGGCCAAGGAAAAATGGGATCTGATCCTCTTTGTTCAGCCTATTGGTTCTTATGTCAATGATGGTTTCCGAGACATGAGCATGGCCGATGAAGAGATCCGCACCAGTTTTTCTAACTACCTAGATCAATTGCGCCAGCAATACCTAGGAAACATTCCGACAACTTTCCTCGCCTCAGACTATCTTGGCAACTACGAAGAAGCCAAGAACGTTATTGATGCCATCTACCAAGCCGACTAAGGAGCAACTTATGAATAACCTAATGAACAACCTATCTAAAAAATTCTCAACCTTTATCCAAGACTTTAGAAATGTCCACAAAGAAGCGAAAAAACAAGGCTTTGTCAACATTATGAAACTCCTATGGAAGGATCTTTTCATGGGACGGACAGCCTTTCAATGGATTTATCTTCTTCTTCTTTCCAGCGTCCCCTTTTTATTAGAGTTTATGACTCAAATACAATCTTTTATCAAACTTCTTTTTCTTTTTCTTTCTGATGGTACTTTTTCTATAGATTGGACAAATTTTATAGGACAACATGATTGGCTGGGACTGTTCGCCTCTTGGACAGGCATTGTCTGTGTTATCCTGGTTGCAGAAGGGCGTGCCAGTAACTACCTCTTTGGGGCAGTGAATTCAGCGATTTACCTCGTTTTAGCCCTCAATAAAAACTTCTATGGGGAAGTCCTTACAACTCTTTATTTCTTTATTATGCAACCGATCGGTCTCTATGTCTGGCTCTCCAATCGGATTAATGATCAAGGCAAGGCGGAAGAATCTCACTTTGAAGCCAAGAAATTGACCTTGATCGAGTGGATGCGCTACTTGGCCTTGAGTGCCGTGATCTGGATTGGTATGGGCTTCGCTTATCAGAGTATCCATAGTGCTCGTCCTTTCCGGGATAGTATCACCGATGCGACCAATGGAGTTGGCCAGCTCCTCATGACCCGCCTTTACCGGGAGCAATGGATCTTCTGGATTGCGACCAACGTCTTTAGTATCTATCTCTGGTGGGATCAGAGTATTCAAATTCAAGGGATGTACTGGGTTTACACGCTGAATAGCCTAGTGGGCTGGTACCAATGGACCAAAGCCCTCAAGAAGGAGGTGGCCTAAATGACCAGTCTCTTAATTCCAGCAGGAATGACGGAGAAGGAGTATTTCGAGACAGTTGCTAGTGAAGAGGACTTTCTCAAGTGGTACAAGGAACAAGACCTACCGACTTATGAAACCCCAAGTGTCACAGCCGATATGGTGGCCTACTGTTTTGTTGAAGGCAAGATCAAGCTTTTAGCTATTCGACGCAAGGCCCATCCTTATCAACACCGTCTAGCTTTAGTGGGTGGCTTTGTGAACAAGGATGAAGATGCGACCCATGCCTGCATCCGAGAGGTCAAAGAAGAAGTCGGGCTTGATCTCACTGTAAACAAGGTGGAGCAGCTCTTGACTGTTTCTACCCCTGGCCGTGACCCTAGGGGCTGGGTCATTACCATCGCCCATTTGGTCTATCTGCCGGCAGAAGCAGTGGAGCTGGCCCATGCAGGTGACGATGCCAAGGAAGTTGTTTTTCTAGACGTCGATTTTAAAAAGTCCCAGTGCTTGCTAGAGGGAGAGGCTTTAACTGCTTCTGATTTTGCCTTTGACCACTATCAAATCATTCAAGAATCGATCAAGCGGATTCAAGGACGTCTGGACTGGAATCCAACCTTCCTTCATCTGTTAGAGGAGCCCTTTACCGTCTATGAAGCAACGGAATTGGTCAATCTGATCAATCCGGGACGTCCGATGGTTAGCAATAACTTCCTCGTGAAGTTCGGAGAATTCGTAGAAGAAGTGGGCGTCAAGCGGGTTCCTAAGAAAAAACCACGGAAGACCTATCGCTTAAAAGACTAGGTCGAGCGAGGTCTATTCCACCAGTCCTCAGTTACATTTCGTAGCTGAGGGCTTTTTTTAGCAAGAAATACTATACTATGGTCAAATATATACGACATTAATTTAATAGGAGCAAATATGAACCGTGTAAAAGAATTCCGCAAGAGATTGGGGATTTCCCAGCTTGAGCTTGCTAAGGATATCGGTGTCTCGAGGCAAACCATCAACATGATTGAAAACGACAAGTACAATCCGACCCTGGAACTCTGTCTCAATCTCGCCCGTAGCCTCCAAGCGGACCTCAATAGTCTCTTTTGGGAAGATGATTTTTAACAAAAAGGAAAAAGAAAATGAAACAAGAAACCTTTACTGAAAAACTGATTAAACGCACATACGGCATTTCAGGACCACTTGATGAACACAAGCGACGCGAGGCAGATCTCATTGGAAATAAAGTTTTTATGGTCCTCTTTTACCTAATGATATTTGGCAATCTCATTCCCTTTGTCCTTGCTTATAAATATCCTCAAATTGTCGCTATTGGCTATCCTCTTGTGGTGTTTTGCATTGCGATGCTGTCTGCTTTCTATGTGGTCTCCCAAACCAAGAAAACGGGCATCACAGCCATTGACCCTGAAATGTTGAGCCAAAAAGAAAGCAAACAGTTACGCTATCCTGGCATCAAAGCTGGTCTGCTCTATGGAGTTTTCATGTTCTTTGGAATACCACTTCTCAATGTCTTAACGGATAATAGCAAGAACTATCTTATCTCTCTTTTCAATCTAGGTCATTTTATATCAATCCTTTTCGCAGCCTTCTTTTTCGGCTTGGTGATGCAAATGAGTGTCTCATTTCGCATTCGAAAAGCCAAGGAAGATCAAGACGACAATTAGGAGGAAACTTATGAAATCACTAGTAACGTTACTTACCTATCATCTTTTATTCAGTTCTCTCCTTACCTTCATCATCATTTCAGGAAACTTGCCGCTCTATGATATAGTCCTCGTTCTAGTCTTTCTTCCAGCACTCAATAAAGGATTGACTTATCTAAAGATAGACTCCCAAAAAACGCGCATACTTAACTTAGCATTATGCTTTATGATTATATCCTTACCACAGCTGAAAGCCGTTTCAAGCAATTGGAACTATTATTTACTTTTCACTATCGCTATCCTTTCTTCTATCACTTATCTTTATTATCTCTATCAATTCGTAAAAGAAACAAAGTAACATCGTTCATTTAGAAGAAATTATCCATGCAAAAGAAGATTTAACAACTCGCTTACTTCGAAATTTCTTTCATCTGTCAATTTCATAATAAAAACACCCCCAAAGCTAGATGTTTTGAGTCTAACTTTGGGGGTGTAGTTCATATAAGGTCCTATTTTTATGCTTTTAATTGTAAGAGTTCTTCAATCTCTGCTAGGGTGCTAGCTTGCGAGATGGCTCCGCGTAGTTTGGCAGCGCCAGATGTTCCACGGAGGTAGTGAGGGGCTAAGCCACGGAATTCGCGGACGGCAATGTGCTCGCCCTTGAGATCAATCAAGCGTTTCAGATGCTCATAAGCAATCTTCATCTTGTCTTCGAAGGTTAAATCAGGCAGGATTTCGCCTGTTTCAAAGTAATGATTGATTTGATTGAAAAGGTAAGGATTGCCCATAGCGGCACGGCCAATCATGACCGCGTCGGCACCGACTTCTTCGATGCGTTGTTTCGCTTCTTGAACCGTACGGATGTCTCCGTTTGCAATAAATGGAATCTTGGTCAGAGCTTGCGCAACCTTGTGAAGGGTCTCGAGGTCAGCGTGACCAGTGTACATTTGCTCCCGAGTCCTTCCGTGCATAGCAAGGGCAGAGACACCTGCGGCTTCAGCTGCGAGGGCATTCTCCACTGCTAGAGAAGGGTCTGACCAACCTGTCCGCATTTTAACAGTGAGGGGGATATCAAGGACGGATTGGACCTTGTTGATAATGGAATAAATCTTATCAGGATCCTTGAGCCACATTGCACCGGCCTCGTTTTTCACGATTTTATTCACTGGGCAGCCCATGTTGATATCGACGATATCGGTCTTGGTATTTTCTTGGATAAATTCAGCTGCTCGTGCTAAGCTATCTTCGTCGCTACCAAAGAGCTGGATCGATACAGGATTTTCTCCTTCATCGATATGGAGCATATGCAGGGTCTTTTCGTTATTGTATTGGATCCCTTTGTCAGAGACCATTTCCATGACCACAAGCCCTGCTCCGAGTTCTTTCGCAATGGTCCGGAAAGCTGAATTGGTCACTCCAGCCATGGGGGCTAGGACCGTCCGGTTTGGGATCTCGACGTTCCCAATCATAAAAGGTGTATTAAGATTTGTCACGAATGAGTTCCTCCAAGTCGTTTTCATCAAAGTGATAAGCTGTCTGACAGAATTGGCAAACAATTTCTGCTCCCTGGTCTTCGTCCTTCATTTCTTGAAGGTCTTTGACTGGCAAGCTAGCCAGGGCATCCATGAAGCGTTCCTTGCTACAGTCGCATTGGAAACGAAGTTCTTCTTCAGAGAGACGTTTGTATGGCTCTTCGCCATAGATGGCAGCAAGAAGGGCTTCAATATGGTCGTCAGAGGCCAAAAGGCTAGAAATGGACGGCATTTCTTGGATCCGTTTTTCGAAGCGGGCAATTTCTTCTTCCTTGGCATTTGGCAAGACCTGGACCAAGAAACCACCCGCAACCTTGACCTTGTCTTCTTCATCAAGTAGGACATTGAGTCCAACCGCAGATGGGGTTTGTTGGCTTTCAGTCAAGTAATAAGCCAGGTCTTCACCGATTTCTCCAGTGACCAGGGGCGTCATGGAGTGGTAAGGATTGCCTGTGCCATAGTCGGTAATCACTAAGAATTCCCCATTTCCGACGAATGGTCCGACCACAACTTCACCGGTCGCTGTTTTCTTGATATCCACACCAGGATTTTGCACATAGCCTTTGACGTTTCCTTGTGTATCTGCCACAGTGATAATAGCACCCAGTGAGCTAGTACCAAGGATTTTCACCGTTATCTTGGTGTTTCCCTTTTCATTGGCAGCGAGAATTTGACTTGCGATCAGGGTCCGACCGAGGGCCACTGTTGAGCTTGCTTGTGTCTGATGGTATTCTTGGGCTGCTCGCACGGTCTCTGTACTGTCTAGTACAAAGGCGCGGAAGGAGCCACTTTCTGAGATAGTTTTAATAATTTTGTCCATAGCTTCTATTTTAGCATAAAAAAGGGAAAGAGGTGAAGGGAGTAACTTGATTTATTTAGACGGTGAAGGGATAAAATCTTTCAGGGGAAAGCTTCGCTTAGAAACTGAATAGAATAGGATCTGTTTTAGGAAGTAAAGAAGGCAAAAGACGAACGATCATTTTTTAATATTGGAAATGCAGGTCAAAAGATGGATGTTCGGAAAATGAGAAGCAGATTTTAAGGGTAAAAAACTAAGCAAAGAAATAGCTGACCTTGAAAAAAATAAGGAAATTTCTTATAATAGGGTGTAAGACAAACTTGCAGGTGAGACTCCTGCCCCTAGTTTGAAGAAAGGCATAGATAGGGAACTATCTATGGTATATGAAAAAGAATTATGACATCAGTTGTTGTAGTAGGAACCCAATGGGGTGATGAAGGAAAAGGGAAGATTACAGACTTCCTATCAGCCAATGCAGAAGTCATTGCTCGCTATCAAGGTGGGGACAATGCTGGTCACACTATCGTGATTGACGGCAAAAAGTTCAAGTTGCACTTGATTCCTTCAGGTATCTTCTTCCCTGAAAAGATCTCTGTCATCGGAAACGGCGTGGTGGTCAACCCTAAATCATTGGTCAAAGAGTTGGCTTATCTCCATGAAGAAGGAGTATCAACGGACAGCCTTCGCATCTCTGACCGTGCCCATGTCATCCTTCCTTACCATATCGAATTGGACCGTCTCCAAGAAGAGTCTAAAGGCGACAACAAAATCGGAACGACCATCAAAGGGATTGGACCAGCCTACATGGACAAGGCTGCGCGTGTGGGAATCCGGATCGCGGACCTTTTGGACCGCGACGTCTTTGCGGAACGTCTTCGTATCAACTTGGAAGAAAAGAACCGTCAATTTACCAAACTCTATGATGCAGAGGCTCTTTCATTTGATGATATCTTTGAAGAATACTATGAATATGGTCAACAAATCAAGCAATATGTAACCGATACTTCCGTCATCTTGAACGATGCTTTGGATAACGGCAAGCGCGTGCTCTTTGAAGGAGCCCAAGGGGTTATGTTGGATATCGACCAAGGAACCTATCCATTTGTAACCTCTTCAAACCCAGTCGCAGGTGGGGTGACGATTGGTTCAGGTGTTGGTCCAAGCAAGATTGACAAGGTAGTTGGTGTCTGCAAGGCCTATACGAGCCGTGTCGGTGATGGACCGTTCCCAACAGAGCTTTTTGATGAAGTGGGCGAACGCATTCGCGAAGTGGGTCATGAATACGGTACAACGACTGGCCGTCCGCGTCGGGTGGGCTGGTTTGACTCCGTTGTGATGCGCCACAGTCGCCGCGTATCAGGAATTACCAATCTTTCGCTGAACTCCATTGACGTTTTGAGTGGTCTGGATACAGTCAAAATCTGTGTAGCCTACGACTTGGATGGGGAGCGAATCGACCATTACCCAGCAAGTCTGGAGCAGCTCAAGCGCTGCAAGCCAATCTATGAAGAATTGCCAGGCTGGTCAGAAGACATCACTGGTGTCCGCAGTCTAGAAGACCTGCCAGAAAATGCCCGCAATTATGTTCGCCGTGTCAGCGAACTGGTTGGAGTCCGCATTTCGACCTTCTCAGTTGGACCAGGTCGCGAGCAAACCAATATCTTGGAAAGTGTTTGGTCAAGTTTATAAGCAAGTGAAGACAAGAGAGTGGGACAGAAATCGGTCATTCGTTAGAATTCGATTTCGTTGTCCCACCTCCGCACAGTTGAGTAGGGCTGTAAAAGCTGATGAAATCAGTGTAGTAGAGCCCACTCAACCACTGCGTCTTGCACAACAATCCAAAAATAATTGAGAGGCTAGGACTTTTGTCCCAGCCTCTTTTTGAAAGCAGAAAGAGGAAAAAATGTATCAAACAATTTTATATGACCTAGACGGCACCTTGACCAATTCAGAACTAGGGATTACCAACTCAGTGGCCTATGCCTTAGGAAAATATGGGATTCAAGTGCCAGACAAGAAGGCATTGAGGGTTTTCATCGGTCCGCCCTTGCAGGATTCTTTTGAGCGCTTTTATGGATTTTCTAAGGAAGAATGTTTAAAGGCCATTGACTACTATCATGAGTATTTTTCCGAAAAAGGCCTTTATGAAAATGAGGTCTATCCAGGTATCCCTGACTTGCTGGCTTCTCTCAAGCAGGCTGGCAAACAGTTGATTGTAGCTACGTCAAAACCTGAAGAATTTTCCATTCAAATTCTCAAGCATTTTGGTTTGTATGACTATTTTGACTTTGTAGCCGGCGCGACCATGGACAGAAAACGTAGTAAAAAAAGCGATGTTATACAGTATGCCTTAGAGCAAAATCAGATTACAGATTTGGCGCATACCATCATGATTGGAGACAGGGAGCACGATGTGCTGGGCGCTCAAGCGCAAAAGCTTGATTCTATCGGCGTCCTTTATGGCTTTGGTAGCAGGGAAGAATTGGAAGAAGCTGGCGCCACCTATATTGCCCAAGAAGTTGGCGAAATTGCAGCTTTTATAGGATAACCTTTTCCAAAATATTAAAAGTTGGAACTTTTCTAATCTGCTGAATATTGCTTGATTTAACATTTCTATCGGTGTATACTTACTGTAGGTTAAGTCACACAGATTAAGAGGTGATAATATGAATTTGTCACGATATATATTAAAATATAGTACTGATGATGGTACGTTGTATTTTAATACTAAAACCAATCATTCATTTTTTCTTACGAATGAATTGAATAGAGTAGTCGACAGCAATGATGTGATTATGTAAAAGTGTGAAGGAAAAAATTCGTAAAAATTTAGCACTTTTCGCTTTGTCAAAATCTTATAATGACATTTTAGATGTGGACTAGAAAGGAAGATATCATGAAGGTTAAAGTGAATAACAAATTCGATGACAAAATGAATGCTAAACCTAGAGTATTTAACTATAATTGTGATTGTAAATAATCACGATTTTAAATAAATTAGAGAAGAGGGTTGTGCTAGCCCTCTATTTTGATGGATGATAATTATGAGAAATATTTATAAGTACATTGATAAGAAGTATCTTTTTCCTATTTTTTTAGGGCGTATTGTGAATAGTGGTTTGGTGTTGGCGCAACCTCTGATTTTAACGAAGGCCTTGAAGTTAGATCAAGACGGCCTTTCTTATGGAAAAATTCTCAATTTTGTTTTATTTGGTTTGTCTGTCTATCTTGTTATTTATAGTCTGATGCTGTTTTCAAACTATTCGCACAATATATTCCGAAGAGAAATCAACAAAAGTGTCCGTGCCCTTTTATTTAAGAAAGTCATATTGAATCCTAAATTTTCCAATGATGAAAAAGTTAGTCTGCTAACTCAAGATATGGAATATGTGGGCGATAATTATTTGGAAAATATAAATGTTATGGTGAGTTGGGGATTTGTCGCCCTTGTTACAGCCATTTATATTGTTTCACAAAATTTTCTCTTAGGACTTATTTTTGTCATTTTTACGATTATGAGACCTATTCCTCAGTTCATCATGAATCGTCGTTTACAAGATTCAGGAGGTCAGCGTGTCAGATTAGAGTTGGCTCGTTTTCTCTTACGCGAGAAGGATATTTTATTAGCGGACGAAGTGACATCAGCTTTGGACGAAAAAAATAGTCGTCTGGTTAGAGACCTAATCTTTTCTTTGCCGATCACGGTACTAGAAATAGCCCATCATATTGATGAAGAAGAGCGCTATGACCAAATCCTTGAGTTACGTAAAGGATGAGCGATGCCACAATAGTTGGTTCTGCGACAAAGCGGATAGTAGTAAGCCAGCAATTTGTCAGATATTTTTGAGATTCTAAGTGGTGATATTTCCAAAATCATCAATACTCAGAGAACTTAAGCTTTATTTAAGATAGGCCAGCTATACTAGAAGCATAAACAAAGACCTCCTAACTTTGTTTAAACCTCCTAAACTTTTTCATAATAATCTCCCATAAGAGTCGCCCAATCGGCGGCTTTTTTTGTGAGTCGTAAGCTGCCTATGGTATAATGAACAAAGAAACTAAAAGGAAGAAGGAAGAGATGGACTACACGATAGAGGAAAAAGCGATGTTTATGAGGGAAGCCCTGAAGGAGGCGGAGATTGCCCTCGCCAATGATGAAATACCGATTGGCTGTGTCTTGGTCAAGGATGGTCAGATTATCGGGCGTGGACATAATGCGCGTGAGGAGCTGCAGCGGGCGGTCATGCATGCGGAAATCATGGCGATCGAGGAGGCCAATCAGCGTGAAAATAGCTGGCGCCTGCTGGATACGACGCTTTTTGTCACGATTGAGCCCTGTGTCATGTGTAGTGGTGCCATTGGTCTAGCTCGGATTCCCCAGGTGATTTACGGGGCGACCAATCAGAAGTTCGGTGGAGCAGGTAGTCTCTACGACATTTTGGCAGATGAACGCCTCAATCACCGAGTCGAAGTAGAAACAGGAATCTTGGAAGCAGAATGTGCAGCCATCATGCAGACCTTCTTCCGCCAAGGTCGAGAACGAAAAAAACAAGCCAAACTCGCAGCCAAGGCCGAAACACAAGAATAAAAACCGGACCTTTGCAAATCGAACAATTTATGATATAATACCTATCGGAGCAACAGTTCTGCGTGAAGCGGGTCAGGGGAGGAATCCAGCAGCCCTAAGCGAAGTGAACTGTGTGCTCTTTTTCTATAGCTCTTAGTGAGGTAAGCCTGTAAGGCGCAACCGAACTTAGAGATATTGATCCTGAGGAGCGAAGCGACGTGAGGGCTATAGCGTAACATGAAATTAGCCTATAAGGCGCAACCGAGCTTAGAGATATTGATCCTGAGGAGCGAAGCGACGTGAGGGCTATAGCGTAACATGAAATTAGCCTGTAAGGCGCAACCGAACATAGAGATATTGATCCTGAGGAGCAAAGCGACGTGAGGGCTATAGCGTAACATGAAATTAGCCTGTAAGGCGTAACCAAACTTAGAGATATTGATCCTGAGGAGTGAAGCGACGTGAGGGCTATCACTCACTATAGTCATCTTGAAATTCAT
>NZ_JASHCZ010000006.1:0-116273 GCF_047463895.1 Streptococcus sp. OMI750
TATTGTTTTTTTATTGTTCAGTTACTATAACTTCCGTTATAGCGCCCTGCACATTGGTTCGTCTTGTTCAGTTTTCAAAGGTCTTTGTCGCTCTCTCGCGACAACTATATTAGTATATCACGTACACGATCTCTTGTCAATAACTTTTTTTAAAAAATTTTACTTTTTTGAAAGTTTTTTTAAAATGATAAATTGTAAAAAGAAAAAAACCTGTAAACACAAGCTTTTTATCTCAATCTATCTCCTTATTAATCAATAAGTATTGTTCTTCACCATATTCTCTTTCTAATAATCCTGCTTTAGATATTTCAATAAGATCTTTTGAAAACTTTTTAATACTTTCCGTTTCTTTTTCACTTAATTTTTTCTTTGAATATTTTTTTCGGAGCTCTCGATAGTTTGTTCCTTCCGTTGCAAAAAATGGACAGGTCTCTAAATAGTTTTCTAGTTTCTCTAACTGAACGAATAGGCCTAATTCGAATGCTATTGGCGCAAATGTCCTTTCTAATGCTTGAGTACAGACACTTCTAAACTCTATCGTTCCCCGTGCTGTCAGATCTTGAAATTGGTAACTTCGATGGTGTTTTAGATCCTCTTCTAATGGTGTGATGATAACTTCTACTCCATCAGCTGTATAGGCCTTTATTTCCCTTTTTTCTAGATAGTTTTCAACTCGAATTGGTTTAAAATAAAGGGATTTGTTTTCCCGTATAGCGGTAAAGATAGCTGTTTTAGAAAGATGATGAAAAAAATCTTCTTCGTTTTTGTAGTCCTGTGGATATACGCCCACATTTTCTTTAAAATACCCATGCAATGATTTTTCCCAGAAAATATCTCTTGCGACTCTTGTATCCCATTCTTCTTCTATGAATTCTGAATTTGAAAACAAGTAAGCCTTTGCTGCTTCAATTTTATTAAAAGCATTAATGATCCGAAGATAATTATCTCGCCTAACATCCAATTGAACTTGGTTTCCGCAAATAAAAGCTCCATATGAAGGATAGCAGTGGGTTTGCATCTCTGTGTCTTTCATTGCAAGAAAAGCCATCAACATTTTGTATCGTTCAATTTTCACCGGACGATTATCGTTTTCTTTCCACTGAGGATGGATTCCTTTCCCTTGGATTTCATGGTTATCCTCTCGTAAAATGGGTTTTATCACACTTAAATAGGAATCAAAGCGTTCAGCAACCTCACGAATAGAATGAGCTCTCTCAAATGCAAATTCAATTGTATTGTAACTTAATTCAAATAAGATGCGATCTTTTGATGCTATATGAACTAATTGTATAGGGTTATTGTCTTGATCTTTTTTTTCGATCTCAAATTCAGGAAAATCTGCTAAGGTTTGAAATAATTTTTTCGTTACTTCAATATTTGTTTTGTTTCCATTTATTTCTACGATTGGAAACTCTAACTCGACGCCAACAAAGAGTTCCGAATCCTCTTTCATATTACTAAGGTACTTCTCTTTTAGTAATTTAATTGCTTGTTGTTTTGTCATTGAATCCTTTTTCTTCTATTGGAGATATGGGTTCCATTATATCATTTTTTGCTATTCTCGACTACTCACGAAAACAAGACAAAACGCCTGCTTACGAAATTGTTTTAAATTAAAGCAATTTCGTAAACAAGCGTCTACTATTTCATCTAGTATGATGAGTGTTCCCGCTGGGGAAAACCCCCAGCGGTAGACCAGAGCTAGACTAAGAATAACAATGTATTCCATCATCATAACACTCAACAAAATTGATGATATTATACCAATTCGATGATAGCCATTGGCGCAGCATCCCCACGACGTGGTTCAGTTTTAAGGATACGAGTATATCCACCATTGCGCTCAGCATAACGAGGTGCTAATTCAGAGAACAATTTTTGAAGTGCAGTTGTTTCTGAATATTTACCTGTTTCTTCATCAAAGTTTTGTGATGCAACTTCGTTACGTACGAATGCAGCAGCTTGACGACGTGCATGCAAATCACCACGTTTACCCAAAGTAATCATTTTTTCAACTGATTTACGGATTTCTTTTGCACGTGCTTCAGTTGTTACAATTGCTTCATTGATGATAAGATCTGTAGTCAAATCGCGAAGCATTGCTTTACGTTGTGAGCTAGTGCGTCCTAGTTTACGGTAAGCCATGTATTCCTCCTCTATTTATCGTTTTTTAACCCAAGGCCTAAGTCGGCAAGTTTGATTTTAACTTCCTCAAGACTCTTACGTCCCAAGTTACGAACTTTCATCATTTCTGCTTCAGATTTTTCAGTCAAATCGTAAACAGTATTAATGCCAGCACGTTTCAAACAGTTGTATGAACGAACTGAAAGATCTAATTCTTCGATGGTACGTTCTAAAATGCGATCATCAGAAGTTGTATCTACTTCCTTCATGACATCTGTTGCAATAGCAATTTCAGTCAAGTTTGTAAATAGATTAAGGTGTTCTGTCAAAATACGAGCAGACAAACCTAAGGCATCTTCTGGAATAATTGTCCCATTTGTCAAAATTTCAAGGGTTAGCTTGTCAAATCCATCGTTGCTACCAACGCGAGCTGGTTCAACTTGGTAATTGACTTTTGTCACTGGCGTATAGATTGAATCTACAGCAAGTGTGCCCACTGGTGCATCATCTTTTTTGTTTTGATCAGCTGGAACATAGCCACGTCCACTGTTTACAGTAAGCGTTGCTTTCAAAGATGCTCCTTCTCCGATTGTAAATAGATAATGATCAGGGTTTACAATTTCGATGTCACTATCTGTAAGAATATCACCAGCAGTAATTTCTGCAGGTCCTTCTACATCAAGTTCAATAATCTTTTCGTCTTGGACGTAAGACTTAACAGCGATTCCTTTAACGTTAAGAATAATTTGCATAACGTCTTCACGGACTCCTGGAACGGTATCAAATTCGTGGAGTACACCTTCAATGTTGATTGAAGTGACAGCTGCACCTGGAAGTGAAGCTAGAAGTACACGACGAAGTGAGTTTCCAAGCGTTGTACCATAACCACGTTCAAGTGGCTCTACTACAAATACGCCATAATCTTTATTTTCATCAATTTTTGTTATATTTGGTTTTTCAAACTCAATCATTTGCTATACTCCCTCTTAAACGAAAAGCTGTGTAATTGTTGATGATTATACACGGCGACGTTTTGGAGGACGAGCACCATTGTGTGGTACAGGAGTTACATCGCGGATTGCAGTTACTTCAAGACCAGCAGCAGCAAGTGCACGAATAGCAGACTCACGACCTGAACCAGGACCTTTAACAGTTACTTCAACAGATTTAAGTCCATGTTCTTGAGCAGATTTCGCAGCAGCTTCTGAAGCCATTTGAGCAGCAAATGGTGTAGATTTACGAGAACCTTTGAATCCAAGTGCACCTGCAGATGACCAAGCGATTGCGTTACCATGCACATCAGTAATCATAACAATTGTGTTGTTAAATGTAGCGTGAATATGAGCAATACCAGATTCGATATTCTTTTTCACACGACGTTTACGTGTTGGTTTAGCCAAGATTTTTACCTCCTTATTTTATTTTATTTTTTCTTACCTGCAATCGCAACAGCTTTACCTTTACGAGTGCGAGCATTGTTTTTAGTGTTTTGTCCACGAACTGGAAGTCCACGACGGTGACGGATACCACGGTATGAACCGATTTCCATCAAACGTTTGATGTTCAAGTTTACTTCACGACGAAGGTCACCTTCAACTTTAATTGCGTCAACTTCACGACGGATAGCATCTTCTTGATCTGGTGTAAGGTCACGAACACGAATATCTTCAGAAACGCCTGCAGCAGCAAGAATTTTCTTAGATGTTGGAAGTCCAATACCGTATACATAAGTCAATGAAATTACTACACGTTTGTCATTTGGAATGTCAACTCCAGCAATACGAGCCATGTTTTCTCCTTTCTATCTTATCCTTGACGTTGTTTGTGTTTTGGATTTGCTGGGCAAATTACCATAACACGACCATTACGACGAATTACTTTACAGTATTCGCAAATTGGTTTGACCGATGGTCTTACTTTCATTTTTATCCCTCCAAGTTTTTCGATTATTTAAAGCGGTATGTGATACGTCCACGTGTCAAATCGTACGGACTCATCTCCACTGTAACACGATCTCCCGCTAAAATACGAATATAGTTTTTACGAATTTTACCAGAAACTGTTGCTAAAATCTGATGTCCATTTTCAAGTTCAACCGTAAACATAGCATTCGGCATCGTATCAACTACTTTGCCTTCTACTTCAATCACATCGTCTTTTGCCACGCAAAAGTACCTCCATAAATTTCGATTCATTCCTCTGAGCACAGAGGTAACAATTATAAGTCAGACTAACTAATTGTATCACTTGTCGTCAAATATTGCAAGTGACTAAAACGTTTTTATTTTAAATTCTCCAAGACTTTTTGGATATCTTTGAAGACGTCGTTGATGTCTTGATTTCCTTCAATATCATGGACCAATCCTTTTGCACGGTAATGAGCAAGAATTGGCTCACCTTGAGCAATATTCACATCCAAACGGCGTTTCACTGTTTCTGGTTTGTCATCTTCACGTTGGTAATAGTCTTCTTCCTTGTAGTCAGCTGGTGGGTTGAATACTTTATGGTAAGTTTCACCTGTTTCGCGGTGAATAATACGACCACTCAAGCGTTCAAGAAGGCAAGATGGATCCACTTCGATATTGATTACTCCCTCAAGCTCCAAACCAAGGTCTAGCAAGATTTGATCCAAGGCATGAGCTTGTTCAATCGTGCGAGGAAAACCGTCCAAAAGGAATCCTTTTTCCTTAATGTCGTCTTGAGCCAAACGTTCTTTTACAATCCCATTTGTCACATCATCGGGCACCAATTCACCTTTGTCGATGAATGATTTTGCCAATACACCCATTTCAGTTTGGTTAGCCATTGCTGCGCGGAACATATCACCGGTAGAGATATGCGCTACGTGAAACTCTTCCACGATTTTCGCTGCTTGGGTCCCCTTACCTGCTCCAGGCAATCCCATAATTAAAAGATTCATGATGAATCCTCCTTATTTTGTTTTTAAATGGAAGCAGGAGCAAATTCCTATTTCCATTTAAAAACAAAATAGAAGGCTGACAAAGTCAACCTTATTCTATTCTGTTGTTGTGTCCATAAATCCGACATACTTACGTTTTAATAAGTAGCCTTCCAATTGTTTCATTCCTTCAATACCTGTTGAAATAATGATTAACAAACTCGTTCCTCCAAGAGCAACCGCATCTGTTAAACCAAATACATCACGAGCTAAGATTGGAATGATGGTAATAAAGCCAAGGAATACTGATCCAACACATGCTAAACGACGTAGCAAGCGAGACATAAATTCTTCTGTTCCCTTACCTGGGCGAACACCTGGAATATAGGCACCGCTCTTTTGAAGGTTTTCTGCCGTTTTTTCAGGATTGATCTGAACAAACGTATAGAAGAATGTAAATAGAATGATCAGTAAGGCGTACATAGCAACACCCGTAGGTGTGTTTGTAGCCAACATGGCTTGTGCTGTTTTCACCCATCCTGCATTATAACCCATGGCGCTAATGACTTGAAAAATTGCAGCAGGTGCTGCTGTAATCGAACTAGCAAAGATAACTGGGATAACTCCCGCTGGGTTAACTTTTAAAGGTAGGTAAGAACTTGATGGAGCTCCTTGGGCAATCTTTGTATATTGGATTGGAATCTTGTATTGAGCTTGCTCTACAAAGGTTGTAAAGTAAACAATGACCAAGATAGCAAGGATTAATACTCCAACAAAGATAAGTGAATTGGTCAATTGACCAGAGCGAACATTTACAAATGCATTTTCATAGATTTCTTTGATCATCTCCGGAATCGATGACACAATCCCTGCAAAGATAATCATTGAAACACCATTTCCGTATCCTTTATCGGAGATTTGCTCTCCGAGCCAAGTGACAATCATTGAACCAGTCGTTAGAATGGCACCGATCAAAAGATAGGTCTTGGTATTTGGAGTAGCTACCAATTTCGCTTGAGACAAAGTGTGGAAGGTGGCTGTAATCCCGATGGATTGAACAAAGGCTAGAACCAAAGAAATATAGCGTGTTGCTTGGTTGAGCTTTCTTCGACCAACTTCCCCTTGTTTGCCCCATTCAACAAACTTAGGTAACAGATCCATTTGTAAAAGTTGCACAACGATGGAAGCTGTGATGTATGGGCTAACCCCTAAAGCGAAAACTGAGAAGTTCCTCATAGCATTCCCAGAAACTAAACTGAGCATGTTCAAGAAGGACACATCTTGAAGGCTATTCAAAATTTTCGCATTTACACCAGGCACTGTAATCGTGGTTCCAATGCGGAAAACAAGAATGATAAAGATTGTAAATAAGATCTTTGAACGTACTTGTTTTACTTTAAATGCATCTTTTAATAATTTTAAAAACATAGGTCACCTCACTTAGATGACTTCAACTGAACCACCTTTAGCAGTGATAGCTTCTTCAGCTGATTTAGAGAATTTAGCTGCTTTTACAGTCAACTTCTTAGTCAATTCTCCGTTACCAAGAATTTTGATACCTGATTTTTCAGCTTTTACAATTCCTGATTCAACAAGTACTACTGGAGTTACTTCGGCACCATCTTCGAAGACGTTCAACTGATCAAGGTTTACAATCGCATATTCTTTAGCGTTGATGTTTGTAAATCCACGTTTTGGAAGACGACGGAACAATGGAGTTTGTCCACCTTCAAAACCAAGACGTACACCGCCACCGCTACGAGCTTTTTGACCTTTTTGACCACGGCCAGAAGTTTTACCATTACCAGATGAAGTACCACGACCAACACGGTTGCGGACTTTACGTGAACCTGTAGCAGGTTGTAATTCATGAAGTTTCATTATTTAATTTCTCCTCTTTTGTAAATTGCTAACGCATGCAATCAGGAAAAGGTGTCCCGACTACAAACTCGCCTATACTTATATTTAGTTTTAGGGGATGAGAAAATTCTCATACCCCTGAAAACTTTGTTCTATTATAAATAGATTATTTCACTTCTTCAACTGTTACCAAGTGAGATACTGCAGTGATCATACCACGTACTGCTGGGTTATCTTCTTTAATAACAGAGCTGTTCAATTTGCCAAGTCCAAGTGCTACAACAGTTTTACGTTGTGACGGGATGCGTCCGATTGGAGACTTAGTCAAAGTAATTTTAATTTGAGCCATTTGAATCTCCTTTCTTAAGCCAAGTCAGAAACTGAAATACCACGAAGGGCAGCAACTTCTTCAGCGCGTTTCAATTGAGCTAAACCTTCCACTGTTGCACGAACAATGTTGATTGGAGTGTTTGATCCAAGTGATTTAGATGTTACATCTGCAATACCTGCCAATTCGACAACGGCACGAACTGCACCACCTGCAGCAACCCCAGCCCCTTCGATAGCTGGTTTCAACAATACACGAGCTCCACCAAATACTGATGTTACTTCGTGAGGAATTGTTGTTCCAACCATAGGAACTTCAATCAAGTTTTTCTTAGCATCTTCTACTGCTTTACGGATTGCTTCTGGTACTTCTTGAGCTTTACCTGTACCAAAACCAACACGTCCGTTACGGTCACCAACAACTACAAGAGCTGCAAAGCGAAGACGACGTCCACCTTTAACAACTTTTGTAACACGGTTGATGGCAACTACGCGTTCTTCAAGTTCAACTGCATTGTCTTTAAATGCCATTTTCTAGTGTCCTCCTATTAGAATTTCAATCCGTTTTCACGAGCTGCATCAGCCAAAGCTTTAACACGTCCGTGATATAGATATCCACCGCGGTCGAACACCACTTCAGAAATACCTTTAGCAACTGCACGTTCAGCAACAAGTTTGCCGACAACAACGGCTTGTTCAGTTTTAGTTCCTTTAGAAACTTCTTTGTCAAGAGTTGAAGCGCTTGCGAGCGTTACACCCGCTACGTCATCAATTACTTGAGCGTAGATGCCTGTATTAGAACGGAATACGTTCAAACGTGGGCGATCAGCAGTTCCAGAGAGTTTTCCGCGAACGCGACGGTGGCGTTTTTGACGGATTTTATTTTTATCTGGTTTCGAAATCACAATTTTCACCTCTTAATTTTAAAATCATGTGCTAAGCACTGAGTTGGAAAATAGGTGGGTGGTTGATAAGCAACCACTCAACATTATTTACCTGTTTTACCTTCTTTACGGCGAACGAATTCACCAACGTAACGGATCCCTTTACCTTTGTAAGGTTCTGGTGAACGAAGGCTACGTACGTAAGCAGCTGTTTGACCAACTACTTCTTTTGAAATTCCACTGATAACGATAGTCGTTGGGTTTGGAAGTTCAAAAGTAATTCCTTCTGGAGCTTCAACTTCATCTGGATGAGATTTACCTACAGCCAAGACAAGTTTATTTCCTTGAAGTTGTGCACGGTAACCAACCCCGCGCATTTCAAGTTCTTTCTTGAATCCTTCTGATACACCAACAACCATGTTGTTCAAAAGGGCACGAGTAGTTCCGTGGATAGTTTTCATTTCTTTTGAATCGTTTGGACGGTGAAGAGTTACTTCAGTACCTTCCACACGGATTTCAATATCTTTTGAGAACTCACGAGTAAGTTCTCCTTTAGGTCCTTTTACAGTTACTACGTTGTCATTGTTAGTGAGTTCAACACCAGCAGGCAACACGATAACTTTATTACCAATACGTGACATGTTTTTATTCTCCTGTTAAATTGTCAGGCCTTTGAAGGCCAGTTTTCACGGGGTTAAGATACTTATTTAGTTCAATAGCTAAACTGAACACGCTCTAAGAACTGTGTATCTTGATTTGAGTTCGAGCTAAGAATTTGGTGAAAAAGATAAGTTTGTCTTGGAGCATCGCTCCTGCTACAAACTTCCTATTTTCACTGCATTCTTTTAACGCTCTCACATCATCAATTACCAAACGTAAGCGATAACCTCACCACCAACATTCTTTTGGCGTGCTTCTTTATCAGTAAGCAAACCTTCAGAAGTTGAAAGGATAGCAATTCCAAGTCCGTTAAGAACTTTTGGAAGATCTTCACGTTTTTTGTAAACACGCAAACCTGGTTTTGATACACGTTTCAAGTTTGTGATAACTTTTTCACCGTTTTGTCCGTATTTCAAGAATACACGGATGATGCCTTGTTTGTCATCTTCGATGAATTCAACGTTTTTTACAAAACCTTCGCGTTTAAGGATTTCAGCAATTCCTTTTTTGATGTTTGATGCAGGCACTTCAAGTACTTCGTGTTTTGCTTGGTTAGCGTTACGAATACGTGTAAGGAAGTCTGCGATTGGGTCAGTCATAACCATTTTTTATTTCTCCTCTTACTAGTAGTTTGCAAGTTGCACTTGCTAGTTAATGATTGAGCTAGGCTCAGAAAATTTTGATACATGAAAACGAGAATATACTCATTTGAACAAGAGCTACAACCTGGGCAAAAAAGATAGGTTTGATTCAGAGCTTCGCTCCATCACTAATCTCCTATTTTTGCTGGGGTTGTTACGCTCTTTGTATCATACTATTACCAAGATGCTTTAGTGACACCTGGGATTTGTCCTTTGTATGCCAATTCACGGAAGCAAACACGGCAAAGTTTGAACTTGCGGTAAACTGAGTGTGGACGTCCACAACGTTCACAGCGAGTGTATGCTTGAGTAGAGAACTTCGCTGGGCGTTTGTTCTTAGCAATCATAGATTTTTTAGCCATTAGTTTTACCTCCTATATTATTTTGCAAACGGCATTCCAAGGCCAGTAAGCAATGCACGTGATTCTTCGTCTGTGTTCGCTGTAGTTACGATTACGATATCCAAACCACGAGTTTTATCAACATCATCAAAGTTGATTTCTGGGAAGATCAATTGTTCTTTCACACCAAGTGTGTAGTTTCCACGTCCATCAAATGATTTTGTTGGAACACCATGGAAGTCACGCACACGTGGAAGTGAAACTGTTACCAATTTATCCAAAAATTCGTACATACGTTCACCACGAAGGGTAACTTTTGCACCGATCGCAACACCTTCACGAAGACGGAAGCCGGCGATTGATTTTTTAGCCTTAGTGATCAATGGTTTTTGACCTGAGATCAAAGCAAGCTCTTCAGCAGCTTTTTCAAGGTTCTTAGCATTTGATACTGCATCACCAACACCCATGTTCAAAACGATTTTATCAACTTTTGGCACAGCCATAACTGATGAATAGTTGAACTGTTCAGTCAATGATGGTACTACTTCATTAAGGTATTTTTCTTTTAAACGATTAGCCATTATACTTCTCCTTTCCTTCGTGATTAGTCAAGCACTTCGCCTGATTTTTTGTTGTAGCGAACTTTTTTGCCGTCTACAAATTTGTAGCCAACACGTCCAGCAACACCGTTTTTGTCCAAAACTTGAACGTTAGAAGCATGGATTGGAGCTTCTTTTTCAACGATCGCACCTTGAGGGTTTTCGTTATTTGGACGTTGGTGTTTCTTAATGATGTTTACACCTTCTACAACAACTTTATTTACTTTTGGAAGAGCAGTAAGAACAACAGCTTCTACGCCTTTGTCTTTACCAGCAATAACGCGAACTTTGTCGCCTTTTTTTACAAACATTTTATTCTCCTTTTATTCTTACGCCCGATGGGCACCCTGGCTGAGCCAGGGGACTGTGTTTGTTTTTGATTGATTAAAGTACTTCTGGAGCAAGTGATACGATCTTCATGAATCCACCGTCACGCAATTCACGTGCAACTGGACCAAAGATACGAGTTCCGCGAGGAGTTTTGTCGTCACGGATGATCACTGCTGCATTTTCGTCGAACTTGATGTATGAACCATCTTTACGACGAGCACCTGATTTAGTACGAACGATAACAGCTTTTACAACGTCACCTTTCTTAACCGCACCACCAGGAGTAGCTTGTTTTACAGATGCAACGATTACATCACCGATGCTCGCGAATTTACGTTTTGAACCACCAAGAACTTTGATTGTCAAGATTTCGCGTGCGCCACTGTTGTCAGCGACTTTCAAACGAGTTTCTGTTTGAATCATTTACGTTTTCTCCTTTCAGGTATGATTAGATGATGACCGCTTCTTCAACGACTTCTACAAGACGGAAGCGTTTTGTAGCTGAAAGCGGACGAGTTTCCATGATACGAACGATATCGCCTTCTTTAGCAACATTGTTTTCATCATGAGCTTTGTATTTTTTAGAATAGTTGATACGTTTACCATAGACTGGGTGGTTACGTTTAGTTTCAACTACAACTGTGATTGTTTTGTCCATTTTGTCAGACACAACGCGTCCAACAAGAACTTTACGATTATTGCGTTCCATTGAAATTCTCCTTCCCTAGTCTATTATTTAGCTTCTGATTGAACAGTTTTGATACGAGCGATTTGTTTTTTCACTTCTTTCAAACGTCCAGTTTGTTCCAATTGACCAGCAGCTGCTTGGAAACGAAGTTCAAACAATTCTTTCTTCAATTCATTTTCACGCTTCGCGAGTTCTTCTTGAGAAAGACCACGAAGTTCTTTAACAAATTCTTTTACTTCTGTAAGTTTCATGACCTCTCCTTATTCTGCTTCACGTTTCACAAATTTAGTTTTAACTGGCAATTTGTGGCTAGCAAGACGAAGTGCTTCGCGCGCGATCTCTTCAGATACACCAGCGATTTCGAACATCACTTTACCACGTTTAACTGGTGCTACCCAACCTTCAGGAGCCCCTTTACCAGATCCCATACGTACCCCGATAGCTTTAGCGGTGTATGATTTGTGTGGGAAAATCTTAATCCAAACTTTACCACCACGTTTCATGTAACGAGTCATGGCGATACGAGCAGCTTCGATTTGACGGTTTGTGATCCAGTGGCTAGTTGTAGCTTGAAGACCGTATTCACCGAATGCTACTTCTTTTCCACCTTTTGCTTCACCGCGCATTTTACCACGGAATTCGCGACGGTGTTTTACACGTTTAGGTACTAACATTGGTTATTTACCTCCTTTAGCGTCTTTACGAGCTGGAAGAACTTCACCACGGTAGATCCATACTTTAACACCAAGTTTACCGTAAGTAGTGTCTGCTTCTTCCCAAGCGTAATCGATATCAGCGCGAAGTGTGTGGAGTGGAACAGTTCCTTCAGAGTATCCTTCTGCACGGGCAATATCTGCACCGTTCAAACGACCTGATACTTGAGTTTTGATTCCTTTAGCTCCAGCACGCATAGCACGTTGGATCGCTTGTTTTTGTGCACGACGGAAAGCAACACGTTGTTCCAATTGACGAGCAATTCCTTCACCAACAAGGTGAGCATCCAAGTCAGGACGTTTGATCTCAATGATGTTGATGTGTACTTGTTTACCAGTCAATTTGTTAAGAGCTGCACGAAGTGCATCAACGTTTGCTCCACCTTTACCAATAACCATACCTGGTTTAGCAGTGTGAAGAGAAACGTTAACTTTGTTTACTGCGCGTTCGATTTCAATAGTTGAAACGGCTGCGTCAGCCAATTCTTTTTGAATGAATTTACGGATTGCAAGATCTTCATGAAGGTAATCCGCGTATTCTTTTTCAGCATACCATTTGGCATCCCAATCACGGATGATACCAACACGCATACCAATTGGATGTACTTTTTGACCCACGAGTTTACCTCCTTATTTTTCTGCAACAGCTACTGTGATGTGAGCTGTACGTTTGTTGATTGGTGAAGCTGAACCTTTCGCACGTGGACGGAAACGTTTCATTGTTGGTCCTTCGTTTGCGAATGCTTCAGATACTACCAAGTTAGCTTTTTCCAAACCAAAGTTGTTTTCAGCGTTTGCTACTGCTGAGTTCAACACTTTAAGGATGATCCCTGCAGCTTTGTTTGGTGTGAATGTCAAAATAGCGATGGCATCGGCTACGCTTTTACCACGGATGTTGTCAAGAACAAGACGTGATTTACGAGGTGAAACACGCACTGTACGAGCCATTGCTTTAGCTGAAGTAATTTCTGCCATTTATGTTCTCCTTATTTTCTACGTGTCTTCTTGTCGTCTGCCGCGTGACCTTTGTAAGTACGAGTTGGTGCAAATTCACCAAGCTTGTGACCTACCATGTCTTCTTGGATGTAAACAGGTACATGTTTACGTCCATCATAAACTGCGATAGTGTATCCGATGAAACTTGGGAAGATCGTTGAACGACGTGACCAAGTTTTAATTACTTTTTTCTTTTCGTCGTTTGCTTGAGCTTCAACTTTTTTCATCAAATGCTCATCGACGAAAGGTCCTTTTTTAAGACTACGTCCCATTTTGTAATTTTCTCCTTTAAAATTTAGTACCACAGCGGCTTGCGCTGCTAGGCAGCGCTACCGAGCTGGCGGAAAGTGTAAGCTAGTTGCTTATGATTATTTTTGGTTGCGACGACGAACGATAAGTTTGTCAGATTTCGCTTTCTTGTTACGAGTTTTAAGACCAAGCGCAGGTTTACCCCAAGGAGTAGATGGCGCTTTACGTCCAACTGGTGCTTTACCTTCACCACCACCGTGTGGGTGATCATTCGGGTTCATTACAGAACCACGAACTGTAGGGCGAACACCTTTCCAGCGGTTACGTCCCGCTTTACCAAGGTTAACAAGTCCATGTTGTTCGTTTCCGACAACACCAACTGTAGCACGGCAAGTTCCAAGAATCATACGAACTTCGCCTGATTGAAGACGAACAAGTACATATTTACCTTCAGAACCCAATACTTGAGCAGAAGCTCCAGCAGCACGTACCAATTCTCCACCTTTACCAGGTTTCAATTCGATGTTGTGGATCAAAGTACCAACTGGGATGTTAGCAAGTGGAAGAGCGTTTCCGACTTTGATATCTGCTTCTGGTCCTGATACGATGCGTTGACCTACTTCAAGACCTTTAGGGGCAATGATGTAAGCTTTCACACCGTCAGTGTAGTGTACAAGCGCGATGTTAGCTGAGCGGTTTGGATCGTATTCGATCGTTTTAACGACTGCTTCAACTCCATCTTTGTTACGTTTGAAATCGATCAAACGGTAATGACGTTTGTGTCCACCACCTTGGTGACGAACTGTGATACGACCGTTGTTGTTACGACCTGCTTTGTTTTTAAGAGAAACAAGCAAAGTTTTCTCAGGTGTGTTTGTTGTGATTTCAGCGAAATCCAAAGAAGTCATATTACGGCGACCGTTTGTTGTTGGTTTATAAACACGAATTCCCACGATATTTCCTCCTTAGATTATTCAGCTTCAGTAGCAAACAACTCGATTGCTTTAGAATCAGCTGCAAGCGTGATGATAGCTTTTTTAGTTTTTGAAGTAAAACCAGTGTAACGTCCAACGCGTTTTGCTTTAGGTTTTACGTTTACAGTGTTCACATTCGCAACTTTTACACCTTCAAACGCAGCTTCAACAGCTTGTTTGATCAAAAGTTTGTGAGCGCGAGTGTCAACTTCGAATACATATTTGCCTGCTTCAAGTTGAGCCATTGACTTTTCAGTGATAACAGGTTTTTTGATAACATCATACAAATTCATTATGCAAGAACCTCCTCGATTTTAGAGATAGCTGCTTGAGTAACAAGAAGTTTGTCACTATTTGCGATGTCAAGAACACTTGCAGTTGTAGCAGTCGCAACTTTCACGTTTGGAAGGTTACGAGCTGAAAGAGCTGCGAATTCATTTCCTTCTTCAAGAATAACAAGGACTTTAGAATCGATGCTCAAAGCTGCAAGAACTTTTGCAAATTCAGCAGTTTTTGGAGCTGTAAATTCAAGAGAATCAACGGCTACAAATTTGTTTTCAGCAACTTTTTCTGAGTAAACAGATTTAAGTGCAAGGCGACGAACTTTTTGAGGAAGTTTGTACGCATAGCTACGCGGAGTTGGTCCGAAGACAATTCCACCACCACGCCATTGTGGAGAGCGGATAGAACCTTGACGAGCACGTCCAGTTCCTTTTTGACGCCATGGTTTGCGTCCGCCACCTGAAACGGCTGAACGGTTTTTAACTGCGTGAGTTCCTTGACGAAGGCTAGCACGTTGGCTGATGATCACATCAAATACAACTGCTTGGTTTGGTTCGATACCAAAGATCGCATCGTTAAGAACAACTTCGCCCGCTTGTTTACCAGTTTGGTCGAATAATGTTACATTTGCCATTTTGACTGTATTCCCCTTTCCTTATTATTTACCAGCTTTAACTGCTGACTTGATAGTGATAAGAGATTTCTTAGCACCTGGTACGTTACCTTTGATAAGGATAACGTTCTTTTCTGGAACAACTTGTACAACTTCAAGGTTTTGAATTGTTACACGATCGCCACCCATACGTCCTGCAAGGTTTTTACCTTTGAATACGCGGTTAGGTGCAACAGGTCCCATAGAACCTGGACGACGGTGGTAACGAGAACCGTGAGCCATTGGTCCACGTGATTGTCCGTGGCGTTTGATAACACCTTGGAAACCTTTACCTTTAGAAGTACCAGTTACATCAACAATGTCTCCAGCTTCGAAAGTGTCAACTGTGATTTCAGCACCAACTTCCAAGCCTTCAACGTTTTTGAATTCACGAATGAAGCGCTTAGGAGCCGTGTTAGCTTTTGCTACATGTCCTTTAGCAGGTTTGTTGCTCAATACTTCGCGTTTGTCATCGAAACCAACTTGGATAGCGTTGTAACCATCTGTTTCAACAGTTTTAACTTGAAGAACAACGTTTGGAGTTGCTTCGATAACTGTTACAGGGATCAATTCGCCAGCTTCAGTGAAGATTTGAGTCATTCCCACTTTTTTCCCTAAGATTCCTTTTGTCATGAGAAAATAGTTCCTTTTCTATAGTTTTTTATTCAAAAAGTTTTTAACGAGCGTTTTTTATGCTCTCGATCAAGCTTTAGATTAAAGTTTGATTTCTACGTTTACACCACTTGGAAGATCCAATTTCATCAAAGCGTCAACTGTTTTTTGAGTTGGGTTGATGATGTCGATCAAACGTTTGTGTGTACGCATTTCGAATTGTTCGCGAGAATCTTTGTATTTGTGAGTCGCACGAATGATTGTGTAGAGGCTACGTTCAGTTGGAAGTGGGATTGGCCCCGCAACTTGTGCACCTGTACGAGTAGCTGATTCTACGATTTTTGCAGCCGCTGTGTCGAGTGTACGGTGTTCGTACGCTTTCAAACGGATGCGGATTTTTTTGTTTGCCATCTTTTTCTCCTTTTCGTCTATTTAAGATAATAGGCTAGCTCCACAAGAAAACCGACGCGCGTTGCGTGGCAATGCAACCGAGCGTGTCGCAACCTCTTGCATCAAAGCTAATAGCTGCTTTTCACAGCACCATAGTAGTTTAACACAAACAAAGGCCCAATGCAAGGGATTTGAGAAGATTTTTTTCGTTTTTTTGATGAAAGTGTTTTCGAAAGAAAAAGCGTGCTAAAAAAGTTGCTATTATATAGGAAAAAGGGAGCGAGACAGAACAAATTTATATCCAATTTGTTCGTCGTCTCGCCCCCGCACAGTTGATTAGGTTATCTTTGGAGCTTAACAAGCGAACAAAGATACCAATCAACCACTGCGTCTAGCAGTTATTCCTATTATTCTCAGATGGCTGTAGTCTTTTTTCTTCCTATTTATCTATTTCTAGAAATTCCGTCCTGATTTGTTATAGCCATATTTTTCGACGAAATGCTCACGGAATTCTAAGAGATTGTCATCCATGATGGCTTGACGGACCTGTTTCATGAGGTTGATCAAGAAATAGAGGTTGTGGTAGCTAGTCAAGCGAATGCCGAAGGTCTCATCTGCCTTGAGGAGGTGGCGAAGATAAGCTCGGGTGTAATTCTTACAAGTGTAGCAATCACATTCGGGATCCAGCGGTGTAAAGTCTTCTGCAAATTGCGCATTTTTCACTACTAGGCGTCCTTGACTAGTCATACAGGTACCATTTCGCGCAATCCGCGTCGGCAAGACACAGTCAAACATGTCCACTCCACGAATAACCCCATCAATCAAACTGTCTGGAGCTCCTACTCCCATGAGATAGCGTGGCTTGTTCTCTGGTAAGAGCGGAGTTGTGAAATCAAGCACGGCATTCATCTCTTCATGGCTTTCCCCAACAGCTAAGCCACCGATAGAATAGCCTGGAAAGTCCATGCTGACCAAATCTTGGGCAGACTGACGGCGCAAGTCTTCAAATCCAGCCCCTTGAACAATCCCGAAAAGACCTTGATCATGAGGACGACGGTGAGCCTTCAGGCCACGTTCTGCCCAACGACTGGTCCGTTCGATTGATTTTTTCACATAATCATAGGGCTGATAGAACTGAGGGCATTCATCAAAGGACATCATGATGTCGCTCCCTAGATTGTTTTGGATGGAGATGGCCTTTTCTGGAGAGAGGAACATCTTCGAGCCGTTGAGGTGGTTTTTAAAGGTTACCCCTTCTTCGGTGATGTTGCGGGTATCCGCTAATGAATAGACTTGGAAGCCTCCACTATCTGTCAAAATCGGCTGGTCCCAGTTCATGAACTGGTGCAGTCCTCCTGCTTTTGCGACCAAGTCGTCCCCGGGACGAAGCCAGAGATGGTAGGTGTTGGCCAAGATAATTCCGGAACCCATTTCCTTGAGTTCTTCTGGCGATTGGGTCTTAACGGTTGCCTGAGTCCCTACAGGCATAAACATTGGGGTTGGGAAGGTCCCGTGAGGGGTGATAATTTCTCCCAGACGAGCACCTGTATGCTTTTCTTTTTTGATTAATCGATATTGAATCGGTGAATCTGTCATGGTTACCTCCGTACTGGGAAAAACAGTCCCAGCCTTCTTATTCCTGTCACAGTTTTCCTGTGAGCACCTGTACGATTGTACCAAATTTTACCGGCTCTGTCACGGACTTATGTTATAATAAAAAGTACTACTATGAAGAGAGTGTCATCTATGAACCTTAAACTGATTCGCCTCCGGGCACGTACCATGCAAGTCCAGCAACCGGGCTTAGCTATCCTATTTGCCCTGCCAGTCCTATTGACCATTCTTGCTAACTTTCTCTTAAGCGGGCAAAATCTGATTGATTTGCTAGCGGATATGACCTTACAGCAAGCAAGTATCTACATGATACAGCTACAGCTCTTTCCCTCTGTTGTTGCCTTCATCATCTCCATTTTAGTGGTTGGTGCGACTTTTAGCTATCTGGATGCGATCAATCCCAAGATCGAACACCGAGCACGGGTCTTGGATATCTTTCAACAGGATCGCTTCACCCCTGTCTTCATCACCTTGTTCTTAAAGCAAGTCATCCTCTTTTTATGGGGACTCATCCTCTATGCTGGGAGTCTCGTTAGCACCTATGCTAGCACTCAATTCTTGGCGATCTACGACAAGGTCAGCAATCCCAGCACTTTGACGGCTGCTAGTCCTGAATTTCAGGCCATGATGCGTCAAATGCCTCTGATGACAGCAGGTGTCGTTCTAGGCCTACTTGGTCTCCTCTTTTACTTGCCACAGTACTATAGTCTCAGCTTGGTCGAATTGATCCTCTACGAACAACTACGAGACGGCGACTACAAGGGAGCTTTGGGAGTCCTTCGTCAAAGTCGTGAAACCATGAAAGGCTTCCGCAGCAATCGCCTGGTACTCGATTTAACCTTGTTTGGATGGTACTTCCTGAATTACTTCACGCGCGATGTCATTGGTTTTTATACTATGCCTTATTTTATCAACTGCCAAATTGCATTTTACGATCAAATCAAGCAGATCAAACAAGGGCCGCGCCATTTCACAGGCCATCCAAGCTATGAAACGAAATAAGAGTAAGAAGAAAACCCCAGTTTCCTGCTGGGGGTTTTCTTCTATCGTTCTACTGTTAATTTCTTGTCATTTATAAACCGTATAGAGAGTCTCCTAAGATCAGTCGGGTGTGTTCCCGTTTAATACAGCGGTTCATGACGATATCTTCTCGTCCAGCTTCACGAAGGATTTCTTCTGCTTCTTGATTTTCCAGCTCTAGTTGTGCCCAGAAAATCTTCGCATCCGATTCTATAAAGTCACGCGCTACATCTGGCAAAAACTCACTGCGACGGTAAACATCGACGATATCTACTGGGAAAGGAATTTCCTGCAAGCTAGCGTATACCGTTTCTCCAAGGATTTGCCCACCGGCTGCACGAGGATTAACGGGAATAATCCGATAGCCCCGCTCTTGCATCTCCTTGCTGACACGATGGCTGGTCGTATCTTCACGGTCAGATAATCCAACTACAGCAATGATTTTACTGGTTTCTAGGTAATGTTTGATAATGCCATCACTAGGATTGCGAAATGAATAGGCCATATGAATCTCCTTTTGTATGCGTTTCCTTTCTTTAAATAGTATAACAATACGAAGGGCATTGCAAGTGTTTGTCGTTAAAAGCGGTAGAAAACTGAAAAGTCTCCTACCGCTTTCTGTTTTAAACAAACTCGATCTTATTTGGCTTCATACCATGTTTTGCCTGCATTCTCATCGGCTTCCAGTGGTACCGCAAGCTCAATAGCGGATTCCATGGTCTCTTTGACGAGTTCTTTGATCGCTGCCAGCTCCTCACTTGGTACTTGCAGAACGATTTCATCGTGGACCTGAAGAAGCATCTTGGTCTTGTATGCTCCTCTTTCTAGCGCTTGGTCCAAGTGGATCATAGCAATTTTCAAGATATCGGCTGCCGATCCTTGGATCGGTGAGTTGATAGCCGTCCGATCCGCAAAGCCTCGAACATTGAAGTTGCGAGAATTGATATCTGGAATCTCCCGACGACGCTTGAAGAGAGTCTCCACATAGCCTTTATCACGCGCTTCCCGCACCACTCTCTCCATATAGTCCTTGATGCCAGGGTAGCGTTCGAAGTAGGTCTCAATGTAGGCCTTAGCTTCTTTTCGGCTGATCCCTAGGTTGTTAGACAGTCCAAAGTCGGAAATTCCATAAACCACACCGAAGTTTACTGCCTTGGCATTGCGACGGTCATTCGGTGTCACGTCTTCTGGTTTTTCAATATTGAAGACCCGCATCGCAGTCGATGTATGGATATCTGCCCCATGTTTAAAGGCATCAATCAAATGCTCATCTCCCGAAATATGGGCTAAGACGCGCAATTCGATCTGTGAATAGTCTGAACTCAACAAGACACTGTTTTCCTCTTCTGGGACAAAGGCCTTGCGAATAAGACGGCCTTGCTCCAAACGGACAGGGATATTTTGCAGGTTGGGATCCACGCTGGACAAGCGTCCTGTCTGCGTTAAATCCTGTACATAGCGGGTATGGATCTTTCCATCTTCCAAAATCCAGTCTTGAAGACCGATGACATAGGTCGATTGGATCTTAGCAATTTGGCGGTATTCAAGAATCTTAGACACGATCGGGGCGATTGGAGCCAGGCGTTCCAAGACATCAACAGCTGTGGAATAGCCGGTTTTGGTCTTCTTGGTGTATTCAAGAGGGAGTTTCAATTTTTCAAAGAGGATGACACCCAATTGTTTTGGAGAATTGATATTAAATTCTTCTCCAGCAAGCTCATAGATTTCTTGAGTCAAGCGCTCCAAGACTGCTTCGTTTTCCACCTGCATATCTTGAAGGGTCTGGCGTTCCACCTTAATCCCCGCGATTTCCATCTTGGCCAAAACAGCTGCTAGTGGTTGCTCCATATCATAGAGCAGATCTAGTTGGTCGTGAGCTTTTAGTTGCTCCATCATAGGCTCTTCAGTGTCTAGCAAAACAGCGACTTTTCGGGCCAAATGCTCTAATAGGACCGCCTTTTCTGGAATGGCTTTTTTTGCTCCCTTGCCATAAACGACTTCGTCCAGCGGTAGTGCAATCTGGCTATAGAGACTGGCAATGGTTGAAATTTCATTGTCCTCTACGGTCGATAAGAGATACTTGGCCAATCGACTGTCAAACGCGGGATTTTGAAGGGTAATGCCCAAGTGGGTAAGCAAGACTTTGGCCCGTTTGAAGTCATAGACCTTGAGCGGTGTTTTTTCTAAAAATTCTTTGAAAATCGGTGTTTGTAAAAGACCAGTATCTGTACTCGCGTAGAGCTGACCTTTTGTCCCCCATGCAAAACCAATGATGGGTTCTGTATGGTAGTTGTCACCAAACATCTCAAAATGGAAGAAACTATCTTCCGTGAGCATATCGGAAGTGACTTGCTCGACTTCTGTGTAGTCAAGGGCTACAGGAGTTGTCGCTTCTCCGCTCAAATCCAAGGCCTGACGGAGTTGCTTAAAGCCCATCTCCTCATAAAATTTGGCGAGATTTTCTAGATGAGGACCCGTATAGGTGATATCGTCCAGCCCAATTTCAATAGGCGCATTGGTATCGATGGTCGCCAAAGTCTTAGACAGATAGGCCTGTTCCTTGTCGTTGATGAGGTTTTCCTTCATCTTAGAAGCCTTCATCTCATCAATATGCTCATAAATGCCATCGAGAGAACCGTATTCTAGGAGTAGTTTAATCCCGGTCTTTTCTCCAATCTTGGTGACACCTGGGATGTTATCCGACTTATCTCCCATCAAGGCCTTGAGGTCGATAAATTGCTCTGGTGTCAGTCCCATCTTTTCTTTCAGATAGGCTGGAGTGAATTCCTCAAACTCCGCCACTCCTTTTTTTGAGATTTCAACCACCGTATTGTCATCTGTCAGCTGGATCAAATCCTTATCCCCTGAAACAATGGTCACATCAAAAGGATCAGAAGTTGATTCTGCCAACTTGTCCAGCGTTCCAATAATATCATCTGCTTCATACTGGGTCAGCTCATAATGGCGGATTCCCATATGATCCAGTTGTTCACGAATGAAAGGAAACTGCTCGCGGAACTCATCTGGTGTTTTTGCACGGCCCCCTTTGTAGTCGGCATACATCTCCGTCCGAAAAGTCGTCTTTCCTGCATCAAAAGCTACGAGGACATGGGTTGGTTGGATGCGCTCCAAGAGATGGCTCAACATAAGGTTAAAGCCATAGACCGCATTGGTATGCAACCCATTGGCATTTTTGAAGCGATCAATTTGATTGTAGAGTGCAAAAAAGGCACGAAAAGCGACGGAAGACCCGTCGATGAGTAGTAATTTGTTCTTTTTTTCCATAGGCCTATTATACCACGAATCACAAGGTCTCTGGTACATAAAAACTCTACCCTTTCGGGTAGAGCCTTCTTTAGGAGTTTCTTATGAAAAATGAAGAGAAGCGTTTATTCGCCGTAACAAGACCCTTGTTGTGGCAATTTCTTAAAGCGTTTTGGATAATTGACTGAGATTTTCATTTTCTGTACCTCATTTCTTATTGGATGAGTACAGTATACAAGAGAAACCTAAACCATTCCTTATAGAAAGCTTCAAGAAAACTAAAAACTGAGACGCAAAACACGCGGTTGTTTTTTGCTGCAAGCTGGTAATCGAAGGTGGAGCCCTTGGTCATCTTGACTCCAAGAAAGGAGCTGGCTTTCTCCAAGGAGCTCTACCTGCCGAATACGCGCATGAAGGATTCTCGGTTGCTTGAGATCATAGGCGAGAGACGGCAAGGTCAGCTCTTCTGTCCGTCCACTTGGTTCCAGCTGAATAGCATAAAGTAGGCCTTCACGCATGGTATAGCGGAAATCTTGGTTGGTATAGAGTGGCGCTTTCCCATCTGAGAAGGAACCTTCCTGGGCCTCGGTCGGTCCGTCCGACGACACCCGCCAAGGCCGGCTCTGATAAATGGCTTCTCCGTTTACCGCCAGCCACTCCCCGATCTCTGTGAGAATGTCTTGGTCTTGCTCAGGGATAGTGCCATCTGCCTTGGGTCCAATATTGAGCAGAAGATTGCCATTTTTTGCCACAACATCAACTAAATTTTGTAGCAATTCCTTACTGGTCTTGTAGGCTAGATCCTGGGTATAACACCAAGAATTACGGGCGATCGCGGTATCCATTTGCCACGGAAAGGCTTGCGTCTCTCCGTATCCTCCCCGCTCCATCTCGACGATTCCTGAACCAAAAGGTAGGGCATCCTGTTTGTAACAAACAGCCACCTTGCGATCCTCTTGTGCTGCTAGATTGTAATAATACGCCAAAAAGCGCATCAAGTAAGGACGGAAACTCTCATGCTGGATCCACCAGTCAAAATAAAGGAGCTCTGGCTGGTAGTCCCGCACCAGTTCACAGGTTCGCGACAGCCAATCTTCCAAGAATTCTTTACTTGGATAAGGCTTGGAAGTCAGATCAAAATGATCCTTTGGCTCTGGCTCGGCTGGCCAATAAAGGCTGTCTCTTGGGACTTCTTGCGGAATGTCACTAGCAAACTCCTTGCCATGTGAAAAGAAAAACTGGTGCTCTGCCCGGTGAGAAGATGTACAGAAGTGTAGACCACGTTTTTCTGCTTCCGCCCTCAGTTCTCCTAAAACATCTCGTCTTGGCCCCATTTCTAAGCTATTATAAGGCGAGAGAGTAGAGGCATACATCTGAAAACCATCGTGGTGCTCCGCAACTGGGAAAAAATACTGAGCGCCTGCTTTTTGAAAGAGATCCAGCCAAGATGCCGGATCAAATCGATCTGCTGTAAAGAGAGGAATGAGATCCTTGTAGCCCAAGCTAGCCTGGTCTCCAAAATACTCTCGATGGTAGTCATAGCAAGGATTCCCTTGGATATACATATTTCGTGAATACCACTCTGAACCGAAGGCAGGTACACTGTAGACCCCCCAGTGGATAAATATTCCAAATTTAGCATCCCGATACCAGTCTGGACAAACTTGATGGCTAAGAGAGTCCCAGCTTGGTTCAAAAGGGCCTGACTGGACGACTTGATCAATCTCTTCAAGGCTTATCATTCTCTTCTCCTCTTTTCTTATTACTATCTCTATTGTATCGAGAAACCCTCGTTTGTAAAGACAAACGAGGGCAATGTTTAAAATAGTAGACAAAGAGCTTGATCTAGGAGAATCGAGCCAATTACAAATAGAATAGACCTGTTAGCCCTTCACTGCTTGAGAAATAAAATGAGAGATGGCTTCTGTCTCCCCTTGGTGGAGAGCCTTAACGATTTTAGATCCCACAATAACGCCATCTGAGACCTTGTTGAAACGGTGAATATCCTCCATGCTGGAAACTCCAAAACCTGTTAAAACAGGAATCGAAGCTATTTCGTGTAATTGGGCCAAGTGGTGGTCCAGATCGTCTCGATAGCTACCAGCTTTCCCCGTCACACCATTGACAGCAACAGCATAGATAAAACCTTCTGCATCTTGGATCAATTTCTTCTGGCGCTCGATTCTTGTGGTTAAGCTCACTAGTGGAACCAAAGCGATGTCTTTATCCGCTATGAGAGGCTCTACCAGATCCGCATGCTCATGAGGAAGATCGGGGATAATCACTCCCTTGACCGCTGTTCCTTCTAAATCTCTAAAGAAGTTTTCGAGACCATATTGGAACAAGGGATTGAAATAGGTCATGATGACCAAAGGAACAGTTGTCTCCAGACGCTGGATTGTTTGCACCAGTTCCTCTGTCGTCGTCCCATGGGCTAAACTTCGCAATCCTGCCTCTTCAATCACAGGGCCATCTGCCACTGGATCTGAAAAAGGAATGCCAACCTCAATAGCTGAGACACCAAGCTCCTCCAAAAATTGGATGGTTTCCTGCAAACCTGCCAAGCCTTTTTCATGATCTCCTGCCATGATATAAGGAACAAAGATCCCTTGCTGCTGGTCTTTCAGCTTTTGTAAATGCTCTGTTAAGGTCTTTTCCATCTTACTCTCCTCTCTCTTGTTCTAGGCGGTCTTTGACTTGTACCACATCTTTATCCCCACGACCTGATAAGCAGACGATCATGGATTTTTTAGGCCCCATCTCCTTGGCCAATTTCACCGCATAGGCGATAGCATGGCTCGATTCCAGGGCTGGAATGATTCCTTCTACTTTTGAAAGCAATTGAAAGGCTTCTAGCGCTTCCTGGTCTGTTACAGGCACATAGGTTGCCCGCTTGATCTCATGGAAATAAGAATGCTCTGGCCCAATTCCTGGATAATCGAGACCTGCTGAAATCGAGAAGGCTTCTAAAATCTGTCCATGCGCATCCTGTAAAACATCCATCAAGGCTCCGTGAAGGACTCCCGGACGTCCCTTGGTCAAGGTTGCTGCATGCTGGTCTGTATCTACCCCAAGGCCAGCCGCTTCTGCCCCATACATAGCAACAGTTGTATCCTCTACAAAAGGATAAAAGAGGCCAATAGCGTTCGATCCGCCTCCCACACAGGCTAGGA
Source organism: Streptococcus sp. OMI750 (assembly GCF_047463895.1). Classification (NCBI taxonomy): domain Bacteria; kingdom Bacillati; phylum Bacillota; class Bacilli; order Lactobacillales; family Streptococcaceae; genus Streptococcus; species Streptococcus sp. OMI750. The sequence continues at coordinate 25,293 of NZ_JASHCZ010000006.1, forward strand.
CGGCATCTGGCAGAGCACCGTCATTTTGCTCTGCAAATTGGCGTTTGGCTTCTCGACCGATGACACTTTGAAAATCACGGACAATCTCTGGGAATGGATGAGGCCCTAGAGCAGATCCCATGATATAGTGGGTATCCTCCACGTTTGCTACCCAGGCTCTAAGGGCAGCATTGACTGCATCCTTGAGGACACGCGACCCATCTGTTACCGATTGAACCTTTGCCCCCAACAACTCCATCCGAAAGACATTAAGGGCTTGGCGTCTGACATCTTCTTCCCCCATGTAGATGGTGCATTCCATATCAAATAAAGCAGCGGCCGTTGCCGTTGCAACACCGTGCTGTCCAGCCCCTGTTTCTGCGATGATCTTCTTTTTACCCATTCGGTGTGCCAGCAAAACCTGTCCTAGAGCATTGTTAATTTTATGAGCTCCTGTGTGGTTGAGATCTTCTCTTTTAAGAAAGATCTTGGCTCCACCGACATATTTGGTAAGATTTTTAGCATAATAGAGCGGTGTTTCCCGACCGACATATTGTTTCAGAAGCTGATCCAATTCTGCTTGAAAAGAAGGATCTGCTTGACTTTCTCTGTAGGCTTCTTCTAATTCTAAAACTGCTGTCATCAAGGTTTCAGGGACAAATCGTCCCCCGAACCGCCCGTAAAATCCGTTTTGATCTGGTTGTTTATATGCCATGCTTGACCCTTTCTATAAATCGTTTTATCTTTTCTTGATCTTTTATTCCATTTGTCTCGACCCCACTGGATACATCCACCGCATAAGGATGAAAGAAGCGGATGGCATCTGCTACGTTGTCTTCCGTCAAGCCTCCTGCAATAAAGAAGGGCTTTGTGACGTTTTGACTTTCGAGCTTTTTCCAGTTAAAAGTCTCTCCACTTCCTGCTACAGGAGCATCAAAGAGCAGATAGTCGGCACTGGTATCAGGAAGTGCTGCATCTTTCCCCACTTGAACAGCGCGAATCGTTTGTTGGGGAAACTCTTGCAAGATGGCATCATCCATCGGTCCATGCACTTGTATCAGGTCCAAGCCCACAACTTGGCAAGCTTTCTCCACTTCTTCTCTTTGTGGTGATACAAAAATTCCGACTTTTTGAACTCTCTCTGGAATCCCTGTAGCCAACTGCCGAGCTTGCTCTAGTGTCACTTGCCGTTTGCTTGGTGCAAAGACAAAACCAATGTAATCCGCACCTGCCTCAACAGCTGTCTGGACAGCTTCTGGGGTGGATAATCCGCAAATTTTAACCTTTGTCAATCTGCAACTCCTTTACTTTTTCAGCCACATTATCTGCCTTCATGAGGGCTGTCCCAACGAGAATGCCATTAAAATAAGGAGCGAGCATGCGCGCATCTGCTGCTGTAAAAATAGCAGACTCAGAGATGTAAACCGGTTCTTGTTCAAAATTGGTCGCCACTTCAAGGCTAGTATGGAGATCTGTCTCAAAGGTCACCAAGTTGCGATTATTGACCCCGATGATCTGAGCCCCAATCCGGTGAGCTACCTCTAGTTCTGTCAGATTATGGGTCTCCACCAAAACCTCCAGGCCAAGATGGGTCGCAAACTCATAGAGCTCCTTCAGACGAGCCTCTGACAAGGCTGCAACAATCAACAAGATCACGGTCGCCCCTGCGTTTCGCGCCCGAATTATTTGCTTTTCATCCACAATAAAATCTTTATTGAGGGTGGGGATACGTACTTGACTAGATATTTCCCGGAGATACTCGATACTGCCCTTGAAAAACACTTCATCGGTCAAGACAGAAATCATCACAGCTCCATTTTCTTCGTAGGTATTAGCCTGCGCAACGATATCCACATCCACATGAATATCTCCCAGACTCGGGCTAGCCTTTTTCACCTCTGCGATGACCTGAAGCTTATCTGGATGACTCTTTAGGTAATCATACAAGCGGTAGGTCTCACGCAAAGGTTGGAGTTCCTCTTCTTTCATCGTAGCCACTTCACGCGCCTTTTCCTTTAGAATCTTTGGCAAGAATTCTTGACTCATTTTTGATACTCCTGTAATAATCTCAATTTCTCAAGGGCAGCCCCACTGGCAATCACTTCACGTGCCAAGGCAACCCCTTCCTTGATAGAATCTACTTTGCCATTGGCAAAAAAACCAAGGCCAGCATTCAAGACAGTCACCTCTAAGAAGGGACTTGCTTCATTCTTCAAGACACTGAGCAAAATTTCCGCATTGCGTTTGGCGTCTCCACCACGTACTTGATCAATTTCAACGCGCTCCATTCCCATATCTTCTGGTTGAAAGTTGGATAAGGTAACCTGTCCATTTTCCAAAATAGCTAGCTGGGTTTCTCCATCAAGGCCTGCCTCGTCCAAACCTTGTGGGCCACTCACCACCACTGCGCGTTTCCTTCCCAAATTCTTTAGAATCTCTGCCGTACTTTCCAGCATATCCGGACGACTGGTTCCCAATAGCTGGGTTTCTAGAGGAATCGGATTAATGAGAGGACCGGTCAAATTCATCACCGTTGGAACTCCTAGCGCCAAGCGAGCTGGCATAATATAGCGCATGCCAGGATGCAGATTTTTGGCAAATAGAAAGACAATGCCCGCTTTTTCAAACACTCGTCCCAAGTCTTCTGGACCCAAATCAAGGTTAATCCCTAGCGCTTCTAGCACATCCGCAGAACCAGATTTAGAAGAGATCGAGCGATTTCCGTGTTTCGCCATCTTGACACCACCGCCAGCGAGAACAAAGGCAGCTGTTGTTGAAATATTGAAACTATAAGAACGATCGCCCCCAGTTCCACAATTGTCCATCGCTCCTTGAACTTCTGTAGGAATAGCGACTGCATAAGCCTGCATCACTTTTGCAATAGCCGTCCGTTCTTCAACAGTTTCCCCCTTCATTTTGAGGCCTAGAAGCAGGGCCGTCACCTGCGCTTCTGAAGCACGACCAGCAACGACTTCCTCCATAGCAGCTTCTAACTCTGCACCGGTTAGATCCATTCCTTCCGCTACTTTAGCAAGCACTTGTTTCATCTTCCGCTCCTTGACTAGTTTGACAAAATTTTCGATGGTCTTGAGCCCATCTGGCGTCCCGATACTTTCTGGATGGTATTGAAAGCCATAAATCGGTAAGCTGCGGTGTTGAATTCCCATAATTGCTCCATCATCCATCGTCCGAGAAGTAATGACAAACTCCTCTGGCATGTCTTCAATCGTCAGCGAATGGTAGCGCATGACTGGAACTTCTTTTGCGACACCCGCATATAGCGGAGAGGGAGCTTCTTGCTGGATCTGGCTTTGTTTGCCATGCATGACCTGAGGGGCCAATCCTAAGCGTCCTCCAAAAACTTCCGCAATCGCTTGATGTCCCAAGCAGATCCCCAAGATTGGTTTGACCCCCGCGAAATCTCGGATCATCTCCTCCATCTTGCCCGCATCCTTTGGCCAACCTGGACCTGGAGAAAAGACCAAGGCATCTGCTTCTTGGGCAACTTGGTACAGATCCGGATCATCATTTCGAAGCACCTGGACCTCATCAAATTTCCCGATATACTGTGCTAAATTGTAGGTAAATGAATCGTAATTATCAACTAATAAAATCATCCTTCTTCTCCAATCCTTGTCATCGATTTTGCCTTATTGACGGTTTCTTGGTATTCATTTTCAGCAATCGAATCATAAACAATTCCTGCTCCTGCCTGCACATAAGCCTTCTTATTTTTGAGGATCATGGTTCGAATGGCAATAGCAAAATCGAGATCCCCCGTCACAGAGAGATAGCCAATAGCCCCCGCGTAGACGCCTCTTTTCTCTTTTTCTGCCTCATAGATCCGCTTCATGGCTCGGATTTTCGGAGCACCCGAAACGGTTCCAGCTGGAAGAGTTGCCTTCAGAGCCTCAATGGAGGCTAGCCCCGGAAGTAATTGCCCCTTGACAACACTGGTCAGGTGCATGACATAACGGAAGAATTCCACTTCCATATATTTGGTCACTTCGACCGTCCCATTTTGAGCGATACGCCCAATATCGTTTCGCCCTAGATCCACTAACATGCGGTGTTCTGCGACTTCTTTTGGATCCCCTGTCAACTCAGCTGCCAACTGCCGATCGGCCTCTTCATCGATCCCTCTTGGACGCGTGCCGGCAATAGGGTTGGTCGTCACCACTCGATCCTTGACCGACACCAGACTTTCTGGACTGGCCCCGATAATTTGGTACTCCCCAAAATCATAAAAATAGAGATAATTCGAAGGATTGGTCACGCGCAAATTGCGGTAATAATCCAATGGTTTTCCTGAAAAATCAGCTGAAAAACGTTGACTGAGCACGCATTGGAACATATCTCCTTTTCGAATATAGTCCCGCGCTAGGGCCACCATTTCCTCAAACTCTTTTTGCTCCAAATGATTGTGGAAATGAAGCGCATGCAGGTCCTTGTCCTGAAACTCTTCCTTTGCAGGTCTTGCCAATTGCGCTAATACTTGCTCCAAGCTCGACGCTTGCTCCGCTTCACTCCGTCCACTATAGAGGTTCTCTTCCACCACATAGACCTTTTCCTTTTTGTGATCAAAAATCACATAGCTCTCATATATGAAAAAGTGGAGATCTGGTGTGCCAATCGTATCTTCAGGAATGGAACCAATGTTCTCATAGAGACCGATCAAGTCATAGCCGACAAATCCAATCGCTCCACCGTTAAAAGGAAGCTCTTCTGAAGTTTTCGTTTTGACCGTGATGCGATTCAAAAAGTCCAAAGGATCCTCTTCAACAATTTGATCATTGTAATAGAGGACGCCATGTTCAAACTTGACTTCACTGACCGGCCGATAGGCTACAATTGAAAAACGCGCGTTCTCTTTTTCACGAGGGATCGACTCCAAGATCATTTTATGGGGTGCATCCAAACGCATATAAGCCAAAATTGGACTCAAAACATCAGCAGATAAAACTTTTTTCATATCAGAAACCTCTCTTTTAGAACTCTTTTTCTAATGGATCGTAACGTCGCTTGCTAAGGCTATTAAGGTTATCCCATCGCTCTGTTTGCGCTTTGGGATCAATGTGCCTAAGCTCGCTTCGCTTGCTAAGGCTGTCAAGGTTATCCCATCGCTCTGTTTGCGCTTTGGGATCAATGTGCCTAAGCTCGCTTCGCTTGCTAAGGCACATAGAAAAGCCCTCACACAAAAAACTGTGTGAGGGCGTAGTGTCCGCGGTGCCACCTCTTTTATAGGGAAAAATAGCTGGTCTTTCCCTACATCTCTATCTCCTCTATCAAGGAGTTGCACGGTAAGGGGTGCCAACCGAATTCACATGGGTTAGAATTCATTGATCATAACAGTCCAATTTTCATCAGTCGCTATTGCTTGTTCACAATTCCCACAAGCTCCCTGAAAATAGCTGACTCATTACTTTTCTGTTGCTACCATTATAACCCTTTTTCTTCGAAAGTCAATAAAATTTTTAGTCTTTTTTTATACTTTTTTCTACACTAATTTAATACAATCAGCTCAAAGAGCCCTAGCGGCCCGTCCTTTTTATCCCAATAATAGGATACTCAACAAAGCTAAAATTGCAGGACCGCCTTGGGTCAAGATAATCTTTTTATTGGCTGTCATCGCACCGTAGGCCGCTGCTCCAATAATAAAGAGCACAAAAATCGTAACGACTTCAATATTTTTGGACACAAACAATCCATACAAGAGGAAGACACCAATCAAGGCATTGTAGATTCCTTGATTTTTAAATAAGGAGGTCACAGATGGGCGAGCGAGTTCTTCTTTATCCATGTTGAAAACCCGACTGGTGGTATCAGATGTGGTTCGGATACTCTCCAAATAAAAAATATACAAATGCTCCAGCGCAGCAAGACTCGCTAAAATAATCGTCAGTAATGACATTGTAGATTCTCCTTTTTATTCAATCGTTATTTGTTCAATACCAGACACTAATTTATCCAGTAGGTAAGAAAATTGCTCTTGTTCTTGAGCGTTTAAAATGCGGCTCATCTGTTCTTTCACCGCTACATGATAGCGAGGAGGGCGATTGACCAACCGATTATAGGCCGTATCTGTCAGATGGATTACGATTTCCCGCTGGTTCTTTGGATTTCGACTCCGATGGACAAACCCTTCCTTTTCTAGTATTTTGAAATGCCGGGTTAAAGCTGCTGGATCAATCTGCAAGCGTTCCTGAACCGCGATCTGATTACAAGGTGCTTGTTCTAATAGATACTGCAAGATTTGATAGCGTGTTAGGCTAATCCCTAGCCGCTTTTCAAATAGCTGTGTAATCGATTGATCTGCCAAACGTAGTTGGTAGAGCAAATCATTTATTTCTGCCATATTCCTTCTCCAATGCTTTTTTGATAAATCAACAATTGACTAGTCAATTGTAAACCATTTCTCATCTCCTGGCAAGAAAAAGAGCTTGCACTATTCTTTCGCACAAAAAAAGCCGCCTGATTGGGCGACTCTTAGGGAGATTATTATGAAAAAGAAAAGTTTTAGGATTTTTCTAAACAAAGTTAGGAGGTCTTTGTTTATGATTCTATTATAGCGGACATTTCTTAAAGAAAGCTTACGACTTTGTTTCAAAATGAAAACAAATTCTTTACAGATTCTTTTCAACGTTTAAAATAGCTGGAATATCTAATAAACTTTCCATCTGATGATTACCTTCATAGTCAGACGTCAAGAAATTGATACTCTGAATCTGGCTATTTCTTGCAAAGTCAATATCCAGGCTCCGATCCCCAATATAGTAGGTCTTTTCTGGCTTCAACCTATACTTCCCCATCAGATACATCGCAGCTGCTGGGTCAGGCTTGCGAGCAAAACCACTTTGACTGGTCAAAATCTCTGTAAAAAAAGATTCCAAACCCAAGTCCTGCAGGATGACCAAGGCATTCTCTCCCTTATGGGTATAGACAAACTGCTCGATCCCAGCATCCTTCGCCCAGGACAGGACATCACGCGCCCCATCCATCAGAAGGACCTGGGCATTTTTCTCTGCTAGACTTTCTGCTCGGCGATGATTTAAGTCCGTCACATCCAGATGGTGCTCCTCCGCCACCGCTACTAAAAGATCCTGAACCGAATGCTTTAAGATGTAGTCTTTAATGCTGGCTCGGTCAAACGGAAGCTGATAAGATGCATAGGTCTCCTCAAGACCCGCCAAAATAGCATCATAGGAATCCAGCAAGGTCCCATCCAAATCCCAAATAAGGGCTCGTTTTGTCATTTTCTCTCTCCTACCTTTCGTCTATAAAGTTGACTCAAAAACAGCCAACGGAAACCATTGTCCAGCAGCGTCCCCGTCCAGACACCTGGAAGGCCAAAGCCAAGAGTTACTCCAAGCAGATAACCGGCTCCAATTCGAATGACCCACATGCCAATGGTCGTTGCGTAAAATGGAAGCTTCCCATTTCCCAAGCCTTGCCAAACAGCTGTATAGATAACCGTTCCTGCTGTAAACGGCGTTCCTAACAAAGAAAAGAGGACAACCGAAAGGCTAGCTTCTACTGCTTTTGTATCTTGTGTGTAGAGATGGGTCAGAAGGGTGCCCCCAAAAAAGATTCCCAAGGCAATAGGTAACATTAACACGAAGGACAACCAGCAAGACTGCTTTCGAAGGCGATCAATCTGCTCAAGATCACCTTCACCGAGGCTCCGTGCTACGAGCATGACCGTCGCTGTGGCCACTCCAAATACCGGCATGTAGTTAAACTGGGTCAAAGTCTCTCCAATGGCATTGCCCGCGACTGCCTCGGTACCAAAAGCGACCACGATTGCAATGATCACTATATCTCCAGCCCGCATCATCAGCCGCTCTCCGGCAGCTGGCAGCGCTAAATTTAAAAGCTTACGGTCCAATCCCCAACGAAGGGGAGCAAAGGGCAGCTGGACCTTTTGCCACAAGAGGATAACGCCAATCAGACGCGCTAGCACAGTCCCCAAAGCTGCTCCGACAACTCCCCAGCCAAAAAGGAAAATGGCCACAGAGGAGAATAGAGCATTTAAAACATTGGTTAACAAGCTGATATACATAGGCAGACGTGGATTGTTGGCCACCCGAACCAAGGAGCCCAGGGTCGTCATCAACCCTAAGAGAACAATGGTCCCGCCGACCAAGGAAAGGTAAATCCCCCCACTTTCGGCTACTGTAGCTTCAGTCCCCAACAGCGAAATCATCTGGCGTCCAAATAACAGCGAAGCCCCTCCTAAGAGAGCACTCAACAACAAGGTCACCTTCAGCGACTCTGTCGCATGGTAGGCAATGGTGTCTTGATTTTTTTCGCCCAAGCTTTTGGACATGACACTGGCAACTGCCGCACCCAGTGCCAAAAAGATGGCTTGATAAATGGTGATGATATTCCCTGCGACGGAAACACCCGAGATAGCAATCAAGCCCAGGTGAGCCACTAAATAAGAGTCCACCATGCCCATCAGCATTTGTAAGAAATTTTCACCCATGGCAGGAAGGGCGATGTTTAAGATTTTTTTGTATGAATTCATGCGTATATAAAAGAGCCAAACGGCTCTTTTTATCTTTCTAATAGGGAGAATTACAGTCCCAAGTAGTCTTCTACGGCTGCTTGCATGTCTTTAGCTGCCACGCTTGTACGATGGCGAACCGGTGCAGTTTCAAGACCGTCTACAGCAGGTGGTACAGGGACACCTGAGAGGGTGTGTAATTTGGCCAAGGCTTCGAAATCGCCTAGACCTGTCTCGCCTGTCACCGCTTCTACTGCTACAACTGGGAATTTGTAAGGACTTGCTGTAGAGGCAATGACTGTTTTAGCAGTATCCCCTGTTTGAGTCCGGTATTTTTGATAAACGGCTGATGCTACGGCTGTATGAGGGTCTTCGATGTAATCAGACGCTTCATAGACCCGCTTGATCTCTGCAGCAGTTTCTGCTTCATCTGCGTACGCAGCCGCAAACAAATCTAAGATGTCTGCATCAAAGTTGGACAATTGGTACTGACCTGTTGCAAGGAGGCTTTCCATCAATTCTTTGGTCTTTGTGGCATCATTGCCAACCAAGTGGAAAATCAAGCGTTCCAAGTTTGAAGAGACCAAAATATCCATCGATGGACTAGTGGTTACTTTGAAGCTGCGTTTCTTATCATAGACGCGTGTTTTAAAGAAGTCTGTCAAAACATTGTTCTCGTTTGATGCACAGATCAATTTCCCAACTGGAAGACCAATTTGTTTAGCATAGAAAGCAGCTAAGATATTTCCAAAGTTTCCTGTTGGAACAGTGAAATTGACTTTTTCTCCAGCTGTGATTTGACCTTTCTTCACCAATTGCGCATAGGCGTATACGTAATAGACAACCTGAGGTACCAAACGGCCAATGTTCATCGAGTTAGCTGATGAAAACTGCATCTTGTTGGCTGCTAATTTTTCACGAAGGGCCACATCATTGAACATGTGTTTGACATTGGTTTGGGCATCGTCAAAGTTTCCATCGATGGCGATGACATGAGTATTGTCCCCAGTTTGAGTCGTCATTTGCAACTCTTGTACCTTGCTGACACCGTCTTTTGGATAAAAGACGATAATTTCCGTACCTGGAACATCGGCAAAACCTGCCATGGCAGCTTTACCTGTGTCTCCAGAAGTCGCGGTTAAGATGACAATCTTGTTTTCCAAACCGTGCTTCTTGGCAGCTGTCGTCATAAAGTAAGGCAAGATAGACAAGGCCATGTCTTTAAAGGCAATGGTTGAACCGTGGAAGAGTTCCAAGTTGTATTGGCCATCGAGTTTGACAAGAGGCGCAATGACTGGTGTATCAAACTTGCTATCATAGGCGTTGATGATACAGTAGTCCAACTCTTCTGCTGTAAAGTCGTCCAAAAAGGCTGACAAGACAAGCTTAGCCACTTCTTGGTAAGAAGCGTCTTTGAGGGTGTTAAAATCTAACTCTACTTGAGGGTATGCAATGGGGGTAAACAAGCCACCATCCGTCGCCAAACCTTGAAGGATGGCTTGACTAGCTGTTACAGTATTTTTTTCATCTCGTGTTGATTGGTAAACTAATGTCATGACTGATTCATTCCTTTACTTGTTATCTTCTCATTATATCATAAAAGGCTTGAAAATTTATTGGCTTTTCACCAAATGTTCGGAATTGTTGCTCTTAGAAGGCAGAAAATCCGGACCTTTTTTTAACACACAGAAAGAGCAAGCTCTGGGCTTGCTCTTTTTTATGCTAATCCTAATTCAACTAAAACGGCTTGGAAGTCCTGCTTCAAGCTTTCAAGAGCCACTGTTACTTCCTGACGAGTTTGGTTATTTTTCACAGTTACTTGACCGCTCTCAACCTCACTACCTCCTAAGGTAATTAAGGCCTTGGCCGCAAAGACATCGGCTGACTTAAATTGTGCCTTGAGCTTACGTCCAAGATAGTCACGCTCTACTTTGAAACCTTGGATTCGAAGAGCTTGAACCAAGCTAAGGGCTGCTTCATTGACCTCATCTCCTAGGACGGCTATATAGGCATCTAGGCCTGTTTCGATCGGTAATTCGATGCCTTTCTTTTCAAGGACGAGAAGAATCCGTTCCAGACCAATCCCAAATCCAAAACCAGCTGTCGCAGGGCCACCGAAGTATTCGACCAAACCATCATAGCGACCACCCGCACAGACAGTTAATTCATTGCCTTCAATTTCTGTAATAAACTCAAAAATCGTGTGGTTGTAGTAATCTAAGCCACGCACCATGTTGGTATCAATGACATAGGCCACCCCCAAGTCTTCCAACATTCGACGAACCGCATCAAAATGTGCTTGGCTTTCTTCATCTAGATAGTCTAAGATGGAAGGAGCTTGTTCAACAGCCACCTTGTCTTCTTTTTCTTTTGAATCCAAGACACGAAGAGGATTTTCTTCTAAACGGCGTTGACTATCCTTAGACAATTGATCCTTCATTGGCAAGAGGTAGTCGATCAAGGCTTGACGATATGCCTGACGACTGGCTGGACTTCCCAAAGTGTTCAAGTGCAAGGTTACATTGTCGATTCCCAATTCTTTAAGAAATTGTGCCGCCATCGCGATCGTTTCAACATCCGTTGCAGGATTGCTCGACCCAAAGCATTCTACCCCAATTTGGTGGAATTGACGTAAGCGCCCTGCTTGAGGACGTTCATAGCGGAACATTGGACCGATGTAATAAAATTTACTAGGCTTTTGTACCTCAGGCGCAAAGAGTTTATTTTCTACATACGAACGAACAACAGGGGCTGTTCCTTCTGGACGAAGTGTGATATGACGGTCTCCCTTGTCATAGAAGTCATACATTTCCTTAGTGACAATATCCGTCGTATCTCCTACTGAACGGCTGATGACTTCATAATGTTCGAAGATAGGCGTACGGATCTCTTCATAATTGTATCTCGCAAAGACCTTGCGTGCAAAACCTTCTACGTATTGCCATTTAGCTGAATCGCCAGGAAGAATATCCTGGGTCCCTTTTGGTTTTTGTAATTTCATAGCCTTCATCCTTTGTCTTACTTTTGCCTCTATTTTACCACAAATTCGAAGAGAAATGGAGGCTGGACTGTTTTTCGTTCGGCTCAATCGGTCAAATGACGGATCTATTCTTGCTTTATGATCGGAATTGTGAGAAAATAGTTTTCATCATACAGAGGGAAAGGATAGCGAGATGAGAGAGGATATCAAGATTAACGACCGTGCCCTAGCACTAGAGAAGCAATTGATTGAGAAGTTAGAGCTTGTATTTGATACAGATGTTGAGTTGGATGTCTACAACCTCGGTTTGATTTACGAGTTGGACCTGGATGAAGAGGGAACCTGCAAGGTAGTCATGACCTTTACCGATACTGCCTGTAGCTGTGCCGAGAGTCTTCCGATCGAAATCGTCGCTCGCCTAAAAGAAATTGATGGGATTGAGGATGTCAAGGTCGAAGTAACTTGGTCTCCGGCTTGGAAAATTACACGGATCAGTCGTTATGGGCGCATTGCCCTAGGACTTCCACCACGATAAATCGAAAAAACTCACTTTACAAATTAGTAAAGTGAGTTTTTTCATATCTTATTGTTTACCAGACTGTTCCATGTTCCAGAAGTCTGTCACGGCACCGCGTGAAGCAGAGGATACCGTGTGGGCATACTTACCGAGTACCCCACGGCTATAGAGTGGTGGTAAGGTTGTTTCAGCCTTCCGTTTCGCCAATTCTTGGTCTGAGACATGCATGGTGATTTCTTTGGTATCTTGGTCAACTGTCACCATGTCCCCTGTGTGGAGGTAGGCGATTGGACCGCCGACCTGAGCTTCAGGCGCGATATGTCCAACAACGAGACCGTAAGTACCACCAGAGAAGCGTCCGTCTGTCAAGAGGGCCACCTTATCTCCTTGGCCTTTCCCAACGATCATGGATGACAAGGACAGCATTTCCGGCATACCAGGACCACCCTTAGGACCCACAAAACGAACAACAACAACGTCGCCATCCACGATTTCATCCGAAAGAACCGCTTCAATGGCAGCTTCTTCGGAGTCAAAGACCTTAGCAGGACCCGTGATGTTACGAACTTTCACACCTGATACTTTAGCAACCGCCCCTTCTGGAGCCAAGTTCCCTTTCAAGATGATCAATGGACCATCCGAACGTTTCGGATTTTCAAGTGGCATGATGACTTTTTGACCCGGTGTCAAATCAGCGAAGGCTTCTAAGTTTTCAGCCACCGTTTTACCGGTACATGTGATGCGATCCCCATGAAGGAAACCATTCTTAAGAAGGTATTTCATAACGGCTGGCACACCACCGACATTGTAAAGGTCTTGGAAGACGTATTGTCCAGAAGGTTTCAAGTCTGCCAAGTGAGGCACGCGCTCTTGGAAATCGTTGAAGTCTTCAAGGGTCAAGTCCACATTGGCTGCGTGAGCAATGGCAAGCAAGTGAAGAGTCGCATTTGTTGAACCACCAAGTGCCATTGTGACTGTGATGGCATCTTCAAAGGCTTCACGGGTCAAGATGTCAGATGGTTTCAGTCCCATTTCAAGCATTTTCACAACTGCACGACCTGCTTCTTCGATATCGGCTTTTTTATCCGCTGATTCAGCAGGGTGAGAAGAGGAACCTGGCAAGCTCATCCCAAGGACCTCAATCGCTGTCGCCATGGTGTTGGCCGTATACATCCCACCACAACCACCAGGGCCAGGGCAGGCGTTACATTCCAATTGTTTCACTTCTTCAGCAGTCATATCACCATGGTTCCATTTCCCGATCCCTTCGAAAACAGAAACCAAGTCGATATCCTTGCCGTTCAGATTACCCGGTGCAATGGTCCCACCATAGGCAAAGATCGCTGGGATATCCATATTGGCAATGGCAATCATCGAACCAGGCATGTTCTTATCACAGCCCCCGATGGCTACAAAGGCATCCACGTTGTGACCGCCCATGGCCGCTTCAATAGAGTCCGCAATGATATCACGAGACGTCAAGGAGAAGCGCATCCCTGGTGTTCCCATAGCGATCCCGTCCGCAACCGTAATGGTGCCGAATTGGACTGGCCAAGCTCCCGCATCTTTGACACCTTCTTTTGCCAATTTTCCAAAATCATGGAGGTGGATGTTACAAGGTGTGTTTTCAGCCCAAGTAGAGATTACCCCTACGATTGGTTTTTCAAAGTTTTCATCTGTCATCCCAGTTGCCCGGAGCATGGCCCGGTTAGGGGATTTGACCATACTGTCGTAGACACTACTACGATGGCGTGTATCTAATTCTGTCATCTGATTCCCTCTCATCGTTTTTCTATTATTATAGCACAATTTACGGCCCAACGACAGAAGAAAATTCTTGAATTTTCAGACAATTTAGCTCAATTGCTTGCTTGCTAAAATAGTTTACAGTTATATCTTGACTTTTAAAAACAAAGTGATATCATTTAGATATCATAAAGAAAGAAGGGCTTGTCCCATGGAAGAAAAAATTTTAACCCAAAAGAAAAACGGCTTAGCTGTCCTTGTAGGCTTGCTAGTTGGAGATCTTGTTTTAGTTTTTGCCTTTATTAGTGCGATTGCTAGTTTACCAGAAGGTTTCCCGCTTGCAATTGGAGTTATTACCTGTATTTTTCTCTTTATTGCTAGTCTGGTGTGCTATGCGGGGATCAAAATTATTAAACCGCAAGAGGCCTTGGTCTTGACCTTGTTTGGGAACTATATTGGAACCATTCGTGAAGCGGGTATTTACTTTGTCAATCCCTTCTGTGTCGCTGTCAATCCTGCCAATAACACCCGCTTGGGCCAAAGTGGTGATGTCACCACCAAGTCCCCCATGTCTGTCAGTAAAACATCAGAAGGCAACAATATTTCCATCGAGACAGGTAAAAAGAATATTTCCTTAAAAGTGATGACCTTGAACAACTCTCGCCAGAAGATCAATGACTGCTTAGGGAATCCTGTAGAAATTGGTATTGCAGTTACTTGGCGCGTAGTGGATACGGCTAAAGCAGTCTTCAATGTGGATAACTACAAAGAATATCTCTCATTGCAGTGTGATAGTGCCCTTCGTAATATTGTCCGCATCTATCCTTATGATGTAGCTCCTAATGTCGATACGACAGGAGACGGCCAGGCAGATGAGGGTAGCCTCCGAGGCTCTAGTGAAATCGTGGCCAGTCGCATTCGAGAAGAGATTCAAGCACATGTTAAAGATGCTGGGCTCGAAATTCTAGAGGCTCGCATTACTTACTTGGCCTATGCTCCAGAAATCGCAGCTGTGATGCTTCAACGCCAACAAGCGTCTGCCATTATCGATGCGCGGAAGATGATTGTCGATGGAGCAGTTGGGATGGTTGAAATGGCCCTTGAACGCTTGAGCGAAGGAGAGATTGTAGAGCTAGACGAAGAACGGAAGGCTGCCATGGTATCGAACCTTCTAGTCGTTCTATGTGGCAATCATGATGCACAACCAATTGTCAACACAGGAAGTCTCTATTAAGAATGGCTGATCAAAAGAAAAAGCAAATTCCACTTAGACTGTCAGCCAAGTTATATGCTGCTATCGCATCATGGGCAGAAGATGACTTTCGATCGGTCAATGGTCAGATCGAGTACCTGCTGACAGAATGTGTCAAGCAACGAAAAAAGGATGGCAAATACGTTTCGGAAACGATTGATGAGCCATTTGAAATAGACCTTTAAGGAAAACTCCTGTCCCATTTGATGAGGCAGGAGATTTTTTTAATAATTTTTTGTCAAGTAACTTTACTTTACAAAAAAGTTTTGTTATACTGTTACAGTTGATGAAAATCAAACCTAATTGAATTTATATCTTAAAAGGAGAAAAACGAAATGGCAGTACCTGCACGTCGCACATCAAAAGCGAAGAAAAACAAACGTCGTACGCACTACAAAGTAACAGCTCCATCTGTAAACTTTGACGAAGCAACTGGAGATTACTCACGTTCACACCGTGTATCACTTAAAGGATACTACAAAGGACGTAAGATCGCTAAAGCTGCATCAGCTGAATAATAGAAGGGAGATACCATGCGCGTAAACATTACACTTGAACACAAAGAATCTGGTGAACGCTTGTACCTTACTTCTAAAAACAAACGTAACACTCCAGACCGTCTTCAATTGAAGAAATACTCACCAAAACTTCGCAAACACGTTGTGTTTACAGAGGTGAAATAGGGGTTCACTACACGTCAATAGATGTTAGAAACCTTGATTTTAAGCGATTCTTGAAATTCTAAATTTCACTACATTGCAATATAAATCAACCGAATCACTACCTTTTTCACTACCTTTTTTGAAATAAGAATAATGATTCGGATATATAAAAGAAGAGGAACTTTATTGTGAAGCTCCTCTTTTTGTTATGTGTTCTTTTTCTCACAGATCGTATGACCTGGTTTGACACAGTTGGATTTCAGGTACTTTCAGTTTAGCTTTATATCAACCATCATCAAAATCCAACTATTTTCTTATTTTAAAAAATATGAATAAGTTTGATTGAATGAGGGAATTTCTTTAAATTTTTTCTTAGCACCTATAAGTTAATAATACTATTCTTTAAATTATAGTTTATAATTATCTGATGTTTCAATGACCACAAAACAAAGTACAGCGAATCACTTCCTTTAGTCAAACATATAACTGAACAACATTGTTTATCTTCCTGCACTTTCATATTTTTTCAATCCTTTTCTAAAAATTGTACGACTGATAATAATCAAAAAAACTGTAAAAACTATTTGATAGAAAAATAGGTTCAATGTATCTTTCCCTAAAAATATTAATACTGCAGGATTGGCAATTAATAAATTGGGAACAAATAACATAGTGATCAATCTGTTAATACCTGTAAAAATATTATATGGATACTTGGAAATTCCAATATAATTCAAAAATACATCTACTTTTGAAAATTTAGTTGGGAACCAAAATGAACTAATCGTTATTAGAAACCAAATTGAATAATATATAATACAACCACACATTAAAGAAAGGATATAAAATAATATTTTTAATGAATTTAAATGTACATTTAAATTTCCATAACTTATAAAAATGATCGCAAGACCAAAAAAAGTATTCACGAATTGAACTAAATTAAATGATCTAAAAATATAGAACAACTGAGTATCAAACGGCCTCAATAAAATTTGATCCAAGTTACCACTCAAAATATCTGATTCTAAAATTCCCATACTTCTAATTAACAATCCCATCATAACTCCATCTACAATAGTGTAGGAACCTACCAAAAATAAAATTTGATAATAGTCCCAACCATTAAAAGAGTCTATGTTTAAGAAAATCAATCTAAAAAATACAATAGGTAAACCAATCCACAGTATCGACGAAAATAGACCACAAAAGAAGTCAAAATGAAAATTCATATCAGATTTAAAACCAAAATGAAGTAGCCTAAAAATTACTTTTATTCTAAACATTTTATCCTCCCACATTTGAGAAGTGCTCCACTCCTTTTCTCAATATGAATCTTGATATAATATAAAAAATGATGCACCAAATCAATTGAATACAAATAATTCTCAAATAGTCTATTAATTTATATGTATCATTACTAAACATCTGAAGCGGTTCATATACTAAGTATTTAAAAGGTAATACATCTAAAAACAGACGAAAATTATTTGAAAAAAAACTTAAAGGCAATAATATTCCTGATAAAAACTGAATTACTATTTCTTTAACAGTAAGGACAAAAAATATATTTTCTAACCAAAAAGAAAGCATACCTACACAACATGATATTAAAAACCATAGAACCATAGATAGAATAATTGCAATACTTCCTAAAATAAGAATTTCAATGGTTAATAACTCATTCTTGTAATAAACACTGGAGAATAAAATGACAGGAATGATGATAAATAATAAATGAGCAAGCCTATCTCCAAGCATTTTACAAAAATAATACTTATAAAAAGTAACAGGTTTTATTAATATGCTAAAAAAATTTCCTGAATGAACATCGTCATTGATTTCCCAATCAACTGGATAAAAAACAAAATATGAAAAAATTATAGTCCCCAAATAGTATTGAACCATTGAGGTAAAATCATATCCTGCTATATTTATCTGGTTACTCTGATATATATACGTCCATAAAAATACTGATATCATAATTTGTGTACTTGCCTGTAACATTAACAATAGTACACTTGATTTATAGTTCAAAATAGATCGAAATGATATCAGAATAATAGACATTTCTTTTTTCAATTGTGCTCCTTTTTTGTAAAATAGTTTTGTAAAATAATTTCTTCTAAAGAAAGATTTGATATTTCAAAATCTTCTATATCTACAAGCTTATTGATTGATTCTAATGTCTCAAAGACAAAATCTCTAGGTATTTTTAGTATACATTCCGATTTTGTTTGAGAAATGACTACTACTCCTTTAACAGAGCATAACTCTGGTACCAAATCTAATGTCATTTTTATCTTTAAATATTTAAAATCAGAAAATTTAGATAAAATAACATCCATTGACTCCTGCAAAATAATTTTTCCTTTGTCAATGACGATTAATTCGTCACAAACAGACGAAATATCATCCATATCATGACTCGTTAAAATAATAGTAGTATGACATTCTTCATTCATTTTCTTTAAAAATGTTCTGATATCTTTTTTAGACTGTATATCTAACCCTATAGTAGGCTCGTCTAAAAATAATATTTCCGGACTTGTTAAAGATGCCGCGATAAACTCCATTTTCATTTTTTGTCCAAGAGAGAGGGTCCGGACCTGCTGGTAAAGCTGATCTTTTACATTCAACAAATTGCTTAATTCCTGAATTCGTTCTTGTAAAATCGCCGGTTCTACCTCATATAAAGTACCAATCAATTGAAAATAATCCATAGCCGAAACATCTTGAAATAACTGTAATTTATTTCCTACTACTATTGAAATTTTTTTTCTAAAATTTATACTTCTTTTAAATGGAATTTCTCCATTCACTTCTAATTTTCCGGAACTAGGATAAAGAGTCCCAGTCAACATTTTAATCGTTGTGGATTTACCAGCTCCATTACTCCCAATAAAGCCAACTATACTCCCTCTCTTAATCGTAAAACTAATATCTTGAACAGCTCGAATCGTTATTTGATTACGTTTCAAAAATCTCTTGATAAATGGGAGTCTTGAATCAAAATTATAAAAATTTTTAGATAAATTCTGAGCATTAATAACTATTTCACTCATATATCTCTCCTTTCGATAAAATATATTTACTTGTACTTTTTCCATACTTTACCAAAATGCTAAAGATTGAGCTAAAATCTTCGGGATGGGTAAAATAATATTTGTCTTTAAAAAGTTTCTCAAAACCTTCAAGGCGATTATTGAAATCATTAAATTTTGTATTGTCTAGCTGGTTGAATGTCTCTTTAATATCCATAAACTTTCTCCGTGATTCTTTATTTCACTTTATAAATAGAAGAGTGTCTATATATTTATAGATCCTCAAGAACTTGCATTTTATCAAGTATAAGTAGAATAGTATGTAAGGGTTTACATATTCATATTGTATGATTATTTAAGGAATCCGTCAATTTTCCACATTATTATATGACAAAATGTATTTTTTAAAAATGCAAAAATCTATGAGCAAGATGTTTGACTTCCTTTTTTAAAGTATATATACTTATATTAACCTTAGAAAAGAAAAAATGTTTGAACAGATATTCAATAATAATTACTTTTTTTTAAATTAAAATTCGAACTTTAAATTTTTATCTTTTTTATATTATTGAGTAACCTAAATTGCCCAATTTGTAAAATTTAGCTAGACAAAAAAAGACATCCAAGAGAAATTTCTTAAATGTCTGTAAACGTTGATATAAGCGTGTTGATTAACGTTTTGATAATTGTGATGCTTTACGAGCTTTCTTAAGACCTGGTTTGGAAAGTTTGGGTTTCAGTTGGATTAAAAATAGCGTCATATCAAGGCTTTTCAGAACGGAATCTACTGATTAATTTCATAAAATTTGAATCAGTATTTTTTTAAACAGGGGAATAGTTTAGGTCTGAAAGAATTAACTTATACATTTACAAGGTTCATTCTGATCGACTTTATAACTGTCTAAGAAAAAAGTAAAGATTCATACAGTATCTAGATTTTCCAAAAATTCTTTATCATCAAATATTATTAACAAAACTATCCAAACCAAATCCGATACATTGCTTCAAAGAATTCTTTAGTTGTTTGACTAGCGAGGTCTTTAATTAAAAAAATTTTTAAAATAATTGCCACCTTGACACATAAATTCTTGCTTTCCAAGTTTAAATGTGATATATTTATAACATAAATTTTAAGTGTTATATATTTATAACATGAAAAAGGAGTCTATCATGAAAAAAAGTCAAAAAATGCGTGGCCTCATTGCAATGATTGCCGTAGCTCTCTTTATTGATTTTATTGTTTTATTTGGTTCTAATCTTAGTTGGGGATCCAAGTTAGTTATTACTGGTATTTCAGTGTCAGGTCAAATTATAGCTATATGGAGCTGGCTACATATGAAACCACGGCCTCATAAGATTCAGAAAGGTGAGGGGAAGACTATTTTTGACTTGTCTGCTAAGCTTTACACGATACTTTTTTTTGCAGCAAGCATTTTTTATACAGTAGGGATTTGGGTTGCGACCCCAAGCGAAAGTTCTGGTATTAAAGAATGGATTTTGGGAATTGGTCTCGTTATTGAAGTGATTGTATTTGGTTTTTTCTGTTTGAAAAATGTCAAGGAAACTCCGGACGAACGCTTTTATGCTAATTTAGCCAAGGCAGCTAGCTTGATGTTTGTTTTTATACTAGGCGCACTGATGATTCTAGCAGTTATCATTGGGTATATAGGGTCTCTCACTCTTCACATGGGCCAGATCTTTATTAGCATATCTGCCTTGATTTTCATCTTTGCGGTTGTCTATCTTATCTTGGAACGGAGAGGATAAGCATGGCCAAAGAAAGCAAGATTATTACTAATCTCAAATCTGTTCGTGAGTCCACAGGCATGACCCAGCAGGAGTTGGCCGACCTCATCGGCATGCGACGCGAGACAATTCTGCACCTAGAAAATAACCGTTACAATCCTTCGCTAGAAATGGCTCTTAAAATTGCTCAAGTTTTTAATCTGAAAATAGAAGACCTCTTTGAACTCAGACAGAAAGAGGAAGCATAATTCTTTTCGAGACCTAGTATTAAGTTCATTGATTAATTAGGAATTGAAGCCAAAGGAAAAATCCTTTTTAGTCGTGATAAAGAAGTTATTTCATTGATACCTAACTTACATTGCTTAAAGAGAAATAAAAATGGAACCCCTAGTCATCCAGTCTACTTATCCAAAGACATAAAACCTTCCTCATACAAAGGATAGACCTTTGACTTTCCAAAAATAAGTGTTTTCCTGAATGTTTTGAATTTGAAGCGATGAACATGCAAAAACAACCGGAAAAGAAACAGTTCCCAACTAGTTCTTCTCTGGTTGTTTTTTTATACTAACGATTTTTCCGACTTAATTGATAAGAGTACATCATAGGGATAAACACAATGGCGAGGATGACCAGCACCAATACATAAGAAAGCGCGAATTGAAGGCCTGCTTCAAGAAGAAGGATCAAGCCTCCGAGGACCCACAACTTCCCTGCCAAGCGATGGGTTTTGTGCCAGTTATCTTCACTCTGTAAAGTCCAAGGTAGGCGGATTCCAACCGTATGGTTCACTTTTAGCTTAGGCATGTAGTTGCCCATGATCAAAAAGATGAGCCCTAGCAAAGCCGAAACAAAAACAGATGGATTGGTAGTAGAACCTAGCGCTTTGCTATAGATGAGATAGGAGACGATTAAGGAGACTATTGGAATCAACCAGTAGATTACTTTGACCATTTTCTCATTCATCGTGCGATTCTTAGGATCACGTCCGATCATAAAAATCACAAACAGATGCACCAAGAGAAGGAAAACAGGAAGACCAAACACAGCTAGTGCTTTCGACTGGAAGTTATTGGCCTGACCAGCAGCATTAAAGTGAATCGGGATTTGGTTAGGCAATTGTGACCAAATCATCAGCCCCCAAAGCATGGGGAAAAGTATCACCATAGAAGTTAATATCAATAGTTTTTTATTCGTTTTCATCAGTAGAGTCTCCTTTCAAATCAACGAGCCAGACCATTAAATCCTCCAAGACTGAAGTATTGAGTTCATAGTAGATAAAATTCTTCTCTTTTTCCTCTCGAATTAAATCTGCCTGCTTGAGTATGCTTAAATGATGGGAAATGGTCGCTCCTGCTACATCAAAGTGGCCAGCGATATCTCCAGCAGATAATTTTCCCGTCTTTAGCAGTTCTAGGATACTTCGTCTTATCGGATTTGATAAAGCTTTAAATGTTTGCGCAAAATTCATTCTTCATCTCCTCTAATCTATTTAGATATCTTTCTAAATAGATTCTAGTACTTTAAACTAAAATTGTCAACTCTATTTAGAAAAAAATCTAAATAGTTTCTATTGTAAAAAATTATCCGACCTAAGACCGATTATTATAAATAGCGTCTTTTCTTAAGTTTTCTTTAAGAAATCAGCCTTATAATAAAACCATCAAATGAAGACCTCCTAACTTTGTTTGATAGAAAATCCTAAACTTTTTCATAATAATCTCCCTATAAGAGCCACCAAAATCGGTGGCTTTTTCTATGTACCTTAGTGAGTCAAGTCCACCCGGGACGCAGACGAGCTTAGGTACGTTGATGCAGTTCGAACGCTAGTAAGAACTACGATCTTTATAATACTTAACGAGGTGAACTCAGAGAGTTCAACCGAATTTAGAGATATTGATGCAGTTTGAGCGAAGCGAAAACTACGTTCCTTATTCTCTTTTTCGAACGTTTATGAGCTTAGGTACGTTGATGCAGTTCGAACGCTAGTAAGAACTACGATCTTTATTATTTTAAATAAAAAACGCATCCTGTTTATGATGCTGGCTAATGTATTTTCTCAGACTTCAGACCGATTCTTTCCATTAGAGACTTTTCTTAAGTTTTCTTTAAGCAAGATGCCTTATAATGAAATCATCAAATGAAGACCTCCTAACTTTGTTTGATAGAAAATCCTAAACTTTTTCATAATAATCTCCCTATAAGAGCCACCAAAACCGGTGGCTTTTTCTATATCTCTTAATGAGGTGAACTCAGAGAGTTCAACCGAATTTAGAGATATTGATGCAGTTCGAACGCCAGTGAGAACTACGATCCTTATTTTTTAGTGAGTCAAGTCCAATAGGGGCGTAGACGAGCTTAGGTACATTGATGCAGTTCGAATGACAGTGAGAACTACGATCCTAACCCTTCATTTGTATAAATACTCCAATTGTTGCTTAATCTATGTTATAATGAAGAGAATTTTTTGTCTGAGGAGGATTTATGAAAAAAACACATTCTATGTTATTCATCCCAGGCATCATTATGCTTGGGATTGTTTTACGAACACCATTTACAACGCTTCCGACAGTCTTGTCTGACATCGCAGCTGGTTTGGGGGTTGATGTGAGCTCTCTGGGACTATTGACTAGCTTGCCACTTCTGACTTTTGCCATTTTCTCACCTTTTGCGATTCAATTTGCTCAAAAATTAGGGATTGAGCGTCTCTTCTTTCTTGTCTTGATCGTAATGACGATTGGATCTGCCATTCGAACGATCAACCTCCCCTTTCTCTATCTGGGAACCATCTTGATTGGAGCAAGTATTGCTTTTCTCAATGTTCTGCTTCCCAGTCTTATCCAAGCAAATCGACCGAAGCAACTCGGTATTTTAACCACTTTATACATCACTTCTATGGGGATGTCTACAGCGATCGCAGCTTCTGTGGCTGTTCCCATCACCCAAGCTACTTCTTGGCAAGGGCTAGTCAACATCTTGACTGTCGTCTGTGCACTGGCTTTACTCATCTGGATCCCCAACCTTCGCTACAACCACCACCTTAAAAAGACGACTACTAGTGAATCTAGTAGTAAATGGTATACCAATAAATACGTTTGGGCTATCATGATTTTTGGTGGACTTCAGTCTCTACTTTTCTATACAAGCATGACCTGGCTTCCAACTATGGCTGTTCAAGCTGGTGTTTCACAGGTTGAATCTGGTCTTCTTGCTACAGTTTTTACTCTCATTAGTCTACCTTTCTCTCTGACTATCCCAAGTTTAACCACACGGTTGTCAGATCGTAATCGACGCTTGATGCTTACGATTGTTGTCGGAGCAGGGATTCTAGGAGTAGCCATGCTCTTAATTCCGACGAGCAACTTTTTCTACTGGCTCCTTCTAAACGTCCTTATCGGAAGTTCCGTTAGCTCGCTTTTCCCTTACCTCATGGTTGCTTTCTCCATGAAATCGAGCACACCTGAAAAAACGGCCCAACTTTCTGGCCTTGCTCAAACAGGAGGCTATGTCTTTGCGGCCTTTGGTCCTATCCTCTTTGGGTATAGTAAATCGATCTTCCACTCATGGACACCAGCGGTCCTCATGTTGCTGGTCTTAACCATCATCATGGCAATTGCCCTTTATCAGGTTGAAAAGGTCGATCACATTTTATAATTTCATTCTGGTTGGAGCATTCGTGTTCCAGCCTTTCTTTTTTAAAAAATACAAAAAAGAACTAGGCACTAGGCCTAGTTCAATGGTTTATTATCCGTTAAATGAGATATGCACGTGGTCGTTGTGGTTTGCTGTGTCATCACCACGGTCTGGCATTTGATTCCAAGTGTTAGCTGGTCCGTAAATATTATTTACTGGCATATAGAATTGTTGTTTCCAGATAATATATGAGATACCTGCACGGTCCATGTTATCAATCGCATATTGCGCAACTTGATCTCCAAGTTCTGAATTTGTAGGAACCATAACGTCTACTGCAAGTCCTTTACCATGATCATCTGGATCTCCTGCACGGTAACCACCGATGTTGGTGATGCCGAATTTCGCTGCAACTTCTTGACGGAAAGCTTCAGCCTGTGGTTGAAGGTTTGGATCAGTTGGAATAGTATTTCCACTTGTTGGAGTTGATGCTAATGGTTGCACTTCAGGTGTGGCTGGAGTTTCTGCTGCTGGTTGTGCTGGGGCTTCTTCTACTGCAGGAGCTGCTGGCGCTTCTGCTGGAGTTTCTGCCACTGGGGCTGCTTGAGGAGCTGCTGGCGCTTCTTGATTTTGAATTTCAACATTCACAGCTGGAGCACCGTAGCTTGGTGTTTCTGGAACAACTGGTTGTGCTGGAGTTTCTGCTGCTGGAACTTCAACAACAGGAGCTTCAGCTGGTTGTGCTGGGGCTTCTTCTGCTGGAGCTGCTGCTGGCGCAACTGGTACAGCTTTGTTATCTTCATTCACTGGTTTTGACAGATCGTTTACAGCGACTGTTTGATCAGCAACTGTCACTTGATTCGTTGTCAAGTCAGCACTTGCAACTGTTGCGTCTGTCGAACCTACTTGAGGAGTTTGGATTTCAACTGAAGTTACTTCTTTTTGATCGTTTACTGTTGTTTTCAAAACAGTACCTGGGTAGATCAAATCCATGTTACTGATATTGTTCAAGTTTGCCAACACATGAACATCGATTCCTAGCGCTTCTGCGATAGAGCTCAATGTATCACCGTATTTAACAGTATAAGTTTGTTGGTTTTCACCGCTTTGTTGGATATCATGTTTGATTTCATCTACTGAACGAGCTACCCAATCTTCGAGTGTTTCTGCAGTGGCTTTTGTAAATGGAATCACTGCAAGAGCTACTGTTGAAGCGATCAAGGCTTTCGTATTAACTTTTAATTTCATCTTTTATCCTCTTTTTTCTTTGTTTTTTTGCTCAAGATTATCTTGGACAAATGAACTACTATACTATCTTATCACAATTTAAAAATAATAACAGGCCTTTTTAGCTATTTAACAAAACTGTATTTTTCTTGTAACATTTCGTCTTTCTTGTCATATTGTTACAAACTAGTAACATAATAAGGTGCTGGAAGAAGAGTTCCAGGGTACAAAAAAAGCCTCATCCAGGAGCGGTTCCTAGATGAGGTTCTTGTATGTATAAAGCAATTGAACACGCCTACAACTCTTTGGAAAAAGATAAATCTAACGACGAAGCTGGTGCTTCGTCGTTGGATTTCCTATTTTCCTTTGAGTTGCTTAACGGCTTTGTATCTTACTTCACCTTCATGATTCTGACGAGGTTGGCGCGTTCGGCTTCTTCGAGTTTCATTTCGATATAGTAGATGGTCTCTTTGAGGTCTGGGATCGTCGCATACTCGAGTCCATTCACTCGACGACGGGTTTTCTCGATTTCGTCTGCCATGAGTTGGCAACTTTTTTCGATTTCCGCTAATTTAAGCAAATCTGGGAGGAGTGCTCCCATTTCTTGAATGGTACTATCCATTTGACTGTTGGATGCTAGGTAGCTATAGACCACATCTCCTTCATCATCTCCGTATGGATTATCGATACGAGCATGAAGCTTGGGCACGCGCACACTCATGACATTTTCTTCTTCGATATGAAGAGAGACTTCACGGGTTGGCACAGCAAAGATTTCTTCCACCATGAGGTCGCTCTCTAAGGACTTGGCCATGACGAAATCTTGCATATTGCCTACAAGCGCTGCCTCTACCTTTTGGCGCAGACGATTATTCTCACGCACAGCTTCAATAAAGCGGCGCATGAGTTCATCCCGCTTGTCCTTGAGCAACTTGTGCCCCCGGGTTGCTGTCTTAAGGCGCTCTTTGAGAATATTAAGCTCCATCCGAGTTGGTTTTACATTTAATCGTGCCATAGGCTAGTCCTCTTTGTTTGGCAGATACTTGTCAATCATCTCATCCTTTATCCGTTTAAGCTCTGTTCGTGGAAGGATGGATAAGAGTTCCCAACCGAGATCCAAACTTTCCTCAATCGTCCGATTGGTAGTGAAACCTTGATTGATGTATTCTTGCTCAAAGCGATCGGTAAATTTGACATAGAGCTTGTCGGTATCGGACAAGGCAGACTCCCCCAGTACTACAGCCAGTTCTTTGGCTTGTTTTCCTTGGGCGTAGGCCGCAAAGAGCTGGTTCATGGTCGCCGCATGGTCTTCCCGAGTTTTGCCTTCACCAGAACCCTTGTCCTTCAAACGAGAAAGGGATGGAAGAACATTAATCGGTGGGCGGTAACCACTATTGTAGAGATCGCGGGACAGAATAATCTGACCTTCGGTGATGTAGCCTGTCAAGTCAGGGATGGGGTGGGTGATGTCATCTTCTGGCATGGATAGGATCGGAATTTGGGTCACAGATCCTTTCTTTCCAACCAAGCGTCCTGCACGTTCGTAGAGGGTTGAGAGGTTGGTATAAAGGTAGCCTGGATAGCCCCGACGTCCTGGAACTTCCCGGCGGGCAGCAGATACTTCCCGAAGGGCTTCACAGTAGTTGGTCATGTCGGTCATAATAACCAAGACGTGCATATCTTTTTCATAAGCCAAATATTCGGCAGCGGTCAAGACGATCCGAGGAGTGGCAATCCGTTCGATAGCTGGGTCATTGGCTAGGTTGATGAAGAGAACAGAGCGGTCAATCGCACCTGTCTCCCGCAGGTCGTTCATAAAGAACTCGGCTTCTTCAAAGGTAATTCCCATGGCCGCAAAGACCACGGCGAAGTTTTCCTCCGAATTAAGCACCGTCGCTTGACGAGCAATCTGAGCCGCCAACTCCTTGTGAGGAAGACCAGAACCTGAGAAGACTGGGAGTTTTTGACCCCGAACCAAGGTATTCAAATGGTCAATAGCTGAGATCCCTGTCTGGATAAATTCATCCGGATAGTCCCGTGAAACAGGGTTGATGGCTTGACCGTCAATGTCCAAGTACTTCTCTGGGATAATCTCTGGACCACCATCGATAGGTTTACCCATCCCGTTAAAGATCCGTCCCACCATGTCTTCTGATACTGGAAGTTCTAGGGGACGTCCGGTAAAGCGAACCTTGGCTTTTTCCAAGTTGATCCCGCTAGATCCTTCAAAGAGTTGGACCATGGCCTTGTCTTCTTGGACTTCGAGGACTTGTCCCTGACGGGTTGTTCCGTCATGGAGCTTGATTTCTACGAGTTCATTGTAGTGAACCCCCTCGACCTGATCGACAATCATCAAGGGTCCAACAACTTCGCTGACAGTACGGTATTCTTTAATCACGCTCATTGTCTACTCCTCCTTTTGCGACGATTTGGTGTAGGGTTTCTACGATTTCTTCTTTCAGGGCTTGAATGGTTGCCAACTGGTCCTCATGGATGAACTTACTCCGGGCAATACGGTCTCGAAGGGCCACGGTGCCTTCCATGATTTCTGTGAAGTAAGCCCCTAATCCCAATGCTTTTTGACTTTCTTGGTCAAAGGTCAAAATGTTGGTCAACAAGGCCACCTGCTTGCTGAAGGAAGTATAGGTGTCCACCTCATCAAAGGCATTTTGTTGCAGGTAGTCTTCGCGGATCATCTTGGCCGCATTCATGGTTAAGCGGTCTTTTTCAGACAAGGAATCCAAACCAACCAAACGCACGATTTCTTGCAATTCACTTTCCTTTTGAAGCAAGTTCATAGCACGGGTCACTTTTTCAGACCAGCTGATTTGTTCATGCAGATCGATATAGCGACCAACTTCATCTTGGTAAAGGGAATATGAACTCAACCAGTTGATAGCTGAGAAGTGACGGCGTTGGGCCAATTGAGCATCTAAGCCCCAGAAAACCTTAACAATTCGCAAGGTATTTTGCGTCACCGGCTCTGAAATATCTCCACCTGGAGGGGAAACGGCACCGATAGCGGTAATCGAACCTTCACGCGCAGTGGTTCCAAGTGTCTTGACTCGACCGGCCCGTTCGTAGTACTCAGCAATCCGGCTACCAAGGTAGGCTGGGTAGCCTTCATCCCCGGGCATTTCTTCTAGACGACCAGACATTTCACGGAGAGCTTCCGCCCAGCGCGATGTCGAATCGGCCATGATGGCAACGGAATAGCCCATGTCACGGAAGTATTCGGCAATAGTAATCCCTGTGTAGATGGAAGCTTCCCGCGCAGCCACTGGCATGTTCGAAGTGTTGGCGATCAGAACGGTCCGTTGCATGATGGATTGACCAGTCGTTGGATCGATCAATTCTGGAAATTCATTCAGAACGTCCGTCATTTCATTTCCACGTTCCCCACAACCAACGTAAATTACGATGTCTACATTGGCAAACTTGGCTACCTGGTGTTGCACAACGGTCTTTCCAGCTCCGAAAGGACCAGGAACAGCTGCAGCTCCACCTTTCGTAACAGGGAAGAAGGTATCAATGACCCGTTGACCGGTAACCAAAGGCTCTTCCGGAATCAGTTTTTGTGCAAAGGGACGGCCTCGACGAACCGGCCATTTTTGCATCAGACTTCCAGTAAAGAGGCTACCATCTGCCTGCTCGATCTCATAGACCGGCTCTTCTACTGTGTAAGAACCTGCTGCGATCTTGGTCACACGTCCACTGACACCGAACGGTACCATGATGCGGTGTTCCACCATATTGGTCTCCTGAACGGTACCGACGATGTCTCCTGCGACTACCTCCGTTCCTTCTGCTACACTTGGTTCGAAGGTCCATTTGGTGTCACGATCGAGATTGGGAACTTGCACCCCACGAACCAAAAAATCGCTGGCGGTGACTTCTTGGAAACGTTCCAAGGGGCGTTGGATCCCGTCAAACATCTGAGAGATCAAGCCTGGTCCCAACTCGACAGAAAGGGGAGCTCCAGTTGTTACCACTGGTTCTCCTGGACCGACTCCAGATGTTTCTTCGTATACTTGGATAGAGGCTTCATCCCGCCGCATCTCAATAATTTCGCCAATCAAACCAAGATCGCCGACCCGGCAAATATCTTGGATATTGGCCTCCTGCATCCCTGATGCAACCACCAAGGGACCGGAAACTTTGATAATTTTTCCTTGAGTCATGTATTCCTCCTGGGAATCCTTTGTTTCTTTGTTTTACTTTTGTGCTATCTCTCTTAGAGATTGCTTTTGTCGGCCATTGGCATCGAAATTGCTTGGATCCAACCAAGCTTCGAAGCGCTCTTTGATAGCTGGCCATTCTTGGCCAATGATAGATAACCAATCTGTGTCTCGAGTCCGACCTTTATAAACAACAGCCTGACGGAAACAGCCTTCATAGGTGAACCCTAAGCGCTCAGCTGCTTTGCGAGATGCTTGGTTTAAGGCATCGCATTTCCACTCATAGCGGCGGTAGCCTAACTCCTCAAACACGTAGTGCGCTAACAGATACTGGGCTTCCGTAGCCATGCGTGTTTTTTGGAGGGCTGGTGAGTAGGTCACTGCTCCGACTTCGATCACCCTGTTGGCTTGATCGATCCGCATGAGAGAAAAAGTCCCTAATGCCTTGCCCGAATCTTTGTTTACAATCGCATAGTAAAAGCGACCTTGGGCTGTCATGAGATCATCTAATAAGCGGTCCCACTCCTCTTCATTTCGGGCAGGGCCTTTGAACAGATATGTCCACATCGCTGCTGGGGAGGCTGGCCCGTAGACCTGATAAAGATCTGCTCCATGTTTTTCTTTTGAGAGGCGCTCGATCACGGTATAGCGACCTTCGATCCGCTCAATAGCTGGCAGACGCCCCGGTGTAAACTCCGGCAGTGCATCTCCAATCGCTTGACCAAATTCATTTGTTCTCATAGAATATCCTGTCCTACTGCTTTTTCGACATTATCACGAATCCGCTGTTGGCCCAGTCCTGTAGTCCCTCTATGGGTCGGGATAAGAATCAAGGCTGGTGTCAGCTGCTGGTCGTAAAAAGCCACTGTTTCTGGAATAGCTTGAGCAATATCCTCTGTCAGGTAGATAATCCCAAAGTTTTCCCGACTGAGTTTTCGCAAGGTATTGATCGCTTCTTGCGGCTCTGTGACCGGATAGGTTTGAAAGCCAATCAGACGAAAAGGAAGGATGGCGTCCCGATTGCCCACAACTGCGATCTTATAGGTCTGTTTGTCCATAAATCGGTCTCATCCTTTCTTTAATTTCTGCTAGCGGAAAACCATTGTCCAAACCAGAGAGGACCAAACGAAGATTGGTCACCTCTAACTCTTTTCCGTAAAGATAACGAACAAGAGGGAGTGGTCCATCGACTTCAAAACGGCCAGCGTCTAGAAGACTGAATTTCACCAAGCTTTCTAGATACTCCAACTCTACAGTCTTTAGTTGACCGGTGCGCATCTTTTCTTCATAAGTCTCTAAGGCAAGATCGTAGTCCAGCGGATTGATTTGATAAAACCAGGTCAACCACTGACCCGATTCTAGCAGGTCGATCACCTGATGGGCACTGAGACTCCCTTCATCTGAGAGCAATTGGTGCATGAAACTATGCGGTTTTTGCTGATCCAAGGCCCGCTTGACCGTAATCGCATTGTAAAAGTCAATGGTCACGTCCACTAACTGCTTCAGAATCGGATGATCTAGGCTGTCCCCTAAGTATCTCAGGTGTTTAAAATAAGCTAAGTCCATCCCGATTTCGAGAACCCGCAAGTCCTGATAGTCTTGGAATTCTTGCCAGGTTGCAGCCACTTCTTCCGCCATAAAGGCTGGACAATGCTCCGCAGAAAAGGTCGCCACCAAATGCTCGAGCACATCGAGAGAATAAGGACCGATAGGGATCAATAAATGTCCCAACTTGCGCTCTGTCGCCTTGTGTTTTAGATAAACCTTGAGATTGTGATAGGTGTACTTCAAGGTAAAAAGGCTAACCAGGTCTGACTGAGGGCTTACCTCAAAAGCCCATTGGTATTCTGCCAACAAGGCTGCCATCAGGCGGGCTTCAAGGGCTGCTAAATCCTTGATCTCCTGGCTATCTAGAGCATAGGACGTTCCTTGCAGCAAGCCTTCTCGACTCTCACTGGAGGGACTTGCAAGCAACTGCTCGAACTGACTGGGACTGACAAAACTAGCCTCACGTACGCTGATTCCTGTATTGACTTGAGAATAGGTCCGTTCGCTCATTGCAACCTCCTAGTTCTCTTCATCTGTGAAAATGCTGGCTGCCATCTGGTAGCTTTCTTGCTCCCAAATGGAATCCACCAAATCACGGTAGAGATAGTTGTCATCAATCTTCCCAACCGACAAGACAAAACCTGCTTGAGCTGGGATCGTCGCATCTGCAACTGTCACATTCTGATGAGTCTGCTTTAATTTCTCGAGAGCTGCTGGATCAAATTTGCTAGCACTCACCGCCCCAAAGGTCAGAGTCACAACTTGCCCTTGATAGCGGTCTAAAATCGCATCTACAAACTGCATTTCCTTGTCAAGGGGCCAAGCCGCCATTGCTTCATAAGCATCTGAAAAGAGATCCTTTAAGACTCGTTGCTTGGTGACAAGGGTTGATTGGCGTTTTTTATTTTCGATTTGTTGGGTTTCACGTTGCAATTGACGTTGAATCCGCTTGAGCTGCTCAGCACGTTGATTGAGTTTATCTTGGATCAAACGATCTTCTTGCGCCGTCTCTTCTTTTAGGATGGTTTCCTTGGCCTCTTCTAAGAGTTTACGCCCTTTTTCGTGGGCTTGGGCCAAGATCGAATCCTTTAATTGGGTTTGTTCATCCATTCGTTATTTCTCCTATTGCATGCGTCTTTTGTTTTTCGTCTCGCGAGACGAATTCATCAAAGCTAGTTCTTAGCCGACGCGTAGGGTCAATAGGAAGGACACAACGAAGGCCAAGATGGCATAAGTTTCAACCATGGCCGCAAGGATAACCCCTTTCATCATGTCTTCAGGGCGTTTAGCCAAGATTTGCATCCCTGCTGTCGCAACATTTCCTTGGTGTTTGGCTGAGAAATAACCAACGATCGCAACTGGAAGAGCTGTAAAGAAGTAAGCAACTCCTGTTTCAAGTGGCATATCTGGCTTAATTTGCAACCAGATCAAGATCCCAATAACGAAACCGTACAAACCTTGTGTACCTGGCAACAATTGCAGAATCAGGGCTTGGGCAAATTTTTCAGGTTGTTCTTTCAAGAGTGCTGCTGCTGCTTGACCCGTTTTACCAACCCCAAGGGCAGATCCCATCCCACTAAGTGCGACGGCGATCGCTACACCAAATGCTGCAAAGAAGGCGCCCCCATGGGCTGAAAAATATGATGCTAAAGATTCCATGAATATACTCCTATTTATTAAAGATAATACTTATTTTTTTGTTTTAATATAGCGTTCAGAAGGTTTAAGAGGACGAAATGGCTTGCCTCCTCCTTCGTAGAACTTACCGAAGAACTCCACAAAGATCAAACGAGCTCCATGCACGTACCCTGACAAGAAGGACAGGAACATATTAATAGCATGAAGGACAATAAAGAGCAGAAGTCCTACCGTAAACCGTCCAAGCGGTGGAAAGAGATTGACAATGAGGTTAAAGGCTGAACCGATACTAGCTCCAGACAAGCCCAAGGCCATCAAACGGGTGAAACTGACCAGGTCTCCGATATAGCCACTGACATTGTAAAGGTTAAAGAGACCAGACGCTAAACCGGACAGCTTCTTGGCACTGACAATGGAAACAATCAAGATCCCAATGGCATTCAAAATAGCTAGCCACTTGCCAATCGGAACTAGGACGCTCATCCCTGGTAAGATATTGCCTACTGCTAGAAGCATTAAGCCAAGTAGGATCAAAACCCAAGCAAAGCCCGCATTATAGGCTTCCGTGTAGTCTTTGAGGCGGACATTTTTCATCCCCCCTAGGAACAAGCCCACTAAGACAGTAACAAAACCAAAGACTACTGAGAGGATCAGGATGGTCATGGCGTTACTGGTCGTACTGATCAGGGCAAAAGGCATCTCAAATCCAAAGAAAGAGCCATAAACCACACCCCAAAGGGCAACTGAAATCCCGAGGAGACTGAAGAATCGAAGATTCTTTGCCGTACCAGGATTGAGTTTGAAAGCTTTGAGGGCAAAGCCTGTCGCTACCGTTAGCAAGAGTCCATAACCGATATCTGCGACCATCATGCCAAAGAAAACAAAGTAGAAGAGCGAAACGATCGGTGTCGGATCTTTCTCGTAATACTTAGGCAGGGCGTACATCTCTGTGACTAATTCAAAGGGCTCTACCAAGGCATTATTTCGCAACTGGATCGGAACGTCATCCCAATCTTTTTCCGTCACATCGCGTGTCTCTAGTAAGACCCGAGAACCAAAACCTTCTTGCAAGAAGTCTCGCAATGAGGCCACTTGGGAGGTTTCAATCCAACCCTCTAGAGCTACCAAGCTTTGCGTGCTGGCAAGAAGTGACTTGGCTTCCTCCCGAGCTCCCGAACTCAGCAAGTAATCCATCTGGTACTTGAGCTGGTCCAACTCCTTCTGGGAGTTTTGCAACTCGGCTAGGGTTGCTGCAACTACAGCCTCTTGCTCTTTGATTTCCCCTTCTAGGCGATCCAAGTAAGCGGCTGGGACTTGCTCTTCTTCATAGTCCAATTCTTTGAACCCATGGTCTTCTAGAAGCTCCTGAACAGCTACACGATCTCCTGAACGATACAAGATGACATAACCGTGTTCAGTCTCAGATGTAAAGACTTCTTCCAACTCCAGCTCAGGATGAGCTTTTAAGGAAGAACGAACAGCGTCTGTATCGCTATTCGGGATGGTCCCAATCAAACCATGCACATAGTGAAAGGTAGCAAGAGCTGTTGGTGTCACCTCTAACGGTCGCCATTTTTCTAAGCGATCTATCTCTCCCTTTGCATCTGCAATCTTCTGCCGAGCCTTGTCTAACACGCGCAATTGGCGTTTCAACTTGGTCAATAGAAGTTCCTCGTCTCGAATCATCCCGTGAGCCTGCAAGTCATCAAAAGACAAACTTAAAGGTTCTTCCTTCAGAGCTTGCAGGGCCTTTTTCTCAGGCATGTAGGGCTCTAGAGTCTGAATCATTTTTTCGACTTGTTCTTGACGTTTTTGTAGCTCTACCAAGGCTTGACGATTGTCCTCTGTCAAGGGTTGAGACAAGGTATTTGCCTCAAAGGCAGCCTGCCATTCTTCATGCTCACTGAGGTCATAAATCTGGATTTTCGCCTCAGACTGTAGCGCTAGTAGGAGACTGTCCAAGTCATCTTTTGGCAAGATAAGGGACAGTTTTTTCATCTGACTAACGGACATAGCTTGCTACCACCTTTTCTACAATGGCTTCAACTAACCCAGCTCGCTTATCGGTCATCGCTTGCTGTACTTTAGCATCATTGCGCGCAACCGTTTCTTCCAGATCTTTCGTTAAACGGACGAGTTTTTCTTGGGCGTTTTTTTCTGCCTCTGTAACCAATTGCTTGGTTTCCTCATCGTAATGCTGTGCCACTGTTGCAAGGCGATCGCGTGAATCCGTTCGGATTTGGTCGACTTGAGCTTCATAGCCTACGATCACGCCTTGAGCAGCTTGCTCGATCTCTTGCATCATCTCGAGTGTTGCATTCGACATCGTCACACCTCCTTATTCAACTATTGTTCTTCCAACAACAGTACAATTATCTTAAATTATACCACAATTCATATCGTTTGTTCAGGCTAAATCTAGAATGTTCAGAAAATTATGGATACGCACTAAGGCCGTCTTTTCAACATTGGTAACGTTCTCTTTATTTGTATATCCTGTTCCTAGTTTCAGTATTTCTTGATTTCTTTTACTTGAATAAAGCGGTTAGCCATGTTATAATGTGTAATATATTATAGGAGAATCCTGTTATTTCATTTTGCGAGGAAGGAGGATTGCTGTGAAACAAGATCAAGATTTACGCTCGATTATTGCCAGTCATGAATCAGAGCTGACAGATATGGAACGTGACATTGCCCAATACTTTTTATCGTCAGAAGCGCGACAGCATTCCCTGTCTTCTTCTCGTGTCACTGAATTACTTCATGTTTCAAAGGCAGCTTTGACGCGTTTCTCTCAAAAATGTGGTTTTACTGGCTATCGGGAGTTTGTTTACCATTTTAATGAAGAAACTAAGAATCAAAAACAAGTGCAAGATCATGACGAACTTACTCTCAGTGTTTTGCAACGCTACCACCATATCAGTAACGTCACTGAAAGCCTAGTAAACGATTCACAATTGGACCGGGTGGCTGAACTGATCGACCAAGCGGACCGGGTCTACTTCTTTGGGATCGGTAGTTCTGGTTTAGTAGCTCGAGAAATGAAATTGCGCTTGATGCGACTGGGCGTCGTTTGTGAGGCTCTGACAGATCAAGATGGCTTTGCTTGGACGACGAGCATTCTCGATTCCTCTTGTCTGGTCATCGGTTTCTCACTATCAGGAAGTACGAGCTCTATTACAGACAGTCTTCTAAAAGCCAAGGAAAAAGGGGCCAAGACGATTCTTATAGCTTCTAACCCTGCGGCTATCCACCAAGGATATACAGAGGTATTGCCTGCTGCACCCCTTCCTAGTAGCACCTACATCGATCGAATCTCTGCCATTTTCCCTCTCCTCATCGTAGTGGATTTAGTCTATGCCCATTTCCTCAATAAAAACCGAGAACAAAAAGAAGTCGTCTTTAATAGCTACTGGGAAAACAAAAAACTCTCTAGTCAACGTTCTCGAAAATCTTAATATGGTCTCCCTATTTAAAAAACCATGAAGGTTGGGGCTTCTCTCATCCTTCATGGTTTTTATGATGAAGCAAAAACAAGTCGCCTGTGCGACTTGTTTTATGTTGCATGTTTTTGTCTAAAGTGATAGTAAGCTCCCAACATACCCGCAGCATTTTGATGATGGGCAAATTCCAAACGGATTTTATCTGCTAGGCTAGGTACAAGTTCGG
This sequence comes from Streptococcus sp. OMI750, assembly GCF_047463895.1. NCBI lineage: Bacteria > Bacillati > Bacillota > Bacilli > Lactobacillales > Streptococcaceae > Streptococcus > Streptococcus sp. OMI750. The sequence goes on from NZ_JASHCZ010000006.1 coordinate 61,615, forward strand.
CACACAGAGCTTGATAGATTTTTGGCTTGAGGATGGCTTCCTGGGCTATAATCCCCCCTCCAAGAACGATGACCTCTGGATTGACCACGTAGGCGATATTGGCTAATCCTTTTCCAAGGTAGGCCACCATCCGGTCAATCCCTGCCATACAGATCTTATCTCCTTCTGTCGCCTGCTTGAAAATACGGCGACCATTCCACTGGTCTGAAGGATCGCCATGGCACGCCGCCACATACTCGACCAAGGCAGTTGTAGAAGCTAAATCTTGAAAGGCGCCATCTGGCAAATGAAGATAGCCAACTTCACAAGCTGAATTGCTAAAGCCATGAAAGACTTGACCATCCAACAGGAGGCAACCGCCAATTCCTGTTCCAATTGTCAGGCAAACAGCATTGTTCGATCCTTTAGCATGCCCTGTGGTAACCTCTGCAAGACCAGCACAATTAACATCATTTTCAATCTCACAAGGGAGCTGAAAGGCCTCCTCAATTTCCTTTTTGAATTGAGTGCCAGCATAGTTGGGAATTTGTGGTCCAGCATAAAAGATTTCTCCCTTATCCGGATCGACCATCCCAGCTGAGGAAATCGCAACTCCTGCCAAGGCATGCTTCTTTAAATAACGGGCTACGATTTCTTTCGTTGTCTTAAGAATGTGAGGTCCTCCTTTTTGGGCCTCTGTTGGCATTTCATGGGTCTCTATGAGTTGCCCTTCTGCATCGGCTAGACCATATTTGATACTCGTTCCGCCGATATCAATTACAACATATGGATTCATCTAGACCTCCTTTGATCAAAGGAATCTGTCTTTTGTGTCCTTAATGAGTTGAGCAGCACGTTGGATCACTTCTTGATCCGCTTCTACTACTGCCGTCAAAGGGGAACGAACAGATCCTAATTCCAACCCTTCGTTGATCCGCAATACTTCCTTGATGACTCCATACATGTTTCCATGAGCAGACGTCAAGACTCCGATAATGTCATTGATGGCAAACTGCAAGTCACGCGCAGTCTCCAAGTCTTTCTCAGCAATCAGCTGATTGAGTTTCAAGAAGAGCTCCGGCATAGCACCATAGGTACCTCCAATACCAGCTCCTGCTCCCATCAGACGGCCACCTAAGAATTGCTCATCCGGACCATTAAAGACGATGTGGTCTTCACCACCTAAAGAAGCAAAGGTTTGAATATCCTGCACAGGCATCGAAGAGTTTTTCACCCCAATGACTCGTGGGTTTTTCAACATTTCTTTATACAGACTCGGTGTCAAAGCCACCCCTGCCAATTGCGGGATATTGTAGATAACAAAGTCTGTGCTTGGCGCTGCTGCGCTGATTTCATTCCAATAGTGGGCTACACTATACTCTGGCAAGCGGAAGTAAATCGGCGGAATGGCCGCAATGGCATCTACTCCTAGTTCTTCTGCATGTCGTGCCAATTCCACGCTATCCTTGGTGTTATTGCAGGCTACGTGAGCGATGATGGTCAATTTTCCTTTAGCCACTGCCATGACTTCTTCCAAGACTAGCTTGCGATCGGCCACGCTCTGGTAAATACATTCGCCGGAGGATCCGTTGATATACAAGCCCTGCACACCTTTCGCGATAAAATATTCTACCAGCGCTCGCACCCGCTCCGGGCTAATTTCTCCTTGGTCATCATAGCAAGCGTAAAAAGCAGGGATGACTCCTTCATATTTTTTTAAATCTGACATTTTTTCTCCTTTTGTCGTATCAGTAATATTATTAACCCATGATCTCTGATAATTTCACTTTTCGGTCCTCATTAATGGAACGAGTACAAGCATCAGCAGATGCAATTGCTTCTAGCGCCGCTTCTCCGGTTAATAGTTTTTCAAATTCTTTTGATACAGGAGCACCATTCATTATGTCATGAAGGTATTTCATTTCTTTATCAATAACAGATGAAAGCCACAATGGAGTTCGTTTCCCTGGTTTACCATAGGCAATGGCACCATCCATCTCCGTGCTATGATAAATTCTTGTACGGTCATCATCTTCTTCCTGAGATTCATGAATTAAGAAATATGATTCTTTTCCATCTACTTTCAGAGTACCTTTACAATTAAATAGGTCTAATTTTATAGCACCCTTCGTCCCCTGAATCAGAACGTAGTGTTCTCCCCAACGATAGGCAGAACCCCATTCAAGCAAGGCAAATCGCTTGCCAGGGAATTCCATATTAACAAAAATCATGTCATCTTCATCACCAAAGTTTTCTCCTTGGTGAGCTACATTTCCACCTGTCATCGTAACTGTTTCAGGAATACCTCCCATTAAAAATTGAACGCAATCCAACTCATGGATATGGTGGTAAAGATGTCCCCCTGATTTTTCACGAATTTTTTTCCATGAAATAGATGGTTGTTGTTCTTCCCAGCCATTTCTCGCTGTATGACAGTACAAAACATCTCCAATAACCCCTTGATTGATCAATTCTTTAGCATGATGAACACCATTAAAGAAATTCATAATGTGACCAGCCATGAAAATCACACCATTTTCTTTACATGTTTCTACCATCTCTTTACAATCTTCATATGATAAAGCAATCGGTTTTTCACAGAAAACATTTTTTCCATTCTGAGCAGCTTTAATAACGGGTTCTTTATGCAGATTATTAGGAGAAGCAACAATCACGCAGTCCACATCATCACTTTGAACCAATTCATCTAGTGACGAAGCCACTCGTGCTCCTAATTCTTCTGCTACAGCTTCTGCATTTTCTGGATCATAAACAACTGTAATTACTGCACCTTCATTTTTTTTCATATATCTTGCCAATTCAGCACCAAAGTATCCTGTGCCAACAACACCATAATTTACAACCATTGTTTTACTCCTGTTTCTATTTTTACTATTTTACGGATCCTTCAGAAAGACCACTTGCGATTTTGTTTTGGATAATTGAGAAGAAGATGATTGAAGGCAATACCACAATTACAGATGCCGCCATCATATCTCCCCAATCCAGTATTTCCGAACCGTTTAACGAACGCAAAGCTACTGCAACCGTCATCTTGCTTGTATCGTTGATCAAGATCAGTGCGTAAAGGAATTCATTCCATGCATTGATAAAGGTATAGATAGCTGTGGCAACAATACCTGGTGCAACAATTGGCAACACCACTTTATAGAAGGTAACAAATTTATTCGCGCCATCTATTTTTGCTGCTTCCTCGATTCCAATTGGAACGGTTTGGAAGAATCCTACTAACAACCACACTGCATAAGGGACACTAAATGAAAGATAAACAATCATTAAACCAATTAAACTATTGGTTAATCCAACTTTTGCAATAGCAATAGAATAAGGAATTGCCAACAAGATCGGAGGGAAGATATAGGTAATGACTAGCAACCGAGACATGATCGCCCCTAATTTTGGAAAGAAGCGAACAATACCGTAAGCAGCCATTGCAGAAATAATAATAGCGATGACAGTTGTCGTTAATGCGATTAATAAGCTATTTTTTATATTATTTATAAAATGTAGGTCATTAATAACATGCGTAAAATAATCGAGAGTAAACTGTTTAGGCCAAAATCTTGTTGGAAACTGGGTTAATTCACCTTTTCCTTTTACAGAAGATAGAAGGATCCAAATTAAAGGAAAAATTGCGATAATAGTTGAAATAACTAAAACAACATGTGACCCAATATCAAGGAGTACATTTGTTCTTCTCTTCATCATTTTCTACCCTCCTTCTCCCATTTACTAATTACTCCAAAGTAAATGAAACATACTGCCAATAAGAAAATAAATAGCAAGACTGTTACCGCTGAGGCACGCCCAAGAAGTTTTGTTCCCCAACCGAGATTATATGCAAATATTGGCAATGTTGTTGTTGCGTTTGAAGGGCCACCACCAGTAATCAGATAAATAATATCAAAGTTATTAAAGATCCATACTGTTCTCAGTACAACAAGTAATCCGACTACTACTTTAATGTGAGGTAAAATAACAAATCTAAAAACTTGCCAACTGGAAGCTCCATCAATCCTAGCGGCTTCAAACTGTTCCTCCGGAACCGTTTGTAAGGCAGATAGAACATTGACCATGATCATAGGGGCACCAAACCAAATATTAATAAATACTAAACAGATAAAGGCCCAGGTACTTTCTGTCAAAAATCCAGGAACATGATTCATCAGTCCTAATTTCACAATCAAATTAGGTAGATAACCATATACTCCATTTAAGATCCATTGCCAAGAGAAGGCAATGACAATTGTTGGGAAGGCCCAAGGAACAATCAACAATGTTCTATATAACTTCTTAAAGCGTCTAACTCTGTGCAATGCAAGTGCTAACACAAAACCAACAAGCACTTGTCCCAAAAGAGAAAAGACTGTCCATTTAAGGGAGTTGAAGAAGGCATTGTAGAAATTAGGATCCGATAAAACTGCTTTATAATTTGCTAATCCTACAAATTTATACCGCGGCATGATCAAATGTTTGTTTGTAAAGCTAAAATAAATGCTGGAGAAAAATGGGTAAACAAATAATAGTCCAACAATGATAATAGCAGGTAACACAAACACCCATCGAGTCAAATTTCTATTTTTGACCATATGCTTTTTCCTCTCTAAAAACAGAGGCTACATTATTGTAGCCTCTGCTATTATTATTTAACATCAACTGCTACAGTTTCGAATAAATCGTTCAATTGTTTTTCTGCATCCTTAGCAGCCTCCATTGGATCTTTACCATTTGTAATAATATCTTGGAACATTTGTTCAATGATATGTTGGTTTGTTAACATTCCAGCTTGAACACTTGGACCATTTTCATATCCAATAGCTGTACCTTTTTCCGCTGCTTTTGTAATAACTTCTTCTGCATGTTGGAATTTCTTGCGGATGTCATTATCTTTATAGGCTGGATCATCACTAATTCCTTTGATGGCAGGCAACATTCCAACAGGAGTTGAATCTAAGAAGCTAATATAATCTTTCTTTTCATACAAAGATTCTAAGAATGCTTTCGCTACTTCTGGATGTTTGGAATTCTTCCAAACTACCAATGGAATATTAGAAGTTTCAATACCATAATCTTTATCTGATTCTTTTATTTTTGGAATAGGGTAGGCGTCAATCGCATCAATCAATTGAGGACTATTTGCTTGAATACCACCTACATGGAAGCCTGAGTTAAAGTCAAATGCTGTCTTTCCTTGATAGAACAAAGTAGCTTGCTGCAAGACATTAAAGTTCAATGAGTCTTTCGGAGAAAATTCTTTGTACATCTTCACCCAGTATTTAATTCCATCTTGGGCCAGTTTGCTTGTCAAGTTAGCTTTCAAATCTTTAGTCAATAGGCTACCACCGCCACTTCGTACATAGAAATTCAAGAAGCGTGTCCCCATCATATCATTTGTCCCGAAAGGTACGGATAATCCATAAACTCCATTTTCTTTTAATTTTTTAGAAGCTTCATACAACTGATCCCATGTTTTTGGAACTTCAATATTATATTGTTTCAATAAATCAGTGCGAACCCACATAACTTGAGCATGTGAGTACAAAGGCACGGAATAAAAATTGCCATCAACCTTCGCTTCATCTAATGCTGTTTTATTAAATTTGTCTTCTCCAATCGTCTTAACAGTATCATTCAATGGAACCAAAGCATCTGAATTCACCATTTCCATAACTTGGTTTGGCAAAGCTGTACTAATATCTGGAACATTGCCATTTGCTAATCCAGTCGTCCATTTTGTATAGAAGTCATTCCATGAAAATGTCTCAATCTTGATTTTAACTTTTGGATGCTTCTTCATGAACTCATCAGCTGATTTTTGAATACTTTCTAACCGAGGCCCTTGAGTAAATGAGTGCCACATTACAATTTCACCAGATAATTCTCCAGTTTTATTACTTCTTTCTGCATCATTTTTTGAAGATGAACATGCAGTGACAAACAATGCGAATAACGCGAGAACCAAAGCGAAAAGAATTTTCTTACTATTTTTCATTATTTTCCTCTTTCTGTTTTAAATACAAAATATGTAATCAGCGCTTTGAAGACTTAACTTCTCCGAAAAAACTAACTATATTGCCTATCTCCTCCATTTTCTATTTAAGACATCTAATCAATCGCAATTTTGAATAAATATTTTCTGACTGTTTCTTCCTGACCTGAATAACCATTTGGTTGGTGAGGTTCCCCAGGGAAGAAGACTGCAAAATTATGATAACCCAAATGAAGTGGATAGAATTTCTCACAATGAACAAAGCCAATATCACTTGCTTCATCAAATGGAATAGCTTCATCTAGGATACGGGAACCGTAGCTAGAGAATTCATGCCCTTCAACTAATAAATGAAGGTCGGCATAACGGCGATGATGTTCAAAGCGACCATTTTCATCTTTGTTAAGGGTGTTTTCTTGAACAACGAGAAAGACCTTGTCACCGTCGATATCATATCTCCCTAGCTCAAAAGAATCTTTCCGGTGTTCATAGAGAAAATCAATCGCTTGATCCAGATTAGGATGAATCCCTTTGTACAATTTTATGTTTGTTAAATCATCAAATATCATCTATTTCTCCTTTTACACTAGATTTATGTTACAGAAAGTTAAGCAAATATGAGTTCCTTCTTGAAATCTTCATCGTTATCCCTTCACTGAAACATTCTCATTAAATGAATTCGACTACTCTCTATTGGGTCTCCTCCTTCAATCTTCTGTTTTGTTTTCTCAATTTAAAGCTGCGACAAAGCGCTCGGTGATCTCTTTTGGTCGGGTAATAGCGCCACCTACGACGATACCGCGCACCCCGAGATCATGTATTTTCTTGGCCTGATCAGGAGAGTGGATCTTGCCTTCTGCAATGACATCCACTCCTGCTTGGCAGAGGCTATGGATCAGTTCAAAATCTGGTCCATCGACCTTTGGACTGTAGTCTGTATAGCCAGATAAGGTCGTTCCGACAAAGTCTACTCCAGCTTCAACAGCCGTCAATCCTTCTTCCAAGGTCGAGATATCGGCCATGAGCAGCTGATCGGGATATTTTTCTTTGACTTGATGGATAAAGTCACTAATCGAAAGACCATCATGACGGGGACGTTTGGTACAATCCAGAGCAATGAGCGCGATATCCAATGCTGCTAATTCATCAACTTCTTTCATGGTAGCCGTGATAAAGGGTTCTTCCGGTGGGTAGTCACGCTTGATAATCCCAATGATCGGTAACTTGGTCACTTCCTTGATTTCCTTGATATCCCGGACACTATTGGCTCGGATCCCGACAGCTCCACCCTGCTCAGCCGCTTTAACCAAGAGAGGAATGACTCCTCCAGTTTCTGTATAGAGCGGTTCGTGAGGGAGAGCCTGACAAGAAACAATGATGCCATCTTTGATTTGCTGGATCAATTCATCTTTTGTAATCTTTGACATAACTCCTTCTCCTTTGATAATAAGGCAACTCGAGTACTTGTAAATTGATTATAATCCATTTTTAAAGCGCTTACAACATTATTCTTGCAATTGGATTATAGTTTCGCATTTTGGGAAAAATAAAAAGATCTCTGAAACTAGTTTCAGAGATCGACATGGTGACAATTCACTAAACCATCTTTTGAGCCGCTTTTTCCTTTACGACAAATACAAAGCCGATAGAGCCAACGACAGCTCCAAGCAAGATCCAATAGGCCATATCCGATGACGCAATTGGGCCTGCCAAGAGACCTGCTAATAAAAAGAGATCGATATAGAGTCTGATATCCCGATAGAAGGTCCAATTGAAATGGTAGCTACCTTCCGTGTACTTCCGTGTCGATACAGGCGGTTGAAAGACCTGCAACAAAATCAAAATCCCAACAAAAGCAAGATAAGCGAGGCTAACTACCGAAAGCGGAGCCCGCATCGTCAAAGCTACAGCCGCTAAAAGCAAGACCAAGATCCAGAAATGAAAGTCCAACCAGAATTCACGATGGTAACGAAAGCCCTTCATAAGTTCACACCTTTCTATCCATATAATCGTTTTCTACACTTATATTATAAGACAAAGAAATTTTTTTGCAAGGAGAAATCGGTTAGCTGGAACTGAAAATAGGACCAGAATATCTCTGGCCCTACTAAAAAAACTATGAACAAAAATTAGCTAACACTTCATTGACTAATGTCATTATCGATAATGACTTTCAAGGCATTGTTTTCTCCAGCATGTTTGAAGATTTCGTATGCCTTCTCCGCCTCTGAAAGTTTAAAGTGGTGAGTCACCAACTTCGTCGCATCAATCTTACCTGACTTCAATACATTAAGAAGCATCTCAGTTGTATTGGCATTAACCAAACCAGTGTTGAGCGTGATGTTCTTAATCCAAAGGTCATCAAGATTGAAGCTAACTGGCTTCCCATGCACTCCGACGTTGGCAATATGACCGCCGACAGAGATAATATTTTGGCAGACATCGAAGGTAGCTGGATAGCCCACACATTCCATCGAGATGTCAACACCACGACCATCGGTCACTTCATTGATAAAGGTCTTGATTTCATCAATATCACTTGAACAAATGGTATGGGTAGCCCCAAACTTCTTAGAAGCTTCCAGACGAGATTCAGACAAGTCCACCATGATAATCGTAGCTGGTGAGAAGAATTGTACGGTTAAGAGAGCTGCTAAACCGATTGGCCCTGCACCAACGATACAAACGTTGTCCCCAGGTTTCACATGAGATGGGAGAACCCCAATTTCATAGGAAGTTGGAAGAATGTCTGAGAGCATAACAAGGGCTTCATCATCAACAGAGGCAGGTGCATGATAGAGACTACCGTCTGCGTGAGGGATATGCACATACTCTGCTTGGGTACCATTGATCAAGTGACCGAGAATCCAACCACCGTCTTCACAGTGAGATGGTAAGCCACGTTTACAGTAGTAGCACGTGTTACAAGTTGTCACACAAGAGATGATAACCTTGTCCCCCACCTTAAAGTTCGTAACCGCATCACCGACTTCTTCGACTATCCCAATTCCTTCGTGACCAAGAATCGTTCCTTCTTTACAAGCTGGAACATCTCCTCCCAAAATATGGAGGTCTGTTCCACAAATGGTCGTTTTGACCAAACGTACAATCGCATCAGTCGGTTTCTTGATGACTGGTTTTGGTTGATCGATCAACTGTAGATTGCCTGCAGATACATAAGTTGCAGCTTTCATAAGCGACTCCTTTTTTGTTGGTTTGATAAAACCATTTTATTTTCGTTTCTTTGTGAATATTATAACATACTAAGTAAGCGTTTGCAAGAATTTGTGAGCACATTTTTAAAAGTTTTTTGAACAAAATAAAACATTCCCCTTATCTCTACCAGAGGAATGTTTTAATCACCTTGTTCTAATTGTTGGCGCTGTCTGTAATACTCTTGCTGCTCGCGTTCTCGCTCTTCTTCCAAGCGCTCTTCATAGCGCTTGAGTTCTGCCTCAAATTCTTCTTGCAAGGCAAACAAGCGCTCCAAGCCACTTTGGGCCTCCGCACTCGGGGCTTGAAAGTGCAGAGCACTCAACCAGTCTACTAAATTTTCTGTATGTTGCCGAACATCCATGCGCATATCCGCATAATCCCACTCCAGCTCACTAATCTTCTGGTTGAAGCGGTGATGTCGATCTTCTAGTTGCTCTAATTCACTATTTCCTGAATGGTACATCACATACCTCCTTTGATCGGACTCAATAGAATGGGCTTCTTCACTGATTTCAGTGCTGCTTCTGCCGCGTCCGCTGCTCCTCCTGTAAATCCATCTTTCAAATCACTAACTAGGGTTGTTGTAGCAAAAGAGCGCATCTTTTCTGATTGACCGCTCAAAGTTACCTGCAAACTCATCCCTTCCAACATCATCAAGGCTTTTTGCGTAGCAATCAAACTCCGAATTGCAATTCGCTCTTGCTCCTTTTTAATCTCTCGATGGAGCTCCTCAATGCGTTCTCTGTCCTCTCCCAGGATCTCTAACATCTTTTTCTCCTACTTATGAAAAATCAATTGCCACGGCTTGCCCCTTGTCCAAGTCGACTAATTGGGCGGATGCAGCCTCTAGCTGGCCTGCCAAATCTGACAAATGTGTCGAGTAGGCCTTTGCTTGGGCAAGGTTTTCCGCCTCTACCGCTTGGTCCCAACAAGCATCCATAGAGAACTCTCCTAATAGTTGCTCCACTTCTGCATCTGTTAAAAATTGGGCCATCCCGTGGGCTATTTGAGACACCTCGGTGACCTTAGAGAAAACCGCTTCCTTGGCCTCTTCCAGCTTGCCCTTGAGCTCAGTCTCAAACACAGTTGCTTGCGCTAAAGCACTCTGTGCGACTGCCAGCACCAATTCCTCCCGCAATTGAATGGTCTGGGTACCAGACGCGCCTGCTAGTTGCTGATGGAGACTCGGAATACTTGGCCTTTCCTGCCCATACATGGAGACCACCGAAGCAGATGATGGATGATTTTCTGAAGCGGACGTTGCCCGATCTCTTTTGGGCATTTCAATAATTTTCTGTGCCTGATCTTGCACTTCACCTTCTAACTCCATTTGAGATGGCCTCCTTTCCTGATTTCTTTCGTTTTATTTTTTTGCCTATAACTGAAAAGCTATCCTAGCCCTTCAGCACAAGCAGATTCACACACTATAGGGTAACATAAATTAGCTTGAAATGCTATAAAAATAACACAATTTCGGAAAAAAATCTAATTTTTCACGAAAAAGCGATTCTGAGACCTAAAAAGCAAAAAAGACGAGCAAGCCCTCTGCTCCCTTTCTTCTATTGAAACTTGAAAAGGCCATCAAAAATCCCCCGCTCTTTTGAGCGAGGGATAGCTGATAAACATCAGTTGTTCTCTAGCACCTTATTTACGACGTCCTGGACGTTCTTTGTAACCATAGTATGCATCTTCGATGATTTCTTGCATATGGTCTACCATTGGAAGACGTGGGTTAGCCGGTGAACATTGATCTTCGTAAGCAAGGAAGGCCAATTCGCGAGAATGTTTCTTCCATTCTTTTTCATCGATTCCTTGTGCTTTAAAGTTCATTTGGATTCCTACGCGTTCACCAAGTTCGTAAACAGCTTTTGCGTAAGCTTCAACTGCTTCTTCTGGCGTAGAGCATGGAAGTCCTAACATACGAGCGATGTCTTGATATTTCTCATCTGCACGGTAGTAGTTGTACTTAGGCCATGTCGCTGTCTTAGCCGGACGTGTACCGTTGTAACGGATAACGTATGGAAGCAAGATCGCATTGGTGCGTCCGTGAATTGTGTGGAATTGCGCACCAATCTTGTGGGCCATTGAGTGAGAAATACCGAGGAAGGCATTGGCGAAGGCCATACCTGCGATGGTTGACGCATTGTGCATCTTTTCGCGTGAATGGAAGTCCGCGTTCTTCACTGAGCTTTCCAAGTTTTCGAAGACAAGTTTGATGGCTTGAAGAGCAAGACCATCAGTGTAGTCACTTGCCATTTGAGACACATAAGCTTCTGTTGCGTGCGTCAAAACGTCCATACCAGTGTCTGCTGCAACAGATCCTGGAACTGTCAATACCAAGGCAGGGTCTACAATGGCAACGGTTGGCGTCAATGAGTAGTCTGCGATTGGGTATTTACGGTTGTTTGCTTTATCAGAGATAACGGCAAATGGTGTTACTTCAGATCCTGTACCAGATGTTGTTGGGATGGCAATGAATTTGGTCTTCTTACCAAGCAATGGGAACTTGAAGGCACGTTTACGGATATCCATGAATTTTTGAACCAAGTCACGGAAGTCCACTTCTGGTTGTTCGTAGAAGAGCCACATTACTTTGGCCGCATCCATTGGAGATCCACCACCGAGAGCGACGATAGTATCTGGTTTGAAGGCACGCATGATCTCTGTACCACGTTCAACGGTTGTGATATCTGGATCTGGTTCTACGTCTGCAAAGATTTGGTAAACTACCTTATTGCGACGAAGGTCAAGCTGTTCGATGATGCGATCAAGGAAACCAAGCTCTACCATAGCGTGGTCTGTAACGATCATGACACGTTCAACGTCACGACATTTTTGTAGGTATTCAATTGAATCACGTTCAAAGTATGTTTTTGAAGGTAGTTTCATCCATTGCATGTTATTTCTCCGGCGTCCGACTTTTTTGATATTCAAGAGGTTGATGGCACTAACGTTGTCCCCAACAGAGTTGCGTCCGTAAGAACCACATCCAAGTGTCAATGATGGCAAGAAGGCATTGTAAACATCCCCGATACCACCGAAAGTCGAAGGAGAGTTGCAGATCACACGAATGGCTTTAACTGCTTTACCAAATTCTTTGGTCAATTCTTCGTCAGCTGTATGGATGGCAGCTGAGTGACCAAGACCGTTGAATTCAACCATTTGGCGAGCTTTGTTAATTCCGTCTTCACGGCTTTCAGATTTCAAGACAGCGATGACTGGTGACAATTTTTCACGAGTCAAAGGCTCTTTTTCACCAACTTCTTTACATTCTGCCGCAAGGATATTGGTTCCTTCTGGAACTGAGAAGCCAGCTTGTTCTGCGATCCATGCTGCTGGTTTCCCAACAATGTCCGCATTCAATTTAGCACCCGCACAGTTCTTGCTGTTGGCTTTTACGCCGAAGCAGAACTCTTCAAGAAGGGCTTTTTCTTTTTTGTTAACAAAGTAAGTGTGGTAAGATTTGAATTCTTCAACAAACTCATCGTAGATTTCTTTATCGATGATGACCGCTTGTTCAGACGCACAGACCATACCATTGTCAAATGATTTAGACATGACGATATCGTGTGCAGCTTGGCGGATATTAGCTGATTTTTCAACATAGGCAGGAACGTTTCCGGCACCTACCCCAAGAGCTGGTTTCCCACAAGAATAAGCTGCTTTCACCATGGCGTTCCCACCGGTCGCGAGGATCGTAGCAACTCCTTCATGGTTCATCAGGGCACTCGTTGCTTCCATAGAAGGTTGGGTAATCCATTGCACACAGTTCTCAGGTGCTCCAGCTGCAATTGCCGCATCGCGTACGATTTGTGCTGCATGAGCTGATGATTCTTGAGCAGATGGGTGGAAGGCAAAGACGATAGGGTTCCGTGTCTTCAAGGAAATCAAAGCTTTAAAGATTGCTGTTGAAGTTGGGTTTGTTGTAGGAGTGATCCCGCAGACAACTCCGACTGGCTCAGCAATAAGAGTCAAACCAGTGACATCATCTTCTGAAATAACACCAACTGTCTTGGTGTGACGCATGTTGTTTACAACGTGCTCACAAGCGAACAAGTTCTTCGTCGCCTTGTCTTCGAAGACTCCACGACCAGTTTCTTCATATGCATGAAGAGCAAGCTCACCGTGTGCGTCAAGAGCAGCTACAGATGCTTTTGCAACGATGTAGTCTACTTGTTCCTGATCCAATTTGCGCATTTCTTCAAGCGCTACAAGCGCTTTTTGCACCAACTCGTCTACGTGTTTTTCAGCAGCGAGTTTCTTTTCTTCAGGTGAGAGAGTTTTTTTATCAGCCATTTGATGCTTTCCTCCAATGTTTGAAACCCTTATCCTTTTCCGGAACTTTTTCTTGTTTTCAGAAACTTTCAAGAATAGTGTAAGAAATTTCGATTTGTTAATTATTTCACAATATTATTGTACTCTATTTTAAGATTTTTGTAAACACTTCCAGGCAACTTTCACAAAGAATTTTTTGTAGTTTGTGAAATTTTTATCAAATTAAACGCAATTGCAGGACTTTTCTGATTACATTGTGAAAAAAATATTAAAAAAATTTTTTCTTCACAAAGTAAAATTTTCAATCTGTTTTTGTAAGCGTTTTCTTAATGTTACTAAAAAAAGCAGCTTTTTACAAGTAAAAAGTTGCTTTTTGTTCTCTTTTGTCAGCATTTATTTTATTGCAATTTCAAAGAAGTCTCTCTACTTTTTAACCGGACCTTTTTCTGCTTTATCAAGGGCTTCCTTGACCGTTTGGGCATAGAGTTCGCCACCATTGGTTTCCATATTGAAGTGAACAGAGTCTGTTCCCACCCAAATGTTTGGATTTTCAACAGCTACTTGGTACCAATCTGCAATGGTAATAAAATCATACTTCTTGGCTAATTCCAACTCATAGAGACGAGTTTGGACCGATTCGCTAGACTCGTCGTTGGCATAACGACCATCATATGGTGTCACAAGAATCAAGCGACGACCTTTTGGAAGTTTTTCAACATACTGATCCAGCAACTCTTTGTAATTGCTAACAGTATTAGTTCCTAGGGCAATGACAACATTTTTCAATAAGACCTTATTGGAAATATCAGTTTCAAAGACCTTCATTCCATTTTCCAACTGACGGCTCACCACCGCATCGATCTGGATGCCTGGAATTGCTTTTAATAGGTAATCCTGCGCCCGCAAGTTAACTGAATCACCAATCATGGTCACCCCATTTGAGACGTTATAATCTGTCGCTGTAGCATTTTCCACTTGTGTCCGTGTGACCTGCATTTTATTGTCTGCTTGATTGAGGCCACTGACAACTAAGCTTTCGTCAAAGGCTCCCACTGTGGGTGCAAAGGCAGAAATCCCAATCATCAACAGGGTCAAGGGAATCATCAGGTAAAAGATTGGCTTGGTTAAAAAACTGAGGTCCATTTTCATGCCAAAGACATGAGGCTCTTTACCTGCAATGGTTGGCTCCAAAATATAGAAAGAAAGAGCTGTTAGAATCAAGGAGACAATTGTCGTCGCAATAGCTCCTACCACATTTCCCAAATGTTGGGAGAAGATAATAAAGAAAGGCCAGTGGAAAAGATAGACACCATAACTGGTATCTGCCAAGAAATTGAGGATAGCGGGTTCTTTTTTATCTGGCGTCTTCTCATGGAGAATACGGGCCGAAAGAATCATGGCGCAAGCCGCAATGGTCGCTACTAAAAAGCCAAATAGATAGGTCCATAAGCTATCAAATGGCAAGAAAAGACTGAGCAGGAACAAGAAGGCAAAACTGCCAATCAAGACCGCTAGCGTCTTTTTCGTACTCCAAGACTGTACGAGTTTTGTAAAGTTTGGACTGACATTAGAAATCCCTGTCACCGTTGCTAAACACGATCCCGCAAAGAAGGGGAAGATATGGGTAAAACTAGAGAAATAAATCGTGGAGAAATTGGCTGTCAAAAAGGCACGGATGAACATGGACAAGAAGGTGAAGAGAAAGAGCCCACTGGATGCTAAGAAGAGCATGCCTCGGTATTTCCCAACCGTCTTAGACCGCTTAGCCAAGAACCATGCTAGGAGCGCCCACAGCACATAGTAATGCACCTCTAGAGCCAAACTCCAAGTATGAAGGAAGAGGTGAGGAATAAAGTTACTTTCGTAACTACCACCGGTTGCCATCTCAAAGAAATTGGTCACAAAACCAAAGACCGCTGCAATCTGAGTCCCAATACCAGCAACGTAGTCCCGTTGAACCATAAAGGTAAAAGGCATCACAACCAAGACCATGAAAACAAGTGGCGGTACGATTCGATAAAAGCGCCGTTTTAAGAAAGCTAGGTAGTCGATCTCCTGCTTGCGCGCAAATTCATCGATCAAGAGAGCAGTAATTAAAAATCCTGAAAAGGTGAAGAAAATATCTACCCCAATAAAGCCTCCTGGGAAGGCTTTCTGGAAGAAATGGTAGAGCAATACCAATAAGAGTCCAGTGACACGGACTAGTGAAAACCATTTAATGCGCATTCTGATAAATCCCCTGCTTGAATGTTCCTTTGTATACGACGTTGGCTTCTGTGGTTAAGGTGCCTTTGCCTTCGGGCTGACCATTGACAAACTGTCCTTCATAGGTCCAGCCATCCTTAGACTTGAACTTGCCATAACCACTAAAAGAGCCGTTGACGAGGTTGCCCGTATAGGTATCCCCATTTTTGAAAGTGACCGTTCCCTTGCCATTCATCTTGCCACGAACTAAACTTCCCTTGTAGCGGATAGCGCCCTTGTCCAGAGTCAAAGTCCCCTGACCCGGAATAGCTGAAAAGAAGACCAGCAAAGCGGATAAAACAATCACGACCAATGCTGCTATTTCTAAATTTTTTCTTGTTAGATAGACCTTGTAAGTCTCCAAAAATTCTTTCATATTCTGTATTCTCTCACATATCAAACTCTTAAGAAGTTGCTAGCCGATCTAACCAAGCCTCACAGCCGGCCAGAACCCTGCGATAGGTTTCCTCAAAATCACCGGTATACCATGGATCCGGCACACTTTCAGCAGCAAAAAGATGGATCTTATGCTCTGTCCCTGCAGGAGCCATTTGTTTTAGATCTGCCACATTGTTTTCGTCCATCCCTAGGATCACATCAAAGGCATAAAAATCCTCTTCCTTGATCTGTAAGGAAGTCTTAGCTGGATCATAAGGGACTTGGTATTGTTGAAAGATTTTCTGGGTCCCCCGATGGATGGGATTGCCATGTTCCCAACTAGAAGTGGCCCGACTTTCAATCTCATACTGATCGGTCAAGTCCTTCATGACGAACTCTGCCATGGGGCTCCGACAAATATTTCCTAAACACACAAATACGATTTTTTTCATGACAGCACCTCCTTTCTATTATAACAGAATGTAAGAAAAATATAATCTGCTAAAATTATAATTTTAAGGCAAGACGAAAAAAGCCTGTCCACCGTTGAGGTGGGCTGACTTTCTTTTTTTATTCAGGCAGGATGATCTGAAGGGCTGGCCATTTTCGTTTCCAATCTTTCTTCCGCATGCGTTCCCTATAAACCGCCAAACGCTCTGGGCTGGCTAAAAAATGTGGTGTCGGCTGAACGATAAAGTCTTCGATATCTCTTGTCCCATAAGGGAGAAAGAGCTCCAGCTGACCATCTTTCCTTAAGCGAACTGCAAGTGCCGTACACTGCTCGGGGTATTTAGAAACCGCGTCACAAGCACTGCGATAAGGATCCGTCCCCGGACTATGCTGGTGCATGTAGACTTGGTTTTTGGTTTCCCAAGTGTACTGGGGATAGGTCCTCTTTAATTCTTGCTCGATCTGGAGAGTCTCCTCATAGCTAATCGTAGGGTCATAAAAGACCAGATCCAGATCTGTCGACGCATCAAACCCTGGTCTGCCAGAAAGCTGGTTCCAGACGAAATTGCGCACCGCACCCGCTGCTAACCAAGCGTCTGCCAGGTTGAGATCCCGAATAATAGCCAAGACTTTCATCATCTCTTGATCCGCCTGGATCTGCTCTACTATCGCTTCTTCCGTCAGCATCTTCTTCTAGTCTCCATTGTAGGGATAACCCAGGTGTTCATAAGCCTTGCGAGTCGCCACGCGCCCTGTCCGGGTCCGCATGATAAAGCCTTTTTGAATCAGGTAAGGCTCATACATATCTTCTACGGTCTCCCGCTCTTCGGCAATATTGACCGATAGGGTCCCAAGGCCAACTGGGCCTCCTCCGTACATCTCAATCATGGTCCGCAGGATCTTTTGATCGACATAGTCCAGACCTTCATGGTCCACATCCAGCATAGAGAGGGCCTTGTCGGTAATGGTATCGTCAATCAAGCCGTCGCCCATAATCTGGGCAAAATCACGCACCCGCTTCAGCAACCGGTTGGCAATCCGAGGAGTCCCCCGACTACGAAGAGAAAGCTCTTCGGCAGCCTCGTGGGTAATCTCCATCTCAAAGATCTCGGCGGTCCGCTCGACAATCTCTGTCAGATCATCTTGCTCATAGTATTCCATGTGGCCGGTAATCCCAAAGCGAGCGCGCAAGGGATTGGACAGCATCCCAGCTCGAGTCGTCGCCCCAATTAGAGTGAAAGGAGGAAGATCCAGGTGGACACTCCGGCTAGTCTCGCCAGCACCAATCATAATGTCGATGTAAAAATCTTCCATGGCGCTGTAGAGCACTTCTTCGACTGACATAGGCAGACGGTGGATCTCATCGATAAAGAGGACATCGCCCGGCTCTAAGTCATTAAGGATGGCTACTAAGTCACCAGCCTTTTCAATGACAGGACCGGAAGTCTGCTTGAGATTGACGCCCAGTTCATTGGCAATGACAAAGGCCATAGTGGTTTTCCCAAGCCCCGGAGGGCCAAAAAGAAGGACATGATCCAGCGCTTCATCCCGAAACTTGGCTGCCTCGATGAAGATTTTTAGCTGGTCTTTAACCTTATCTTGACCGATATATTCATGTAAATATTGCGGGCGCAGCGTCCGTTCAACAGCCTCTTCGTCGCCCATAATTTCATTGTCTAAAATTCTACTCATACAGTCTATTATAGCAAAAAATGATGCCTCCAGATGATTTAAAATCATATTCTATTCAATCTATCACTAATTATTGATTGTTGGATGTTGGGAATCGATTGCCCTCTTAAACTACCTTATTTCTGTTTAAAGAACGTAGTTTTCGCTCCGCTCAAACTGCGTCAATATCTCTAAATTCGGTTGAACTCTCTGAGTTCACCTCATTAATTTTTTAAAGATCGTAGTATACTCACTAGCGTTGGAACTGCGTCAATGTACCTAAGCTCACTAACGTTTGCTAAGGTACGTAGAAAAAGCCACCGGTTTTGGTGGCTCTTATAGGGAGATTATTATGAAAAAGTTTTAGGAGTTTTATCATTCAAAGTTAGGAGGTCTTTGATGATGGTATTAGTATACGACGGGAATCTTAAAGTTTCCTTATAGTCATTTTTAAAAATTTTTTTCAAAAAAAGAGGAAGTTTCAAGCAAGGTTTTCACATCCTTGTTTGTCACCCTCTCTTTCTTATCTATTTTTTAGCAATGGCATGGTAGCTGGTCTTGCTGGTGAAGACTTGACCCGCTCTCAAGATGACCTTTTCAGCTTGGTCACTATGAATGGCGTCTGGTACGATTTGGAATTCCAAGGCCAGGCCATTGTGTTGAACCATTGGTTGCCCTTCCAGATGAACAGTTTCGTCTACGAAATTGGCTGAATAAACCACCAAGGCGGGAGCTTCTGACTTGAAAGTCAAAAATCGTCCAGACGGCTGATGGTAGAAGAATCCTGCATTTTCATGCCCTTCTGGAAGAGCAAATGGATGGTCTAAGCCTTCTACCAGGCGGATTTGCGGATCCGAATCCTTAAAGAGATCCTCTAAGAGCATAGCTTGGTAGAGATGCTGAACGATCGGACTTTCTTTATCCACAGTGTGAAGAGGGACACCGTCGGGATGGATAGGGTAAAGCCCTTGATGGTTGATCTGAAAGACATGATCATGAATCGGCTGGGTGAAGTTCCCAGATAGGTTGAAATAGCTGTGGTTGGTCGGATTGACCAGGGTGTCCTGGTCTGTCTCTACCCGATAGCTAATTTCCAATTCCCCTGCTTCCGTCAAACCATAGGTCACCCAGATCTTAAGATTTCCAGGGAAACCACCAGTGCCATCGGCACGCTCTGTGTACAGGGTAATTTCTTGGTCTGTCACGGACTCAACGCTAAACAAGGCGCTGTCCCAACCAGTCGATCCACTATGGTTGCAGTTGGCACCGTTATTAGCTTCCAAATTGTAGCTTTGACCATTGAGCTCAAAGCTGGCCCCTGCAATCCGGCCAGCGACTGGGCCAATACTGGCACCGTATTTAGGGTTATTGCCCACATAGTCCTCAAAGCGATCAAAGCCTAGTATAATATTAGCAAACCGGTCTTCTTTATCCGGTGTCACATATTCTAAAATCGTCGCACCATAAGTCATGACAGACAATTGGTAGCCCTTGTCATTTTCGAAGCGATAAGCACGAACTTCTTGATTCTGCCATTCCCCAAACACGCTTTCTTGATACTGTTTCACAAACCTTCTCCTCTCACTGTTTTTCTCCATTGTATCAGTTTCACAAGAAGAAACACTCCACTTTTTATAGAAAATTAGTGGCTATTCTTTATGAAATGGATGAATGATCACTCCTTGAACAACCCGATTGACGGTACCAGTCGGTGAAGGCGTATCTGGGCGATTTTGCACCTTGAGCGAAGTCAAGAGAGAAATCAATTGACCATAGATAATGTAAGGGAAGGCACGGTAGATATCTAGTGAGTCTGCAGAAGCTTCCACTAACACTTCTCGTACATGCTCAATCCCTGCAGCTTGATCGGTCAAGAGAATGACCTGACGGGCAATCCGATCCCCTGCAACTTCGCGAACCAAGTCCAGATCATACTGACGGGTATAAGGATCAATGGATCCAAAGACCAAGACGAGGGTCTGGTCATTGATGAGGGATTTTGGACCGTGACGGAAGCCGACAGGACTCTCGTACATAGTCGCGATTTTACCTGCAGTCAATTCTAAAATCTTGAGCTGGGCTTCATGAGCTAGCCCAAAGAAAGGTCCCGCTCCTAGATAGATGACACGTTCGAAATCTAGATCGACAACTTCCTTGACCTCGCGGTCTTTCTCCAAGACCTGCTCTGACAGATTAATCAATTCTTCAACCCGTTTTTCTTTGGTTTTTTCCTCACTTGGATCAAAGACCAAGAGGGCTGTCAGGAGCATAGAGGTAAAGCTAGAAGTCATGGCAAAGCCGGCATCGTTGGTTTCTTTCGGCTGTAAGAGCAAGAGATTGCGCTTATCTCCGTGGGCTTGCTGGGCCAGTTTTCCTTCGGCTGCACAGGTAATGGTAATTTGATAAAGATCCTCCACCAATTGTTGAGCTAACTTAACTGTCGCAACACTTTCAGGCGAGTTGCCACTTCGTGCAAAGGAAACCAAGACCGTCGGCACTTCTTTTTTGAGATAGGTTTGTGGATGCGCCACGATATCAGTCGTCGCAATAGATTGGAAATTCCAATGGCGTTCATCGTGCACTTCCTGCAAATACGGAACCAAGGTGTCCCCCACATAGGCTGAGGTCCCTGCCCCTGTCAGGATGACCTTGATATAGGCATGCTCTTGGCCTATCTTATCTAAGAAAGCTTTTATTTCCGCTTTTCTTTCTTGGTACAAGCAAGCCGTTTCTTTCCAAACACTTGGTTGTTGGTAGATCTCACGTGTGGTGATCTCTGCTCCTAGCTCCTGCAAGTCTTCTTTTGTATAGTCTAACATAGAAAATAGTGTTCCTTTCTACTATCTAGCATTGATAAATGGGAAAGGAGCCTGAGATGATTCTCCCAGACTCCCATACCAACCTACTCATCTTCATCATCATCAAGGTTTGACAAGAGGTCATTGACCTTGACAATACTTTCTTTTGCACGTTCAGGGTAGTCCCCTTCATTGCCAGTCAGACTGCTATTGATGAATTCGATAACCATCGGAAGATTCATCCCTGCGTATAAGTCAATCGCACGTCCTTCAAGGATCAAGCGGCTCACAGTGTTGCAAGGAGTCCCTCCCAATAGATCTGCAAATACAATATAGTCTTCTAGACCTTGAACTGTTGCTTCAAACTTGGCTGTAAACTCCTCAGGACCTTCCTCTGGCAAGAGGGCCACGGTATGAATGTTGTCTTGTGGTCCCATAATCATTTCTGTACTGGCTTTGAGCTCTTCACAGAAGCGACCATGACTGACCAATACTAACTGTGTTACCATACCTTACTCCATTATTCCATTCCAAAGAAGAAATGTCCAAAGGCAGAGAAGGAAATAGCTGCGACGATAATCAACAAGATAGCCTTGGTTGAGTTCATACCTTTACGTCCAAGCAACCAGTAGATCACACCTGTAATGATAGCTGGTACCAAACGTGGGAAGATCAAATTAAGCATGTCTTGGATATCGATGGCCTTATCCCCGATGTGTGGCATCCATGAGACATCTACATTGATCATAGACGCGATCAAGGCACCGACCATGAAGATACCAAGAACAGAAGCTGCTTCGATCAAAGCTGTCAAGGTGCTTTGCATGTTGTTGATTAAGTTGGTACCTTCTTTATAAGCAAACTCCAACTGTTTCCAACGGAAGATATCATAGGCTACTGCCACTGCGATCCAAAGGAAAATACCCCATGGTTGACCTTGTGACGCGATTGTTGCTGCAATAGATCCCATAATGGCTGGTACCAAAGATCCAAAGATAGAGTCTCCAAGAGGAGCAAATGGTCCCATGAGACCTGTCTTGATCCCGTTAACCGCATCTTTCGATTTCACACCATCTTTTTCTTCCAAAGCAAGGTCAAAACCAGTGATAATGGTGTGGAAGAATGGTGAAGTATTGAAGAATTGCGTATGCAATTTCATCATTTCTTTCAATTCAGGTGTGCCGTCTCCATACATTTTCCGCAATTGTGGAAGAAGCATGTAAAGGTAACCAGAAGCCTGCATCCGTTCGTAGTTCCAACCCAATTGGAAGGTGAAGAGGCTACGTTTGTTGATTTGTTTGAAATCCTCTTTAGTGAGTTTGTAGTTCTTAGAATTCGTCATCTTCAATTTCCCCGCTTTCTACATTGCTTGCTGGAGCAGCTACAACCGTACGTTGGCTGTTTTTAAAGTGTTGCACTGCAAGGAAGATACCAATGATGGCAACCCCGATCATAGATACAGATTTGAAGTTGTTTGTGAAGGCAACCATTTGTTCTTTTGGAAGTTTTGCAAAAGCATCTGTTCCAAGCATTGCTGAAACGGCATTACCAACACTTTGGACATTTCCATAAAGTACTGTCAACATTGCTGTCAAGCCAAAACCAAGAGCAAGATAGTGAAGGTGACGTTTCACAGGTAAGTAGTGAAGCAAGATCGCAAATCCAAGACCTGGAAGCATACGTCCTGCAAGTGTCAAACCATTCGCAATCCATTTATATTGTTCAACAAAGTCTACAATAGATTGAACATAAGCCCCACCGAACCTAAGAGCTAAGAAGACTGGAAGGGCACGAGAAAGAGCCCAAGGAAGAGCACCGAGAAGGTAGTTGCGTTCAATTCCTTTGTAGTCAAAGCGTTCAATCGCCGCATCAATACGGTGTGCAAAGGCAGTTGTACTCATCCGACCAAGGATATCTGCATAAGTCAAGAGACCTGCTACCGGAACGGCAATCGTTGCAATCGCAATTTCTGGTTTGATTCCTCCTGCTACTGAGAAGGCAGTTGCAAGAACGGCACCAGAAGTCGCGTCGATACGAGAAGCTCCACCAAAAGTACCAACACCGAGTACTGTCAATTGAAGAGCTGCTCCAATATAGAGACCTGTTCCTAAATCTCCCATGACAAGTCCTGTAATGAAACCAGCAAAGACTGGTGAGCCTGCTGATGAAACAATCGTCAACTCATCACAGATTTGATAAGCTGAGTACAAAGTAAGTAGTAAAATTTGCCACCATTGTATCATGACAATTTCCTCCTAAAATTTTTCTTTTTTATTTATAAACTATTTGAGCAACTTCAAGAAGTCTTCAACTGGATCATTTGGAACCATTTGAGCAGTTAGCTTAACTCCTTTTTCAGCTAGCTTGTGGAAGGCTTCCACATCGGCATCCACTACGTTGATCGAACGAGTAACGGGGCGAGTCTCGTCTGACTGAGACATGTTCCCTACGTTTAAGGTTTCAAGTGGCACACCTGCTTCTACCAAGCCTAGGAAGCGGTCTGGTTTGCGAGCTACGATGAAGAGACGTTGGCTGTCATATTTTCCAGCCAAGATATTTTCTGCAGCCTTTGCCACTGGCAAGATACTGAGCTTAACACCAGGTGGTGTCGCCAGTTTCAAGCCACTTTTTTCAATATCATTTTGAGCGACTTCATCATCGATCACCATGATACGTGAAATATTTAGTTTGGTAGTCCAAAGATTGGCTACCTGCCCGTGGATCAAACGTCCATCGATACGGCATCCTACAATAGTCATAAGTTTTCCCCCTTTACTGTAATAAATGTAGGTTGTTGAACAAGTTCAAGTGTCTCTTGGTAGCGCCCTTCTGTCTCAAAGACGATCAGGCTATTGGCTCCTTCTTTGAGGAAACCATGAGGCACATAAAGTGAAGTGGTGGGTCCGACCTCCCAGAAGCGACCGAGGTTGTGGCCGTTGACAAAGACGACCCCTTTCCCAAATCCTGTCATATCCAGATAGGTGTCAAGGGTGTGGTCCAGCTGAAAATCATATCGGTAAAATGCTGGAGCACCTGCCTGCCATTCCTTTGAAAAATCGAGCTGGCTGAGATCTTGTAAATCCAGCGGGTACTGCTTCCAATGAAGGTGGAAATGCAAATCCACACAGACACCTGTGCGAATGCCCTTGTGCTGGCTATCCGCTAAGAGCTTGTGCCCGTAGTTGACACGTCCCATATTTTCAAGCAAGATTTTTAAATTCGTAACCGCTTTCTTTTTTCCTTTGATAAAAAGATCTTCACCGATCTCTGTTTGGTATTGCGTTGCTACATGTTGATCATCCAGGTAAATCTGTACCCGATCCCGACCATCAATGATGCGCAGTTTTTCTTCCTCCGCATCCAATTCAAGGTCTGTCTCATACAAGAGATAACCTGTGGTTTGCCCCAACTCTTCCATCTTTTCTGGATAGAGACTAGTCTTAAGCTGAGCCAAGTTGTCCAGATTAGCGAAGAGACTGGTCTTGGCTGCCAATTGCAAGCTTTGTTCCGGCAAACATTCTTTGATGAGCGGTTCTTGCTGTGGGTATTCCGGATAATAGGTCGCCATCATTTTTTGAATAGCATCATACTTCTCCGTCGGATTGCCTTGCTCATTGAGCAAAGCCCCGTAGTCATAGGACGTCACCTGTGGCAAATCCAGCGTCCCCCGAGCTGAGCAACCATTCATAAAGCCGAAATTGGTTCCACCATGAAACATGTAGAGATTGATGGAGCCGAGCTCCAAGACCTCATGGACAGCTTCTGCCAACTCCTCTGGGTCCCTTTGAATCACGGGTTCCTTCCAGCGGGTAAACCAGCCATCCCAGAATTCCATACACATCAAAGGCCATTTCTTGCCGTATTCGTTAAAGAATTCTTTCATTTGACCAAAGTTATAGGCTGCTTTAGAACCGAAGTTTCCCGTCACAAAGAGGTCTTCTTCGATCAAGGTTCCTGTTCTTAACGTTGCTCGCCATGGCCCATCTGATGTAAAGAGGGGGCAGGTCACGCCTTTTTCCTTCATCAAATCCCGAATGGCACGAAGATAATCCTTATCCTCTCCATAAGAGCCGTACTCATTTTCCACCTGCATCATAAGGATTGGACCACCCCGATCCACTTGGTAGGGTGTCAACAATCCAAGCAAGCGATCATAATAACGATCTATCGCTTCGATAAAGGCTGGGTCTGATGAGCGGATTCGCAGGTCTTCTTCTAAAAGCCAGGCTGGCAATCCACCAAATTCCCACTCTGCACAGATAAAGGGCGATGGCCTTACAATCATGTAAAGTCCTAGGGACTGGGCTGTTTGGATAAAACGTTCCAGATCCAATCGACCACTAAAGTCAAACTGCCCCTTCTTGGGTTCATGCGCATTCCATGGGACATAGGTCTCAACCGTGTTAAAACCCAAAGCCTTAAGATTATACAAGGAATGGTACCAGTCTGTTGGGTCAATTCGGAAATAATGGATCGCACCGGACAAAATCTTGAAGGGTTGACCTTTTAAATAGAAATCATCGCGAATCTCAAAAACCCCCATAAACGCCCCCTTTCTTATATATAACCCTTTTCATTTATTAATATAATAAATTTTTTAAAAAATGTCAACACTTTTAAAAAAAATATGTTAAAATAGGGTTAAATAAGAGAAATCTAAAGAGAGGTAGCACTATGGCAATTCCAAAGTACCAACACATCAAAGATGAATTGAAACAGCAAATTATCTCAGGAAAATTTGAAAATGGAGATAAATTTTATACTGAAGCTGAACTCATCAAAATTTATGATGTTAGCTCTATCACCGTTGTCCGTGCTTTGAACGACCTCGCTGCCGATGGCTACATTGTCCGTCAGCAAGGAAAGGGGACCTTTGTTTCTCGTGCTCGAAAACACAAACTAGTTGAATTTTCAGATGTTGAAACCTTCCCCATCCAAAAGGCCAAAGTCAAAGTTCTCTCTATTAAACGTGGAAACACCTTGAGCATCCTAGACAAACTAGGCCTCAACCCAACGCAATTCTACTATAAGATCGAACGGACCCGCCAGACAGGGGATGATACGTATATCTTCCACCAAACCTATATTCCTGAACAATATATCAATCCAAACTATCCAAATTTGGAATACTATAGTTCTATCTATGATCGCTTCAAAGAGGATTACCACATTCATATGAATGATGAACACTTCGAAGAAATCAATGAAATCGTCTTTCCTACACCGAGCAAGGTGGCTAAAGTTTTGGAGATCGATGAAAATTTCCCAACTGTTAAACAAGTGAAGACGACCAAATTAGAGGCTACTGGCCAAATCCTAGAATACACGGAAACCTACAAACGCGGTGACTACTACAAGATTAAATTTATCTCCTGTGACCGCGATCACTAAGAAGCAAAAAGACTGGGACAGCTCGGTCTTTTTTATAGGTTCAGTATAACATGTTGAAAACGATTTCTAAAGACCTATTTAAAAATATATATAATTAGTGATAGTTTAGCTATAAAAAGTTTAAAAAAGAGAGTGGGACAGAAATCGGTAATTCGTAAGAATTCGATTTCATCGTCCCACTTCCGCACAGTTGAGTAGGGCTGTAAAAGCTGATGAAATCAGCGTAGTAGAGCCCACTCAACCACTGCGTCTTGCTCGACAATTCAAGAACAATTAAGAGGCTAGGACTTTTGTCCCAGCCTCTTTCGTCTATTTTTCAAATTCCCTTTTTCGTTGCGATTAGTCACCCAAACCGATGCGTTCGAAGATTTCATCCACCCGTTTGGTGTAGTAAGTTGGGTTGAAGATTTCGTCAATTTCTTCTTGAGTGAGGCGAGATGTTACCTCTGGATCTGCTTCAAGAAGTGGTTTGAAGTCGACTTGGTTATCCCATGATTGAGCTGTTTTTGGCTGCACCAAGTCATAGGCTTGCTCACGAGTCATACCTTTCTCAATCAAGGTCAACATGGCACGTTGGCTGAAGATGAGACCAAAGGTTGAATTCATGTTGCGGATCATGTTTTCTGGGAAGACTGTCAAGTTCTTAACGATGTTCCCGAAACGGTTGAGCATGTAGTCAATCAAGATAGTTGTGTCTGGTGCGATGATCCGCTCAGCTGATGAGTGAGAGATATCCCGTTCGTGCCAAAGTGAGACATTCTCATAAGCTGTTACCATGTGACCACGGATAACACGCGCAAGACCAGTCATATTCTCAGAACCGATAGGGTTGCGTTTGTGAGGCATCGCTGAAGAGCCTTTTTGACCTTTGGCAAAGAACTCTTCCACTTCCCGTTGTTCAGATTTTTGCAGACCACGGATCTCCGTTGCCATACGTTCGATTGAAGTTGCAATGCTCGCAAGAACTGCAAAGTACTCAGCGTGAAGGTCACGAGGAAGGACCTGTGTAGAGATTTCTTGAGCACGGATACCCAATTTATCGCAGACGTATTTTTCAACGAATGGTGGGATGTTAGCAAAGTTACCAACCGCACCAGAAATCTTACCAGCTTCCACACCAGCAGCCGCATGCTCAAAACGCTCGATGTTGCGCTTCATTTCGCTGTACCAAGTGGCTAATTTAAGACCAAAAGTCGTCGGCTCAGCGTGCACACCGTGGGTCCGACCCATCATGATAGTGAACTTGTGCTCTTTCGCTTTGTCAGCGATGATGTTGAGGAAGTTTTCAAGGTCCTTGCGGATGATGTCGTTAGCTTGTTTGTAGAGGTAACCATAGGCCGTATCGACCACGTCAGTAGAAGTCAAACCATAGTGAACCCACTTGCGCTCTTCACCAAGCGTCTCAGAAACCGCACGTGTGAAGGCAACCACATCGTGGCGCGTCTCCTGCTCAATTTCCAAAATACGGTCGATGTCAAAGTCTGCCTTCTCGCGAATCAAAGCCACATCTTCCTTAGGAATTTCTCCCAACTCAGCCCATGCCTCATCAGCCAAGATTTCCACCTCAAGCCAAGCACGATATTTATTTTCTTCAGTCCAAATGTTCGCCATCTCAGGGCGGCTATATCTATCAATCATGTTTAATTTTCCTTTCTATTGATGTATCACTTAAGTGGGGCGGACGTCAGCAGCTTCCTCCGGAATCTCATGACTAAATCTTGAGCCTGAAGTCTCAAGATTTCCGTCGCTTACGCTTTCCCCACGGCGTGAAACATCGGTTTAACGAATAAAAGTCGTTTTATTCAAATTCTTCTTTCCCAATCCACACAGATGGATAATGATCTAGTGTATTCAAATCCGTATCCAGCGGGGCATCATAGATAACTAAATAGTTATCAGGATATTGTGCAACTAGCTCTTCATACTTTGCTTTCACTTTTTCGTGATCGCTACTAGCATACAAGACTTCGACGACTGCTCCCATTTTCTCTTTTTCAACAAACGCGTTGACAATAATTTGAATCATAAAACCTCCTAAAGCGAAATGCCCTTCATATTTGCTTCCAGAATGGGCATCTCAACACCTAACTCCTGACCTGTCTGATAAACACTTTGACAACAGTAGAAAATATCCTGTTTATCATTGTGTAAGGTCATGATTTTTCGTGTCAGCTCATTTTTCGCAAACATGATTTTCATGGCTTTTCCTGCAATCCAAGTAGGAATTTTGTAAGGTAAGAGTTCAGCTTTATAAAGCTTCAAATTTACGCCACGCGCTTCTACCACTTTCAAAGCTTCCCGAATGGCCTTGATGGCCAATGATAATTCCGAAGATCTATTCATCAAATTCAGAGCCAGCTGTTCTGGATTTTCCAAATTTCCCGAGCGAGCAGCTGTCGAAGTAACACCCGCATTAATCGCCATGTGAATCCAAATCCACTCGACCATATCATGAGGAACTTCCCACTTCAAATCTGCAGAAGTCAGTAAAGTCGTCAAATCAGAATAATTAGAAATGTGTGCTTTTTGCTCACCTTCTAGCATTAAATGGTCAAACAAGACACCATCCAAATGGTCCTCCTGCATGTGACCTCCAGCTGTTGGAAAGGCTAAAATATAGTCATAGTCTCCTGCCCACTCTTGGACCACTTTTCGAGTATCCCAGAAATTACAGAAGAAAACAAGGGTGCCTTTGATATTATTTTTTCGCAAGGTCTCCACAGCTTCTTTGACAAGCCCATGACGCACACTGAGAAAAATAAAATCATATTCCGAATGAGCTTCTGCCACACGAACCTCATAGATGTCGTGTTTGTTCTCACCTTTGGAATGATAGCGACCATCTAGTAGATCAACCAACAACTCCTTGGGAGCATTGTTTTTCTTACTATCTCTCAGTACGTGTTCCACTTGATGGCCTGCTTTTTGAAAGGCGTAGGCATAGGTGGTCCCGATCACTCCAAGTCCTAGAATCGCTATTTTCACTTAAAAATCAGTCCCTTTCCTTCAGTAGTTGTCTGGATTCTCTTGTTTAACAAACGCGTTGACAATAATTTGAATCATAAACTGGTCTCCATTTAGCTTTAAAGATTATCATTTTCTGAGTCTTCATGTATAGAAAATTCAAATGAAATTCTCTCAGGATGTCTAGGCAGGCCGTAACTACTCAGATAATCCTTAACTTCCTTAACGGAACAAGAATATTCTAAGACTAGCTGATTGCCAGCTCTCTCTAAAACATGAATCCCCTCTCTATCCGCAATCTCTGGAACAATCAAATCGTCCGTATAAGTCAGTGTTACGGTCGTTATTTCATCATCTAGCAATTCATCAAATTCTTCTGTCATTTCAAAAATCAATCCCCTCCCCAAACTCAGCCACATTGTCAGGCACATCACTAAACAAAGTCACATGTCCCATTTTGCGGTTGTGCTTCGCTTCTAGTTTACCATACATGTGGAGGTGGGCGCTTGGATTTTCTGTCACATATGTTTCAGCAGCCTCGACGTGTTGGCCGAGGACGTTGAGCATGACAGCTGGGGCATGCAATTGGATAGCTGGCAATGGTGCTCCCAGAACACCCAAAATATGAGTATCAAACTGGGAGAAGTCACAGGCTTCGATAGAGTAGTGCCCCGAGTTGTGTGGGCGTGGCGCAATTTCATTGACGATGATGTCGTCAGCGGTCGCAAACATTTCCACGCAAAGAGTTCCAGACAAGTTCAGCTGTTCAGCGATTCGCACTGCCATGGCTTTGGCTTTTTCAGCTAGACTTTCTGAAATACGGGCTGGCACAATGGTCTTTGAAAGAATGTTGTTGCGGTGGATATTTTCCTGAACGGGGAAAACCGTCACGTCCTTGCCATTCCCAGATACGATGACAGAAATCTCAAGGTCAAAGTTAACAAATTCTTCTAAAACGCAGTCTGCTGAGTCAGCTAGTGCATAAGCTTCTGCCAAATCTGCTTCTGAACGAATAACCTTTTGACCATGTCCATCGTAGCCACCGGTCGCGGTCTTGAGGACATAGTTTTTCGACAGGTCGATATTTGCCAAATCTTGGCTTGAGGTCACAACCTTGTAAGGAGCAACGGTGACTTGAGCCTTGTTTGAGAGGAAGTCCTTTTCAAAAATACGGTTTTGCGAAATGCGAAGGAGGTCGGTCCCTTGTGGGAGCTGGCCTTCTTTGATAACGGCATCAAGGCCATCAGCATCGACATTTTCAAATTCATAAGTGAGAACATCACAGCGATCTGCCAACTGACAAAGAGCATCCACGTCGTCGTATGGGGCCACGATGACCTCAGACACACGAGAAGATGGACAATCTGCTGCAGGATCAAGGGTAATAACCTTATGGCCCATGTAGATAGCTGAGATCGCCATCATCTGACCGAGTTGGCCACCACCGATGATCCCAATGGTTTTAGTTGAGCTCATTTGTAGACTCCTCTGCGATTTTTCCTTGTTCTTCTGCGAAATCCGCCAAAGCTGTCGCAATAGCCTGGTCCTCTACTGAGAGGAGACGGAGGGCAAAGAGGGCTGCATTAGTCGCACCAGCTTCACCGATCGCCATGGTTGCGACTGGCACACCACCTGGCATCTGAACGATAGAATAGAGCGAATCTACACCGCTAAGAGCACGTGATTTGACTGGCACACCGATGACTGGAAGGGTTGTTTTTGCGGCTACCATGCCTGGCAAGTGAGCTGCACCACCAGCACCTGCAATGATAACCTTGATGCCACGGCTACGTGCTTCTTCTGCATGTTTGAACATGAGATCCGGCGTCCGGTGGGCAGAGACAACTTTCTTTTCGTAAGCGACACCGAAGTTGTCGAGGACTTCAGCGGCTTTTTGCATGGTTGCCCAGTCGGATTTTGAGCCCATGATAATGGAAATTACTGGTTTCATTTCTTCTCCTTTTTTTGATAATCGTCTAATGTAGTGCGGACGTAAGCGACCGCCTAGGGCGTTCCATTACTAAAACTGGAGCCTAGGTCTCCAGTTTTCCGCTCCTAGTAGCAAAGCTACTAGGAGTTCCACTACAGCGACGATTATCCTATACTAGCTCGCTAACGCTCGCAAATCAAGCGACCATTATCTTAGTTTGGCTCACTTTCGCTCGCCTTTTACGACCTACGGTCGCTAATTATTTGTTAGCCTTGCTTCCGATATCCGTTCGGTAGAAGAGGCCTTCTGTGTTTTGTTTGTCAAGTTCGTTGTAGATAATGTTTTGGCCGTCTTTGACGGTGTCTGCTGTTGTAACCAGCATGTAGACGCGTCCGCCGTTTGAGAGGAGGTCTTGGTCGTTTTCAGCGAATTTAGCACCAGCATAGTAAGTGATGATGTCGCCTTCTGTCTTGGCTGGAAGCTTGACACCCTTCTCATAAGCGAGTGGGTAACCGTTTGAGGCTACAACCACGCCCAGTGTCACACCCTTGTCCGTCCAAGTAATAGTTGGCTCTTTGCCATCCAAAATGTCAGTGATATTTTGCGCAAAATCAGAAGTCAAACGAGGCAAGATGATTTGCGTTTCAGGATCTCCGAAGCGTGAGTTGAACTCGATGACTTTAGGGCCGTCAGCTGTCAAGATAAGCCCCGCGTAAAGGACACCAAGATAAGGACGTCCTTCTTTAATCATTCCTTCGAGAACTGGCTTGACAATAGTGTCAACCGCTGTGTCAACCACACTCTGTGGCAAGTGAGGAACTGGCGCATAGGCCCCCATCCCACCAGTGTTAGGACCCTTGTCGCCATCATAAGCACGTTTGTGGTCCTGAGCCGTTGGCATGATATAGAACTTGTCTCCATTGACAAAGGCAAAGAGAGAGAATTCTTCCCCGTCAAGGAATTCCTCGATGACCACACGCGCACCTGAGTCACCGAATTTATTGTCCAAAAGCATCTCGTGAGCAGCTTCGACGGCTTGCTCAACTGTCTCCGCAACGACGACACCTTTACCTAGGGCCAATCCGTCTGCCTTGACGACGATTGGAGCACCTTTCTCCTCGATGTAGGCCTTGGCTTCCTCGAAATCTGAAAAGGTGCCATAAGCTGCTGTCGGAACGTCATATTTGACCATGATTTCCTTAGCAAAATCCTTAGACCACTCCAGCTCAGCCGCAGCCTTGGTAGGACCAAATGCCTTGAGACCAGCTGCATTGAAACCATCCACGATTCCAGCTGCAAGGGCATCATCTGGGCCGATAAAGGTCCAAGCAATATCGTTCGCTTTTGCGAAGTCAATCAGCTTAGAATGTTCGGAAATTCCAATATTGATCAAATCCAGACCATCTAATCGCATCCCGTCATTACCAGGAGCCACAAAAACCTGCTCAACGTTTGTAGACTCCAACAATTTCTTGGCAATCGCATGCTCACGACCGCCAGATCCAACAACCAAAAGTTTCATCTCGAACCTCTTTTGCGAATTATTTTATTAAATTATATCATAATCGTTCGTTTTGTTCTAATCATTTTGGCAAAAGTCTCCCATTTTCAGTAGAATCCAAACTTTTTTAGCTATTTCCTCCTATTTCTCATTTTTTTCCGAATAGTATAAGTGAGACCTACTAACTGACGAAAAGGAGTATTATGCAAACCATTAAAAAATTTGTAGTACTGACTTGTGCGACATGGGGGATGCAAACCTCTATAACCCATGCAGATCAAGCGACCAACGCCATCTATGCCGAAAAAGGGCAGTTGATGATTCATCTTGGAAACATCCCAGATAAGTATCAAAAGATCCAGGTTCCCATCTGGTCTGACCAAAATGGCCAAGATGACCTGATTTGGTATCCTGTGGAACGCAATGACAAGGGATTCGACTTAGAAGTGCCTTTGACCAACCATTCTGATCAAGCCGGACTTTATCATGTCCATGTCTATGGGGTAGAGGCAAATGAGCGGCTAACCGGGCTATTCCCTCTCACGACCAGCGTCCAAGAAAAAGACCTGGCTTCTTCCCAACCCAAGATCACGATCACACCCATCTCCTCACAGGAATTCGAGGTAGACCTCAAGTTATTCGAGGATGTGGAGGAGATTGTCTTTCCCACCTGGTCTGAAGAAAATGGACAGGACGATCTGGTCTGGTACCCAGCAAAGAAGATGGCCCCTGGACATTTTCAACTGCGCTTTCAGGCCAAAAAACACAAGGGAAGTGGCCTATTCCACCTTCACGTCTACCAGAAAAAGAAGGGACAACTGCAAGGCATGTTCCCAACTACCTTCCAAGTCGAAAATTCAAGGCCAAAGCTCACTCCACTCGCGATGCATCCAGGAAACACCTACCCTATCGGTGAGTGTACCTGGGGTGCCAAAGAATTAGCCCCTTGGGCCCACAATTGGTGGGGAAATGGTGGCATGTGGGCAACTAGTGCACGCGCTGCGGGATTCCGGATAGGAAGCAGCCCAGAGGTCGGTGCCATCGCTTGTTGGGATGATGGGGGATACGGCCATGTCGCCTTAGTTACGGACGTCGAACATGACCAAAAAATTCAGATCCAAGAGGCCAATTACAATGGCCATCGTTTTATCGACAACTTTCGTGGTTGGTTCGACCCGACCAATCCCATCTGGGGAACTGTTACCTATATCTACCCAGATTAAGGTCTTCTTAACCAGCAGAAAAGACACTCATCGTTGAATGAGTGTCTTTTTTGATTAATGTCTAAAATGTCTCACGCCTGTGAAGATCATGGCCAAGCCGTATTTATCAGCCGCTTCGATTGACTCTTGGTCACGGACGGATCCACCCGGTTGGATGATGGCTTTGATCCCTGTTTTGGCGATTTCTTCCACGTTATCTGCAAATGGGAAGAAGGCATCTGAAGCAAGCACAGCGCCGTCAAGACGGTCTTTCGCTTGATCAATGGCGATACGGACGGAAGCCACACGATTGGTTTGACCAGGGCCAACACCAAGTGTCATGTGATCGTTGGTCACGATAATCCCGTTTGATTTGACATACTTGATGGCTTTCCAAGCAAACTCAAGAGCAGTCGCTTCTATATCAGTTGGTTGGCGTTTGGTCACCACTTGCCAGTCAGCGGGACTTTCTTTCACCACATCTTGGTTTTGAACGAGAAGGCCACCAACAACACCTGTGTACTCAGCCTCTACTTCACTAGCATCTTGAGCGTCAAATGGCAAGGCAAGGATCCGCAAGTTTTTCTTCTTAGTAGTCAAGATTTCAAGTGCTTCGTCTGTGTAGCTTGGCGCGATGATGATTTCAAGGAAAACACCATGCATCTTCTCAGCTGTCGCAGCATCTACCTCACGGTTGAGAACGACGATACCACCAAAGATAGACACCGGATCAGATTCATAAGCGTAGTTCCAAGCAGTCTCGATGTCATCAGCCTGACCGATTCCACATGGATTCATGTGTTTCAACGCCACAACGGTTGGACGGTCTTTAAAATCGCGAATGATACGAATCGCAGCATCCGCATCACGGATATTGTTGAAGGACAACTCTTTCCCGTTGAGCTGCTTAGCCGATGCAATAGAGTAATCCGTCGGCAAAGCTTTTTGGTAGAAATCAGCGTCTTGTTGAGGGTTTTCCCCGTAACGCATAGCTTGTTTGAGATCATAGGTCAGAGTGAGTTTTTCAGGTTTGCTTTCACCCACTTGAGCTGTGAAGTATTCCGCAATCAAGGCATCATAGGCTGCTGTGTGACGGAATACTTTTGCTGCTAAACGTTGACGAGTTTCGTAAGAGGTTTCGCCGTTGGCTGCTAATTCGTCAAGAACAACAGCATAGTCAGCAGGGTCTACAACAACTGTTACGCTAGCGTGGTTTTTAGCTGCTGAACGAAGCATTGATGGACCACCGATATCGATGTTTTCAACGGCATCCGCATAAGTCACGTCTGGTTTGAGAATGGTTTCCTTGAAAGGATAGAGATTGACCACTACAAGGTCAATGAGCTCGATCTGATTGTCCTTAGCAGCATCAAGGTGACTATCAAGGTCACGACGAGCGAGAAGACCACCGTGGATATTTGGATGGAGAGTCTTCACACGGCCGTCCATCATTTCTGGAAAACCAGTCACATCGTCAATGGCAATGGTATCAACACCGGCATTGTCAAGGGCAACTTTGGTACCACCTGTTGAGATAATATCCCAGCCCAGAGTTTTCAGCTCTTTCGCAAATTCTACAATGCCTGTCTTATCTGAGACACTGATTAAAGCTTTTTTCGTCATTCTATTCCTCTTTCTTTAGGTCCAAGCGCATAGCGATTTCATTATTTTCTTCTATAAATCCTGTTTCCCGAAAACCCAGACTAGTCAGCAGGTGCTTCATTTTTTCATTTCCGACTACATAATCTGCGATAATATGATTGCAACATCTATCCATCTGAGCCTCTTTGATTAGAACTTCCAAGGCTTTTCGTCCATAACCTTTTCCTTGGTACTGCTGGCCAATCATTATCCGCCAGATAAAGTATTCTGCTTCATCCTTATCTATTTCCAGCAGGAGAAAACCAACTACTTGCTCATTCCAATAGATTGCCATTGGAAACACATCCCCATTCTCTCGGTAGAGCCATGCGTCAGCTAAAGAGCGCACATTTGGAGCTACGAAACGTGCTCGTTTATCAGCATCAGATATTTTCAGATCCAGCACTGCCTGAAAACTGCTCTCATCTACTAATTTCAGATTAATCATTTTTCTCCTACCAAGATTACACAATCAAAACTTGATTTCCTTCTTATTTCCTCTCCACTCCCAAATGTTCCAACACCTCTGGATAGAGCTTGTACTCTGTTTCGTGGATGCGAGTTTCGAAAGTATCCAGGGTATCACCTTCAAGGCGTGGCACACGGACTTGTTTGATGACCTTACCGGTATCCACACCAGAATCCACCCAGTGAATGGTCACACCAGACTGGGGCACGCCAGCATTCCAAGCATCTTCAATACCATGAGCCCCTGGAAATTCAGGGAGATAAGCCGGGTGAATATTGATAATACGGCCTTCATAAGCTGCTAGCAAGGTTGGGCCGACGATTTTCATATAACCCGCCAAACAGACTAGGTCAATCTCGTGCTCATCCAAGAGCTCGACAATAGCTCCTTCGTAGTCTGCTTTGCTCTCAAATTCCTTGAGTTTAAAAGCATAGGAAGGAACTCCAAGTTTTTCGGCACGCTCGAGCACATAGGCATCACGATGGTCTGAAAAGACAAACCCCACTGGAAATTCTTCAGCAATCACCTGAAAATTTGAGCCATTACCAGAGGCAAAAACCGCTATTTTTTTCATTTGATGATAACACTTTCGTTTTCTTTCTTGACAATCCGACCGATTTCATAAACAGGTTCGTCGAGAAGTTCTTTGACACGTTCCGCATTTTCTGGTTTCACTGCAAGCATAAGCCCTACACCCATGTTGAAGATTTCAAACATTTCTTCGTGTTTGATTTGTCCATATTTTTCAAGGGCTTTGAAAATTGGAAGAACTGGAACCTTGCTTTCGTCAATTTCAGCAGCCAAGTCATCTGAGAACATCCGTGGGACATTTTCGATGAAACCACCACCTGTGATGTGGGCAATCCCGTTGATCAATTCTTCTTTGATAAGAGGCAAAACAGCTTTGACGTAGATACGAGTTGGTTCCAAAAGGACTTCCTTGAGTTTTTTACCTTCCAACTCTGGGAGAACTTCTTCACCTGTATAATCCGCAAAGACACGACGAACAAGGGAGTAGCCATTTGAGTGGATACCGCTTGAAGCAAGTCCGAGAAGGACGTCTCCCTCTGCTACTTTTGAACCGTCGATGATTTGAGATTTTTCAGCCACACCGACTGCGAAACCAGCCAAGTCATAGTCGTCTTCGCCATACATACCAGGCATTTCAGCCGTTTCACCACCGATGAGGGCTGCGCCTGCTTGCACACACCCTTCTGCAACACCAGCAACCACTTGTTCTAGCTTAGCTGGTTCATTTTTCCCAGTCGCCACATAGTCTAGGAAGTAGAGGGGCTCTGCACCTGCAGCAATGATATCATTGACACACATAGCTACACAGTCTTGACCAATGGTATCGTGCTTGTCGTACTTGATAGCCAGCATGAGTTTGGTACCAACACCGTCCGTCCCTGAGATCAAAACAGGCTCTTTGACACCTGTTTTTGAAAGGTCAAACATACCACCGAAACCACCAAGAGCTCCCATAACACCTGCACGCTCTGTACGTGCTACGTGTTTTTTGATCCGTTCAACAACTTCATAACCCGCTTCAACATCCACACCGGACTGCGCGTAAGCATTTTTATTTGTCATTTGTTTATTCCTTTTCTTTTTTTGAGAAAGAGTGCGACGTATTTTTAGATAAACCATCTTTTTATCTAAAAATACTAGTCAGGTCTCTAGCTTTGGTCCCATAGGGCAAAGCGTCTACTGACAAATGCTTTAGCTTTTAGTCAGTAGTGAGACGTGGCGCATAAGCATTTTTATTCGTCATTTTATTCATTCCTTTTCTTTTGCACCGTTCTTAATAGAAAGAAGTATGTTCTTTCAAACTTTCTACGTAGCGTTCTTCGTAGTCATACAATGGGGTTGGGTATTTCCCATCAAAGTAGGCTACACAAAGACCACCGTTTGGTGCATCGGTATCAATGCCAATAGAATCAATCAAGCCATCAACAGATAAATAAGTCAAACTATCCGCACCGATAATCTCACAGGTTTCCTCTACTGTATGGTTGGCTGCGATCAACTCTTCGCGACTCTGAATATCAATTCCATAGAAACATGGATAAGCCAGAGCTGGGCTGGCAATTGCCACATGGACTTCTGTAGCCCCTGCTTCTTTCAACAATTTCACAATCCGACGAGAGGTCGTTCCCCGTACAATGGAATCGTCAATCATGACAACCCGTTTGCCTTTCACGACCCCAGATACGGCAGAGAGCTTCATCCGCACTCCTTGTTCCCGCAATTCCTGAGTCGGTTGGATAAAGGTCCGTTGAACATACTGATTCTTGATCAAGCCCATTTCATTTGGCAGACCGGATTCTTCCGCAAAGCCCATGGCCGCACTAAGAGAGGAGTTGGGAACCCCCACTACAATATCTGCCTGGTTCTTAAATTCTCTAGCCAACTGAGCTCCCATCCGCTTACGAGCTGTATGGACGTTGACCCCTTGGATATTGGAATCAGGACGAGCAAAATAGATATACTCCATAGAACAAATTGCTAGTTGAGTATCATCCGTATAGCGATCATAGGTAATACCGTTTTCATCAAAAATCACGAGCTCACCAGGATGCACATCTCGGATCCATTCTGCCCCAATCACCTCAAAGGCACAGGTTTCCGAAGAAACAACCAAGGCTCCATTTGCCATTTTCCCGATGGAAAGAGGACGGAAGCCATTTGGGTCTAGAGCTGCAATCAGCTTATCTTCAAACAGCATCAGATAAGCAAACCCACCTTTGACCGTATTGAGCGCTTCCTTGATTTTCCCCATAAAGGAAGGGTTGTGGCTCCGACGAATCAAGTGAGCCAGAATTTCTGAGTCAGAAGTCGAGCTAAAGATGGCTCCATTTTTTTCTAATTCCGATTTGAGCGATTGGGCATTGGTCAAATTCCCATTATGGGCCAGACCAAACTGCGTATCGTGAAAGCGGAAGAGGAAGGGTTGGATGTTATCCACAGACGCTTCCCCCGCTGTCGCATAGCGAACATGTCCAATAGCAGAAGATCCTGTCAATTTTTCTAGATTTAAAGGATTCCGAAAGACTTCTGAAAGAAGGCCTGTATCCCGATGGCGTCTCAAGGTCCCTTGGTCATTAGCCAGGATTCCTGCACCCTCTTGTCCCCGGTGTTGGAGACTGTGAAGCCCAAAATAAGTGAGTTTCGCAGCATCTGGATGTCCCCAAATCCCAAAGACTCCACACTCTTCATTAAGAGATTTTACTTCGTATGTCATGTTGTATACCTTTTATTTTCCAGTAAAATATTGAACCGCTGATGCAAAGAGATGCTGGTCTTTATTTCCTGGAATATTTTGGAAGAGACCGTCTTCGAAACGTTCTGAGTGTCCCATCTTCCCAATAATTTGACCATTCTTGCTAGTGATTCCTTCAATCGCATGAACAGATCCATTAGGATTGTATTTCGAATCCATGCTTGGTTTGCCTTCGAAGTCAACGTATTGGCTAAAGATTTGACCATTATCACGGAGTTCCTCAAATTCTTCAGCTGTCACGACAAACTTCCCTTCACCGTGTGATACTGGGATGGCATGGATGTCACCAACTTCTACTCCGGCAAGCCATGGTGAGTTGGTATTGGAAATCCGTGTTTCCACCATCTTAGCCACGTGTTGGTTGGCATCATTGTAGAAGAGGGTTGGACTTGTGCTGCTTGCATCTTCAAAGTTACCATATGGAAGAAGACCTGATTTGACAAGAGCTTGGAATCCGTTACAGATACCAATGATCAAACCACCACGTTCGATGAAGTGATCAATGGCTGCACGTACTTTTTCATTGAGCAAGATGTTCACGATAAATTTAGCTGATCCATCTGGTTCATCCGCTGCTGAGAATCCACCTGCAAAGAAGATAATGTTGGCTTTTTCAATGTTGTCAACCATGGTGTCAACAGACTTGACAATCGCTTCTTCGTTGAGTGTGACAAATGGTACCAAGTTGACTTTCGCACCTTCTTTTTCAAAGGCCTTAGCGGAGTCATACTCGGAGTTGGTACCTGGGAACACCGTAATGTAAACCACTGGTGTCGCAACTATTTCTTTGGCTTTAATCACAATATCTGATGCCACTGCAGGTACTTCTTCTAGTTCAGTAGCCTGTTCAAACTCAGTAGGGTAAACTTCTTCCAACTTACCTTGGAAGGCACTGTCAAGTTTGTATCCATCAAGC
Organism: Streptococcus sp. OMI750; assembly: GCF_047463895.1. Lineage (NCBI taxonomy): Bacteria > Bacillati > Bacillota > Bacilli > Lactobacillales > Streptococcaceae > Streptococcus > Streptococcus sp. OMI750. Next base: position 101,933 of record NZ_JASHCZ010000006.1, read on the forward strand.
GTTACACCGTTGACAACTACTGTAAAGTCTCTAACTGTTTGACCGATCTTCTCTGCACCTGCAATCTCTTCAGGTGAAGTGAAGATGAATCCACCCAATTGGGCTGTCAAGCTACTGTCAAGCTCAGCTAATTGAACAGTGGCACCGATATGGTTCCCAAATGTTGCAAGGGCAAGAGCTTCAAGGATACCTCCATATTTGACAGCTGATGCTGCTGTCACTTTGTGGGTTGCTTGAATAGCTTCAAACTGAGCAAAGTTAGACTTGATAAGATCAAAATCAATTTCTTGGGCCAAAGCTTGACCTGGGATGTAATAGATATTTTCACCAGCAGCTTTAAATTCTGGAGAAAGGACCTTACGACTATCTGCAGTTGTGACACCAAAAGCAACCAAGGTTGGTGGTACTGTCAATTCTTCAAAGGTACCAGACATAGAGTCTTTCCCACCGATAGATGGCAACCCAAGTTGAATCTGCGCTTCAATGGATCCAAGAAGAGCTGCTACCGGTTGACCAAAACGCTCTGCTTGTTTATCCATCCGCTCGAAGTATTCTTGGTAAGAGAAGCGAGCCTTAGACCAGTTGGCACCAGCAGCAACCAAACGAGCAGTTGCTTCGATAACTGCATAAGCCGCACCATGATATGGAGACCATTCTGCTACATAAGGGTTGAACCCTTGCGCCATAACAGAAGCAGTTGTTGTCACACCATGCTGGACTGGCAATTTCTGTACAGAGGCTTCCGTTGGTGTAATTTGGTAGCGACCACCAAGTGGGTGATTGACTGTTGAACGACCAACTGAGCTATCAAAGATGGTTTGCAAGCCTTTTTGACTAGCATGGTTCAGATCAGCCAAGACTTCAAGAGTATCCGCTTCAAGGGTTTCAGCAGATGTTTGACGTTCTTCTGGAAGCTTGACATCCTTGTCAACCACCTTAGCATCTACAACCACACGTACACCGTTTGTATCAAGGAAACGACGTTCCAAATCAACGATGGTTTCACCATTCCAGTGCATGACAAGATTTGGTTTTTCCGTCACTGTCGCAACGACAACAGCATCAATATTTTCTTTGTTACATGCTGCAATGAAGGCATCTACATCTTCTGGACGAACCACTACAGCCATCCGTTCTTGAGATTCAGAGATGGCAATTTCGGTACCGTTCAAACCTTGGTATTTCAATGGCACTTTATCCAGATCAATTTCAAGACCATCTGCTAATTCACCGATCGCCACACAGACACCACCAGCACCAAAGTCATTTGATTTCTTGATCAGACGGGTCACTTCCCCATTACGGAAAAGACGTTGAATCTTCCGTTCTTCGATAGCGTTCCCTTTTTGAACCTCAGCACCAGCCGTTTCAACAGATTCAACCGTTTGAACTTTAGAAGAACCTGTCGCACCACCGACACCGTCACGTCCAGTCTTACCACCGAGCAAGATAATCACGTCACCTGCTTCAGGTTTTTCACGAACAACATTTTCCTTAGGAGCCGCACCGACAACGGCACCTAGCTCCATACGCTTGGCAACGAAACCTGGGTGGAAGTATTCGCGAACATAAGTTGTTGCAAGACCAATTTGGTTACCATATGAAGAATAACCATGAGCTGCTGTTTTAGAAATCACTTGTTGTGGCAATTTACCAGCGCGAGTCGCTGAAATCGGAGCTGTGATATCACCAGCACCTGAGATACGCATGGCTTGGTAAACGTAAGAACGACCTGACAATGGATCACGAATAGCACCACCGATACAAGTAGCCGCTCCACCAAATGGTTCAATCTCCGTTGGGTGGTTATGAGTTTCATTCTTGAACATGAGAAGCCATGGTTCTTTGACACCATTGACATCCACCTCAATTTCAACTGAGCAAGCATTGATTTCATCAGACACTTCCATGTCGTCCAAACGACCATTGGCACGCTCGTAACGGCCAAAAATAGTCGCCATATCCATCAAGGTTTGAGGTTTTTCCGTACGTCCCAACTCATCACGCATGGCAATATACTTGTCATAAGTCGCTTGCAATTGTTTTTGGAATTTAGAAGCTGAAAAGTCGATATTCTTCAACTCCGTCTCGAAAGTGGTATGACGACAGTGGTCAGACCAGTAAGTATCCAAAACCTTCAACTCAGTCTCAGTTGGCACACGTCCAATAGACTTGAAGTAATCTTGAATGAAGAGAAGGTCATCCACTTCCATTGCCAATCCTTGCTCAGCCTTATACTTTGCAAAATCTTCTGCTGTATAAGTTTCAAAGAAATCCAAGTTTGGAATGGTCTTGTCAGACTCAGAGAAATCCTGTTTGGCAATGCCAACAGTGATGTCTTTGAAACGAGAATCCACTGGATTCAAGAGATAGTTTTTAACAGCTTCCAATTCATTCGCATCAATATCCTTATTGACCAAGTACAATTGTGCTGTATTCACCGTTACATCATTTGAGCTACCAAGCAACAGCAAAGCTTCTTGCGAAGATGCCGCACGTTGGTCAAATTGACCAGGCAAACTTTCGATAGCAAAGAAAGCAACCTTCTCAAGATCAGCCTTAACCTCAGCTTCATCCAAAACAGTATCGGTCACCTGCTCAGAAAAAATATGTTTTTCCGCACGCGCAAACAAGTCCTCTGCCAAATTAAAAACATCGTAAACTTGAACAATCCGAAGATCCTTCAAAGTTTTCAACTGAAGATTATGCTGTAATTCTTTTACTAAAGAGTCAGATTTCACACGAAAATCAGCTTTTTTCTCAACGAAAATACGTTTATCCATTTTAGTTCCTTTATTTATTTCTATTCAAACATGCTCTTGAAAGACGAAGTTTTTCCCTTTCAAACAGGTTACTTCAAGCCCTGCAATTTCTCCAACACAACCTTGTACACATCTGTCAAACTTCCCAAGTCCCTACGGAAAACATCCTTGTCCATATGGTGCCCTTCCGCATCCCAAAGGCGGCAGTTATCTGGTGAGAATTCGTCTGCCAAGATGATCTTGCCATCCTTATCAAAACCAAATTCCAATTTGAAGTCAATCAAACGAAGACCAATTTGCGCAAACCAATCTTTCAGCAATTCATTGATACGACGCGTTTCTTCCTTAATAAAAGCAATTTGTTCATCATTGGCAATATCCAAAAACTTCACGTGTTCATCATTGATGAATGGGTCGTCCAACTCATCGTTCTTGTAGTAAAATTCAACGATTGGAGTTTTCAAGTCCAAACCTTCTTCAACGCCAAAACGTTTAGAAAAAGAACCTGCAGTCACATTACGAAGAACAACCTCCAATGGAATGATGGCAACTTTTTTATTGAGTTGTTCAGTATCAGAAATACGTTCGATAAAGTGAGTCTCCACTCCAGCTGCATTCAATTTTTCAAAAATAAGAGACGAAATCTGATTATTCAGCACACCTTTCCCCTCAATGGTTTCTTTACGAGCCCCATTCAGCATAGTGGCCTGGTCCTTATAGACCGACTTAATCACATGTTCGTCTTCTGTAGTATAGATATCCTTAGCTTTCCCAGTATAAATCAGTTGATTGGTCATGATTTTGTTCGCCTTTCGCATTTTATCACCTACATTCTATCACATAAAAATTATATTTTCAATAAATTTCCGTACAATATAGTCAAAATCCGAATGAAATGAACAGAAAAAAAGATCACTCAGAATAATATCTGAACGATCCCTTTTTCATTAATGAGCAGCAATTCGTTTGTCGATGTAGTCGACAACATCCCCTATTGTATTAAATTCATCAATAGCCTTGTCTGGAATCTCAATTTGGTATTCATCCTCAAGATTGATAATAAATTCCATCAACTCAACTGAATCTGCCTGTAAATCCTTTTTCAAGTCTAATTCTAAAGAGACTTGAAAATCTGGCCCCTTGCGGTCTTTGAGAAATTCCTCAATTGTCGCTAAAATTTCATTTTGTTTACTCATACATTACCCTTCTTTCGATAATTCCTTCACTGATTTTCCAACAACATCTGTCTCTAACATAGTCCGAACTTGGCGAATCGTGCTATAGACTGCCTTTGCATCACTCGAACCATGCGTTTTAACAACAGGTGCCTGAAGACCAAACAAGACAGCACCTCCAACATCTGAGAAATCTAAGGTCTGCTTCAATGATTTCAAACTGTCCTTAAGCAGAAAAGCTCCTAATTTCGCCTTCCAGTTTCCAGTCGTAATCGCTTGTTTCAACTGCTTCAAGATTCCGAAAGCCGTTCCTTCCATGGTTTTCAAGACAGCGTTTCCCGTGAAACCATCTGCCACAACAACATCTGCAACGCCATCCATCAAATCACGCGCTTCCACGTTTCCAACAAAATGAATCGACTCATCCTCAGACAATAATTGATAGGTTTCCTTTCGTAAAGAATCCCCTTTACTAGCTTCTGTCCCATTGTTCAATAGACCCACGCGTGGTTTTTGAATCCCACGAACATTTTCAGCATAGTAAGATCCCATCACAGCATACTGATGCAAGTGCTCCGGTGTATTTTCCGCATTGGCACCTAAGTCCAGCATATCATAACCACGCCCATCAACCGTTGGAAGTGTAGACATCAAACCTGGACGTTCCACTCCTTTGATACGACCGACAATAAAGAAACCTGCCGCCAACAAGGCGCCCGTGTTCCCCGCAGACAACATAGCATCTACATCTCCAGCCTTCACATCCTTGGCAGCCAAGACCATAGAAGCTTGCTTCTTCCGACGAATAGCACGCGTCGGCTCATCATCTGAATCGATTTTTTCTTCCGTATGAACAATCGATACACGCTCTGTTGCTGTTAAATAGTTTTTGATTTTTGCCTCATCACCATACAAGACAACCTCAATATCATCAAAATCACGAATGGCTTGATTCACGCCTTCTACCAAGGCTTGAGGTGCATTATCGCCCCCCATTGCATCTACTGCAATTTTTTTCATGTTTCACCTCCAGATGAATCTTTCATAATCGCTCCCCAATCACTCAAAGAATCGATAAACTTTTTAGCTTTTAAATGGATCCCTACATACTCCTCATACAACTGATCGATTGCCTGACGCAGAGCTAGTTTCATCTCCTCTTGTAGGGAAATTGTCTCTAACTCACTGAATCGAACAGCTTGGAACTGATCCAATAAATAAACAACATTCGGATGCCAGTGAGCTCGCCTTTCATCCCGATCATAATGATCCGGACAAAGGACCCCACTATACCGAAAGGAATAGTCAAAAGGAAGACCAACCCGATGACAGAAACAACATTCATGCAGGTTCAAGACAACCCCAAACCTCGAAAGAATCTGAATCTCAAAAATATTGGTTATCACCTCGTAATCCAAGCCATCTTCCATCAAAGACAAGGTCTTCTCTAAAAACACAAACAAGGCCGGATCTACTTGATTATCCTGGATACATGCATCCGCAAGTGCCAGAACATAGGTCGCATAAGAAAGAGCAAAAAGATCTGCATTGATTTTCTTATAGACCTGTACATCTTGGAAATCATCAATATAACTCAACCCATCATCATTGATTTTCAGAAACATATCTGCCGTTACCAAAGGTTGCAACATGGGATTCAGCCGGGATTTCCCAGCATGCTTTACAAAAAACATCCGCTTGCCCGACTTCTCCGTGAAGATCTTGACCAACTTGTCCTCCTCACGAAATTCCCGATTATACAGTACAATTCCCCGGGTCTCAATTGACTCCAGCATGTTCTTCCATATACTCCTTCAAGCGTTTCATAGCTTCCTCAATAACCTCCATGCTGGCTGCATATGACAAGCGCACATAGCCTTCGCCATATTGGCCAAAAGCAGCCCCAGGAATAAAAGCAACTGCTTTTTCACGTGCAAAATCTTGCAAGAAAGCAAAGGAATCCTGATTATAACCAGCCGGTATCTTAGCAAAAATATAGAAAGCCCCATCTGGCTTAATCATCTCAAACCCAAGCGCGGACATCTTTTCAATAATATAATCCCGACGTTTCACATATTCCTGCTTCATTGGCTCTGCATCATCCCGACCTTCTGTCAAGGCTTCGATCGCAGCATACTGGTTCATGGTGCCAGCAGCCGTTACCAAATACTGATGACTCTTGATGAGCTGGGCCGTCAATGCAGCTGGGGCAAAGATAAAACCGAGTCGCCAGCCTGTCATGGCATGAGATTTAGACAAGCCATTAATAACAATGGTCTGCTCAGGGATAAATGTTGCCATGGAAACATGTGCTTCCCCTGTATAAGTCAGCTCTGAATACACTTCATCACAGATGACAAAAATCTCATATTTTTTCAAGACAGCAGCCAATTCTGACATCTGTTTGCGCGAATAAGTGACACCCGTTGGATTAGCTGGATAGTTAAGGATAACAGCCTTCAATTTTTCACCCTGCTCTAGAATAGCCTTTTCCAACTTTTCAGGCGTTAAGACAAAACGATCTGCTGTCGTATCAATTTCAACAACATCTGCTCCCACCAAATTTATAATCGGTTCATAACCAGGATAAGCCGGAGCAGGTAATAGCACTACATCACCAGGCTCCAAGATTGCTGTCAAGGTGGTAGATAAGGCTTCAGTCGCACCAATCGTAACCAAAATCTCATCCTCAGGACGGTAGTGAATTCGATACTTATCAGCTACAAACTGACTAGCAGCCTCACGCAAAGCTAGCAAGCCACTCATTCCTGTGTAATGACTGAAATTCGCATCAATAGCAACCTTTCCAGCTTCTTTCACATGTTCAGGAGTTGTAAAATCCGGTTCCCCCAACGTCAAACGCAAGACACCAGGAATTGAAGAAATCGATTGGTCAAACTGACGAATCAAAGAAACTTCAATTCGACTCAGATTTTTATTAAAACGTTTCGTTAAATCCATAGAACACCTCCAAAAACAGTTATATTCATTATACTATAAATAGAACCCCATCGCAAAAAAACAATCAGATCCCTCCATTTTTCAAACAGTTGAACACAGGCCAACCATATTTCAATCATCCTGATAAACAAAAAAAGACTTAGCAATGCTAAGTCTTTCAAGACATTATTGTTGACCACGTGTTGCCACGTATTTCAATTGATCTGCATGTTTCGCCACAAAATCCTTCATTTCTGAATCAGGAATTTGACGAAGGTAGAGGTTAGAACGAATGGTTTCATCCTCTTCACGACAAGTTGACAATACTAAATACTTATCAGATGCTTTGATCTTGATATTAGGGTTCTTCGTACGAGCTGACTCATAGATGTTCTTCAATTGTGTCGTAAAATCATTGTCATCTGTAAAGCTTGTACGGTAGAAAGCAGTATCCTCAGGTACAATAACCAAGCCCATCGCTTCATAGTAGTATTTCCGCTCTGGAGTTTCAATCACGACATATGGATGTTGATCCAAATACTCTTGTTTATCGTAGTAGTTGATGTCATTAAACATACGGTGATCACCAACTTTACTACCGCGCGCATGTCCAAATAGCCATGTCAAACGATCACTAAAGTCTTTCTTGTTATCCATATCCATGAAGACCGTACCCATATAAGGTTCATTTCCACCATCAAACGTCTTATCCAAGTATGTTGCATTATCTCCTGTTTGAACAACAGGCTCATCCAACTCAGTACCCGGTGCATAGACATAAGCAATCGCTTCAGGGTTAACAGCCGTTAATTCGGCAAAACGATTTTTTAGGTAGTCTTTTTCTTCTTGACTTGGTTCATATTTAGTTTCTTGCTTAGTTGAACTTGTTCCAGTTGCTTTTTTAGCCGTGTTAGATGATTTGCTTCCTCCGAATGGATTAAAGAAAATAAAACCAGCTACAATCACAACAACTGCAACAAGAGCAGCAATCATAACACCTAATTTATTTGAAGCTTTTTTTCCAGCTCTTTTCATTCAATTGATCTCCTCTTGATGATTTTTTCTAAAAAATAACACTGAACCCGAAGGTCCAGTGATATTTTACGAGCTAATTAATAATCAAATTATTTAACTGCGCTTGTTTTTGGAAGAGCTTTACCAGCTTGTTTTGAACCAGCTTTACCAGCTTCTGCTGCTTTAGCTGCTTCTGCTGCTTTTTTAGCTTCTTCTTGAGATTTAGCTTGATCATTGTTAGCAGCTGCATCAGCAGAACCACCATGGTTAAGAGCTTTATCTTCTGCATCACGCATTTCACGAGTTTTGTTGTCTTGAACACCAGATGCATCGTTCCAGTATTTACCTTCACGTTGTGCTGCTGCACGGTATTTATCTTGAAGTTTAGCTACATATTTGTTACGTACAACATTACGAGCTTCAGTACGAGCAGCTTCTACTTTTGCAACATAAGAGTCGTAAAGATGACCTGATCCGTATGCTTCAAGTGCTTGTTTAGCCGCAACAACTGCTGCATCATTTTCAGCTTCAGCGTTGATATCAGCTTCGTGAGCTGCTACTTGTGTGTTTGCTTCGTCTGCGATATCGCGTTCAGAAACATAGTGTTTTTGGATCAAAGCATTTGAGCTATCGTAGTTGTCAGATGCAAATGCTGGTGCTGCTGCTGCAAATACTGCAAGAGCTGCTACTGATGATAATAAAACTTTTTTCATTGTTTTATCTCCTTTTTTTCTTTTCAAAAATTATTCGTTACTTCGTAACTATGACTAGTATACTAGGATATTCTGCCTATGTCAAGACTTTTCTTATTTTTTTTGAAAAAAACTATCAATTTTTTTCCTATTTCCAATGAATATTTCTTTATGGATATAAAATTTTATTATTGTATTTATACTTTAGTCCATGTTTCTAAATCCTTAAAAAGAGGGCAACTGCCCTCTTAAAAATTACATTAAATCTATTATTGGTTGACTACTGAAGAGTAGTTTGTGCTAACAAATGTTTCTACAGCCTTGAATGTTTCGTATTGTTGACCATCTTTAGCTGGTTTTTCTTCTTGTGAAGCAGAACCATAACGAGAATTTGGATCAACAGTCACAAGACGTTTACCATCGTCATATGAACCATTATAAGAATAGTTAGTATTTCCGTATGTTTCTACAGCTTTGAATGTTTCATATTTTTGACCATCTTTAGCTGGTTTTTCTTCTTGTGAAGCAGAACCGTAACGAGAGTTAGTTGTTCCAGTTACATTTTTTTCTGAAGGAAGGTCTTTTTCAGCTGTAACTGCAACTGGTTTTTTAGGTGCAACTGGAGAAGATACTTCTTGAAGAACACCATCTTTTTTATCACCTTTTGGTTGTTGAACTTGTACAACTGCAACTGGTTTTTTAGGTGTAGCTGGTTTTTCTGGTACAGCTGGTGTAGCTGGTTTCTCCGGTACAGCTGGTGTAGCTTGAGTTGGTTTTGAAGGAGCTACTACCTTCTTTCCAAGACCTTGGTAAGTTTGAGCATAGTATGATCCAAAACGGTTATTTGGATTATCTTTGCTGTTTGCCAAAGTTGAAGCAAAAACAACTGAAGTTGCTGCTACAGCTGAAAGAACGACGGCACTTGATAATAAAACTTTTTTCATAATAGTTTTATCTCCTTTTTCATATTTAATATAGATTGCTCTATACTGAACATTTTATACATATATGTTTGGTTTGTCAAGTGATTTTACAATAAAACACTTTAATATCAACAAAATAATTTTAAATTTAGGTCTATTTGATACCAAAAATTACGATTTCGAGATAATTCTACATAAAAAGAAGAAGTCAGGATATAACTTCTTCTTTTCCTTTAAACTATTTCACAGCCTTATTTTCTGGCAACCTCTTCTTGGGTAAACTAGGGTCTACCTTGGCTTCTAATTCGTGAGCTGACTTGACCAGTTCTTTTCGCTTCTTTTCTTTTTTTAGCTCTTGCCACCATTGTCTGATTCCCATTTGTACTTCCTCCTATACAAAAGAGGCCAGTTTCCCAGCCTCCTTATTGTTAACATTTTTTGGCATTTCCGGTTTCAAATAGAGGGGAAAGAGGACGATTTTCATGAATACGCACAATTGCTTCAGCAAGCAGTTTGGCAATTGAAATTTGCTCAATCTTGTCAATTAATCGTTCTTCTGGTAGGTAAATCGTATCCAAGACGACTAATTTCTTAATCGCTGATTTTTGGATATTATCTAAGGCTGGCCCAGATAGAACAGGGTGGGTACAGCTCGCATAGACTTCAACTGCGCCTGCTTCTGCAAGAGCATCCGCCGCATGACAGATTGTACCAGCTGTATCAATCATATCATCAATCAAGATACACGTTTTGCCTTCAACATTTCCAATGATGTTCATGACTTCACTCGTATTCATCTTATCAACACTACGACGTTTATCAATAATTGCAATCGGAGTCTTTAAAAACTCAGCTAACTTCCGAGCGCGAGTCACACCACCATGGTCAGGACTGACAACCACATAGTCTTTTCCAATCATTCCACGACGTTCAAAATAATCAGCAATCAATGGAGCACCCATCAAATGGTCTACAGGAATATCAAAGAAACCTTGAATCTGAGCAGCATGCAAATCAATGGTCAATAACCGATCAACACCTGCAACTTCAAGCATATTAGCTACTAACTTAGAAGTAATTGGCTCACGGGCCCGAGCCTTCCGGTCCTGACGGGCATAACCGTAATACGGCATCACCACATTAATCGATTGTGCGCTTGCACGCTTCAACGCATCCACCATAATCAAAATTTCCATAAGATTATCGTTAACGGGTGAACTAGTAGATTGTAAAATATAAACATCTTTCCCACGGATTGATTCTTCAATATTGACCTGAATTTCTCCATCAGAAAATTGACGAACAGTTGACTTTCCAAGCGGCAATCCCATTTCACGAGACACACGTTGAGCCAATTCTTGATTTGACGACAAGGCAAAGAGCATTAAATCAGAAAATGACATGATTTCCTCCAGTAAAATCTAAAACCATATTGTACCCGCAGTACAAAATTCTCCTATCATCATTTTATCGCTTTTTAATCAAATATTCAAATATTAATTTATGGAAAATAGAAAAAGAAGCCCTCCTCATCTCTCACAAAAAAAGAAGCAGAACCATTGTCCCGCTTCAAAAAAATTCTTAGTTAGGATAGATATAAGTAACAGTACCTTGAGCTGTTGTAGGGTTAAACCAACCACGGTAGTTACCAATGCTTCGGATACCGTTATAGTTAGATTCAGATACTTGAATGCTTGTAGTAGATTGAACCGCTGTAACAACCGCTACGTGTCCATATCCACCATCATTCCAACATGCAATTGCTCCAACTTGAGGTTGAGATCCTGTACGGAATCCTGCTGCTGCAGCGCTTGCTGCCCATTGTCCACCATTACCCCAGTAATCTCCAGCCCATGGAGCCAATGTTTTCGCACCCCAAGTACATTCACCAACTGGATAAGAAGATGCAGATGTACTATAAGTAGGACGAGAAGTAGTTGCTGCTGGAGCTGGAGCTGCTGCCGCCTGAGTTTGAACAGCTGGCTGCGCTGTTGCTTGAGTTGTAGCAGGTGCTTGAACAGCTGGTTGTGCTGTTGCTGCTGGAGCTGCTACAGCTTCAGTTGCAGCAGGTGTTTGAGTTGCTGCTTGAACCTGAGCTTGAAGAGTCGTATTAGCAGAAGCTTTCACTGCTTCTTGTTGTTCTTTTTGTTTTGCACGGTAAGCTGCCTCAGCTGCTGCCGCTTCAGCCGCTGCTTTTTCAGCTTCAGCTTTTTGTTGCAATAAAGCATTCTTTTCGTTCTCAGCAGAAGACTTTTCAGCTGCCAAGTTTAATTGTGCAACTTTTAACTCAGCTTCTTTTGTAGATAAAGCTTGTGCATCATCTTCTAATTGCTGTTTATTCGCAATTACAGTATTGATTGCATCATTGTTTTCTTTTTGTTTCTGCGCAATTTCTTCTTTATCGCGTTTTTGCTCTTGCAACATTTTGTTGTTAGCATCTGCGATTTCATTCATAGCAGAAATACGTGAAATAGCTTCTGTTAAAGAACCAGAGCTTACGATCGCATTAATATAGCTTGTAGCAGTTCCAGTTGTTTGAGCACTACGTGCTTGATTTGCAAGTGATTCTTGACGAGCAACAATATTTTTCGACAACTCATCAATCTCAGCTGATAATCTTTCAGATTCTTCATTCAAACGATCATTTTCAGCTTGAAGGTCTTCCTGTTGTTTTTTAATTTCAGATACTTGACCTTGGATTTGATCAACTTGAGCTTGTGCACTTTGTTGTTGTTGATTAATACTATTGATTTTGCTATCTTGAGCAGCAATCTTATCATCTGTAGAATCAGCTGATACTCCAGCTACAATAGCTCCTTGTGATAAAGCAACTGTACTTAATAAGATTGTGGCAAATAATTTTTTCTTCATTAGATATTTTTTCCCTTTCTAATAAGACACTAACTAGTATAACAAAATTTTTCAAATTTTATGTTACGCTATTGTTACATTTTTATTTCGTCTTTATAAATAAATCTTTTCAAGTAAAGGTTGCAACACTATTAATAGAAGTAAATTCAAAATAAGACTTGGTGCAATTTGGTAGACAATCACTGCTAGCATATCAAAATTCATACCATTGAAAAGAAGCAACAGAAGACTTGTAAAAAATTGAAAGAATAGAATCGTTAGTAAAAAAGTAAAAAATCGAGTAAAACGATTAGCCAGAACGATTTGATTGCAACGAAAAATAATCACCTGTAATAAAGGCAACAGTAGAAAGGCAATTCCAATAGTATTTAAGAAATACACATCGAAACAAAAACCAAAAAAAATCCCCAACCATATACTTGCTATCTCAGAGAAATAGAGACTCAATAACACAAACCCATATAGAAATAGAAACGAAGTAGGGTGTAACGAATTTGGTATCAAATGAGAAATAATAAAAGAGATTTGCCCATCAATGAATAAAGATAAGAACAGGATTAAAGGGAAAAAATAGTACTTACGTATTACTTTCAAACTAGTCTCCAATCAATACTACAAAGCGATTCACATCCAAATTAGCCTTCGGTTTCACTCGAATTTCTTGCCCTAATTGATCGGATGCTTTTTGTACAGAAGTGACAGTACCAACAGGTAAATCACCTGATTTGTATTTTCCTAACCCACTTGTTGAAACAAGGGAACCAGTTTTTATTTCAATCGGATCCCCAATTTGGAGTAAACGTAACTCACCAGATTTCTCATCATAACCATTAAGTAAGGCAAAAATAGATTGCCCTTGTCCCTCAATTTTAAGTGTTAAATGTTGTGAAGAAACGTGATCTTCAAACAATAATTTAACTTTACTGGAATTCTTTTCAACACTTTCCACCAAGCCAATTACCCCACCAGAAGTAAGCACAAACATGGAATCTGAAACTCCATCTGAAATTCCTTTATCAATAATAAATTCTTTATCCCATGAACGATAACTTCTATCAACAATTTCAGCAACTACTTGTTTAGATCCTGATACAGAATCTTTAATATCTAACAAATCCTTTAACTCTTTATTTTCTTTTTCAAGACGCTTGAGTTTTGATCGATCTACATCATGCTGATAAAGCAGAAATTTTAAAGAATTATTTTCATCGTTCAGTTTGGATAAATCCTTAAAATCATTTGACTTTGATTCTAAAAAAACAAATGGAAATGAGACAACTCTGTCAATACTTGTTAGAATATCAGAAGATTTTAACACAATCACATTTCGAACAGATGGAAAAAGAAATAATATTCCTGAAACTAATACAACAAAACAAAAACTAAAAATTTTTAAAAAACGCCTCAAGAACATAGATTTAACCTTCAAAAATATAAAAAATAGTTTGAGATTTCATCTCAAACTTCAAACATATACGGAGAATGGGGGATTCGAACCCCCGCGCCGGTTACCCGACCTAACGATTTAGCAAACCGTCCTCTTCAGCCTCTTGAGTAATTCTCCAAAATGGGCACGAGTGGACTCGAACCACCGACCTCACGCTTATCAGGCGTGCGCTCTAACCACCTGAGCTACGCGCCCAAGTTAAAAACTTGGTAATGAACAAATGTTCAAAGCGGGTGACGAGAATCGAACTCGCGACAACAGCTTGGAAGGCTGTAGTTTTACCACTAAACTACACCCGCTTATTATTAAAGAAAATGGCGCGAGACGGAATCGAACCGCCGACACATGGAGCTTCAATCCATTGCTCTACCAACTGAGCTACCGAGCCAAATTGCGGGAGCAGGATTTGAACCTACGACCTTCGGGTTATGAGCCCGACGAGCTACCGAGCTGCTCCATCCCGCGTTACTATTAAGGAGGATGTGGGATTCGAACCCACGCACGCTTTTACACGCCT
>NZ_JASHCZ010000007.1:0-91190 GCF_047463895.1 Streptococcus sp. OMI750
ACTATAACTTCCGTTATAGCGCCCTGCACATTGGTTCGTCTTGTTCAGTTTTCAAAGGTCTTTGTCGCTCTCTCGCGACAACTATATTAGTATATCACGTACACTTTTAATTGTCAATAACTTTTTTGAAAAAATTTTATTTTTTTGAAAAAAGTTTTTCTTTCTACTTGCTAAAGCATTTGATAGAAAGAAAACCGGAGCTAATTAGCTCCGGTTTTCTTTCTATATTATAATCTATTTTTAGGATTAATTACTCTTTAACTTCCAATAAACCGATGTCTCCATCTTCTCTACGATAAATAACATTGGTTGTATTGTCTTCTGCATCTCGATAAATAAAGAAATCATGAGATAGCAGTTCCATTTGAAGGATCGCTTCTTCTATATCCATTGGTTCCAGATCAATTGTTTTTGAACGAACAACTTTTTCTGTTGTTGCCGCTTCTTCTACAACTGCATCTGTGAAGAGTTTCCCTGCACCAGATTTAACACGATTTTTCTTTTCAATTTTTGTTTTGTTCTTACGAATTTGACGTTCAATCTTATCTACAACGAGATCAATTGAACCATACATATCTTGAGACACATCTTCCGCACGGAGAGTAATTGATCCAAGTGGAATTGTTACTTCTACTTTTGCGGTCTTTTCACGGTAAACTTTTAAGTTTACTCGAGCGTCTAGCTCTTGGTCTGCCTGAAAATATTTTTCAATCTTTTCGAGTTTAGAAACGACATAGTCGCGGATGGCTTCTGTTACTTCTAGGTTTTCACCACGGATACTATATTTAATCATATAAGTACCTACTTTCTAAACATTATGTTTTTATTTATATGTATATTATAACGCTTTCATAAACATTTTGCAAATCTTTTTTTACCTTGCAATTGAAAATGTTTTTATTTCTTTCACTCCTTTTTCAAGCAATAGGCGTTTCATTAATTCGATAGTTTTGCCAGTAGTATAGATATCATCAAATATAAGATATCTTTCTTCTGTCGACACATCTTCTCTTAACTGAAAATGCTGTGAAGTTTGTAATCTTTCTACTCTTCTCTTTTTTGATTGAGCTAGGCTATCCTCTTTTTTGAATAGATTCTTGTACTTTATATCTGCATAGTCTAGTATAGTTGAAACTTGATTGAAGCCCCTCTCCTCTTTCTTTTCATGGCTAATAGGAGTTGTTAGGATGGTATAGCTTTTATACTTTTTCATAGCTTTTTTAATATCATTTGCAAATATGGTCCCTAACAAGCGATCTCCTTCAAACTTATATCGTTTAAAATATTCCTTCATCGCTTCGTTGTATCTATACAAAGCTTCATGTTGAACTTTATTTCCTTTTTTACTCCAGTATTTACAATCTTTACATTCCTTCTCTTCCTTATCTTTAAAACATTTAGGACAGTGGACGTCACTGATTGCTTCAAATTGTTCTTTGCATTCTTTACAAATCCATTCTTCCTTTGTTTTCAATAAGATAAGTTCTCTAAAATCTTCACTTCTTTTAAACTCTTTATCACAAAGTAAACATGATTTCAAAAGCCGGCCTCCTGATTCATCCCTTTTATCTCCTTTATTGCTTTCTTCATTTCTTTTGTTGTGCCATCTGATAGAAAAAGTAATTGTCCTGTTGGTCTTTCCTTGCTTCGACCAACCCTTCCTGAGATTTGTACAAGTGCACTTTTAGTAAACAAGCGATGATTACTTTCTAAAACGAAGACATCTACAAACGGAAAAGTAACCCCCCTTTCTAGAATAGTCGTCGAGACGAGAATGGTCACTTCTTTTTTTCTAAACTCTTCCACAATTTGCAAACGATCCCTTGTCTGAGAGGATACGAAACCTACTTTTTCTTCAGGGAAGTATTTTTTTACATTCTCTGTAAATTGCTGGCCTAATTCAATTTCAGATACAAAGATTAACAGAGGGTAATGTGTCTGTCTTTGTTTCTTGATTAGTTTCAATAATTCGTTAGGTATTCTTCCTTTTTCTATTTTTTCTCTAATTTTTGATACCCATTTTATTTCAGGTACCACTAAGGGGTTACCATGGAATCTTCTTGGAAGGCTATAACGAATAATTTCTTTTTTCTTGACTTTTTTATCCAATTCATCTGTAGAGGTTGCAGTTAAAAAAAGAGTATTTCCGTTTTTCTTTACTGCATTCTGTACTGCTTTATATAATATAGGATTGTCTACATAAGGAAATGCATCTACCTCATCTATGATAAGGAGATCGAAGGCCTGATAGAACTTTAACAATTGGTGGGTTGTCGAGATTACCAAGGGAGTTCTAAAATAGGGGTCTGATTCCCCGTGAAGCAACGATATCGGGCAGGAAAAATCTTCTTTCATCCTTCCGTATAATTCAATACAGACATCAATTCTTGGAGTTGCAATACAGACTGCTTGTCCTTTTTGGATTGCTCTTGCCACAACCTGGTACATCATTTCCGTTTTTCCAGCCCCTGTCACAGCATGTACCAAGGCATGTTTTCCTGCTTTAACTGCTTGGATAAGTCCTTCAGATACCTCTTGTTGATAGGAAGTCAAGGTTCCTTTCCAGTTTAGCACCTCTTGACCTTCAAAGTCTCGCTGTGCAATAGCATAAAGTTTTTGATCACTCCGGATCCTTCCCAATTGGATACAGGCTCTACAATACAGCACCTCCTCACTCAACTTCCAAAGTTTTTGATCAATCAAACTGCCACATCGAAAACATTGGTACCTTCCATTCTGTTTTTCTATAGCTGGAAGTTCTTGAGCAATTTCTTTTAGATCATTTGTCATTTGACTCTCCGTTAAGAGTCTTCCATAAGAATCTTCTATCTTCATACTTATTAATTCGCAAAAGTTGGAGAAAATCATTCTTTTTTTGTAAAATAAGAATATGGAATATGTTACATTTAAAGAGAACGGCACTGTTCAAGAAGAAATCAAAAAATCAAAATTCATTTGTCATGTCAAGCGAGTCTCCTCTGAAGAGGAAGCTAGAGATTTTATCAATGCCATCAAAAAGGAACACTATAAGGCTACACATAACTGCTCTGCTTTCATCATTGGGGAACAAAGTGACATCAAACGGACCAGTGACGATGGAGAGCCTAGCGGAACAGCTGGGGTACCGATGTTAGGAGTTTTGGAGAATCATCACATCACTAATAGTTGCGTCGTGGTTACCCGCTATTTCGGAGGTATTAAATTAGGTGCTGGCGGTCTGATTCGTGCTTATGCTGGAAGTGTGGCACAAGCAGTTCGAGAAATTGGACTGGTAGAAATCAAAGAGCAAGTGGTTCTTGGGATCACACTTTCTTATTCCCAATACCAAGAATTTGCTAATTTCTTAAAAGACCATCAATTGGCAGAACAAGATCCGATGTTCACAGATCAGGTGATGACAACTATTTTTGTAGACAAAGAAGACACACCTTCTATCACAGCAGCTTTAGTCGAATTTTATAATGGAAAAGTCATTATTGAGGATCAAGGAATTCGTGAGGTTGAAGTACCCCTTCTTTCCCTTGAAAATGAATAAATTATTTGGAATATACAAGACCTATTGGCAACGATAGGTTTTTTTTATCACACCCATAAAATTTCTATATTTTACATTCTTTCCACAAGGGACTATACTGGTTAGTATCAAGAAAACCTAGAACTGAGGTAAATTATGGCTATTTATGAAAACATTACAGAATTGATTGGACACACACCGATTGTCAAATTGAACCGACTTGTTCCTGAAGGAGCTGCAGATGTCTATGTCAAATTAGAAGCTTTCAATCCTGGATCATCTGTCAAGGACCGGATTGCTTTGAGCATGATTGAAAAAGCTGAAGCGGATGGCTTGATCAAACCAGGTGATACGATTGTCGAAGCAACTAGTGGGAATACAGGGATTGGTCTGTCATGGGTTGGTGCAGCTAAAGGCTATAATGTCGTGATTGTCATGCCTGAAACGATGAGTGTGGAACGTCGTAAAATTATCCAAGCCTACGGGGCTGAACTCGTTTTGACTCCTGGAAGTGAAGGAATGAAAGGTGCAATCGCTAAAGCTGAAGCAATCGCTGCAGAACGAAATGGCTTCCTTCCTCTTCAATTTGAAAACCCTGCTAACCCAGAAGTCCATGAAAGAACAACTGGACAAGAAATCGTTGATGCCTTTGGAAAAGATGGCCTCGATGCTTTTGTGGCAGGTGTAGGTACTGGTGGAACAGTTTCTGGTATTTCACATACCTTGAAAAAGAACAACCCAAATGTGAAAGTCTTTGCCGTTGAAGCCAATGAATCTGCAGTTCTTTCTGGTGAAAAACCTGGACCTCACAAAATCCAAGGTATTTCAGCTGGATTTGTTCCGAATACCTTAGATACCAACGCCTATGATGGGGTCCGTCGTGTTACCTCAGAAGAAGCTTTCGAACTTGCACGCGCTATCGGTGGAGCTGAAGGATTCTTAGTCGGTATTTCAAGTGCCGCAGCTATCTTTGCTGCTATTGAAGTAGCCAAAGAACTAGGCAGCGGTAAAAAAGTTCTTGCTCTTGCACCAGATAATGGGGAACGCTACCTTTCTACTACACTTTACGAATTTGAATAATATTCTGTACCAAAAAACTTCGCTAGGTTCTATTCACCTAGCGAAGTTTTTATTTTTTCTCTTGTTTGCTAAAGAATACTTTTCCTTCTTTGACCCAAGACGGCATCTGTTGGGCCAAGGGAGCAAAACCACTCTTGTGACGGTCATTAGAAAAGCGATGATGTCGAATGATTCGTTGCGGGGCCTCTTCAAGCGTTCTCAAAGAGAGGCTAGCTTTGTTGGTATATTCATCAACATCGATGACTTGAACAAAGACCTTCTCCCCAATCGACAGAATATCCTGAATATTACTTACATAACCACTTCTAATCTCTGAGATATGAATCAAGCCCGTCACACCCGACTCTAGTTCGACAAAGGCGCCGTAAGGTTGAATTCCTGTGATGGTTCCTTCTAACTTATCTCCAATTTTCATATTAGTCCTCAATTTCGATGGTTTGAATCACGACATCTTCTACCGGCTTATCCATCATACCTGTTTCAACAACCGCGATCTCATCTAATACAGCAAACGAAGCTTCATCCATCAATTGACCAAATACCGTATGGCGTTGATCTAGGTGAGGAGTCCCTCCTTCTGTCGTATAGATTTCGGCAATTTTTTCAGGCCAGCCACCGCGGACCAATTCCTTTTTCGAGTATGGGAGATGTTGATTTTGTACAATAAAGAATTGGCTGCCATTCGTGTTTGGTCCAGCATTGGCCATCGAAAGAGCTCCACGAATATTGTACAATTCTTTTGAAAATTCATCTTCGAAGCTGTCACCATAAATGGACTCACCACCCATACCAGTACCTGTTGGATCTCCCCCTTGGATCATGAAATCTTTAATAATCCGATGGAAAATGACACCATCATAATAGCCAGACTTAGCAAGAGCTACAAAGTTTGCAACTGTTTTTGGCGCTTGATCTGAAAACAATTGAATTTTCATCTCACCGTGATTGGTTTTGATCACAGCGACAGGACCTTCAACCGCACCAAGTTCCAACTGTGGTAACGTCAATTCTTTTTCAACCATATTTAATTCCTCTAAGGCATAGAAAATGCCATCTTCTTCCAAATTCTTAGTGATATAATCAGCTTTTTCTTGTAACTCTGGGGCAGATTTTCCCATTGCGATACTAATCCCAGCATACTCAAACAGTTCGAGATCATTTAATCCATCCCCAAATACTAAAACATTCTCTGGCTTCAAGCCCAATTGATTGACAAGCTGAGAAACTCCGGAAGCTTTTGAAGCTTCAAAGCGAACAACATCTGACGAATGGGGATGCCAGGATACTAGGCGTAAGTCCTCTTGCAAGAAATCCGGTAACTCTAACTCACTATCATGTTCATCAAAGGTCCACATTTGGAAAATGGGTTCTTTCAAATGCAGATCTGGATCTACTGGTAGGTTGGGATAAATAATGTCAATAGCATCACTGATCAAGGGTGTCCGATTGGACAGAGCCGCTTGATGACTAGCCACTAACCCATAATCAATCTCGGATTCTTTGGCCCAATCCACAAAAGAAGAAACGATTGCTTCATGAATTGGTGATTGGTAAATGACAGTTCCTTTTGCATCTTCTATATAGGCACCGTTTAAGGTTACTAGAAAATCAGGTTTTAAATCCATAATTTCAGGAACAACCCCAAAAACCCCTCTGCCGGTTGCAATCCCTGTTCGAATTCCTTTTTCTTTCAACTGATGAAAGACATCTTTGACAGATTCTGGGATCAATCCCGTTTCTTTTGCACGTAACGTATCATCAATATCAAAAAAGACGATTTTTACTTTTTTTGCTTTATAACGTAATTTTGCGTCCACTTGTCTCCCCCTATTTTCCTTGCTCTATTATAGCATGTTTCAACTTAAAAATCTTCCTGATTCACCAGATGGTGACGGAAAGCATAAACGACTGCTTGTGTCCGATCACTAACTTCTAGTTTCGATAAAATATTGGAAACGTGGGTTTTCACTGTTTTCAGAGAAATAAAGAGTTCATCTGCTATGCGTTGATTTTCATATCCTTTCGTCAATAAAGCCAGAATATCCCGTTCTCTAGCTGTTAGGTCATCATGCAATTCAGCATGGTTCTTGCGTGACTCAACTTTTTGACTGACTTCAGTCTCAATCGCAAATTCTCCTTTTGCAACCTTCCGGACAGCCTGTAAGATCTCCGTTGCTGACGAGGTCTTTAAAATATAACCTTTGGCACCGGCATCTAGTACAGGGTAAATTTTCTCATTATCCAAATAAGAGGTCAAAATAACAATCTTGGCTTTGGGCCATTCTTTTAAGATGGCTAGTGTTGCATCAATGCCGTTTAGTTCTGGCATCACAATGTCCATGATAATGACATCTGGTCGTTCTTGCAGGGCTAACTCAACTCCCTCTTGTCCATTTTGCGCCTCTAATACTTGGTCAATATCGGTCTGCATGGACAAAAAGCTCTTTAAACCAAGTCGAACCATTTCATGGTCATCTACTAATAATACTTTCATACAGTTTCCTTTTCATTTTTATCTTTTATAAGAAGGGGAACACGGATATCCACTGCCACTCCTTTTTGAGGACTCGTTCGGATTTTAATTGTTCCCGCCATATCTTCCACGCGCTCTTGAATATTTTTCAACCCATAACTCAATCGTTCCAATTTTTCCTGTTCAAAACCAATGCCATCATCTACCATCCGTAAATGAAGTTGTTTTCCTTCCTGGTACAAAAAGACATCCATTTGATGAGCTCTAGCGTGTTTCAGTGTATTACTAACAATTTCTTGCACAATCCGAAAGAGATGTTCTTCCATATCTTTTGGCAGAGCTAGTTCATTGTATTTGAAGTCAACTTTTAAATTACTCTTTTCTTTCAGTTCTCTAAAAATCATCTTCATTCCGTCTACCAGGCTTTTCCCTTCCAATTCTGTGGGACGAAGATGCAAAAGCAAGACACGCAAATCATTTTGGGCTGTTCCCAAAATATCCGATACCCCATTTAATTGCTGCTGAATCTGTTTTTTCTCTATCTCAAGGGCCTGTGCTGCCACTCCAGATAAAATCATATTGGCTGCAAATAGTTCCTGACTAACCGTATCATGGAGATCACGCGCTATCCGCTTGCGCTCTGTTTCTATGATTTCTTCTTCATTTCGCATGACACGATTTTCACTTCTCTGTAAATTTTCTTCTAGTCGATGCAATTTGCTATCCAACAAATCCAGCTGTTGGTTCAGTTCTTTAGGAGCAATTTCTTTTTGCTGGGAACCATTCATAATAGCTTCCACCTTTTGTTGTACCGCATGAACTGTCACAAATTGCGTGATCTTTATAATCAAGAGAACTAAAGCCGTTAATGCTAACGTCAAGCTAAAAACTAAAAATAGGAATGATTGAAGCAAGGATAGATTCGATACAAGTTTGCTCCACTGAAAACCAACAAAATGAAAAATGGTATGACAAATGACTGCGACTACCATTAGGGAATAGAAGTACAGTAGGATATAATCTAGCTTCTTCATGGGCGCACCACCTCTACATCCCCAACAATACCAACTATCACAATTTTTATAGAGCGATGGGACCTCCGATAATTTACTGTTTCAATATCTAACGTTTCATTCCTCATTTTTCGGACAGGTAAGTCTAAAAATTTTAGATCTCCATATAGGGTGTTAATTTGTAAATGCAACTCCAAATCAATCGGTAAGATGATTTTTGTATTTCCAAAACCTTTGCGAATAATGATAACATTGTCCCAATCGCAAATCGCAACCTCTTCCAAATGAAGGGTGTCATTTCCGAAAACACGGAGCATACTCAGATCTCGATAACCTCGACTTTGCTTTGAAAAATGATGCAAATCACCTATCCATCGTGTTTTTTCCTGACGAATTTCTATATCCTCTTCGACATCGAGCACAACTGCTTCATTTTCCTTATACATATAAGGGTAGGCGATCAATAAACCATAAATAACCGCAAATAAAATGGCCGCAATCACAAAAGGATTCAGCATCACGATAAAAAATAGGAGCACACTCAGTGAGATTAATAGAAAATTTGCTTTTTGTTTGCCAAAATAGTAATACAGAAGGAGCAAAAAGAGCACCATCAAAACAATGAATCTGGAGAAATCGACTGATAAAATGGTAATGGCTGCTAGCGTTAATAAAATGGCTTCAACGAAAATAAAAATTTGTATTTTCCACATAGTCTACCTCATCTTTTCCTATTTTATCAAATTTTTCCTTATTTGACTTCCGTCTGTGGTTGGATAATACGAAGAGCAAAAAAACACCCAAAAGATAAAATCCTTTGGGTGTCCTCTATATCGGAAATAGTATCTATTCATCCGATAGCGATTGTCTAGAGGCATTATTTATAATTGTAAGCCCAGTAATAGTAACCATCTCCATTTACAACTGCTGCCACCGCACCTTCAGTTACATTTGGATCTAGTAACAATTCACGCAAGCCACTGTTGAACCATTTCGTTGCCACAGTTGCTGGATCTTCTTCACGACGAGCTACGAAACCTGTGCTATCATATTGGCGTGAAATTTGGTTAGCTTTTGGCAAAGCGAGTGAGTTGTAGACATCATCAGACCAAGTCAATTCTTTCAAACCTTGAGCTTTTCTTAGTTCATTGATTTTAGCAAAAGCTTCTTTAGCTTTTTCTAAGTAGACATAGTTTGTGTCGTCTGTTGCTTCTACACGATAAACGAATTTCACATAACCGAATTCAACATCCTTGTATTCTTTTTCGTCAACACCACTCTTCAAGTTAGCAATTAAAACATAGTCTTTCGCCCATGGGTTTTCTTTTGATTGCTCAAAGAGTTCCGGATCTTCGATTTCCCATTCTACTTTAGCATCCCATCCAGCATTATCAATAAATTTAGGATTCATTTTCTTCATGACATAGTCCTTAAATTCATCCACGTTCTTGAATGGGAGAGCTTGGCCAGCTTTAGCAGTTTCTACAAGATTTGTAGAGTAGAGCTTGACGCTTGAGTCACGATCGCTATAAGCATACTCATCATCTTTAGCATCTTCATGGAATTTTGGATCAATGACAGGGTCATTAGGATCTGTCATCCCTTGAAGTTTCCATTTACCATCAATCCACTTCCAGTATGCGGAATATCCTGTAGCTTCAGTATCGGATGGAACATAGTAGTAATGAGTAGTCCCATCAAAGTAATAGTTCTTATCGCTACGCAAAGCGGCTGATCCTGGCTTACCAGGTGGGTAGACCAACTTAGGTACTCGTCCGTTTGGTGCCCAAGGGAGGTGTTCTAATCCTTCAGCTGGGATTTCAACATATGATGGAATTTGGTTTTCACTTGGCTGGTCAGTTGTTACCAAACCGTCATTGCCAGGTACTTCTGGTTGAACCGGCACTTCTGGTTTCGGCTCAGCTGGATTCTCTGGAGTTGGAGTGAATGGATCAAACTCACCATCTGCACCTACGAATGGCGGATTCTCAGGGAAGACCAAGTTACCTGTATCTTCAGGTGTAGCTGGTTCGGATGGTTCCACCGGTTGATCTGGTTTATCAGATGGGTTTGGCTCCTCTGGTGTTGGAGTTGGATTTGGGGTCGGTGTTGGAGTAGGTGTCGGAGTATCCGGCGTTACAGGATTTTCTGTTTCGCTAGAATTCTTCACAAAAACCCACTTACCATTTTGATAGTAATAGTAATCCCCATTCTCTAATAAATAGTAATGGTAACCATTCTCATAAAGGTAATGAGGATCGTTGGCTAGGTTATTTCTAGAGTTGTTACGATTGGTCAAAGGCTGCCACTGGCCATTACGGTAGATCCGGTAAGTGCCGTCACTCATTCGATAATAATGATTACCATTCCAGTAAATGTAGTTTTCATCATTTTCTAAAGAATAACTATTTGAGTACCCATAATAACTATTCCAGTTAGGATAACCATAGTTATAGCCATAATAATAGTTCCAATTCGGATACCCATAACTGTAGGTCCATGAATTATATCCGTTATAACCATTCCAGTTATTATAAGCATAGTTATAATAGTTTGCACCATAAGAGTAGCTATTCCATCCTCTGTTTTCTGCTGCTACTTTTGTTGCTATAAAAGCCGGGACAATCATTGCTGTTGCTAAAATTGCTCGACTAACCACTCTATATTTTCTGTCCATTTAAATAATCTCCATTTGGAAAGTATAGGTGAAAGATACATCAACTATGTGCACATATTTCAAAAGTCATTCCACCTATCCTCATCTTGGTTCACGACATTTATCTCCACTAGTTGTTAAGGCCTTTTCAAATAGTGGAAAAAAATCTCTTTGTTAGCCAGTTCCCTATCAAAATAGGTCTGAACGACATTTTTACTCTTTGATCACCTTTCAGGCAGATTATCGCATGAGCCTATAGCGAAAGCAAATAATTTGATAATCAATCTATTTCCAACCTCAAATTAACTTATGTTTAATTGACCATTTTATTTTTCCAAAGCTGAAACTCCTTGATTGTTAAGGGATTCACATGCCTTCTACAAAAACTCCAAAATATCGTTTCTTCCAGCACTCTTAAAGTTTTTCCCTCAATAGGGAAATTTAAAAATCACGACATAGAAACAAAAAAACAGAAAAAGACTCAGAAATATATCTGAGTCTGAAATTCATTTTTTAATCTGTATCTGTTGAACTACTACTGCTAGAGGTTTCTGTATCCGATCGTTCCGTAGAAGAAGAACTAGATGTTTCTGAACTTGATGAGGCTTTTGTACTCGAAGAAGCTGTCACTTTAGGCTCATATACCGTCAAGACAATTCGTGTCCGGTTAATATCCACCGTACTGGAAACTTCTGGAGTTTGACTGACAATTTGACCTGCAGAAACCAATACCCCGTCAGGGAGGTGTTCTGTTTTCCTTAATTCGATATTGGCTTCTTTAATACCATAGATTTCAACCAGATTGCTTCGGGCAAAGTCATATGTTGATCCAATATAACTTGGCATCTCAATAGAAGTCGTTTCCTTGGCTACTTTTAAAACAATCTTAGTCTTTGAATTAAGAGAATATTGTTCTCCGGCTGCTGGCGTTTGCTCTAAAACTGTCCCTGGAGCATATTCGAAGGTCTCAACTTCCTCAATCGTAATCATCTTGCTAGATACTTTATAAGTATTTTTTAGATCCTCTTCTGCTGTCGCCCGCGTTTCTCCCACGTAATTTGGCATTTCAAAGCTGCTCGGTCCTTTTGAAACAATCAAGTCAATGCGACTTTGTTCTTTCTTTTGAGCTCCTGCATTTGGATTGGTTCGAATGACATAGCCTTCCGCAACCGAATCACTGTACTCTTCTTTTTCTTCACCAACTTGAAGGTCTTGTCCCTCAATAACTGCTCTTGCTTCAGCAATAGTCTTGCCAGAAACATCCGGAACTGTTTTATTGGCTGGGCTCATATACAACAAGAAGGTAAAGGCTGCAAGGACTAGAGCAATGGCAACAAATAAAACCTTGTAGCGTGCTCGTAAGCGTCTTCTTGGTTTTTTACTTGGCGCTATTGGCTGCTGGTCAGATAATGGTCGATTCGGATCAACCGAACTAATTTCACTGCGCACTTCAGAGATTGGAACAGGAGCCGTCTTTGGAGTTGGAGTCACTTTCGGCAAGGTTTTTGTATCAGCTTTCGCTTGGTCTTCAAAAACCAGTTTTTTCTCATTTCTTCTCTCATAGGACAAGCAACTTGAAAGATCCACATACATCTCTGCCACTGACTTATAGCGATCCGTCAGTTTTTTAGCTGTCGCTTTGATCACTACATTTTCTAGAGCTTGTGGAACATTCTTATTTTCCTCACGAATAGAAGGGAGAGGCTTTTGAAAATGCTGCAGTGCAATCGTAACCGCACTATCTCCATCATAAGGAATGTGTCCCGTCAACATCTCATAGAAAATGATCCCCATCGCATAGATATCACTTTGCACCGTAGCTTTTGATCCACGCGCCTGCTCAGGAGACAAATAATGAACCGACCCTAACATCGAGTTGGTCTGGGTCAAACTTGTCTCTGCGAAGGCCACTGCAATCCCAAAGTCTGAAACTTTCGCTGTTCCATCTGGTGTCAAGAGGACATTCTGTGGTTTTAAATCTCTATGGATAATGCCACACGTATGGGCAAGACGCATAGCGAGAAGAATCTCCCCCATCAAACGAACAGCTTCTTCATTTGATAAAGGTGCATTTTCTTTGATATAGCGTTTCAAGTCTAAACCTGCAACATATTCCATTGCGAGGTATTGCTGCCCTTCTTCTTCGCCAATGTCTGTAATCCGAACGATATTTGGATGGTCCAGCTCTGCCATCGCTTTTGCTTCACGCTGGAAACGTGCAACTGCAATGGGATCCGTCTGGTAATTCGTACGCAGTACCTTGACTGCAACTTCTTCACCATCTAAAATCAAATCACGAGCAAGATAAACATCTGCCATCCCACCGCGTCCAATTTGTTGGATGATTTTATATCGTCCGGCAAAAATTTTGCCGATTTGAATCATGCTGCGTCCTCCTCAGTGAAGTGGAGCAGTACAACGGTGATATTATCCAAACCTCCAGCATTATTGGCAAAACGAATCAAGGTTTGAGCTTTTTCTTCTAGCGAAACATCACTCAAGACAATGTCTCTGATCTCATCAGGGCCGATCATATTGGTTAAACCATCACTATTGATCAAAATATAATCATCTGCTTCAACAGTTACCAAACCATAATCCGGCTCTAGCTCGTCTTTTTGACCAATAGATTGGGTGATGATGTTACGCTGAGGATGATGGGCTGCTTCTTCTTCTGTAATTTGACCAGCTCGTAAAAGGGCATTTACAAGAGAATGATCACTAGTCAACTGCTGGTATTCGCCCTGACGAATGAGACTAATCCGCGAATCTCCAACATGGGCAAAAATCACTTGTCCTTCTACAAAAGCCAAGGCTTCCAGTGTTGTTCCCATTCCTTTATGTTCATCATCTTGACCTGCTAAATGAATCCGACGGTTCACAACTTCTAAATGTTCTGCAAACCATTCCCGAACTTGATTCACTGTCTCGATTTCAGAAGAAACCCAGGCCGCACCTAGGTCTGTGACTGCCATTTCACTAGCAATATTTCCGGCACGGTGTCCCCCCATACCATCAGCAAGAAAAATCATGGATTTTCCTGCTTTGTTTCTATATTGATTTGCATAGTCTTGGTTATTTGTCCGTCTTTGACCTACATCGGTTAAGATCGTCATATCCATACTGTCAGTTTCCTCCTGATATTATGATATTCTCTTAAAACGACTGATAAAGAAGCCGTCGCTTCCATATAATTCAGGTGTAATAAGGATACAATCATTCTTGAGAATATCTTTTCTTTCGTGCTCCAATGGAACTTGTTTGAAATTTGGATGGTGTTTCAAAAATTGGTCCACCACTTCAAAATTTTCTTTTCCCATAATTGTACACGTACTGTACACTATTATACCACCTTTACGCACACTTTGACAAACACTATCCAGAATTGCCAATTGAATAGCTTGTAAAGATGCAAAATCTGCACTCTCTTTATTGTACTTGATATCGGGCTTCCTCCGTATCAAACCTATCCCTGAACAAGGGGCATCCACCAATATTTTATCGAATGCATCAGAGCCAAATGCTTCAAAGACTTTGGTCGCATCTAACTTCTTTGTCAAAATTTTGTCTGCAACATGGAGACGATTAGCATTTTCTTGAATCAATTTTAGTTTGTGATCATAGAGATCCAAGGCCGTGACTTTTCCAGTTGTGAGATAAGAAGCAAGGTGAGTCGTCTTCCCTCCCGGTGCTGCACAAGCATCTAGAACCCACTCATCTCCTTGTAAATCCAAAGCTGGAGCGACCAATTGGCTGGATTCATCCTGAATGGTGATGCGCCCTTCTCTAAATAAAGAGTGCCCTGCAAAATGCCCCTGATTTTTCACGAGCGCTGAAGTTGCTATGAGGGATTCATTTGCTTCCAGCATCTGGGCTAGTTGTTCTTTCTCACTCAAATCGATGACACGAATGCTGGATTTATTACGCTGGTATAAACTTTCAAAAATAGCCAGAGCTCGCTCTTCACCGTATTCTTCGATCAATGCTTTGACCAACCAGACGGGTAGGGAGTACTGCACCGAATAACACTTATTCTTTCGCTTAATGGTTTCAGTATCTGGTAGGCCCTCGCGGATCAGCTTTCTGAGAATTGCATTGACAAACTTTTCGCTACCCTCTTTACGACGTTTTGCGATCCGTACTGCTTCATTGACAACAGCATGGTCGGGAATACGGTCCAAATAGGCAAGTTGATAGAGACTCATCATCAAAAGATAATAAAGCCACTGATCCAACTTTGTTCGATCCTCGATCACGTGGGCAAGATACCATTCGAGCGTTATTTTCCTTGCTACGGTACCGTATACAACCTCCGTCACAAAGCTTTTATCCTTATCTGAAAACAGAGATTGTTCTAGCGCTTGATTCAGGGCAATGTTGGAATAAGCTCCGTGTTCAAAGATCTCTTCTAAAACACGAACAATCTGTTCACGCGCATTCATTTGTTTAATTTCCAAAGCGATCACCTACTTGTAATTGACGACCGGCACCGTTTAAAAAGTCTGTAATAGACATTTTAGGTTTTCCTGCGGGCTGCACGACTTTGAGGGATAGAGCATCTTCTCCTGTAGCGACTACCAACTCTTTTTTGCTCAAACCAATCACTTCTCCTGGATTTCCATTTCCTTCACATAACTCTACTTCATAGATTTTGAAGCGTTGAGCATTTAATAACGTATGAGCGACTGGCCAAGGATTCATCCCTCGAATCTGATTGAAGACTTGGCGATTTGTTTTGTTCCAATCTAACACTTCTTCTTCTGGCAAAATATTCGGTGAAAATGTGACCAAACTAGGATCTTGTGGGCTTGGCTGGATCTCCCCTACTAGGTAAGCTGGTAAAGTATCTAGGAGTAGATCCCGCCCAAGAACAGCTAATTTTTCAAACAAGGTTCCCACATTATCCTCATCTAAAATAGGGAGCGAACGAGCAGCAATCATATCTCCAGCATCCATCTCTTTTACCATTTCCATAATCGTAACACCAGCTTCTTCGTCACCATTGATAAGTGCATAATGAATAGGTGCTCCTCCTCGATATTTAGGCAACAAAGACGCGTGGACATTCACCGCAAATTGGAAGTTCTCCAACAATTTTGTTGGTAAGAATTGTCCAAAAGCGGCTGTCACAATACCATCCGCATTCAAGGACAGAAGAGTCTCCATTTCTGGACTTCCTGATAATTTCTCCGGCTGAAGAACCGGTAGTTGATGTTCCAAAGCTACCTGCTTCACCGGGGTCATTCGAATCTCTTTTTTGCGACCTACTTTGCGGTCTGGTTGGGTTACCACTGCTAGAATTTCATAGCGCGAATCTGCTAACAATCCCTTTAAAACCGTCGCTGAAAAATCAGGCGTTCCCATAAATATTAATTTTGTCATTTCTTTCTTCCTTACATAAAACTTTGAGGTTCATTATCAATACTGACACGGAGATCTTGGTTGCCTCTTTCTTGTGTAAATTCTAAGATTTGATTCAAGACCTGTGTCATGCCTTCTTCGAAACGATACTTCACAATAATTTGATAATGATACAAATTATGTGTACGTGCAATTGGTTTAGGTGTTGGTCCTAAGATTTGGACCTGATCAGATAAGCCAGATCGGAGAATTTCCATGACTTGATGTGACTTCTCCATCACAATTTCCTCACTCTTATGTGATAGGGTTAACCCAACTGTGAAGTAATAAGGCGTATAGCCCAGCTGCCGGCGAATCTGCATTTCATAGGCAAAAAAGCCTTCATAATCTTGGTCTTTGGCAAATCGAATCGCATAATGATTGGGGTTATAGCTCTGAATAATGACTTCTCCCTCTTTCTCCGCTCGCCCAGCCCTTCCAGCCACCTGAGTCAAGAGTTGAAAGGTTCTCTCTGAAGATCGATAATCCGGTAAATTTAAAGAAGTATCCGCATTCAAGACACCCACTAATGTCACATTGGGAAAATCCAGGCCCTTGGCAATCATTTGCGTTCCCAACAAAATATCTGCTTCTCCATTTCCAAATGCTTCCAATATGGAGGCATGACTCCCTTTTTTTCGGGTGGTGTCGACATCCATACGTAATATTTTAGCTTCAGGAAAAATCTCTTGCAACTCATCAAAAGCTTTTTGTGTACCTGTCCCATAATAACGAATGGAAGGACTTTGGCAATTTGGACAGTGCCGAGGAATTGACTTGCTATAGCCACAGTAATGACAGTTCATGGTTTTGGTATCCATGTGAAGAGTCAGAGAAATATCACAATTAGGACAAGTATCCACTGTCCCACACTCGCGACACATGACAAAGCTGGAATAGCCTCGACGGTTCAACATCAAGACCACTTGCTCTTTTTTTTGCAAGCGATCAGAAATAGCTTTCACTAAGACAGGAGTGAAGTTACCAGCTTCATTTTGACCAATATAATCACGGAAATCAACAACTTTAACTTCTGGAATTTTGGCTGCCGGATTGGCCCTCTGGGTTAGACGAAGTAATTCATAAACCCCTTTTGTGGCACGAGCCCGCGATTCCAAACTTGGGGTGGCCGATCCAAGAAGTAAGACCGCTTGATTGTACTCAGCTCTTAGAACTGCGACTTCCCTTGCGTGATAGCGTGGATTACTATCTTGTTTATAGGAAGCTTCATGCTCCTCATCAATGATGATGGCTCCTATGTTTTTTAAAGGGGCAAAGATTGCCGAGCGTGCTCCCACCACAACCTTGGCCTCCCCGCGCTCTACCTTTCGCCATTGGTCGTACTTTTCACCATTTGATAAGCCCGAGTGCAAAATCGCCACTTCTTGACCAAAACGCGAGATAAAACGATCCGTCATCTGCGGGGTGAGAGAAATCTCAGGAACCAACATTATAGCTGTCTTACCCTTATTTAGAACTTCCTGAATAATCTGTAGATAGACCTCTGTTTTCCCGCTTCCGGTCACTCCCTCTAATAAAAAGGGCTTCGATTTTTTCCCAATTTTAGAAACGACTGTCTCTACAGCCTTCGATTGCTCTGGATTTAAGACTAAGGCTTGGGTTTGTTCTTTTCCTTCATAGTAAGCAGCTGCCCGATTGACTTCTCGTTCTATAATATCTAAAACACCCTGATCAATAAAATAAGCCACCACTTCCCGTGTAAAGTCTTGATACAATCCTGCTAAAGGATACTCATCTTTCTCTAATAGTAAGCGTTCTTTCAATGCGAGCTTTTTTTTAGCTCTCGCAGTCGGTTGAACTTCTCTTAATCGTTCCTGGTTAACTCGATACCATTTTTCTGTTTTGATCTGTTTCTTATCTTTTGCCTGGTATTCCAGTACCAAATCTCCTTTTCTAACCAACCGCATCACTTGGGCTTGGTCAGCTGCATCGAGAGAAGAGAAAGCGACTTCTGTTCTACCACCAAAAAGTTTCGCTTTGAAAGTTGGATCCAAAGACGGTTGAGGATACAAAATCTTATCATAACTCGAATTGAGAAGAGAAGGAAGCATGGTTTTTAAAATGGTGATCTTATAGGAAAAAACACTTTTTCGTAATTGATCTGCCAACCAGAACTGCTCCTGGTTTAAGACAGGTGTGTAGTCCAAGACCTCCACAATCGCCTTCAATTCTTCACTTGTGTCTGTCTCTTCTGAAACTCCGACCACAATTCCTTGAATGAGGCGATTCCCTTTACCAAAGGGGACATGAACTCGCATACCCGCCTCTAGCATATCCTCAAATTCTGATGGAATCTGATAAGAGTAGGGTTTATCTGTCTGCATCAATGGGACATCTACGATGACTTTTGCTATCACTTTCTCACCTCCAGCCTCTATCCTATGTGCCTTACTTTATCACGGCACCCTTTAAATAGCAAAAAATAAGATTGAGAAGCTCCCAACCTTAAATTTTTTCACCATCTTCTTTTTCTTTGGCAATTTGTTCCTTAATTTTACGCTCTTCTTCTTCTTTGCGAATTCGCTCTGCTTCAATGCGTCGACGAAGCGCTTCGCGTTTTGCTTCTGGATCCGGATGAACAACCACGTTACCAGACTCGATTTCTTCGAGCGCTTGTAATGTTGACTTGACTGATTGGAACTCTTGGGTTGGAACCGCACCACTTTCCAATTCATGGGCGCGTTTGGCCTCAAGAATAACCAATGAATATTTGGATGGTACTTTGTCAAGCAACGTATCAATAGAAGGTTTTAACATCATATTTCTATACCTAATTTCTAATTTTTTATCTCTTCACAATAGTTTGTGTTTTGGGCAACATATCCAGATAATGACCAATGACACGGTCCACACGGAAATGCTCTGCTTCGATTACACGTTTAACTCGCTCAGCCGCAAGAGGAACTTCGTCATTGACAATAGCGTAATCATATTCACGCATCATGGCAATCTCTTCTTTTGCTTTCTCGATCCGTTGCGCAATGACTTCTGCACTATCCGTACCACGTCCCACCAATCGATCTTGCAATTCATCTAAATCAGGAGGTGTTAAGAAGATAAAAACTGCATCCGGTACTTTCTTCTTTACTTGGAGAGCCCCTTGAACTTCAATCTCAAGGAATACATCGATTCCCTTATCCAGAGTTTCATTGACATAGGTGAGCGGAGTCCCATAGTAATTCCCAACGTACTCGGCATACTCAAGCATTTGCCCTTGACGGATCAAATCTTCGAATTCTTCACGTGTACGGAAAAAATAGTCAACACCATCCACTTCACCTGGACGTTGCGCACGCGTTGTCATCGATACAGAGTATTGAAACTGATTATCCGAGTTTTCAAAAATCTCTCTTCTGACCGTCCCTTTTCCTACGCCTGATGGGCCAGAAAATACGATTAATAAACCACGATCCGCCATGATATCTCCTTCAATGTCTTTCTATCTAGTGTAACAAAAAATGGGCTAATTTTCAACTGATTTTTCCTTCAAAAAAAGCTCGAGATGCTAGATCTCAAGCTTTTCTTTTATTTTGCGTAATCAACTGCACGCAACTCTCGAATAACCGTAACTTTAATATTTCCAGGATATTCAAGATTGGATTCGATCTTCTCACGAATGTCATGAGCCAAGATGGTGACTTTATCATCCTTGATTGCCTCAGGGCTAACCATAATACGGATTTCACGACCTGCTTGAAGGGCGAAACTTGTCTTAACTCCTTCAAAACTATTTGCAATTTCTTCTAGATCTTGCAAACGTTTAATGTAGCTTTCAAGTGACTCACTTCGTGCACCTGGGCGAGCTGCACTCAAGGCATCCGCTGCGGCGACAATGACTGCGATGACACTTTCTGGTTCCACATCACCATGGTGACTGGCAATCGTATTGACAACCACCGGATGTTCCTTGTACTTACGTGCCAATTCTGTCCCAATTTCAACGTGACTTCCTTCCACCTCACGGTCAATCGCTTTTCCGATATCGTGCAAGAAACCAGCCCGTCGTGCCAAAGTAGCATTTTCGCCCAACTCGCTTGCAATAATACCAGAAAGCTTGGCAACTTCAATGGAGTGACGCAAGACGTTTTGACCATAAGACGTACGGAATTGCAAGCGTCCCATGATTTTCATCAAATCTGGATGAAGGTTTGGCGCACCGATTTCATAGGCAGCGGCCTCACCGTATTCACGAATACGATTGTCAATTTCCTGACGGTTCTTCTCAACCAGCTCTTCAATGCGGGCTGGATGGATGCGACCATCTTTTAGGAGGCTCTCCATTGTCATACGGGCAATTTCACGACGAATCGGATCAAACCCTGACAAGGTCACCACCTCTGGCGTATCATCGATAATCACATCGACACCTGTCAAGCTCTCAAAGGTACGAATATTGCGCCCTTCACGACCGATGATGCGCCCTTTCATACTATCATCTGGCAAATGAACCGTTGAGTTTGTTTGCTCAGCAACAAAATCACCAGCCATTCGCTGCATGGCTTGCACGAGAATGTCTTTTGCAATTTTATCAGAACGTTCTTTCACTTCCAATTCTGCTTCACGAATCCGCGATGCAATTTCTTTTGAAAGTTGCTCTTCCGTCTGATTCAAAATAATGTCACGCGCTTCTCCTTGACTTAGAGCAGCGACACGTTCCAGTTCTTCTACCTTCTTGTGTTCAAGCTCTTCCAGCTGTTGTTCACGCGTATCAATGTGTTTAGTTCTATCTGTAAGACTTTGCTCTTTTTGTTCAAGAGACTGTTCTTTGCTCGTTAAAATGTCATCTTTTCGATCAAGATTGCTAGCACGTTCTGCCAAACGGCTTTCTAGTTGCTTCAATTCTTGTCGTTCTGACTTAAACTCAGCATCGACTTCTTCACGATATTTTCTGGCTTCTTCCTTTGCCTCCAAAAGTGCTTCTTTTTTAAGTGAACTTGACTCATGCTTAGCTTCTTTTAATATTAACTCAGCTTCGCGTTCTGCTTGTCCACGTAAATTCGTTGCTTCTTGTTCAGCATTTAAAAGGGTGAGTTCCGCAGCTTCTCTTGAAGCTTTCATCTTTAGAGCAGTTCCCACATATCCAATGACTAAACCAATGACCGCGGCAAAAACACCTGTAATTACAAAATTCATGCTTTTACCCCAAATCTATTTAATTAGTTGAATTAAAAATTCCTTTACATTTTATCATAAATTACTCAAATTAACAATCTAAAAAAACAGGAAAAACCTAATATATTTTTGCCAACTCCTTCCTCGTTTGGCCCTCTCTTTCTTACAGAACTACTTCCAAAGATTCATCTATGTCCACTTTTGTTGATTCTGCTTTTTTATGCTATAATCAAGAAAAACAAAGAAGGATTGAAGTATGACAAAAGAAGTAATTGTTGAAAGTTTTGAATTGGATCACACAGCTGTGAAGGCCCCCTATGTGCGCTTGATTGGAGAGGAAACAGGCCCTAAAGGGGACGTCATCTCCAACTTTGATATTCGCTTGGTGCAGCCAAATGAAAATGCCATCCCAACTGGAGGACTCCACACCATCGAGCACCTTCTTGCTATGCTTATTCGCAAACGCATTGACGGGATGATCGATTGTTCCCCATTTGGATGTCGCACCGGTTTTCATATGATCATGTGGGGCCAGCATTCAAGTACGGAAATTGCTAAAGTGATTAAAGAATCTTTAGAAGAAATTGCATCTGTCAGCACTTGGGGGGATGTCCCAGGCACAACCATTGAGTCTTGTGGAAATTACAAGGATCACAGTCTCTTCTCAGCCAAAGAATGGTGTCGCCTGATTCTAGATCAAGGAATTTCGGACGATCCGTTTGAACGTCATCTTGTTTAATACTAAAAGGATGAACCGATTGGTTCATCCTTTATTTTTTATAAACTTCTTCAGAAAACAACTCTGTCATTAATAATCCAAAGCGTCTGAATGTCCTTTCCCGTTCCCAACGAAATAACCTGTCTTGGCATTAATACTAAAGAGATAAGTTCCGTCTGGTTTGAAGAGGTTGTAATAACCGTTTCCATTTATGATATTTACACGCTCTAGGATGTATTGATTTCCAGTAATGTGTCCACGTTGACGAGCAATGTTCAATACTTTTTCAAGAATACCATCACCAAATATCCAAGCCGGGTTATTCACATCATTGATAGCAGCTTGGTTGTATGGCACACGGCTCAGATTTCGCTGTAGTGGGACCCCATCACTAGATAGACCATATCCTGAATAGCCTGGACTTGCAACTCCTGCAACACCTGTAGAAGAGCCTGCTGCTGGGGTAGTCGGAGCAGTTGGAGCTACTGGTTGAGCAGGGGCTACAACTGTGTTAGTGGTATCTGTACCACCAGTTCCTGTCACAGGTGCCGGCGTCGCAACTTGTTGGGAACGCCCTTGGGCAACCGCATCATTCAGCAAGCTATCCAGTTTCTCATTGCCAGTCTTTGTTTCAGCAAAAGTAGCATCACTTTTTGCTTTGGCAGTTGCATCAAGAACCCCATCTTTAATCACTGGTGAACTAAATTGTGAATTGACCTTTTGAATGGCAGAAACTTGCTTCACTAGGTCTTCATATTTCGTTTTAGAGGCTTCGTAATCGCTACTTCCTTCTAGTTTGTCCAACAATTTCTTGAGATTTTCCAAGTCTCCAAATTTATCATTTTTCAGAGCACTTTTTGATTCGTCTACGAAAAAGGCATCGTAGGCTTTGGTGAACTCTTCTAATTTTTGGGCTTGTGTTTGCGTCTCACTGCTACTTGATTTTGAACTTGAGGAGGATTTACTAGAAGAAGATGATACGACCGTTGTACCACCAGATGTTCCACGACTATGCATCCAGTTATAGGTCACAAAAACAGCCGATCCTACAATCGCAAGACCTAAGGCAGAATAGAGAACTGTTTTGATTCGTTTACCAGCATTGGATGGAGTTTCCTCAGGAAGGTCCTCCGATTCTACGATCGATTCGGTTGGGGTTGGACCAAATTTAATCTTAGCTGGTAATTCCGTTGAGATGGCATCCTTTCCAGTATTCTGCTCCAAGACCGTTTCCTTTACTTCCGGAGCTTCTACTGATTCTACAGATGCTCCAGCAGTCGCCAATTCTTCTGCCTTAGCCAACTCTTCCTTAGCTAAGATCTTTGTATCGTATTTTTCCGCTTCAATTTCTGCTCGGTGTTGCTTGATGTATTTGTCTAAGACATTGTCACCTTCAGTTACACCTGCCTCAATCTCCTCGGCTTTTCGATTGGCCTGTCCGATCGTCATCTCCTTGGCATCTTCAAAATCCAAAATGGATTCCGTTTCTTGCTCCAATGGTTTCTTGTCTTTCTCTGTCATAAAAATCCTTTCTATTTAGTAATCTGCCGTTTTACACGTTCCCCAAAATATTGATAGAGATCAACTTTTAGGGTCCCATTATAAAGTTTTCGTTTTTTATCTGCTTTACTGCCGTACTTAGATTCAAAACCTTCATCACTGGTTAGAATAAACTTGCTCCAGGTTTTGAGAGGAGCAAACACTTGACCCATTTCCGCATACAACTTAGTCACACCTTCATCATCTGATAAGCGCTCCCCATATGGAGGGTTGGAAATAATGACCCCATTGATCTTATCCGAACGAAGATCTTGAACCCGCATTTGTTTAAAGGTGATATCCTTGCTAACGCCTGCTTTTTGAGCATTTTCTTTGGCAATTTCAACCATCCGCGCATCGATATCTGTTCCCATGATATCCAAAACTAGGTCTCGATTGATTTTTTTACTAGCTTCTGTACGAACTTCTTGAATCAGACGATCGTCGACCCAATTCCATTCTTCAAAAGAGAAGGAACGCCTTAAACCAGGCGCCATATTGCGTGCCATCATCGCAGCCTCAATACAAAAAGTTCCAGAACCACATGTTGGATCAATCAAAGGTTTATCTGGGTACCAGTTCGATAACTGAAGGATTGCTGCAGCCATATTTTCCTTGATGGGTGCTCCACCTTTTTCAGTCCGATAGCCACGCTTGAAAAGGCTACTGCCAGTAGTATCGATTAACACGGTAGCTTGATCTTTGAGGATCGCTACTTCAATCTTGAACTCTGTCCCATTTTCCATCAAGGGAACCCCTTCTGGTCGAGCATAGTGTTTTTGTAACTTTTTAACAACTGCTTTTTTCGAAATTGCCTGAACGCTGGGTTCATTATGCAACTTTGATTTAACACATTTAGCCTTTGATATAGGGAAGCGAGCGCCTAATGGCAAATAATTTTCCCAATCCAAAGCAAAGACACCTTGAAAAAGTTCCTCAAAGGTTTTGGCAGGAAAACTTCCAACAACTATTTTTACTCTATCAGCCGCACGGAGCCAAAGATTGGTTTCGATGATCGCACGAACATCTCCCTGAAAACGAACCCGTCCATTTTCAACCTGACAATCAAAACCAAGATTTCGAAGTTCTCGACCAACAACTGCCTCTAGGCCAGCAGCAGCTGTTGCAATCAATTCAAATTGTTTTTTCATCTTATTCCTATCATTTTAAAAAAGGAGGTTGAGATCTCTCTCCACCTCACCAACCTATATGCAATTTTCTATAAGCCATGTTTTGTTCCAGAAATGACTAGGTACCATTTCCTTCGATAATCATCTGTCTACTGTTTCCAGTCAGAATACTATGTTCGTTTCCACGTATTCCATGCCCCGACCAAAGTTTGGGTTGCTAGCTTGAGGGGTTTACCGCGTTCCACTTTTTAGGTTTCCCTAAAAACTACGTCACTGTGGCACTTTCAGAGTTACTAGAGCCTATCCGAAGACTTAGCTCCTTCACTCGCCGTAACTTGACTTTCAAGTCCCTAGGCTTATGGATTCACCTAGCACAAACACTACAGGCATCACAGCCTGTGCTAGCATGGACTTTCCTCATGAGAGTATCCTCTCACGCGATTATCCAAAAATTGCACGATCGTTAAAATTAGTAGTCTCGATCTACGATTTGTTTCCCAAACACTTCTTTTTCCAAACGATTGAGTCGTTTGAGAATGTCAAAGTTCGTCGCTGTTGTCACTTGTGGGAATTCTTGCGTAGCGGTACTAACAATCGAAGATGCTTGCGGAGTTTCCTGTGCTTTTTTAGCGAGTTCTTCACGGAGGCGGGCGTTTTCTTCACGCAACTCCTTTACCAAAGCAGCATAGGTTTCATAGTCTTTTATAACATCATCTAAAAATTCGTTTACCTCAACCTTACTAAATCCACGAACTTCTTTTTTAAAATCTTGATCAAAAATATCTTTCGCAGTAAATATAATACTTGCCATTACTCTCTCCAATCTAGTTCATCACCTCAATTATATAAAAAAATGGTGAGAAAAAGCAAGGTATAACACTTAGTTTTCGTAAAAATTTTCGGCAAGATCATTTAAGTCATCAAAATTTAATTTTTTGACATAAAAGGCCTCTTTTTCGAGCATCATTCTGTAAAGATGTTTTAAATTGGTTTCGTTTTCTGGATCGTAAAAAATATAAGCCCCATCTACATTTTCTAACAAGAACTGATTGTATTCCCTTAATTGACTGGGATTGGTATAGTGAGGATAGGCATATTTTACAAAATCCACCTGTTTGAAGCGCGCCAACATTTCCTGATTGGCTTCATTCCAATTTTCGCCGACGTTCTCAAATAAAAAGATCGTCGCCATTTGAAAATCGTAATCCTTTTTTAACTCAAAGGCAACTTCTAATACCCAAGCCTCAAATCCCAAATTTCCTAAAAAAACTAGCCAGTTGACACCTTCTTCAAATAAACGCCGAAGATCTCTTTCAATAGCTTTTTTAATAATCGTTAAACGGGGATCTTTGTTGGAAAAGACTCCCAGATCAAAGCTCTTATAGCCTGCAACAAGTATGGTATTCATTTTTTCCTCATTATTCTAATTTATGATATAATAGAGTGATGTAATTGTACCAATAAGGAGAACTATGGTCAACTATCCACATAAAGTAGCTAAAAAAACCTTGGTCTCTACTCAAAGAAAAGATCCAGTCGATTTTGCCAATCGAGGGATGTCATTTGAAAAAATGATCAACGAAAGTAATCAATACTATCTTTCACGAGGGCTAGCGGTCATTCATAAGAAACCGACCCCCATTCAAATCGTGAAAGTAGATTATCCACATCGTAGTCGCGCAAAGATTGTTGAAGCCTATTTTAGACAAGCCTCAACGACGGACTATTCTGGAGTATACAAGGGGCGCTATATCGATTTTGAAGCGAAGGAAACGCAGCAAAAGCAGTCTATGCCGATGAAAAATTTTCATCAACATCAGATCGATCATATGGAAGCGGTTGTCCAACAAGGTGGTATCTGTTTCGTTCTCTTGCATTTTGCAAAGTTGAGTGAAACCTACTTGCTTCCTGCTCCTGCATTAATACACTATTACAACATCGATCATGGTAGTAAATCCATGCCCCTCTCCTACATTCAGGAGCACGGCTTTTTAGTGGATAAGAATCGACTTCCAAGCGTTCCTTATCTTGATATTATCGAACAGAAACTTCTAGGCGGTATTTAAATGAATAAACAAACAGTCATTCAATGGTTGAAATATGTTGCTATCGCAGCCATTTCATTTTTCTTACTTTTATTTGTCCTTGGTGGACTAATCTTTGGTTATTATGCCATGAAAGCACCAACCTTGTCTGAGAAAGATTTGGTTGCCACAACATCTAGTAAGATTTATGACAATCAAAATAACTTGATTGCAGATTTGGGTGCTGAGAAACGAATCAACGTCTCAACAGACCAAATCCCTACCGATTTGGTTAACGCTATCGTGGCGATTGAGGACCACCGATTCTTCAATCACCGTGGAGTCGATATCATTCGGATTGGTGGCTCCTTCCTTCACAACTTACGAGGAGGAAGCCAAGGGGGATCAACCTTGACGCAGCAATTGATCAAATTAACCTATTTCTCAACTTCCGCTTCCGATCGTACCCTATCACGTAAGATTCAAGAAGCTTGGTTAGCAACCCAGTTGGAAAAGAAAGCAACCAAACAAGAAATCTTGACCTATTACGTTAATAAAGTATTTATGGCGAATGGGAACTACGGAATGCAGACAGCTGCCAAAAGTTATTATGGAAAAGACCTAAAAGATCTATCGCTCCCTCAAGTAGCGCTTCTAGCAGGGATGCCGCAAGCGCCTAACCAATACGATCCTTATTCTCATCCCGAAGCGGCACTACAACGCCGAAACTTAGTCTTAAAAGAAATGCTCGATATGAAGACCATTTCCAATAAACAATACGAAGCGGCAGTGAATACACCTGTTACAGACGGTCTTCAAAGTCTCAGCTCTTCAAGCAGTTATCCAGCTTATATGGATAATTACCTAAAAGAAGTGATCGAGCAGGTCGAAGAAGAAACTGGCTACAATGTATTGACGACAGGGATGGATGTCTATACAAACGTTGATACAGAAGCCCAAAAGAAACTATGGGATATCTACAATACAGATGAATATGTCAATTACCCTGATGATGAAATGCAAGTAGCTTCTACCGTTATTGATGTCAATACTGGTAAAGTCATTGCTCAGCTGGGTTCTCGTCACCAATCTAGCAATGTTTCCTTTGGTACCAACCAAGCGGTTGAAACGAACCGTGACTGGGGTTCAACAATGAAACCAATCACAGATTACGCACCAGCTCTTGAGTATGAGGAATATACCTCTACGGCAGCTACCATTACAGATGCTCCATATAACTTCCCTCATTCTTCAACACCTGTCTACAACTGGGACCGTTCTTACTATGGTAGCATTACCATGACCTACGCAATTCAACAATCTCGTAACGTCCCTGCGGTGAAGGCCCTGGAAAAAGTTGGTCTTAAACAAGCTAAGAAATTCCTCAATGGACTAGGAATCGATTACCCAGAGATGGTTTACGCCAATGCCATCTCAAGTAACACTAGCGATTCTAGCAATAAATACGGAGCTAGCAGTGAAAAAATGGCTGCTGCCTATGCTGCTTTTGCCAATGGCGGTACCTATTACAAACCATCATACGTCAGTCGGGTCGTCTTTAGCGATGGCACAACCAAGGAATTTGAGTCCGAGGGAACCCGTGCAATGAAAGCAACAACAGCCTACATGATGACAGATATGATGAAGACAGTTCTCTTGTCTGGAACCGGTACAAATGCTGCCATTTCGGGAATCTACCAAGCTGGTAAGACAGGTACATCAAACTATGCTGATAACGAAATCGGTAAATTGACAAAAAATGCTTATTCAAATATCATAGCTCCAGATGAATTGTTTGTTGGTTATACTCCTGAATATGCTATGGCTGTCTGGACAGGTTATTCCAATCGCTTTACACCAGTATTGGATAATGGAATACAGGTCGCAACGGATGTCTACCGTCAAATGATGCTCTATCTTGCTAATAATAATAACTCTGGTCATACGGATTGGACGCAACCAAGTGGTCTTTATCGCAATGGATCTTACCTCTACCTAAATAATGGTAAGAACAACTATAATTACTACTATGAACCAAGTTATTCCACTGAGCAGTATACCTATGAAGAACCTGCATCAAGTTCCTCTAGTGAAGAAAATTCATCTAAACCATCTGAATCTTCTTCGCAAGACGCTAACAATCATAACGAATAATACAGTTAAGAGGCCGGGCTTTCCCCGGTCTTTTTCAATATTCATCAGGTAAGCAGCTCTTCTTTATTTTGGCTTTTTCCAACTCCCTTTTTATAGACAAGTAAAGAAAAAGAGCCTTACGACTCTTTTTCTTTGATTATTTTGCCAAAGCCCCCATTGGATCCCAAGGAGCTAGGACAATCGGTTCTGCCTCATAAGCAGCCAATTCTTCCGCCGTCAATAGTTCCTTACGAACAACGATTTGGTAAGTGTATTCGTCCATCCAGGCATCGGAAGCTACAAAGTATCCATCTGTTCCGACTTTGTCTCCCCAAGAATTCTCAACCTTCCATTTGAGAGGGCGTCCAGCTTCGTCCAGGTCCACACCAGTCAAGACCATAGCATGGGTCATGAGACTTTCTGCATAATCCAAACGCCCTGCCTTATCTTGAGTCAGCTGGATATCCATTCCCGCTTCAAAGTCATAGACATCTGTTGCCAGGATTCCAGCTTTGCGGTTGCTGACTTGGCCGACATCCGATCCAAACCAAACAGTTTCCCCAGCTTTCATTTGGGCAATGGCCAATTCTTTCAAGCGCTCCATCGGAACGTTGAGGTAGCGGACTTCACGGCTACCGACCACATTCCCCAGCATCTCTACTGTGTAAGACTGGCCATAAGGCTTGTCTGCCGTAGGCGCATTGATAACAGAAACG
Source organism: Streptococcus sp. OMI750 (assembly GCF_047463895.1). Taxonomy (NCBI): domain Bacteria; kingdom Bacillati; phylum Bacillota; class Bacilli; order Lactobacillales; family Streptococcaceae; genus Streptococcus; species Streptococcus sp. OMI750. The sequence goes on from NZ_JASHCZ010000007.1 coordinate 29,530, forward strand.
TAGTCCTCCAACTGAAGATCCACATATTTTTTGTAAAAGCTTTGAGGCGTCAAGCCAGTCTCTGTATGATAGTTGTTGTTCTTATCGCGATAAGAGAAACTAAATGTACGAGGGGGCAAGCCCAGTGACATAGCCAAGAAATTAAAGATTTCTTGGAGGAGCTCTTCTTTCTTGCTTTGAACCGTTGCTAGATCTTCTCCAGTCGCAAGCAATTCGCGCAGAATCTGAGCATCTTGGCGCAACAACTTATTTAAGTAGCTATTGAGCTCTCGGCTATTGCTAGATGAGATGGATTCTGGATAGATAGACTTGGGTACGACCCCATATTTTTCAAAGAGGGAAACGACCATATCCCATTGACCACCATCTTGTTGAGGGGTTTGAAGGAGGAAGGCCACCTTGCGGCTGGTCACATCCTGGTCCGCTGTCGCAATGATTTGTTCCAAGAACCAGTTGGATTTTTCGTACTTGTCCCAGAAGAAGGTATGAGCTTGAGACAACTCAAAATCCTCTAATTGGAAGCTGGCAATCATTTTATGACGGAAGGTATTCAGAGCCGCAAACATCCAGCAACGACCAGAGGCTTTCTGGTCTGTCACCTTGTCCTTGGTCAAATCAAGAGAAAAGACGGGTGTATTTTCAACAGCACTTTTGCGTGTCTCTAAAGTTGCATGAATCCCATTGTGGGTGATGGCATTTTCGAGAGCCACAAATTTCACATTTGCTTGGTAATTCGCATAGAGTTGATCTGTAAATTCTTGTGTTAATTCTGACATAAGATTCTCCTTTGTAAAGCTACTTACCATTATAGACCATTGTCTAAAATCTTCAAGTAAAAATTGTTTTAAAGGTCAGAAGAATGGATCGTGTAGATGATTTGATCTCCGACATAGCCTTTTCTGGCAACAGCATTTGGGAGAGTAGCTAGATATTGCATCCCAGCTTTTTCCATAACCCTTCCCGAAGCAGGGTTCAAACTGACATACTTGGCCTGAATTTCCTTGAATCCCACCTCTACCAACAAAAAGTGTAAAACAGTCTGGAGGGCTTCTGTCATCAGACCTTGACCCCAGAAGTTCTTCCCTAGAATATAGCCGACTTCACACAGTTCTTTTTGTGGATTCTGAGAAACGACACTGATATCACCTATCACTTGTGTGGGATCATCTTTCTTGCAAATCGCCCATTTGTTGGCGTTTTCTCCTTGGTAATGAAGGAGCCACCTTTCGATCGAAGCCCGAGTTACTTGAGGATTTGGATGCGGATCCCAAGTCACATATTTAAGATTATCTGTATCAGACGCCCAATTTTCAAACATTGCCTTTGCATCCTCTACAACAAAGCGTCTTAATAATAAACGCTTGGTCTCCAATTCAATAGAACCTAATTTCCTCATCCTCTTTCCTCCTTTCCTGTTTTAAAAAAGTCGGCTCAACCGACTTTTCTTTCCTATCAACGCCAAAAGGTGTCAAATACCGTAATCGGTAGATGACGTTTGTGTTGGCCTTTGTGCCACCAGTTTTCAATGGTTGCTTGGGCTTCCGGGCTAACTGATTTCCCTTCTAGGTAGTCATCAATTTCTGCATAGGTCACCCCAAGAGCTACTTCGTCAGCGATACCTGGCTTCTCCTCTTCCAAATCCGCAATCGGTACCTTCTCATACAAGGCTGGATCAGCTCCCAGTGCCTGAAGCAACTGCTTGCCTTGGCGCTTGTTAAGGCGGTAGAGAGGCAGAATATCGGCTCCGCCATCTCCAAACTTGGTAAAGAATCCAGTGATGTTTTCGGCTGCATGGTCTGTCCCAATGACGGCTCCACTATAGGCACCTGCCAAGGCATACTGAGCAATCATCCGGCTCCGTGCCTTGATATTGCCCTTATTAAAGTCTGAGACATCCGTTCCTGTCGCTTCGACAGCACGCTCCATGGCATCGACCGATTCCTTGATGTTCACGACCAGGCTGACGTCTGGCTGGATGAAGGCCAAGGCCTTTTGGGCATCTGCTTCATCCGCTTGGACACCGTAGGGCAAGCGGACTGCAACAAACTGATAACTGGCATCTCCAGTCTCTGCCCGCATTTCCTCCATGGCTAATTGAGCCAGGCGACCCGCTAGGGTCGAGTCCTGACCTCCTGAAATTCCTAAGACAAAGGTCTTTAGAAAAGGATGTTTTTGCAGGTAATCCTTCAAAAAATCAATCGACCGGCGAATCTCTTCTTGAGGATCAATGACTGGTTTGACCCCTAATTGGGCAATAATGTCTTCTTGTAGGCTCATTCTTCTTCACCTCCCAAGGCTTTCTGACGCATCTGATCAATGAGGTCCATCTTATCTTGCCAAACATCCTTGGCCAAGTCCACTGGATAATGTTGTGGATTGAGGACACGTTTGTACTCATCCCAGAGCTTGTCAAATTCCTTCCGAGCATAGGCTTGGATATCCATCAAAGCTGGCAATTCGTAGACTTGTTCCCCATCTTTGAAAATATCGACCAAGAGCGGGATGGCGTCAAAATCACGAACCGTCTTCTTGATATAGGTATAGGTCGGATGGAACATTTTGATTTCTGTCAGTTCATTGACATCCACTCCATCGTAAGTAATGTAATCCCCTTCAGATTTGCCTTTTTCCCGACTGGTAATACGCCAAACTTGCTTCTTCCCTGGGGTTGAAACTTTTTCAGCATTGTTAGACAGCTTGATGGTATTTCGCATTTGACCATTTTCGTCTTCGATAGCAACAATCTTATAGACTGCTCCGAGGGCTGGTTGATCATAGGCCGTAATCAACTTGGTTCCGACACCCCAAACATCAATTTTAGCCTTTTGCATCTTCAAGTTGAGGATGGTGTTCTCATCCAAATCATTTGAAGCATAGATCTTCGCTTCTGTGAAACCAGCTTCATCCAACTGCTGGCGAACCTTTTTCGAGATGTAGGCAATATCTCCTGAGTCAATCCGGACACCTAGGAAATTAATGCGATCGCCCATCTCACGCGCTACCTGAATCGCAGCTGGAACTCCGATGCGTAACGTATCATAGGTATCCACTAGGAAGACACAGTTGCGATGGGTCTCAGCATAGGCCTTGAAGGCTTTATAATCATCGCCATAGACCTGCACCAAGGCATGGGCATGTGTCCCAAGGACAGGGATGTCAAAGAGTTTTCCTGCACGTACGTTACTGGTCCCGCTAGCGCCTCCAATAACGGCTGCACGGGTTCCCCAAATAGCCGCATCCATTTCGTGCGCTCTACGAGTTCCGAACTCCATCAAAGGTTCGTCTTCGATCACAGCCTTGATCCGAGCGGCTTTTGTAGCAATCAAGGTTTGGAAATTGACAATATTTAAGAGGGCTGTTTCCACCAATTGACACTGAGCCAGAGGACCTTCGACCTGGACAATTGGTTCATTGGCAAAAACTAAGTCACCTTCTTGAGCCGAGCGTACTGTCAGTTCCAATTTAAGATCACGGAGATATTCCAAGAAGGCTCCATGATAACCAAGTGACTCTAAATAGGCAATATCGCTCTCAGAAAAACTCAAGTTTTCCAAATATTTCACAATTCGCTCTAAGCCAGCAAATACAGCATAGCCGTTTTTAAAAGGCTGTTGACGAAAATACACTTCAAATACAGCATGTTTATTGTGGATACCTTGATCAAAATAGACCTGCATCATGTTGATTTGGTATAAATCAGTATGCAACGTTAAACTGTCATCTGGATACATATGAATACCTCTTTTTTTAGATTTGTTCTATGAATTCCTACCATAAAATTAGTACCATTATAGCACATTTCAGCCCCATTGAATACTGAAAGGAAAGCACAAAAAAAATCTGAGACACAAACCTCAGATTTTTAAAAGATTAAAAGTTTTCTGTGATATATTTATAAACTTCTTGGCCAGCAATCGCACCGTCTCCGACGGCTGTCGTCACTTGACGTAGGTCTTTTTGACGAACATCACCAACCGCAAAAATACCTGGGACTGTGGTTCTCATATGATCATCCGTCACCACCCAGCCATTTTCATCTAAAATACCAAGTTCCGTCGCAAAATCACTGACAGGATCTAAACCGACATAGATAAAGACACCACCAAAGGCCTGCTCTCTAACCTCTCCTGTCTTCACATCTTTTAAAAGGACAGACGTTACTTTTGGTTCCCCCTTAATTTCTTCAACAACCGTATTCCAAGCAAAGTGAATTTTATCATTGGCAAAGGCACGGTCTTGAAGAACTTTTTGGGCACGCAACTGATCACGACGATGGGCAATGGTCACTGTTTTTGCAAACTGAGTCAAAAAGACAGCTTCTTCTACCGCAGAATCGCCACCACCAACGACCAAGAGATCCTCGTCTCTAAAGAAAGCACCATCACAAACAGCACAGTAGGAAACCCCTCTACTATTCAGCTCCTCTTCGCCAGGGACATTCAATGGACGGTGGTTAGACCCTGTTGCAATCACCACGGTTTTAGCTTCAAATTCCCCATCATCTGTGACAATCTTTTTGGTTGCTCCGAGGTCTTCGATGCGCTCTACCTGACCAAACAAATGTTCCACACCAAGATTTTCTAAAGGCTCAAACATTTTTTCAGCCAAGTCTGGGCCACTAATATTCGCATAGCCAGGATAGTTTTCAATGTCAGACGTATTGTTCATTTGACCGCCTGGAATTCCTCTCTCAATCAATGCGACCTTTAAATTGCTTCGTGCTGCATAAAGGGCAGCAGTCATCCCTGCAGGACCTGCTCCAATAATCACTGTATCAAACATACTCAACCTCTTTCTGTTTTGTTGTAACCATTATAATTCTAACACGGTCTTTTTGCAATTATCGTGCTTGAAAGATAAACAAAATCCCTATGACCGCAAAGGTTAAAATAGGAATCGTCATGATATCAATTAAGAGGATATCATACAAATGGGCTTGTCGTTGCTTGGCTGTTTTATCTTTCTTCTTAAGAGCACGGTAGCCAATCCAAATACAAGAAGCGATCCCAACTAAAATCGTTGTCGTCACTAAACTTTGTAAATATAAGGACAATAATTTATTTAACATCACGACTCCAAATATTTTTACATTTTCAGAAAACAAACCCAGCTAGCATCGCCAGCTGAGTCTTACCTCTCCTCTATTATATCAAACATAGGTCCGTTTGTAACTAGCAAAGAATTCTTTTGTCCGTTCTTCTTTTGGATGTTGCATGATTTCCTCTGGTGTTCCAGATTCAATAATCCGTCCTTTATCCAAAAATAGGACCTTATCTGCTACTTGCGCTACAAAAGACATATCATGGCTGACCAGTACCATGGTTTGTCCTGATTTTGCTGCATTGGCAATGGATTTTTCAACTTCTCCAACCAATTCTGGATCCAAGGCCGAAGTCGGTTCATCCAGCAAAAGAACCTCTGGTTTCATGGCCAAGGCACGGGCCAAAGCCACCCGTTGTTTTTGTCCACCTGAGAGGTGACGAGGATAGTGATTTTCACGATCCGATAAGCCGACTTTTGCCAGTTCTTCTCGAGCAATTTTCGTTGCTTCTTGGTCGGATAAGCCCTTCACAACAATGAGCCCTTCTTTCACATTTTCAAGAGCTGTTTTTCTACCAAACAAATTAAACTGTTGGAACACCATGGCCAATTTTCTTCTTAAGGTCAAGATTTGATCTTGGGTAATGTGCTCAAAATCAACCTCGAAATCATCAATCTTAATTCTACCACTGTCTGGAGCTTCCAAATAGTTTAAACTGCGTAAGAAGGTTGATTTACCAGCTCCCGAAGACCCGATTAAGGCCACGACTTCCCCTTTTTGAATTTCCAAACTTAGATTATTTAAAACCTTTTGACCTGAAAATGTCTTTGATAATTCTGAAATATAAATCATTAGATCCGGACCTCCTGATCTGGTAAATCAATTGCTACGGGAGTCTCAATATCCAGTCGACGTTCAATGTGACGGCCTAGTATTTCAATGAGAATGTTCACAATCCAGTAAACAATCGATACCGTGATAAAGCGTTCAAAGTACTTCAAATCGCTCCCCCCAATAATCCGTGCTTGGGCAAAAATTTCAACTACACTGGCACTAAAGGCTAGCGAGGTCCCCTTGGTCAAGCCAATGAGAGAGTTGATTAAAGTAGGAGTTGCAACGACTGCTGCATTGGGAATAATAATCCGGCGATAAACTTGACGGTTGGTCATCCCAAGACTACGCGCTGCCTCAATTTCACCAGGATCCACTGCTAAAATGGCTGCCCGTATGGTCTCACTCGCATAAGCCGCCTCATTAAAGGCAAGAGCCACAATTGCAAATAACTCAGCTGGAATGGCATTAATATTAAAAGCTGTTCCATAAGACTGATTGATCGCTTTTAAAATAAGAGGAATCCCATAATAGGTCAACATCAACTGAACCAACAATGGAGTCCCCCGTAAAAAACTGACAAAAACAGCTTGAATCGGGTAAAGAATTCGTACACGATTAATTTTTACCAGAGCAAAAATCATGGCAAAAATAATCCCAAAAAATGCACCTCCTAGGGCTAATAAAATCGTCACAGGCAATTTCCCAATGACTGCCGGAAATGCATCCAATACGGCTCTCAAACTAAACAGCTTGCTATCTGGAACGTGTTTTAAAAAGTCAGCATACCAGTTGGCAGTTAAAAGATTAGTTGTAAACATTTTTGTTACTTCCTTTCTCGAACATAAACATTCTATCACATTCACTATCGGAATTCCAAAAATTGCTACAGAAATAGAAAAATGATAGACTACTCAAATTTAGTCTATCATAATTTTAGACAAGTTCCTAATAGTTTTTCTTTATGGAGTTCATAAAGAAAATCTATGTTTTCTTCTGAACATTTGAAACAATGGTTAGAAAGTTTGACGTTTGGCCTTTCGTTCCGCCCGACCACGCGCACGGTTTTCAGCTCGTTTAGCTTTTCTCCGCTTTTCATCAACTGCCCATTTGATTTTTTTCTTGTAGCCTGGTTTGATTTTTTTCTTTTTCTTCTTCACCAGACCAATCATTTCAATGTCAAGTTTCTCTTGCTTTTTCTCACGATTGGCCCGTCTGTCCCGATCATAAGTATCTTCAATAACCCCATTTTTCAACACTTTCGGTACGAAACGAATCCCCATTTTTTCTAGTTCACGGATATCTGAATCATCACTCGGTTGATAAAGAGTAATAGCGACACCTGGTAGACCATTGCGCCCTGTCCGGCCAACACGGTGAACGAAGAAGGAGAGATCTTGTGGAATAGCATCGTTAATGACGTGACTCACCCCTTCGATATCAATTCCACGAGCTGCTAAATCTGTGGCCACAATATACTCAAAATCAAGATTTTTAACCTGATTCATGATGCGTTTCCGTTCACGTGGTGGGATATCTCCGTGAATCTTCGCCACTTTTAGGCCCTGAGCCACTAAATAGGCATGAAGATCATCTGCTCTCGTTTTTGTATTGACGAAAATCATGGCCAAATAAGGTTGCAAGGTCTTGGTCAATTGGAAAATTTGCTCATTTTTATCCCGACCCTTGGTCGAAACCAGCCAATTATCGATGGTATCTGAAATCACCGTCTTGGTCTTAATTTGCTCCATGACTGGGTTTGAGAGATATTTTTTCAAGAAAGGCTGTAATTTTTGTGGAATGGTGGCTGAAAAAACTAAAAATTGTAGTTGTTGCGGAAGTCTTGAAGCAATCTTATCTACGGTAGACAAAAATCCCATATCCAGTGTCATATCCGCCTCATCTACCACAAAGGTATGGGCCTTATGGATAGCCAGATCTCCAGATGCAACCAGATCATAGATCCGCCCTGGAGTTCCAATCACGATATGCGGTTGTTTGACCTGCAATTTTTCAATCTGACGACTTTTATCCGTTCCTCCAACATAATTGGCAATCCGAATTTCTTTTTCAGAATGACTAGCGATTTGACGAGCAGCTTGGTAAATTTGCGTTGCTAACTCCCGACTAGGAGCCGTAATCACCGCTTCAACCTGATCGTTGTCTTCATTTAACGTTTGAAAAATCGGCAAGAGGAAAGTATGGGTTTTTCCAGATCCTGTCTTAGATTCTCCAACCAAATCATTCCCAGCTAAGACAATCGGAATTAGTTTTTCCTGTACTTCGGTTGCTTCTCTAAAATTGATTTCTTTCAGTGCCTCTTGAATATAAGGCTTAAAATTAAACTCTGTAAATTTCATTTTCTCAGTTCCTTTCATGATCTCTATTATTATATCAGAAAAGCTGACTTCGTGCCTCTCTTATGAGTCATTTTTCCTAACCAACAAAGTCTCTCTGAGTCAGCAAAAAACGATAGGCAAGCCCACCGTCTTTTTTTATAAGTAGAGAAGAACAAGAGTGATGACACTTGTTACCAAGGCAATGGACCACATAAAGGCATCCACTTTCCATTCTGACCAGTTTTGGCCATTTCCAGAAAGTCCACCCAGTTCTAAATGATGGTGGAAAGGAGTCATTCTGAAAATCCGTCGCCCTTCCCCGTAGCGTTTCTTGGTCCATTTGAAATAGGTCACTTGTAGCATCACTGAACCTGTTTCAATGACATAGACAAGACCAATCAGGAGCAGGGTCCACTCTACATGCAGAGCCATTGACAAAGCTGCAAGCATCCCTCCAAGAGCAAGACTACCGACATCTCCCATAAAGATTTTAGCTGGCTTGTGGTTGAAGACAAAGAATCCAAGCAAGGCCCCAATCATACTTAAGGTGACAAAGAGAATATCCCATTTTCCTTGCATATAGGCAATAAAGGAATAGGCACTCAGGCTAATGGCAACGGAAATGCTGGCTAATCCATCAATCCCATCTGTCAAATTGACAGCATTTGAAAAACCAACCAACCAAAACAAAGCAAAGAGAATGTAGAAATGGCCCAAGTAAAGATCGTAACCAAAGACATTCAAAAGGCTTCCTGTACCGTGGCGTTCAGAAAAAATATAGAAGATGATTCCACCAACGAGTTGAAGAGCTAATTTTTGCTTTGGATTGAGCCCTTCATTAATCTTACGAAAAACTTTTAAAAAGTCATCCAAAAATCCAACAATTCCATATAGAATCAAGATAAATAGAGTAAGTTGAACAGGTCGCGTGAAATTTCCAGTCAATACGGTAACGACAAAACTGACTAGAACTGCTGTAATGAGAAACACCACTCCACCCATTGTCGGAGTGCCAGCTTTCGCTTTGTGTTGTTTCACATCTTCATGCATTTGTTGCCCAGAAATATGAGCACGATGGTAAAATCGAATAAAGGCTGGAATAGCAGCCACTGTTAATAGAAACGATACAAGGATCGTAGCAATATACATCTTAGTCTCCTAATGTTAACGTAATCTTTTTGGTTTTATTGAGTGAGGTGTTCATTTTGACACTTTGTTTGGTTACTTTCTTTCCACTACCTTTATAGGTAATTTCAATTCCAGTCCATTCTCCAAAGATGTCTGCATTTTTCTTAGTCCAACCATACATATCTGGAACAACATCAAAGTCTTCTGTCAATAACAATACTTGTTGATTGGCTTTGACTTTAGAGCCCACATCCACAGACATCTTGCGGATATTTTTACCGGTCCCTAGTACAATTGGTTGCACCAAATTGCGACGCAATTCCTCTGAATAAGCACCTGGGCTTAGATTTTGCTTCAGATTCAACTCTTTAGAGAGAGTTTCCACTGAAGGGATTTTGTAAGTCGTTTCTTTAGTCACATCATCCAAAGTTGGTGCCTCTGATGTTAAGTGCAATTCGTCTTTTAAAGCAACTGCATCTTCCAAAATAGGATTGACCAGCTCTTCCCAGCTAGTGGCTGAAAATTTCACTTCTGGTTGTTGGACCGTTACATACATGATGAATTCAGGGTCTTCTGCAGGTGTCATCGCTACAACCGAGTTGATATAATCATTTTCTCCTTGCAAGTATCCTTGATCTGTCGCAATTTGGGCAGTCCCTGATTTCACTGCAACGTTTTGACCGGGTACCTGAATGATAGGTCCATCACTGTACAAAGTCCCATACTCTGGATCTGTTCCGACCGTAATCATATAATTTCGAGTCTGTTGCGCAGCTGATCCTGAAACTGGTTTTCCAACAACTTCTTTTTTTGATTTGCGGGCTGTGTCTGATTTTTTATCGTAAATGGCACTAATAAACTTCGGCTCCAACATTTGCCCATCATTGGCGATAGCACTAAAGGCCCGTAACATTTGAGTTTGACTGACGGAAATCCCCTGACCAAAAGAAGACATGGCTTGAGTGACATAGTTATCACCCGGCAAGCTTCCAAAACTCTCATCGCCCATACCAAAACGAGTAGGGAGTCCGAACTTAAAGAGTGTGAGGTAATTCATCCAGACATTATTGCCCATCTTCTGTTCAAGCTTGGTCATCCCAATGTTACTTGAATAAGCAAAGCTCTGCGCGATATTCATATAGCGACCTTCAGACAGTCCCATATTGACATCCCAGTCACGGATGGTCGCATCTTTTACTTGTAGTTCGTTACTGTAGTATACTTCATTATAGGCTGGGAAGGTTCCATGATCAATCGCCGAAGCTAATAACATGACCTTCATCGTTGAACCCGGTTCATATTGATCTTGATAAAGGATGGTATTCCAGGTTTTCAAGTTTTTCAGATCCAGTCCTTGTTTGGTATCCGCATTATAGGATGGACGTTGCGTTGTCGCTAGGATCTCTCCTGTTTTTGCACTCACAAGAGTCGCACTAACATACTTTCCTTTTACCTTTTCTTGGAAAACATCCATACGTGTCTCGAGGTAGGTCTGCAATTCTGCTGAGATGGTCGTATAAACATCTTTTCCATCTTCTGTTTTGACAGAAACCTTATCTGAACCAGGAACGATATTCCCGTTTCGGTCTTTGTCATAGGTGATGACTCCATTTTGACCAGCGAGAATACGATCGAGGGATTTCTCCATTCCTGATTGCCCCTTCAAGGTTTTATTTCCCTCTTTATCTTCTTGAAGAGAGGCCTGACCTATAAATTGAGAGGCAAAAACTCCATTTTTATAGCTCCGATTTGGACTAGTTGTAAAGGAAACCCCTTTAATCTTCGCCGCTTCCATAGCCTCACGGATAGCCGTCATATTACTATAAGTAATGCCGTTTCCGTTCGATCCAAAAGAAACTTGTTTCAATTTCTTTTGCGACAACTGTTGAATGACGTAATCTTCATCCATCCCTAAGTACTGCTTAAAGATTTCTGCTACTTTTTTAAATTGGCTCTCTTCTACATAGAGGATTTTTCCGGTTGCTGATTTGTACTTTTTATCAATAACGGCATAAACGTTATAGGTCGTAGCATCTTCAGCAATTACTGCTCCATTTCGGTCATAGATCGTTCCACGTTTTGCAGGAACAATAACCGTCTGCTCATGGACTTTTTTTGCTTGATCCGATAAGGTCACACCGAATTTTTTGTCAGTCCCAATAATCATTGCAAAATTAATCAGAAAGAGAAAAAAGAGGAAAATCGCCAGTACACTGAGATTTTTTCCAACTTGTTTTCGATTCTGATCCGGCAAGCGACGTTTCTTTATCGAATACCCGATTAAAAATTTTTTAAATTTATTCATCACTACTTGCACTCACTGTTTTTCGATTTTCTTTTTGCAGCTTCATTCCTTGGGAGCTAGCCAACTGTGATAAGCGGTCATAACGTGTTAATTCATTGACCTCTTGACGAACATCTGCCAATTCCGTCTTTTTGGCTTCTAGTTCCGTATTCAAATCAGTCAACTCACTCTGTACTTGTAAAATTCGTGTCTGCATAAAGACGATACTAATGGCTAAAATCACAGCTGTTAAGACAATCGACCCATAAAAAGCCTTTTCTACTCTAGAGAAGCGGCGAAAGTGGTCTTGCAATACCTGTGTTCTTGTTCTCTCATCTCTTGCTGCCATATCAATTCCTCTTACTTGTGTATTTTTCGAGCAACCCGTAATTTTGCTGAATGAGATCGATTATTTTCCTCAAGCTCTTCTTCACTTGGCAAAATAGGTTTCCGGTTGACTAACTCCATCTTTGGTTTCAAATCATCTGGAATAAAGGGAAGCCCCTTTGGAACCTCAACCGTCGAAGCTTCTTTAAACAATTGTTTGGTCAATCGATCCTCTAACGAATGAAAGGTAATCACAGAAATACGACCATCGAGGGCCAACAAATCCATGGCTTGCTGAATCGATTCATCCGCCGCTCCCAGTTCGTCATTGACTTCGATACGAATGGCTTGGAAGATCTGTTTAGCAGGATGACCCTTTTTCTTGAGCTCCTTAGCTGGTTTAGCAGATTTAATAATCTCTGCTAATTCAGTCGTCGTTTCAATCGGTTTAATTGCTCGTGCTTGCTCAATTTTCCGCGCAATTTGCTTGGAAAATTTGTCCTCTCCATATTTGAAAAAGATGCGTACGAGATCATGGTAATCGTAGCTATTGACGACCTCATAGGCTGTTAAGGAAGCTTCTTGATTCATCCGCATGTCCAACGGCGCATCTTTCTTGTAAGAAAATCCACGTTCCCGTTCATCTAACTGAGGGCTGGAAACCCCTAAATCATAACAAATTCCATCAATTTCAGTCACACCTAATTCATTCAAGCGCTCTTGCAAATGACGGAAATTATCCTTGATAAAAGTCACCATACCTTTTTCAATGAAAGGTGCCAAACGAATTTTGGCATTTTCAAGCGCATGCTGATCTTGATCAAAGGCATACAGGTGGCCTGATTCACCTAATTTTGTTAACAAATATTCGCTATGGCCAGCTCCACCTAAAGTGGCATCCACATAGATTCCATCTGGCTTTACATCCAGCATATCAATCGTTTCATGGAGCAAGACCGTTACATGATGAAATTCTTTACTCATATCTTAACCATTTTACCATAAATAGGAGCAAGATGCACTCCTGAAGAAAATTACACGAACGAATCCATTCTGATCTTTTGCTATGATATAAAAGATCCTTGAGAATCTTGATTCTACTTGTTTCCGCTACAATTTATGATACAATATTCATATGAAATTAAGTAAACAGACTCTCATCCCATTTTTATTGGTCGATATTATCGCCCTCTACTTTTTCCTAACTACCATTGAAGCTTGGATTTTTTGGCTGGCTACACTAATCCTAGTCGCCTCACTTTGGTGGCTCAAAAAAACAGTTCAAAGACAAAAAACAGAGAGGGAAAAGACATAATTTTTCCCTCTCTGTTTTTCTTATCTTCACTCCAAGAAATTTATTAAAAGAAGGGAAAATAAGAAGGCTTTAAAACAATACAAAACTCACCCAAGGGTAAGTTTTGCTGCTTATTTATTGTGTTTCCAATTACTATAAATTCCAAAGAGAATAATCCAGATAGTTGCTCCAATCGCACCAATATAGGTTGATTTCTGTAAGAAGAGACAAACGAATACAAAGAGGAAGAAAACAATTGTTAATGGATTCAGTACTTTGTAGGCCGGCATGACAAATCCGTCCGGCATAAACTCTTTCGATTTACGGTACTTAAGATGGGCTAACATTGTCAAAATATAAATAGCAATGTAAACCCCTGAAGAAGAGGCCGTAATCAAGGCAAAGGCATCTGAAACACCTGGCAAGATATTGATAAAGGCTGAAACAGCAACTACAATCGCAGAGAAAATAATCGCACGACTTGGAATCCCCATTCGAGACAAGCTATTCAGCTTCAAACGATTCATCACCTTACTGTTTGGCGTTTCTTTTGCAATCTGGTACAAGTGACGCCCTGTTGAATAGAGGGTGGAGTTCAAGGAAGATGCAGCAGCTGTCAGTACAACAAAATTAATCAATCCTGCTGCCCACTTGATTCCTACCATTTGAAAGACCGTCACAAATGGTGATTTATTGACGGGAAGCTGTTGCCAAGGGAAAATTGCCATAATTGCCAACAATGCTCCTACATAAAAAATCACAATTCGGATTGGAATTTCTTTAATGGCTTTCGGTAAGACCTGGCGGGGATTGGCTGTCTCTGATGTGGTAATTCCAACAAACTCAATCGCTTGATAAGCAAAGAAGACCATTTGGAAGGCCATTACGAACTTGACCCAACCATTTGGAAACATTTGAAAACCATTACTAATGTTACTTAAGCTAGCCTGTCCAGCTGGTGTTTCAAAATTCGTCGTCACCATAAAGATCCCTGTTGCGATCAAGGCCAAAATAGTGACAATCTTGATCATGCCAAACCAGAATTCAACCTCTCCAAAGACCTTCACAGCAATCAAATTCACACAGCTTAAAAGCGCTAAAAAGATAATTTGTATCTGCCAGGCTGACCAATTAGGGAACCAGAGCTGGACATAGTTGGAAACGGCTGTAATTTCTGCCATCCCAAGGAATACCAAGGAAACCCAATAGGACCATCCTGAAAAGTAGCCCCAACCCTTTCCTAAGTACTTGGTAATAAAGTTGATAAAGGTATGTTGATCTGGGTCCATATAAAGCATCTCTCCAATAGCCCTCATCATCAAGTACATGAAAACTCCTGTCAGCATATAGACTAAAATAATAGATGGACCTGTTAAAGAAAGGGAACGACCGGCTCCAAGAAAGAGTCCTGTCCCGATGGTTCCTGCAATAGCGATCAGCTGAACATGCCGATTTTGCAGACCACGAACCATCCCATTTTCGGTTTCTTCACCAGTATGATGTTTTTTTGACATATGATTACTCCAATTCTTTTTCTGTATACTTTCAGAAAAGTATAATCAAATTTTCACATAGTATACTATATCACGTTTTTAAAAACTGGTCAATCTAGCACAGAATACTCTGAATTTCATATATAGAAAAGCCTACTGGAGTCTCTTCCAGCAGGCTTTTGATTATGATTCAGGATCATCAAGGCTACGGCCATGCAAGCCTTTTTCTCGTTGGACTTGACGAAGTTTTTCAGGCGTCACATCGTTACCTTCTTCGTCAACCACTTTAATTCCTTCGATGTGGTGACGAACTGAGCGACGATAACCCTCAATATATTCCTCACGAAGTTTTGCTTGTTCCACTGCTTCTTCTGGTGTCAAACCTTCTGTTTTTTTCTTTTTTGCCAGCTCATTGATCCGAGCAATTTTTTCAGGTGTCATTATCAGACCTACTTTCTACCTGTCAACAGGTACTTATTTTGTATTCAATTGATTAAAGGCTGCAACAGCATTAGCTTTAGACACAAGGCCTGCAAGCAGGGCCAAACGGTTATTTTTGACAGCTTCATCTTCAGCCATCACCATGGTATTGTCAAAGAAGGCATCGATGACTGGGCTAAGAGCAAAGAGCTGTGCCAATTTATCACTAGCTGAACCAGTCAATTCTAATTCTTCAATCGCCTTAGCAAGGGCCTTTTCTTGATCATTTTCAAAGAGACTAGCATCGACTGTTACTGAAGCATCTGCTTTTTCTGCCAAGTTGAAGGCACGTGAGAGTGACTCAACAGCTGCCTTGTAACCATCCGTCTTAGCAGCTTCTGAAAGAGCTTCAGCTGCTTCCAGCATATCTGCTACGACAAAGTTTGAACCAGCAAGAACGGCTTCTTTGATATCTTTTGGTGTACGTCCCATCATCTTGTCCACACGCGCCTTGATGAAGTTGAGCACTTCTGCTTGATTGTCATAAGAAAGGCTAGCAAATGAAAGAGCGTAAAGGCTGTCGATTAACTCATCCATCGGGATGTACCAACCAAAGGCATCCAAGATCCGAACAATCCCTTGCGTTGCACGGCGAAGCGCATAAGGATCATTGGAACCAGACGGAATCAAACCGACTGAGAAGAAGGAAAGAAGGGTATCCAATTTATCTGCAAGCGCAAGGATAGCACCAACCTTAGTCTCTGGAAGGGCTCCATCTGCTGCATCAGGAAGGTAGTGCTCACGGATAGCTGTCGCAACCGCAGCATCCTCACCAGCAAGGAGGGCGTATTTTTCACCCATGATTCCTTGCAATTCATCGAACTCTCCGACCATACCCGTCAAGAGGTCAAATTTGTAGATTTCAGCTGCGCGAGCTACTGCTGCTCTTTCTTCGGCAGTTAAACCAGCTTGCTCAGCCAAGGAAGCTGCAATGACACCAGCACGGGCCATGTGTTCAGAGAGTGAACCAATCTTTTCATGGAAGGTCACGTGTGCCAATTTTGCAACCAGGTCTTCAATCTTAAGTTTTTGGTCTTCACGCCAGAAGAATTCACCATCTTCGAGACGTGCCACCAATACCTTCTCATTTCCTCGAACGACATTTTCCAAGTGCTCAGCGTTCCCATTCCGGACAGAAATGAAGTTTGGTTTCAGCTGACCATCAAGGTCACGTACGACAAAGTAACGTTGGTGCGTTTCCATTGAGGTCACCAAAACTTCTTCTGGAACGTCCAAATATTTGGTGTCAAAACTTCCCATAAAGGCAGTTGGGTATTCCACCAAGTTCAAGACTTCGTTTAGAAGTCCTTCTTCGATTTGGACTTGAACACCTTGTTCTGCTTCGATAGTCTTGATTTGCTCACGAATCATGTTTTCACGCTCTTTGCTATCTGCAATCACATAAACCGTACGAAGGTCTTCTTCATAAGAATCCGCATTGGTGATTTCCACTTCGTGTCCGAGGAAACGGTGTCCACGGCTCACACGACCTGATTGAATATCCAAGAAGTCTAGTTTAAGCGCTTCATCTCCCAAAAGGACGATTAAGGTGTGAACAGGGCGAATGTATTCAAAGCTGTTGTTAGCCCAGTGCATGCTGACAGGGAAAGTCAATGAAGCAAGCACTTCTGGGATGCCAGCCAAAACTTCTTTGGCAGGTTTTCCAGCTTCGTGTTTCGTCACGTAAACGTACTCTTCCCCTTTGACTTCACGGAATTCGATATCGTCAACGGTCAAGCCCTTCCCACGAACAAATCCTTGGGCTGCTTTTGAGAAGTTTCCATCTGCGTCCAAGGCGATCTTCTTAGATGGTCCTTTAAAATCTTCAGTCAAATCTGTTTGTTGATCAGCCAAGCCAAGTACACGGACGGCCAAACGACGGGGAGTTGAGAAGGTTTGAATGCTTTCGTATGAAAGACGGTTGTCATCCAAGAAGGCTGCCATTTTCTCACCGAGTTGTTTTTCACTTGGTGTGACAACGTAGGCTGGCAACTCTTCAAGTCCAAGTTCTACTAGTAAGTTTTTTGTCATGTTTTTTCTCCGAAAAATATCTTTTTTTCCAGTTTGCCTTATGTGATTGGCACGCAAGCAACCGACTGCGTCGTTTCATTGCTAAAATTGGAGCCTAAGGTCTCCAATTTTGCCTGGTATCGTTAGTTTCTCTAACGATACCTCTATCACTGCGGCAACTGGTTCTGTAGGATTCCTCTATTAATCAAATCCTTTTTAATATACTCTTTTTATTCTTCCTCTTCTGCTAGGAGTTTTGCGCGTGTGGCTTCGTCGAGAAGTGGGTAACCAAGTTTTTTACGTTCTGCTACGAATGTTTTAGCTACAACACGGGCCAAGTTACGGATGCGGGCAATGTAACCGGCACGTTCTGTAACGGATACCGCTCCACGAGCATCAAGCAAGTTGAAGGTATGTGAACATTTCAAAACGTAGTCATAGGCTGGGTGTACAAGACCCAATTCCAAAGCACGTCCAGCTTCTTTTTCAAACTTTTCAAAGTTTTCAAGAAGCATATCTTGGTCAGAAACTTCAAAGCTGTATTTTGAATGCTCATATTCTGGTTGAAGGAAGATTTCTCCGTATTTAACACCTGGAGCCCACTCAATATCGTAAACGGAGTCTACTTCTTGGATATAAGAAGCTAAGCGTTCCAATCCGTAGGTAACCTCAGCGGTAACAGGACCAGTTGCCAAACCACCGACTTGTTGGAAGTAGGTGAATTGCGTGATTTCCATACCATCAAGCCACACTTCCCATCCAAGACCTGCTGAACCAGTTGATGGGTTTTCCCAGTTATCTTCAACGAAGCGGATATCGTGTTCCAATGGATTGATCCCCAATTTTTCCAATGACTCAATGTAAAGCTCCTGGATGTTTGATGGTGATGGTTTCATAACCACTTGGAATTGGTGGTGTTGGTAAAGACGGTTTGGGTTTTCCCCGTAACGACCGTCCGCTGGACGACGTGATGGCTCTACATAAGCCGCATTCCATGGCTCAGGACCAATGGCACGAAGGAAGGTATATGGGCTCATGGTTCCCGCACCCTTCTCATTATCATAAGCCTGCATGAGCATACACCCCTGGTCATTCCAGTATTGTTGCAAAGTCAAAATAATTTCTTGGAAGGTTAATTTTTTAGACATCTTCTTCTCCTTTTTATAAATTCTTGCGACACGAGTCTGCCTCGTCGATCATACGAGGCAAGACGAGTTAGTACTGCGTCTAGCTCAGGCAGCCTAGTGCTGAGCGTGGGGCAGTCCGACTGAAAGGAGGTCTCTGCCACTGACGCAGTGGAAAGTCAATTTTTTAGACATGTTTTACTCCTTTTTCTATATGATTGAGCCCGACTCAGGATACAAAAAGAACCGTGTCTTTGCTCCTAAGTCTATGACCTAGGGGCGTCAGAAACGCGGTTCCACCCTAATTTATTACTTCATTTTATGTTACTGTACTCAGCTTTTTACTGAGAGAAAGCGCCGATGCCCACTTTGTTCTACTTGGCTTTCACTACCCCAAGCTCGCTAGAAAAACGCCATAAGCCCTTCTTTCTTGACTAGTATTATAGCAGATTTCTACATCCTTGTAAATAAAAATCCGTATGAATCAATTGTTCCATACGGATTTTAGGCTAACAAACAATCTTATTTGGATTAAGGACGTCTTGCAGCTTTTGGTTTTTTACCATGAAGTTTTTTCTTGGCATTTTTCAAAGCTGTCAAAGCATCTTTTACATCTTGCTGACTTGCTCCTGGGTTTGAAAGGATGGTTTGTGCATCCTTGAAGGCAACTAAGTAAGCTTCTTTTTCTTCATTTCCAGCATAGATGAATTTAGCATTCTTTTCTTGGAACTTCAATTCTTCCTTGATGTATTTTTCAAGGCTTGAAAAATCAGTTGCTTTCCCATTTAATTTTCCTTCCGCACGGCTCAACTCAGCAAGCGCTTGATTGATTTGTTCTTGTTTCACAGTTTGATCTACTGCAAGTAAAGCCACTGTTTGGAAGGCACGATCGTAGTCCCGACGTACTTTTTCTTTGGCATTGGCATACCGTCCAGTTTTAGTTGTAGCATCGTAAGCCTGCATCGCTTCTTTCAAAGCTGCAACATTTGAGTCTTTGCCATCCAAAGCTTGACTGGCAGCTTTAAGACCAGCCACTACCTGGTTGACTTGCTCTTGACTGACCTTATTGGTCAAGGCTGCTTGAGCAGCTTGCAAGGCTTGATCATAGGCTTCTTTCTTATCGGCACTCGCATTGAAGTAGTGAGCTGTCTTGATAACATCCGCTTGGTTGTTTAAGGCAGCTAAGAGATCTACTTTTGAGATCACTCCAAGACGGTAAACATTGTTTCGACCTGCAACAACTGTAATCACCGGCGCTTCCTCAGCCAATTCATAACCTGTCGGAAGGGTTGCAACTAAAGTATATTGACCGGTTGCTACTGATTTACCAAAGCCATTCTTACCATACTTTTCAGCAGGCAATACAAAATTTTCGCCCTCTGCACCTTTCAATACGAGCGTAGCAGCTTTTGAAACTGGTTGATCAAAGCGAATGCTGACTGGTGCGTATTCCAAGGTGTTGGCAAGGAATGCGATCGTTTGGAAACTATTCTCTTCTGTCAAATCGAACTCTTGCGTCAAGCTGCTGACAAATTTCACTTCAGTACGATCATAGGTAAAGATTTCTGCAATATAATGGCCAAAGTTCAAGAAGTTGATATCTTTTGTTTTATCAACTGATACATATTGACCATTGCTGTCCTTAATACGATAGACGTACATGGTGTCCAAATCTTTGTTGGTCTTAGCATCACGCACTGCAATTTGAACCCGACCACTATTTTGATCCCGTACCAAATCAGCTAATGAAATGTAATCCACGTTGCCTGCAAAATCTTCTACATAATAGTAGATATTCTTCTTCTCGATGTTTTCAGGAAGATCGAAGCTACCATCTTCATTGGCCTTAATGACATGATAATTTTCTAGAGCACGCGTACCATTCTTATCTTCATTGGTTTGGACCATCGTTCCTTGATCATCAAATGGTGTGACATAAACTAGTTTTTCTGTCAAGATACCGCCTTCACCAACATCTTTGGATTTACGTGCTACAAACTGTTGTGCTCCGTCTTTAAAGCGAATATATCCAGATGTAATCACTGGTTTTTGAGTATCGACCCGAACCTTGAAGGTCGTTGATTGCTCTTCAGCTCCTGGAACCATTGGGGTATAACGGATGACATAATCATATAAACCGTCTGCTACCGCATTTCCATTGGCATCGCTACCAGACCAAGCAGTATTATCTAATGTGTAGCTGCGTGGGTTCTTTTGGTCACCGTTGAAGAAGTTCTTACGATGGTCAGATGGTGTTCCTTCCCAAATTGGATGTTGATGTTCCGTATCACTTGCTGCGTAGACACTTGCACGAAGGTTTTCAATATTTCGAAGAGCAACTGTCTTGTATTCGACGAAATCTTTATTTCCATCTTCATTTGGTGAAATGGCAATGCGAACATTTCCGTTTTCATCTAGTTGAAGGGTGTGAGTTCCTTCTGCATTTTCGTCAATACCAAGGACTGTCATCCGACGACCATCTCGTTTTCCTTGAGTGAGAAGGAAGTCATTTTGCTGAGTGACGAGCGCAGAAACATTGGCACTCGATGAGATATTTAAATCTTTTGGAATATGGTAGTAGAATCCATCTTTTCCTTCGCGAACCAAATCATAGACCGGCTTTTCAACTGCGGGAAGATTTTGGAATTCTCCCTTGAAGCCCATAAATGGTATGCTGACCACATCTCCATCATCTGCTGGATCAACAAAGCGAACAAACCCTTCAAGGAAATAGCCGTTTGGCATTTCTTTGCTCAATTCTTCTGTGAATTTACTTGTGTCGACTTTCACCGTAACTGTTTCAGAACTATGTGCTTTCACAGTCACTTCTGGCCAAGCAGTTTCTGTTAATTTACGTGGGCGAAGAGTAAATTTACCATCTTTCACTTCATCTGTGTCTGTATTGACCAGCATCTTCAAGGTACGATCAGTATCTGAAATATTGTGAACTGTAACATCAAATGTAAAGCTATCTCCAACATTTCCAAGAGTGACACTTGGGTAATTGTTTTCACCAGTGACATACAAGTCTGTTGATACGGAAGCTGCCGTATCGACCACCCCTGCTCCCTGTTGACGAGGAGAAGTATAAGCACCCGTTTCTTTATTAACATGTGGTTTAGCCGTAGACATGATCAAGGCTTTCACTGTTTCAGAAACTTGTTCTGGAGTTAATTCTGGGTGATGCTTCACAAGGTATTCTTTGACCAAGGCGGCGACACCTGCCACGTGAGGAGAAGCCATACTTGTACCACTCAAATCTCCGTAGGTATTGTCATTCAAAGAAGAGAAGATATTGCCCCCAGGTGCTGTTACATCTGGTTTCAACTGACCGTCTGTTGTGACTCCCCAGCTTGAGAAATCTGACAATTGATCCGCCTCTGGAGATGGGCGATTGGCCATGGTATTGTTGAAGACAATTTTGTAGGATCCTGCTTTAAGAGCTTCCCCATAACGTTTTGAAATGAAGACCGATGGGATTTTTTTTGCATCCCCATCGATAGACATACCAAGATTAGAACCATCCACATTATTGTAGACCAAAGCTCCTGCAGCACCATGATGGAATGCATTGGCAATTTTTTCTGAGAATGGAATTTCCCCACGTTGGATAAGGGCTAATTTACCAGTAAGGTCTAGATCTTTGAAATCATCCTCTTTCCCAAGTCCAACAGATACATATTCATACTCTTTGCCTTTTTCAAAGTCAGCATCTGCAGCAGATTTACTGTAATCAAACTTTCCATTATCTGCTTCCGCATGACCTTCCAAGCCTTTAACTTCAAAAACTTCTGTTGTAATGATTTTGTTATTGATGGAGGCAACAGAGATAGAGTCCTCTACTGTTGAAGGATTTCCAACCAAGCCATAGTCCGGATTTTCAGCTGCTGGTCTTGAATAACCGTTCCCAAAAGTATTGCTATTTCCGGCGGAGATTAAGACAGATACACCTTTGGCACGCGCCCGTTTGATGGCATCAACAATATCTGAATCAGCATTGACCGTAGAACCAGTAGACGAGCCAAGACTCATATTGATGGTATCTGCACCGAGAGCCACCGCATCATCAATTGCTTTTACATAAAGTGCAGAACCAGTTGTTTTTTGCCGATCTGAAAAGACACGCATGAACATGACTTGTGCTTCTGGTGCTACACCATAGATTTTTTTACCATTTCCTGCTTCTTTTTCAGGATTCCCCGCTGCAATCCCGGTAACATGCATCCCGTGAGAATCTCTTTCAGCTTCTTTTATATTATCGGTACCATCAAAGTAATCATAGGCATAGACGACTTTATCATTGTACCATTTCCCATAATCAATTCCTGCTGCTTTCTTGGCTGCTTCCAATTCTTCTTGATTTTTGAACTTGGCTTTTGAAGAATCGGTAATACGAAGAACCTCATGGTTGACATCCAAACCAGAATCAATCACGGCAACTACCATTCCTTCACCTTTATAACCTTGGTTCCAGGTTTGTGGAACAGTAATAATCTCGTTGCTTTCAATACTTTGAGGTTTTTCAGCTCCATTACGGCGCTCACTTGTTTCAGAGCTTGTCGGAGTAGCCACTGCTGTAGCTTTTTCTACCGGTTTAACTGTCTCTTCCGTATTTGTTTGTGGAGCAGCTGTTCCCTCTTTAGGAGCCTCTATTTTTTCAAGAACAGTAGCCTCTTTGCTAATAGCTTCTTTTTCCGTAATAGCAGTTTCTTTAGAAACCTCTACTTTTTCACTAGTGACTGTATTCGCAGTTTCTGCAACTTGTAACTCTTGTTTTTCAGCTGGTGGCTGTTGAATAGGTGCTACAAGTTGTGTTTCAGTCCTCGTTTGGCCCGTTGCTTGTTCATCTGCACTCGCTTGTGCAGTTCCAAATACCAAAACAGCCCCTAATAAAACTGAGGCTACACCAAATTTGTATTTTCTTAATGAAAAACGCTCTTGTTTATTCATAGAAACTCCCCTTTTATTTTAATAGTAACTATTATAGCGCAAAATTGTCTGAAAATTCGATCAAACCTGAATTGTAACACAAATGTAACATTTACGAACGTTACTAATTATTAATTTATTTTCGTTCGATAAAAGGAAGATATGTGTAGAAATTTATTATAGAACGTCTGTTTTTGTTAGTGTTTTAAAACTATTTAATGGTTAAAAATATTTAAAAACCGAGAACAAAGGTGTCCTCGGTTTTTAATAAGTAGAACTTTTCTCTTAAAATTCTTTACTATCTGGATCTGGTGCACCTGATTCAACCGGAAGATGGCGAAGGAGTTCCACATCATCTGCCGTCAATTCAAAATCAAAGCAATTTAGATTACTTGCAATCCGCTCAGGCGTAACCGATTTGGGCAATGGAAGGAAGCCTTCTTGCAAACTCCATGCCAGGGCTAGTTGAGCGACAGTCTTTCCATATTTGGCAGCCATTTCTTTTACTTGTTCATTTTGGAACAATTCTCCTTGGCCAAAAGGTCCCCAAGCTTCTAGTAAAATACCATGCTTGCGACTTGCTGCAATGGCTTCGCTTTGGTAAACCCCAGGGGCTAAACGAATTTGGTTCACAGCCGGTATGACGTGAGCTGTTTCAAGGAGGGCTTCCAAATGATGAGGCAGAAAATTGCTAATACCAATAGCCCGAACCTTGCCAGCAGCTAGCATATCTTCCATGGCTCGCCAAATCTCAGCGTTTCGCACTTTCCAAGCATCATTTTCTCGAAGGGGCTTTGGATTTGGCCAATGAATCAAATAAAGATCGACATAGTCCAAGCCCAGTTTTTCAAGAGACGCTTCCAAAGCAGCTTGAGCATCTTCATAGGTGTGATTCGTATTCCAAAGTTTGGTGGTAATAAACAAGTCTTCGCGCTTAAGACCACTATCCTTAATGGCACGACCAACGCTCTCTTCATTTTGATAAATCGCAGCTGTGTCAATATGGCGATAACCTGCTTTTAAAGCAGCTAAAACAGCTTGATAAGCTTCTTCTCCATCCGCTGCTTTCCAGGTTCCAAATCCCAATACAGGAATCTCCACTCCATTATTTAAACGATAATGATTCATTTTTTCTTTCCTTTCTTCGATTTCGGTTTCTTAGGCCCTCGAAGCTTGAGCTCTGGCTTAAAAATATTTTTCTTGGTTGGCTCCATCTTCTTGCTATAAAAACTATAAACTAAAAATGCCCCACCAACGATCACAATAAAGATATTTTTTCTTACAATACCATAGA
Source organism: Streptococcus sp. OMI750 (assembly GCF_047463895.1). Lineage (NCBI taxonomy): Bacteria > Bacillati > Bacillota > Bacilli > Lactobacillales > Streptococcaceae > Streptococcus > Streptococcus sp. OMI750. The sequence goes on from NZ_JASHCZ010000007.1 coordinate 54,104, forward strand.
GCAAGAAAAAAATTCCCATCAATAAAAAACGTATATCAATTGCCTTCATAAGCTACCTCACATTTCAATTCCCATTATAGCATGAAAAGACAGCATTCACAAAATTGCACTACCATTGGTAAACAAAAACCTCTCTAGGTATAACCTAGAGAGGAAGTATTCTATCTTCGATTCTTGAATCTAATTGGTAGCTTGGTAACGTTTGACACCATCGAGATAGGTCGCAACCAGATCCAAATTTTGGTCAAGTACGATGAAGTCCGCATCATATCCTTCACGGATTTGACCACAAACATCATCAATATGGACTGATTTTGCAGGATTAAGACTGGCCATCATCACTGCTTCGTGAGGGTTAGCAATCCCCCACTCTACAACATTTTTTAATCCATCTTTCAATTTTAAGATTGAGCCAGCTAGATTACCAGTTGATTTCAAGCGAGCAGTCCCTTCAGCGACCACAACCGGGAATTCCCCAAGCATATAGTCCCCGTCTTCTAAGCCCCCAGCTGTCATACAGTCAGTAATCAAGGCAACATTTTCTTTCCCTTTTTGTTTCATCAGGATATCACACGCTAGCGGATCAACGTGATGGCCATCACAGATCAACTCTGCTGTAGTATGAGGCAACTCATACATAGCACCAACCATACCGAGTTCACGGTGTGTCAAACCACGCATACCATTGTAGGCATGAACCCAGACACTCGCACCTGCATCAACCGCTTTTTTAGCTTCTTCAAAAGTAGCATTGGAGTGGCCAAGGGCGACTGTCACCCCTTCTCCTGTAATGGTCCGAACAAATTCTTCTACCCCTTCACGCTCGGGGGCAAGGGCAATCTTATTCAACAGACCATTGGCAGCTTTTTGCCAAGCCCGGAATTCTTCCATACTTGGATCCTTCATATAAGATGGATTTTGAGCTCCCTTGTATTTTTCTGTGAAATAAGGTCCTTCAAAATAAATCCCGCGAATCTTAGCTCCTGTTGCTTCTTTGTATCGTGCACCGATATTTTCAGTTACTGCCAAAAGTTGTTCGTAAGAGGAAGTCAGGGTCGTAGGCAAAAAGCTCGTAACCCCTGTACTCAAGAGACCTTCACTCATGGTATGGAGAGTGCCTTCGATATTGTTATCCATCACATCTACCCCACCAAAACCGTGAATATGGGTATCCACCAGGCCAGGCGCAATGCTGTAACCAGAATAATCCAATACATCCGCACCTTCTGGTAAGCTTTCCACATGTTTTCCAAACTTGCCATCAACAAGCTCCAAATAGCCTCCACGGCGAACCCCATGTGGGTAATAAAATTGATCTGCTTTAATATATGTAGACATAAAATCGTCCTTTCCATTGTAGGAACTGTGTTCCATTTATATTCATACATATTATAACGCTTTCACTTCCATTTGTAAATGGTCTAGACCTATTTTTGAATAGATTCCAACAAAAAACAGAGTAAGCTTCCTACTTACTCTGTTTGACGTTCCTTAAATTTGCTCGATTTGTACTTTCTCAGCGAGATTCATGGCATGGTCTGCAACACGTGTATAGTGAGAAATGATATCAATAAAGTTCACTCCGGCTTGAGGTGTACATTCACCGTGGTTCAAACGACGAATATGGGTTTTCCGAAGTCTTTTCTCCAACTTTTCAATTGCCTCGTGACGTGCTACCAATTGGTTTGCAAGACTCACATCATTGTTCTCAACAGCTTTTAAGGCATCCTCTACAAATTGATGGGTTTGGTTGTAAATATCTTCCAATTCAGCCAAGGCCGCTTCTGAAAAGACGACTTTCTTACGAATTAAATAATCGGTCAGATTGATCAAGGCTTCCGCGTGATCTCCAATCCGCTCCAAATCCCGTGAGGAATCTAAGATATTGGTGAGAACTTCACTTTCTCTCGGACTCAAGGCTTCACTCGACAAACGAATCAAGTAGCGAGTCAAATCATCATCAATGGTATTAATGGCTTCTTCTGTCTTATGTCCCTTTTCAGCTGTTTTTTCATTTTGATGAACAATATAATCATAAGAGAGATTAAAAGCTTTGTCAGCATATCCACCTAAATGAAGCAACTCTTTTTTTGCATTTCCTAGAGCAATCGAAGGCGCTTGAGTGATCAAGTTTTCATCCAAGTAGAGCGGTTCATATTTGACAACCTCATCCTCACCAGGAATCAGTTTGGTTACAAAGTATGCCAAAGCTCCAATGAATGGGAATTGAATGATAGTGTTGGTCACGTTGAAAGCTCCGTGAGAAAAAGCAATGGTCATTTCTGGTGACAAGTGCAAGAGCCCTTGGAAGTATTCAATCATGGCTGTAAAAGGTGTTAACAAGATCAAACAAAGGATTGTACCGATCAAGTTAAAGAGCACGTGGGTTGCTGCAACACGCTTAGCAGAAACATTGGCTCCCATCGCTGCAATAATAACTGTCAAGGTTGTTCCGATGTTGTCCCCAAAAAGGATAGGTAAAGAACCGCGAAGATCTAGGAAACCACCTGAATACAAACCTTGTAGAATCCCAATGGTGGCTGACGAAGCTTGAATCAAAACGGTGATGATGGCTCCTGCTAAAACACCCAGAATTGGATTTTTCCCAAGGGTGATCATGTACTGACTAAATTCTGGCAATTCTTTCAAAGGACTCATTCCCGCACTAATCAGGTTTAAAGCGTAGAAAATTCCTCCAACCCCAAAGAGAATCCGACCAATATTATTGGCCATTCGATTCTTAGTAAAGAAAAGTAAGACCGTTCCAAGAAACATAATCGGAAGGGCATAAGTCCCCAGTTTAAATCCAATAATGAACGAGGTGACCGTGGTCCCAATATTAGCCCCCATGATGATCCCAATGGCTTGACGCAGGGTCAAGAGACCCGCACTGACCAGACCAACTGTAATCACCGTTACCCCAGTACTAGACTGAATAAGGGCTGTCACAACAATCCCTACTAAGACTCCAAGAAAGGGATTGCTAGTATATTTATCAATATAGTAGCGAAGACGGTCCCCTGCGGCTTGTTGCAGTCCTTCTCCCATGGTTTTAATACTATAGAGAAAGAGACCCAACCCTCCCAAAAAGTTAAACAAAATTTCCTGCCAGTTAATGGACATGATCATTCCTCCAAATATGAGATCAGAAATAAAACTCCTCTCCTATTGTAAAGGATAATTTCCAATCACACAAGAGATTTCTGTAAATTTCTATTATTTTTTGAAACCGTTTTTTTCTTTCTGTTTTATTTTCCTCATTTAAGAGCCAAAAAAGAGGTTGGAAATTTCCAACCCGAGACTGTAGACAAACTATTCTTTTTTATAAATCTAATAAATTCTATAAAAAGAAATGTTACTCGTTAGAGTGATTCAATCATCTACTGAAACTTTTCGTCGTGAGAAAAGTACCTGAAACTTAATAGTTTCAGGTACTCGGAATTATTGAGACCTTAGGCTCAATAATTAGTCATGGAACTTCGAAGAAGTTCGCTGACGTCCATACTCACCTAAGGAAAGTTTCTAAGAAGACTTTGTCTTTCAATCTGGGCGTGGAAAATTTCCAACCTCTCTAGTCTTTGTTCAAATTGCGCAACATCTCATCGATCTTATTTCCGTATTCGATGGATTCGTCTTTCACAAAAGTAAGATCTGGAATCTTGTACAATTTCAGATTCCGACCTAATTCACGCTTGATGGTTCCTGTTGCTTTTTCAAGGCCTGTCTGAGCCTTTTGATTGTCTGAAGCCAAATCACTCATAATTGAATAATACACTTTGGCCATAGACAAATCACCTAGCATTTGAACATCCGTAATGGTGACACCTTGAACACGCGGGTCACGGACTTTCTTTTGTAAAATTTCGTTGACTTCCCGCTTGATTTCCATCCCTACTCGGTCTGTCCGAAAATGACTTGCCATAGGAACTCCTTTCTTTTACTAGGTTTAAAAACTAGGAAGTCCGAGAGAAAGTCCTCATTCTTCCTAGTTGTAAGATTATTTCTTAATTTCTTCCATGATGTAAGCTTCGATAGTATCGTCAGTTTTGATATCATTGTAGCCTTCGATCATCAATCCACCTTCGCGACCGTTTGTCACTTCTTTGACATCATCTTTATAATGTTTCAAGCTAGCAAGAGCTCCATCATAAATCACGACACCGTCACGAATGACACGAACTTTGGAATCACGAGTGACCTTACCACTGAGGACCATAAATCCACCGATGGTACCCACTTTAGAGACTTTAAAGGTTTCACGAATGACTGCTTCCCCGATGACTTTCTCTTCGAACTCAGGATCCAACATTCCCTTCATGGCATCTTCCATTTCTTCAATCACTTTGTAGATGATTGAGTGAAGACGGATTTCCACCTCATCAGCTTCCGCTTGTTGACGCGCTTGAGGGGTTGGGCGGACGTTAAATCCAATGATGAAGGCATTTGAAGCTTCTGCAAGGGTGACGTCTGATTCGTTGATGGCACCAACTGCTGAGTGAACGATAGTAATCTTCACACCTTCCACTTCAATCTTTTGAAGAGAAGCAGCAAGAGCTTCAACTGAACCTTGTACATCGGCCTTGATGATAACATTAACAGATTTCACTTCCCCAGCCTTCAAGGTATCAAAGAGGTTTTCAAGGCTGACACGGTTAGTTGCTTGACGTTGTTTCATCAATGCACGTTTGGCACGTTCTTCACCCGCTGCACGCGCAGATTTTTCATCTTCATAAACCGCAAAGTGGTCACCCGCCATTGGTGCTTCGTTCAAACCAGTGATAGAAACTGGAGTAGATGGTCCAGCTACTTTCACACGACGGCCAAGGTCATTGGTCATGGCACGGACACGTCCGAAAGTATTACCAACAACGATTGGGTCTTGAACATTCAAGGTACCTTGCTGAACCAGAAGGGTTGCAACCGCACCTTTACCTTTATCCAAACGCGCTTCGATAACCGTACCGATGGCACGAACTGTTGGATCTGCCTTGAGTTCTTGGATTTCAGCTACAAGAAGGACCGTTTCCAAGAGTTCATCGATATTTTGGTTGAATTTAGCTGAGATTTCTACAAACTCAGAATCACCACCCCAGGCAGTTGACATGACTCCATGCTCTGCCAATTCACCGATCACACGTTCTGGGTTGGCACCTGGTTTATCAATCTTGTTAATAGCCACAATGATTGGAACATTAGCCGCTTTTGAGTGGTTGATGGCTTCGATAGTCTGAGGCATCACCCCGTCATCTGCTGCTACGACCAAGATGGTGATATCCGTAACAGATGCACCACGCGCCCGCATAGAAGTAAAGGCCGCGTGACCTGGTGTATCCAAGAAGGTAATTTTCTTGCCATTTTCCACGATTTGGTAAGCACCGATATGCTGGGTGATTCCTCCCGCTTCACCTGTTGCTACACGTGAATTACGAAGGGTATCCAAAAGGGTTGTCTTCCCGTGGTCAACGTGTCCCATGATGGTGACAACTGGTGGACGCTCCACTAGCTCATCTTCGTTCAGATAACCATCTTCGACGAAGAAACGTTCGATATCCGCATTGTCCACTTCAACCTTTTTCTTGGCTTCAATTCCATAATCTACCAAAAGGAGTTCAATGGTATCGCCATCCAAGGATTGGTTTTGCGTCGCCATCACTCCCATCATGAAGAGTTTCTTAACGATTTCAGCCGGTTCACGTTTAATGCGTTTTGCGATTTCCGCAACCGTCATTCCATCCGTATACTCAAATTCACTAGGTAATTCATGGAATTTACGCTCTGTTACTGGTTTTGGAGCCTCATTACGGTTGTTCTTCCCTTTTTTATTTTTCTTATTGTTATTCCAGTTACTATTTTTTTGATTTCTCACTTGATTTTGACTACTTCGATTCCTTTGTTGTTTTCTTGGACCATCTTCTTCACGATCAAAATCATCGCGTTTCTTATCTGGTCGCGCTTGTTTCTTACGGCGTGTATCGACTTGAGCCGGAGCAGCTGCAACAGCTGGTTTTGCAAGATTTTCAACGGTTTTCTCTTGTACAGGAGCTTTCACTTCTGGTACTTCTACTCGCTTCCGGCGCTGTTGACGTTCTTGTTCTGCTTTAGCAGCTTGTTGTTTATACCGATCTTCACTTCCACGTGCATACTCTGCATTTTGTTCTGCTTTTAATGCTGCTGCACGAGCTTTGAAATCAATTTTCGGAGCGCCATTTACAGGATTTGGACGTCCTTGACCGTTTCCAGCTTGGTCACGGCGACGATCATTCCCTTGGTTCCGGCGGTCATTTCCTTGATTTTTTCGCTCATTACGATTTTGAAAACGATCCCCATCCCGACGGTCGTTTTGTTGTTTCTTAGGTCGATTTCCTTGTTGTTGACGACGTTCCGCCTGCTCTTTTGCACGGGCTTCGCGTTCCGCTTTAAAGTTACGACTTTTTGGTTTCGCAACTGGGTTTGGTGTTTCTAATTTTGTCTCAGTTTTTTCTTGGTTTTTGACCGGTACTGCTTCTTTTTTTTCTACGACAGCCGTTGCCTTGGCAGCCACCTCTGCTACTTTCTTTTCGACTGTTTCTTTTTTTGCTGCAAAGCTCTTGATTAACTTTTCAGCAGCATCCGTATCGACACTAGATGCATGACTCTTAACGTCAAAACCTAACTCTTTCGCACGAGTGACGACTTCTTTACTTTCCTTGCCCAATTCTTTGGCAATTTCGTATAATCTTTTCTTAGACAATTGCTGTCCTCCTCTTCTATTCCATAAGAGACCTCATTTTCTTTGAAAATCCAGCATCTACAACTGCGACGACCTTCCGGGCACGTCCAATTGCAGTGCTTAATTCTAGTGTTGAAAACACGGTAGATACTTGAACCTCATAATAGTGACCCTTATCCGTCACTTTCTTTGTCAGATTGCTAGCAGCATCATTTGCAAGGAAAACTAATTTTACTTTGCCTTCCTGGATCGCTTTAATCACGAGTTCTTCTCCAGAAATAAGCTTTCCTGCTCTTTGCGCTAGGCCCAACAGATTGCTCAACTTTTGCTTATTCAAGGCCTAACTCTCTTCTCTTCACCTTATGATCTACGTAAGCGATCAATTCATCATAGAAAGCTTCTTCCACTTCCATATTAAAGCTACGATTAAAAGCTTTCTTTTTCTTAGCAAGGGCCGCTTCTTCATTATCTAATTTAATATAAGCGCCTCGACCATTGGCTTTGCCAGTCGGATCGATAAAGACATGCCCCTCTTTGTTTTTAACAATTCGGAGCAAATCACGCTTATCAATAATTTCATTTGAAACGACCGATTTTCTTAAAGGGATTTTTCTTGTTTTTACCATGTTCCCTCCCTCTCTTAATCGACTTGCTCTTGACTACTTTCTACTTGGTCTTCAAAAGTTTCTTGAGCTGCTTCCATTTCTTCAAACTCACTAGCAGATTTGATATCGATACGGTAACCGGTCAAATGAGCTGCTAAACGAACGTTTTGCCCACGACGACCAATGGCAAGAGACAACTTGTTATCTGGAACCACAACGAGAGCATGTTTGCTGTCTTCATCATCAAAGATAACTTGGTCCACTTCTGCAGGAGCAATCGCATTGTAGATAAATTCAGCTGGATCTGGAACCCACTCAATCACATCGATGTTTTCTTCTGTAGGAACCATACGGTCCAATTTTTGATCATAGCGTGCTGGATGGAACTTGCTGGTAATCTTTTTAATGTTCGATCCACCACGACCAACGATGGTCCCAATCGCGTCTACGTTTGGATTATGGCTACGAACCGCAACTTTTGTACGATCTCCAGCTTCGCGCGCGACACTCATAATCTCAACAGTACCATCATAAACTTCAGGAATTTCTTGTTCCATCAAACGTTTGATCATTTCTGGATGGCTCCGGCTAACAAAGACATTCACCCCACGAGGATTGTCTTCTACTTTGTAGACGAATACTTCGATGCGATCATGAGATTGGAAGACTTCCCCTGGAATTTGGTCCTGTTTAGACAATTGAGCTTCGATCGAACCAAGATTGACATAGATAAAGCGATTGTCAAAGCGCTCTACCGTTCCACTCATAATTTCATTTTCATGCTCTTTATAAGTGTTATAGGTGATGGTGCGTGTTTGCTTGCGCATTTTTTCCATGATGGTTTGTTTGGCTGATTGAGCTGCTACTCGACCAAATTCAGCTGGTGCTTCTTCAAACTTGATCTTATCTCCCAACTCATAAGCAGAGCTAATGGCCAAGGCATCCTTCAAGCTGATTTCTAAGCGGCTATCAAAGACTTCATCCACTACTTCACGAACGGTATAAACACGGAAATCTCCAGTTTTTTCATTGAATTCAATCGCTGCACTTTCTGCTTGTCCATAACGACGGCGATAAGCTGAACGTAATGATTCTGTGACCGCTTCGATGATATCTTCTTTTTTGATCCCTTTGTCTTCTTCCAAAATGCGGAAGGCTTCTAGCATTTCTTTACTCATGTTTTTCTTGCCTCTTCTATAAAGGCATCCTTTCTTTCATTCTGTTACAATTTTACAGCCAACCTTGCTTTGGATACAAGGTTATAAGGAATATCCACTGTTTTTTTCCGTGTTTTATCCATATACTCAATGGTCAAAACATCCTCTTCAAAACCTACCAAGTTCCCCTCAAAGACCTTTTGCTTTTCAATAGCCTTATACAAGCTGATATTGATATACTTACCAAGAGCTCCCTCAAGGGATTCCTTGGTTTTCAAAGGTCTCTCCAAGCCAGGACTGGTAACTTCTAAAAAGTACTGTTCTGGAAATGGGTCTGGTTTGATTTGATCCAGTAACGGACTAATGATTTCTGTCAAATCCGCTGTGTCATTCAGTGTGATTCCTTCTGGTTTGTCTACGAAAATGCTTAAGACGTAGTCACCACCCATTTTGCCATATTCAACATCGACCAATTCAAATGGTTCCTTGATAGCTGGCTGAATCACTTCTGTTACTAAGTCAACAATCGTTGCGATGGTTGCCACCTCCTCATAGATAAGAGGCGAAGATATTTCCCCGCCTCTCCTTTTCTATTCATTTAAAGTATTATAACACGATTCCCCAATGATTGCAAGGAATATGCTAAAACTGTGCTTCCACACGGTAAATGACCTGTCCTTTGCTGGAGAACTTCTTCTCGTATTCGGTCATCACATTCCCCTCAAAATCGCTAGCATGAAGGTCTAACCAGACTCCCTTCAAAGTCATCCCATATTGCGAGAAGCTTACCAAACTGTATTCAAACAAACCTCGGTTGTCTGTTTTAAAGTGAATCTCTCCGTGTTTCGGAAGAATTTGCTTAAAGGTATCAAGGAAGCTCTTGTATGTCAAGCGACGCTTCTCATGACGTTTCTTTGGCCATGGATCTGAAAAATTCAGATAGAGCTGATCAATTTCTCCGTCTTCAAAATAGTTAGTCAAGCTATCCCCATCTACCCAAAGTAATTTAATATTGGGAACATCAGCTTCCAGAACTTTATCTAAAGCATAGCTCAAAACTGATTTTTGGATATCGATCCCAATGTAGTTGATCTCTGGATTAGCCTTGGCCATCCCAGTGATAAAAGCACCTTTTCCACTTCCTACCTCAATATGGATCGGATGATCATTCCCGAAAATCTTATGCCACTTTCCCTTAGCATCTTCTGGATTTAAGATCACATATTGTGGATTGGCTTCCAGTAGTTCTGTTGCTCCTTTACGATTTCTAACTCTCATATTTCCTTTCCATATTTCAACCGGAAATTGCGCAGAGCATAGATCTCGCGATTGACATTTTCTAGATCATTGTTTTCATAGTATTTAGCAATTTGCCACAAAAAAGAATATTGACCAAACCAATAGAGTTTGTCAAAGACCTTTTGGTTATACTTGTAACCATAATAACCTAACCAATCACGCCAATTAGAATCTGGAATATAGTGACTCAAGATATGCGCCACATCCAACATCCTGTCAGTTAAACGAACGGAATCCCAATCGACTAGATAAATCAAGCCGCTCTCTGTCTCAATCCAGTTACTATGACGGACATCCCCATGGACGATCGTCGCATAATCCTCCCGAAAGGCTGGCACTGTCTTACGTAAATTCTTTACGACTGATTGGATGTAGTGGTTCTGACGTAGGGCAATTGGCAACCGGTTACTCCAAGAATTGAGCAACTCTAAAGGAGATTCCACCGGATACCCAAGTTTCTTTAATTGAGTCATCAAAGGTCTAGAACGGTGCAATCTCGTTAAAATATTGACCACTTGTTTTTTTGACATTCCATTTGGCGTGAGAATCTCCCCATTCAACCATTCTTGGGCACTCATCACATTTCCATCTGGCAAACGTCGACTCCATAGCAATTGAGGAGCAATCTGTTCTTTTGCTAGACCCGCAAGGATTGGGGTCGTATTCATTTTTACAAAAACGCGCCCACCATCTGGGTAGGTCCCCATGTAGGCCTTCCCACTCTTCCCAGGAATTGGGGTGAGGCTTAGCTCTTTTTCATTCGAGTCCATCTTTTCCTCCGTAAAAAGTTTCCAATCTATTTTACTAATTTTAACGACTTTCGTCAACCAAGCGCGCCATCTTAAATGGAAGGTAGATCAGGGTTAATGCAAGTGTATAAGCTAATAAGCCCAGCAACAAGACTTTATCTGACATAAAGACCAACCCAATCACCCCTTCTATCACTGTTACAATCCCCATTAACAAGCGAATTGTTTTGTTCAATCCTGCCTTTTTACTTCCTTTTTTCATTGGAAAAAGAAGGGTCAAGGGTTGGTAATCAAAAGCACTATAAAGGCCCAACAATTGAAAAATGATCAAGTAATTGAGCAAGGCTACAAGAGCGATCACCACTAGAGGTTGAGGAATAAAGACCATAGCAAGAATCGACAGAAGCAAAAGTCGTAGTGTCATGGAGAAAAGATCACCGTTACGTAGGAAGGAGCGCATATACAAGTGAAGCCAAGTATTCCCATGTGTTTTAGGAAGTAGGGCCAAGAAGCGATCCAAGTAGGCTCTTCTTTTGACACTATTCGTGATCCCTTTCACCGTTGTAAACAGGGCAAAAAAGCGAAGAATCATTTGTTTCCTTGCATTCTCACGAGCAATGGTCCAGATCCAATTTAGATTGCCATCCTGATAGAAACGTTTAGCTTTCCAGCTAAAGACAAGCCCTTTAGCTACCCCTAAAATAAAAACGTAAGCCACTATTCCCAGTGCATTCATCCCCGTTGCAAGAAAAAGGGGGATGAATAATATGAGGACAAAGCTTTGAATCAAAAGCCACAATACAAAAGACTTCTTAACCTGCCCCTTGATATGATTTTTTATTTCCTCTTCTTTCACTATAAGAAATAACGCATCTGGCTTCTCTAGGTAGGTCGCAATAGAGCCAATCGGTACCAAGAAGAGCAAACCAAGCAAGAGACTCCAGCGGATCAGGCTCGGATCTTTGGGTAGTTCTTGCAAGAATTTGCTGTATTGAACTGCTAAAAATCCTATAAAAATGAGCATAAAGAGGACGAAATGATCATTGAGAACATAGCGACTGTATTTTACACATTGAGTTCGAAACGTTTGTTGCCGTTTTTTCATCAACTCTTTCATGCTGTTTCCTCTTCTGTCAAGGTCATGTAGATATCATTTAGACTTGCTTTCTCATCCCCAAAAGTTGAACGCAGCTCATCTAAGGTCCCTTGTGCTCGGACCTGACCCTTATGGAGGATCACAAACCCATCACACATCTTTTCAGCCGAATCCAGAACGTGGGTACTCATCAAAATTGATTTTCCTTTTGCCTTTTCATCTGCCAATAATTGAATCAAATCTGCAATTGCAACAGGATCCAATCCCAAAAAGGGTTCATCGACAATATAAAGACTTGGATCCACTGCATAGGCGCAAATAATCATGACCTTCTGCTTCATCCCCTTTGAAAAATGGGTCGGGAACCAATCTAATTTTTCAGCCAAACGAAATCGTTCCAACAAAGGCTGGACGCGCACCATGACTTGATCTATGTCTAAATCATAGGCGAGGCTTACGGTTTCGATATGCTCCCTCAGGGTTAATTCCTCATAAAGACTTGGTGTTTCTGGAATATAACCGATTTTCTTCCGATATTCAGTCGGAGCTTCTGGCAGACTAAGGCCATCAATCCGCACTTCCCCAGCATATGGATGCAGGAGACCAATAATTTCATTAATCGTGGTTGACTTTCCAGCTCCATTTAGCCCAATTAAACCAATCAGTTGCCCATCAGGAACCGAAAAGCTCACCTCTTTCAGGACAGGGATGTTGACATAGCCCCCTGTCAACTTATTGATTTCTAACATATTTTCTCCGATTTCTGGTATAATGTTCTTATATTATAACAAAATTTAGTCTAAATGAGGTGTATTTATGGTTGACGATTGTATTTTTTGTAAGATTATAGCTGGCGACATTCCTTCATCCAAAGTTTATGAAGATGAGGAGATCCTCGCATTTTTAGACATCTCTCAAGTTACTCCTGGTCATACTTTAGTGGTTCCAAAGAAACACGCTCGCAACCTACTAGAGATGGACGAAACCGCCACAGCTCAACTATTTGCACGTGTCTCTAAAGTTGCTAAAAAAGTAGAAGCCGCTACTCAAGCCAAGGGAATGAATATCATCAGTAACATGGAAGAAGTTTCTGGACAGACTGTATTTCACACCCATATCCATATCATCCCCCGCTATTCTGACCAAGATGAGCTTGCTATCTCATTTACCGAGCATGAGCCGAATTTTGACCAGCTGGCCACGCTCGCAGATAAAATCCAAAACAGCTAAATAAGGAGGCCATATGAAACTCAAAAATCTCTTTTGGTTTGCAACAGGAGCCAGCATTAGCTTCCACCTGGTAAAAAATCGTCAAACAATCAAAACAGAAGTGACTGAATCTCACCAATTGGTCAAGGGGATGCAAGAAAACTTAGCAAAAATCCAACGCAACCTGGAAATTATCCAAGACCAAAAATCCATTCTTCAAGAATTAGTGACAGACTTCCAATATAAGACCAGGCTCTTTAGCCAGCAAGCAAGTGCTTCCCTACAGGAAATTCAGGACACATGGAATCCAAACAAAAACGATTGAGAAAACTCAATCGTTTTTGTCTTATTCTGATGGTAACGCAGGTGTAAGGGCGCTAGACTCTGTGGCCGCAGGGGCAACGGGCGTTACCGGTGGAACAGAACTTTGGGGCGTCACCACTCCTGTATCCTGACTCGATGGTAGAACTGGTAGTTGATTAAACTCTTGGTAAACAGGAGCTTCCTCAGAAGCTGCTGGGTTTTCATTTTGAGAAGAAGAAGAATTCTTTAAATCTTCGTCTCCATCCATTAGATATGCATTGGTTTTCAGTGTCTTAATCTCTTTCTTTCCCAAGGCTTTGCGGATAATATTTTGAATTTTCAAGAGATGTTTAGAGGTTACAATCTGATAACTTCCACCATCTGCCAAGGTCGCATCTTCTCCTTTTAATTGGTACTGATGAATGTTCGAAAGCGCATCTCGGTAACCCAATAATTGAAGCAAACTATTGCTATCGAGAGCAATATTCGTTTGCATATTGTCACTAACAGAATCAATGATTCCTTTATAGTGGCTCAAACTATTGAGACTTAAGACTTTCTCGACGATCTTTTTGATCACTTCTCGTTGGCGTTTTTGACGTCCATAGTCCCCATCTGGGTCCTGGTAGCGCATCCGTGAATAAACGAGCGCTTGATCTCCATTAATCTCCTGCTGTCCTGGTGCAATCTTTGCTGTATATTCAGGCTCATTTTCTTCGATGGAAATATCAAAATCAAATGGATTGTTAACCGTAATGCCACCAACCTTATCCACTAATTGAACCAGTCCCTTCATATTGATCATGACATAACGATCAATATGAATATCCAAGAGATCCTGAATCGTCTTAATAGCTAACTTAGCTCCACCTTGAGCATAGGCTGAATTCAATTTCGCTTGGACAGTTTCACCATCAGAAGTAATATTGGTCAGAATATCTCTTTCCAAGCTGGTCATGGTCGTTTCCTTTGTTTGAGGATTGACGGTTACCAAAATCATGGTATCACTATTTCCAGCCCAAGGATCTTCCCGAGAACCGCTTCCTGTATCAACCCCCATCAAAAGGATGGTCATCGGCTTATTTTCCGCAATGACATTGGTCTCATTTCCAAAGCTCTTATAAGTCTTACTGAGGGTTCCTGTCGTCTGATTGAGAATAGTCAAACCATAGGCTCCAATTCCAATCACCGTTACCGCCAATAAACTCAAAAACATTAAAATAATTTTTTTTACCATATAGAATCTCTCTTTAATCTATCAGTTTTCCCATGAGGTAAACCTCTAAAAATTCTCCTTCAGCTGAACATGCTCCGCGAGCTTGGCAACCTTCTATCTCAAATCCTAGCTTTTTATACAGATGAACCGCTCGTTCGTTGCGGACTTGCACATTTAGGACTAATTTTCGAAGAATGCCAGTCGAGTGAGCCCACTCGATTCCTTCTTCTAACAAGATCTGTCCAAGCCCCTGATTCCAATAAGCTCTCTGAATCACAATAAAGACATCACCAATATGCTGAACAGACCGTTGGGGAGCAGCTGTGATATTTAACAATCCGGCTAGTGTTTGGTCTACAAATAATAAGAGACAAATCCGGTTAACCGCCGTCTCTTGTAGCAGCAGAAATTGTGCCATATCAGTTGGGGACATGCCAATACCAGCTTCATCCAAGGTCATATAATCGGACTCTTTACCAACTTGATTTAAGAAATCAACAAGGAGAGTCGCGTCTGTCGTTTCAGCTTGTCGAATCTCTAATGGAACTTCTTTCTCCTTAGGCATCTGTATCTCCCGCTTGCTCAAAGGATGCTACCAAAGCCTCTGCGCGCGCTCCATGAGCTTCGAATTCCAACTCTCGCCCATCTTCCAATTTTCGGATAAAAATTTTCAAATAAGCATCCGAAAGACTGGGTTCAATCAGCTCTCCCCATTCAATAATGGTAGCACCCTCTCCAAACAGAAAATCATCTAAGTCAATGGAATCTGGATCATTCCCAATTCGGTAAACATCTAAATGATAGAGAGGCAGACGTCCTTCATATTCCCGAACGATGGTATAGGTAGGACTTTTAATCATCTGATCAATCCCTAAACCTTTTGCAATTCCCTTGGTAAAGGTAGTTTTCCCAGCCCCCAAATCACCCGATAGGATGATCACATCCTGTTTTTCTAACAGTTTTCCCAACTGTTCTCCTAGAGCGATCAGCTCTGTTTCATTGTGACTAATCATTTTTCTATTATACCAAACTTTTTAAAATTCTGCTCTTTCTTTTAGAAATTGTCCGCCTAAGAATTCCTTTTGAAAGAGAAGGATTAGGATTCCTTCTAGACTACTGGCCAACAAAAAAAAGAATGAGAGCAGTGAATTGCACTCATTCCTTTTTGTTTCCCCCTTGATTAATGCAAGGCCATACTAATATAGTTCAAAATAAAGAGAACATCCAAGATCCAAATCATGCTGTGCACTTCTTTGGCTTGTCCTTTAACCACTTTCACCAAGCTATAGGTGATAAATCCAGCAGCGATCCCTTGAGTAATCGAGTAGCTGAAGCCCATAAAGATAGAAGTGAAGAAGGCAGGAACGGCCTCTGACATATCTTCCCAATGGATATTTTTCAAACCACTCAACATCATGATTCCCACAACAATCAAAATTGGTGCTGTAGCTGCTGTCGGTACAATCGCTAGCAATGGACTAAAGAGACTTGAAATAGCAAAACAGATCGCTACAACCAAGGCTGTCAGACCAGTTCGTCCACCCGCTCCAATACCGGCTGCAGATTCAACATAGGTCGTTACATTAGATGTCCCTGCAATGGCTCCGACTGAAGTCGCTACGAGGTCAGAATAGAGAGCTTTATCCAATTTCGCTGATTGATGATTTTCACCATTTGTTGCAACAATCCCTACTTTTTCACCAGTACCGATCAAGGTCCCGATGGTATCAAAAATATCGGTCAAGGAGAAGGCTAAGATTGCCATTAAGGTTTCAGGCAAACGAGACGTATTGGAAATCAACGAACCCAATCCTTTCGATCCTAAAGCTTGACCAAAGATCGTGCCTAAATCATTAAAGGCAGCTCCTAGATGGTTACTTGCAAAGTCGATTTTGCTGATATCAACAACATGGATTAGAATTCCAAGAACCGTCGTCACTAAGATGGAAAGGATAATCCCTCCCTTAATCCCTTTGACAACAAAGAAAATGGTAATCGCAAGACCAACAAGGGCCAAGAGGACGACTGGATTGTTAAAATCAACCAAACCAGGAACAGCAGATGCATTGGCTGAGATCGTTGCATTAGCCTTATCTGCTCCTTCTCCGACCACTGTATAGGTATGAGGGTCAATCGTAAATTTCAAAAATCCTGCATTCTTGATCCCAACATAGGCCAAGAAAATCCCAATCCCCGCTGAAATAGCAGAGCGTAGGGCTGTCGGAATCGATTCGATGATCATCTTCCGAACATTTGTCAATGTGATGATCAATGAAATCACACCACAAATGAAGACCATTCCCAAAGCTTCCTGCCATGAGTAGCCCATACCAAATACAACGGTAAAGGTAAAGAAGGCATTCAAGCCCATTCCTGGTGCTTGTGCATACGGTAAGTTGGCATAAAAAGCCATCATCAAGGTTCCGACCACAGATCCAATAATCGTTGCAAGGAAGACCCCTTGAGCTGGCATACCTGTTTGTGACAACATTTGCGGATTTACGAAGAGGATATAACTCATCGCAAAAAAGGTTGTCAGACCAGCAAGAACCTCTGTCCGAACAGTGGTTCCATGTTCTGAAAGTTTAAAAAACTTATCCATTTCAGAATAAACTCCTTTTTCATCATTCTCGCTCCCAATCAATTTGCGAACGTTATATCTATTCTACCAAAAGATCTTTCGCCTTTCAAGAAATCCCGCTTCTCTTCTCGATTTTTGAGCGCTTTTCCGATTTTTCTGATATAATGGTCTCATTCTTCTCGAAAGGAACTGAAATATGCATAAAAAAATGATCGCTCTCGATCTAGACGGAACCCTCTTAAATTCCGAAAGCAAATTGAGCGACTTTACTATTGATACGATAAAAAAAATTAGTGCTCTTGGCCATAAAGTCATTATTACAACAGGCCGCCCCTACCGTATGGCACATACCTATTACAAACAACTAGAGCTAGATACTCCGATGATCAATTTTAACGGCTCCCTTACGCATCTACCTGAGAAAAAATGGGCAGATGAACAATGTTTGACTTTAGATAAAAAATACCTGTTAGATATGGTCGCTAACCGAGACACTATCCAAGCGGACTTTATAGCAGGCGAATACCGCAATAAATTCTTTATTACCGATCCAAATGAGCACGTTGCAGATCCTAAATTATTCGGGATTGAATCTTTCCAACCAGAAAATCAATTCAATCCCGAGCGGGTAACGAGCGACCCAAACTGTATTCTCTTTCAAACGAAAGCGGAAGACAAATATGCTCTGGCAGATGAAATGAATCGTCATTATGACTACAATCTGTCTATCAATACTTGGGGTGGTCCCTTAAATATTCTGGAATGCAATCCCAAAAATGTGACCAAAGCATCTGCTCTGACCTACCTTCTAGATAAACTCAATATGGATCAGAAGGATTTGATTGCCTTTGGAGACGAGCACAACGATACCGACATGCTAGCTCTCGCTGGTCATGGATACGCCATGAAAAATGCTAGCTCCGTCCTTCTCCCTTACGCGGATTCCGTCACAGATTTCACAAATAACGAAGATGGTGTCGCGCGCCAACTCATTCAATTATTCTTATAAAACTAACAGACATGAGTTATCCCCTCATGTCTTTTTCTGCGCCAAATCCTTAATCGGTTAATCAATACCGCCCTTTTTTTCCATTTTTTTCATTGCCTCGTTATCTAGTTTGTGATATTATTAACATAGTTATTAAAGAAGCGCTTTCAAAAATTCTAAACCGCTTCTCGTTCACTTAAGGAGGAACAAAATGAAAGCTGTTGTTGTAAATCCAGAAGGTACTGGTGTTGAAATCGTTGCAAACAAAGACATGCGTCCACTTGAAACAGGGGAAGCACTTGTTCAAATCGAATACTGTGGTGTCTGCCACACTGACTTGCACGTTGCTCACGGGGACTTCGGTAAAGTTCCAGGCCGTGTTCTTGGACACGAAGGAATCGGTATTGTTAAAGAAGTTGCTCCAGATGTCAAGAGCCTAAAAGTTGGGGATCGTGTCAGTGTCGCATGGTTCTTCGAAGGATGTGGAACTTGTGAATACTGTACAACTGGTCGTGAAACTCTTTGCCGTACTGTAAAAAATGCTGGTTACTCTGTTGATGGAGGAATGGCTGAACAATGTATCGTTACTGCAGATTACGCAGTGAAAGTACCTGAAGGATTAGATCCAGCCCAAGCTTCTTCTATTACGTGTGCAGGTGTTACAACTTACAAAGCCATCAAAGAAGCCAAAGCTGAACCAGGACAATGGATCGTTATCTATGGAGCTGGTGGACTTGGAAACTTGGCTGTTCAATATGCTAAGAAAGTCTTCAACGCACATGTCATCGCTGTCGATATCAACAATGATAAACTAGAATTGGCGAAAGAAGTTGGTGCAGACTTTGTCATCAACGGTCGCGAAGTTGAAGATGTCCCAGGATTGATTAAAGAAAAAACAAATGGTGGAGCTCACTCTGCTGTCGTAACAGCTGTTTCTAAAGTAGCTTTCAACCAAGCAGTAGATTCTGTTCGTGCAGGCGGCCGCGTGGTTGCAGTTGGTCTTCCTTCTGAAATGATGGACCTCAGCATTGTGAAAACTGTATTAGATGGTATCCAAGTCATTGGTTCTCTTGTAGGAACTCGTAAAGACTTGGAAGAAGCCTTCCAATTTGGTGCAGAAGGCTTGGTAGTCCCTGTCGTTCAAAAACGTCCAGTAGAAGATGCTGTCAAAGTCTTTGACGAAATGGAAGCTGGAACCATTCAAGGACGTATGGTACTTGACTTTACCAACTAACTAACTGAACCTACCAGACTAGCTCAACTGGGCTGGTCTTTTTTGTGTGCTCTCAACCGATCCATCTCCCGGGTTGTTATATCTTTATTTTAATTTTTTGATTTATTTTTGTTTTTTCACAATCTTGTAAGCTAACTTTGCTTACAAACTATAGCATCTATGGCGCTGTTTTTACGGAATCACTTAGTGACAAAGCCTATAGGAATATATGTTGCATAGAGATAAATTAATATAACAACGATGCTCTGTTACCGACAGAAAAATTGACTTAAATGTGAAAACGGTTTATAATGAAGAAGCTTAAAGTTTTCTTAAACTGAAAGTCAAACAAATTTTATAAGGAGGAATGTCAATAATGAGTATTGGTATCATTATTGCTAGCCACGGTGAATTTGCAGCTGGAATCCACCAATCCGGCTCGATGATCTTTGGGGATCAAGAGAAAGTTCAAGTGGTTACGTTCATGCCAAGTGAAGGCCCGGATGATCTCTATGCTAAATTCAATGCAGCTGTTGCCGCATTTGATGCAGAAGATGAAGTCTTGGTTTTGGCTGACCTTTGGAGTGGTTCTCCATTTAACCAAGCAAGTCGCGTCATGGGAGAAAATCCAGATCGTAAATTTGCGATCATCACAGGATTAAACCTTCCGATGTTGATTCAAGCTTATACAGAACGTTTGATGGATGCAAATGCCGGCGTTGATCAAGTCGCTGCAAACATCATCAAGGAAGCAAAAGACGGTGTCAAAGCCCTTCCAGAAGAATTGAACCCTGTTGAAGAAGTTAGTACAGCCGCTGCTGCTCCTGTAGCCCAAGCTGCTATTCCAGAAGGAACGGTTATCGGAGATGGAAAATTGAAAATCAATCTTGCTCGTCTTGACACACGTCTTCTTCATGGACAAGTCGCAACTGCTTGGACTCCTGATTCAAAAGCGGATCGAATTATCGTAGCTTCTGACTCAGTTGCCAAAGATGAACTCCGTAAGGAATTGATCAAACAAGCGGCACCAAATGGTGTGAAGGCAAACGTTGTCCCAATTCAAAAATTGATCGATGTTGCAAAAGATCCACGCTTTGGTGAAACACATGCTTTGATCTTATTTGAAACCCCTCAAGATGCTCTTCGCGCTATCGAGGGTGGTGTTCCGATTAAAACCTTGAACGTTGGTTCAATGGCCCACTCAACTGGTAAAACCATGGTCAACAATGTCTTGTCAATGGATAAAGATGACGTGGCTACATTTGAAAAAATGCGTGATCTTGGAGTGGAATTTGATGTCCGTAAGGTGCCAAATGACTCTAAGAAAGATTTGTTTGACTTAATTAACAAAGCTAACGTTCAATAATCGATTACTTACGAAAGGATTTTAAACATGTCTATTATTTCTATGGTATTAGTGGTCGTTGTTGCCTTCTTAGCAGGTCTTGAAGGTATCCTTGACCAATTCCAATTCCACCAACCCCTTGTTGCTTGTACCTTAATCGGTTTGGTAACAGGTAATTTGACTGCTGGCATTATGCTTGGTGGTTCACTTCAATTTATTGCACTTGGCTGGGCAAACATTGGTGCCGCAGTTGCACCCGATGCTGCCCTTGCATCTGTCGCTGCTGCCATCATCATGGTACTTGGGGGAGACTTCAGTACAAAAGGAATCGCTGTCGCTCAAGGTGTCGCTATTCCACTTGCAGTTGCTGGTCTTTTCTTGACCATGATCGTCCGTACCCTTTCCGTTGGTTTGGTTCACACTGCCGACGCTGCTGCTAGAAAAGGGGATATCAAAGGTGTAGAACGCGCTCACTTTGTGGCCCTTCTTCTTCAAGGTCTTCGTATCGCCATTCCTGCAGCCCTCTTGTTGATGATTCCTGCTGAAACTGTCAAAACTGCTCTTGAACAAATGCCAAAATGGCTCTCTGATGGAATGCAAATCGGTGGTGGTATGGTTGTAGCCGTTGGTTATGCCATGGTTATCAACATGATGGCGAGCCGTGAAGTATGGCCATTCTTTGCCATCGGTTTTGCTCTTGCAGCCGTTAGCCAATTAACTTTGATCGCTCTTGGAGCAATTGGTGTTGCCCTTGCCTTGATCTACCTTACTCTTTCTAAGAAAGGTGGCAATGGAGGTGGCGGTGCCGCTACTTCTAACGATCCAATTGGCGACATTCTCGAAGACTATTAAGAAAGGTGTGACACTATCATGACTGAAAAATTACAATTATCTAAATCAGATCGTCAAAAAGTTTGGTGGCGTTCAACCTTCTTGCAAGGTTCTTGGAACTATGAACGGATGCAAAACTTGGGTTGGGCATACTCATTGATCCCAGCTATCAAAAAACTCTACACAAAGAAAGAAGACCAAGCGGCTGCTCTTGAGCGTCACATGGAATTCTTTAACACTCACCCATACGTTGCCGCTCCTATCATCGGGGTAACGCTTGCTCTTGAAGAAGAAAGAGCAAACGGTGCCGCTATTGACGATGCTGCCATCCAAGGGGTTAAAATTGGTATGATGGGTCCTTTGGCGGGTATCGGAGATCCAGTCTTCTGGTTCACTGTACGTCCTATCCTTGGTGCCCTTGGTGCATCACTTGCTGCGTCTGGTAACATCCTTGGCCCACTCATCTTCTTTATCGCATGGAATGCGATTCGTATGGCCTTCTTGTGGTACACGCAAGAACTTGGTTACAAAGCAGGTTCTGAAATTACCAAAGATATGTCTGGTGGGATCTTGCAAGACATCACTAAAGGAGCTTCTATCCTCGGAATGTTCATTCTTGCTGTCTTGGTAGAACGTTGGGTATCTATTAAATTCATCTTTAATGTTTCTTCTGTCAAATTAGACGACAAAGCTTATATCCACTGGGATAAACTTCCTGAAGGATACAAGGGTATCCAAGAAGCCTTCGCTCAAGTTGGTTCAGGCCTATCTCAAACACCTGAAAAAGTTACAACTTTCCAACAAAACTTGGATTCATTGATTCCTGGTTTGATGGGATTGCTTCTTACTTTTGCTTGTATGTGGTTGTTGAAGAAAAAAGTATCTCCAATCACTATCATCATCGCTCTCTTTGTAATCGGTGTATTAGCACACGTTGCTGGCTTGATGTAAGCAAAGATCAACTAAAAAGAAGGTTTCGGCCTTCTTTTTATTATGATATAATGGAGTGAACAGCAATACAGGAGGATCTCATGGCTCAATCATTGAATAAAACCGTTGAATTCCATACTACAGGGGTTTCTTACCTTGGAGTGGGGGGAAAGGTTGGAAAAATCCTAGTCGGGAATGCCGCTTTTGAATTTTATGCGGATGCAAATGTAGAAGACTACATCCAAATTCCCTGGCAAGAAATCGAGCGAATCGGAGCCAATGTATCCGGACGTAAAATTAGCCGCCATTTTGAAATCTATACCAGAGAATCAAAATTTCTCTTTGCTTCAAAAGACTCTGGAAAAATTTTAAAGATTGCTCGGGAACATCTAGGAAATGATAAAATTGTCAAACTTCCTACGTTGATCCAAATCATCACGGCTAAAATTAAAAATCTATTTGCAAAATAGGATCTTTTCTTGTATAATAGACGCAAACGGATAAGTAAGTTAAGAGGTTCTTTCAGAAAGTCTGCGGTTGCTGCGAGCAGATAGAAATCTTAATTGAAATTCTACCGTTTCTTTAAAATACAATATCGAATCAAGTGCACACCTGTGAAGTTGGATGGAACCGTGGCTCTGCCACTCCAACACTCTAACAGGTGTGTTTTTTGTTAAAGGAGAAGCTATGTTAGATATTAAACGGATTCGTACAGACTTTGATGCGGTTGCTAAAAAATTGGCAACACGTGGCGTAGATGCAGCTATTTTGAATGAAATGAAAGAAATCGATGCCAAACGTCGAGATATCTTAGTCAAAGTAGAAAATCTCAAAGCAGAGCGTAACACTGTATCTGCTGAAATCGCACAAGCTAAACGCAACAAAGAAAATGCAGATGATAAGATTGCTGCCATGCAAACCCTCTCTGCTGAAGTCAAAGCATTGGATACAGAATTGGCTGAAATCGATGCCAAATTAACTGAATTCACTACTACCCTTCCAAATATCCCTGCTGATAGTGTCCCTGTTGGAGCAGATGAGGATGACAACGTTGAAGTTCGCCGTTGGGGAACTCCTCGCGAGTTTGACTTCGAACCAAAAGCTCACTGGGATTTAGGTGAAGACCTTGATATCCTTGACTGGGAACGCGGCGGTAAAGTAACAGGCGCTCGCTTCCTTTTCTATAAAGGTCTGGGAGCTCGCTTGGAACGTGCTATCTACAACTTTATGCTAGATGAGCATGGTAAGGAAGGCTACACCGAAGTTATCCCTCCTTACATGGTTAACCACGATTCTATGTTTGGTACTGGTCAATATCCAAAATTCAAGGAAGATACTTTTGAACTCAGCGATACCAACTTTGTCTTGATTCCAACCGCTGAAGTGCCTTTAACTAACTACTACCGTGATGAAATCATCGATGGCAAGGATCTCCCAATCTACTTTACTGCCATGAGCCCATCTTTCCGTTCAGAAGCTGGTTCTGCTGGTCGCGATACTCGTGGCTTGATCCGTTTGCACCAATTCCATAAGGTTGAAATGGTTAAATTTGCTAAACCTGAAGAGTCCTATGAAGAATTGGAGAAAATGACAGCCAACGCTGAAAACATTCTTCAAAAACTGAACTTGCCATACCGTGTCGTGGCTCTTTCTACAGGAGACATGGGCTTCTCAGCTGCTAAGACTTATGACTTGGAAGTCTGGATCCCAGCGCAAAATACTTACCGTGAAATTTCAAGCTGCTCAAACACAGAAGATTTCCAAGCTCGGCGTGCTCAAATCCGCTATCGTGATGAAGCCGATGGCAAGGTGAAACTCCTTCACACTTTGAACGGTTCTGGATTGGCTGTTGGACGTACCGTTGCTGCTATTCTTGAAAACTATCAAAACGAAGATGGTTCTGTAACCATCCCAGAAGTCCTTCGCCCATACATGGGGGGCGCTGAAGTTATCGCACCAAAATAAAACTCAAAAAACTGAGTCTTGCAAGTTGCAAGCTCAGTTTTTTTTAATATTTACGGAAACGTTGGTAGCGTTGCTCTAGAAGGTCTTCTAGTGGCAAGGATTGTAGAGTGGCGAGCTCTTCCAGTAATTCCTTCTTCACTTGAGCTAGTAGTTCTCCATTTGAAAAACCATGCTCTGGAATCACTTTATCGACAATATTCATATTTAATAACTCGTGAGAAGTAATCTTCATCAACTCAGCGGCTTCCATGGCACGGCTTCCATCTTTCCATAGAATAGAAGCAAAGCCTTCTGGACTCAAGACGGCATAGATGGAGTTTTCCAGCATCCAGACCTTGTCTGCCACAGCTAAAGCAAGGGCCCCACCAGAGCCACCTTCTCCAATAATAATGGCGATAATCGGAACTTTTAAGTCACTCATTTCCATGAGGTTACGAGCAATAGCCTCACCCTGTCCCCGTTCCTCAGCGCCAACACCCGGATAAGCACCTGCGGTATTGATGAAGGTTACAACTGGCCGACCAAATTTTTCTGCTTGTTTCATTAGACGCAAGGCTTTTCGATAGCCTTCTGGATGGGGTTGCCCAAAATTACGTTTTAGGTTATCCTGAAGATTTTTCCCTTTTTGAATTCCAACAACTGTAACTGTTTGATTCCCTAAGCGTCCAATCCCACCAATAACTGCACCATCATCACGGAAATTCCGATCTCCATGTAATTCAATAAAATCATCAAAGATCCCTTGAGCAAAATCTAGCGCAGTTAATCTTCCTTGATCACGTGCTTCTTTAATAATCTGTGTTATTTTACTCATGTTTACCTCCATGAAGGGCCAATAATTGTCCAACTGTTGCTCGGATTTGGCTTCTCTCCACAATCAAATCTACAAATCCATGTTCTTCTAGAAATTCTGCTTTTTGGAAATCATCTGGTAATTGTTCCCGTACAGTAGACTCGATCACGCGCCGACCGGCAAATCCTACCAGAGCTTGACTCTCTGCCATGATGATATCTCCTTCCATGGCAAATGACGCCGTTACCCCTCCTGTTGTTGGGTCTGTTAGAACTGTCAGATAAAACAATCCTGCTTTAGAATGTCTTTGAACAGCTGCAGAGACTTTTGCCATTTGCATCAAACTGACGATTCCTTCTTGCATCCGTGCTCCACCTGACGCGGTAAAGAGAACGACCGGCAAATGTTCTTTTGTCGCTAGTTCAAACAGTCGAGTAATTTTTTCACCTACTACAGAACCCATTGAAGCCATGATAAAATTAGAATCCATGATCCCAAGAGCAACTTTTTGCCCTTTAATCAATGCAGTTCCTGTCAGTACAGCTTCATCCAATCCTGTCATTTCCCTTACAGCAGCCAATTTCTTCTGGTAATTTGGGAAATTCAAGGGATCTGTCGTTTCAATCCCTGTAAACATTTCTTCAAAACTAGCCGGATCCACTGTAAGAGCTAAGCGTTCTTTAGCAGAAATACGGAAGGTATAGCTACAATTCGGGCAAACCCGTTCGCTTCCTAAATCTTTTTGGTAAATGGTATGTTTACAACCTGGGCACTGCGAAAATAGTTCATCCGGAACTTCAGGTTTTGGTTGAGGTTCCTTCCAGGACGACCTATTCGGATTGATCCGAATATATTTGTCTTTTTTAGAAAATAATGCCATTACTTACTCCTTAAAATATGCTACAACATCTTTAGCATTACTATAAAAGCCTGAATCTGTGAGGATGATGTTCATACTTCCCTCACAAGTCCAGGCTTTTTCATCATTCCTTATTATAATTTGGAAGGAATTGTTCCATCAAAAATGCAGTGTCATAATCACCAGCAATCACATGCGAATCTGAAATTAAATCCAACTGGAAATGACTATTGGTAGTGACACCATCAATTTCTAACTCATAAAGAGCTCGCTGCATCTTCATCAGTGCATCAAAACGATTTTCACCATGAACAATGATCTTAGCAATCATACTATCGTAGTATGGAGGAATTGTATAACCAGGGTAAACGGCAGAATCCACACGTAGACCAACCCCACCACTAGGAAGATAGAGATTGGTAATCTTCCCTGGACTTGGTGCAAAGTTAAAGGAAGGGTTTTCTGCATTGATCCGGCATTCCATTGCATGGCCTTTGATAACAATATCCTCTTGAGTGACAGATAATTCCTGGCCTGCTGCAATTTTGATCTGTTCCTTAACGATGTCAACTCCAGTTACAAATTCCGTTACAGGATGCTCTACTTGAACACGAGTGTTCATTTCCATAAAGTAGAACTCACCCTTGCCTTCATCATACAAGAATTCGATGGTCCCAGCATTCTCATATCCAACTGACTCAGCTGCCCGAACAGCAGCAGAACCAATGCGATTGCGAAGAGTTTTTCCAATGGCAATCGAAGGAGATTCTTCTAGAACTTTTTGATTATTCCGTTGAAGAGAACAATCCCGTTCACCTAAATGAATCACATGTCCATGCTGATCCGCTAAAATCTGTACTTCAATGTGACGTGCAGGATAAATCACCCGCTCCATATACATGGCACCATTCCCAAAAGCAGCTTGTGCTTCTGAGGAAGCAGATTCAAAAGCAGCAACGAGATCTTCTGGTTTTTCAACCTTCCGAATTCCCTTACCGCCTCCTCCTGCTGATGCTTTCAACATGACAGGATAGCCGATTCTATCAGCAATCTCGAGAGCTTCTTCTGAAGTATAGACTTCCCCATCAGATCCAGGAATGACAGGAACTCCTGCCTTGATCATCTGTTTACGAGCATTAATCTTATCCCCCATCATATCCATAACTTTAGCAGATGGACCGATAAATTTAATGCCAACTTCTTCACACATAGTCGCAAACTTTGAGTTTTCGCTCAAAAATCCAAAACCAGGATGGATAGCTTCTGCACCTGTTAAAACAGCTGCAGATAAAACCGCACTCATATTCAAATAAGATTCTGTTGATTTGGCAGGTCCAATACAAACTGCTTCATCAGCTAGTAAGGTATGCAAGGCTTCTTTATCAGCAGTAGAATACACCGCAACCGTCTCGATGCCAAGTTCACGAGCTGCACGAATAATGCGAACTGCAATCTCACCACGATTGGCGATTAAGATCTTACGAAACATAGATAGGCCTTTCTTAATTTCCAATTGCAAAAGTAAGTGTTCCTGAAGCTGCAAGCTTACCGTCTACCTCTGCTTTCGCTTCAACAACAGCAATTGTTCCACGACGTTTGACAAAAGTAGCTGTCATCACCAGTTGATCTCCTGGAACGACTTGTTTTTTAAACTTCACCTTGTCCATCCCTGCATAAAAGACTAATCTCCCTTTATTTTCAGGTTTTGACAACTCTAGTACACCTGCTGTTTGTGCCAAAGCTTCCATGATGAGAACACCTGGCATAACAGGATACTGTGGAAAATGTCCATTAAAAAATGGTTCATTAATTGTCACGTTTTTAATGGCAACAATCGTATCTTCGCTTGTTTCTAAAACGCGATCCACCAAAAGCATTGGGTAACGATGCGGCAAAGCCTCACGAATAGCATTAATATCAATTGTCATTTGATTCGAACCAATCCTTTTCCAAATTCAACCATTTCTTCGTTGTTCACCAAAATTTCAGTGACAACACCATCTTTAGGTGCTGGGACTTCATTCATCACTTTCATGGCTTCAATGATCAAGAGTGTTTGACCTTTGGTCACCTTGTCTCCAACAGAAACAAAAGCTGGTTTATCTGGAGCTGGTGACAAGTAAGCGACACCAACCAATGGACTTTCAACCACATCACCTTCTGCCTCTTGAGCTGGAGTAACAACTGGCTCAGCCGTTACAGCTGGAGTTGCTGGTGCTTCCACAACAGGAGCTACTACCGGCGTTTGAGGTGTTGCTGGCACTACTTCAACCGTAGGAGCTACCGGTGTAGCCGCAACTGAACTCGTTTGGTTTTTACTCAAATTCAATTCTTCGCCGTTATTTTTATATGAGAATTCACGCAAAGTTGAGGCATCAAACTGAGCCAACAAATCTTTAATTTCAGAAATATTCATGAATTATCCCTCCCAGCGTTTAAAGGCCAGGACAGCATTGTGCCCACCAAATCCGAAGGTATTTGAGATAGCGTACTGAATATCCGCATCTTGGCCTTCACCATATACAACGTTTGCTTCAATATAATCTGATAACTCTTGTGTCCCAGCAGTTTTTGGAACATATTGATGGCGAATTGCTTCGATCGTCGCAATGGCTTCAACTGCACCAGCTGCTCCCAAGAGGTGGCCTGTAAATGATTTTGTAGAAGATACTGGAACTTCTGTACCAAATACAGAAACGATTGCACCACTTTCTCCTTTTTCATTTGCTGGAGTAGAAGTACCATGGGCGTTGACATAATTGACCTGAGCTGGTTCAATTTCTGCCTCATCCAAAGCCAACTTCATTGCTTTGATAGCTCCTTGGCCTTCTGGATGTGGAGAAGTCATATGGTAGGCATCACAGGTATTTCCGTAGCCCACCACTTCAGCAAGAATGGTTGCACCACGTTTTTCAGCGTGTTCCAAACTTTCAAGTACCAACATTCCTGATCCTTCTCCCATTACAAATCCATTCCGATCTTTATCAAATGGAATAGAAGCACGAGTTGGATCTTCTGTTGTTGAAAGAGCTGTCAAGGCTTGGAAACCGGCGATTGCAAATGGGGTAATAGAAGCTTCTGAACCACCTACCAACATCAAATCTTGGAAACCAAACTTAATTGCACGGAAAGCATCCCCAATCGCATCATTCGAAGAGGCACAAGCCGTATTGATGGATTTACAAATTCCATTAGCTCCAAAACGCATAGCAACATTACCAGATGCCATATTTGGCAGAGCTTTTGGAAGGGTCATTGGTTTGACACGTTTTGGTCCTTTTTCATGCAAGCGAATCACTTGGTCTTCGATTTCTTTGATTCCACCGATACCAGAAGCAACAATGACACCAAAACGATCTTTATCAATAGCTTCTACATCTAAACCTGCATGATTCACAGCTTCTTGAGCAGCATACAAGGCATATAATGAGTAGTTGTCAAAGCGGTTTGTATCTTTTTTGATAAAGTACTTATCAAATGGGAAATCTTGAATTTCAGCTGCATTATGAACAGCAAAGTCACTGTGGTCAAATTTTGTAATCGGACCAATTCCAATTTTTCCTTCTTTTAAGCTATTCCAAAATTCTTCTGGAGTGTTTCCGATTGGAGATGTCAAGCCATAGCCTGTTACAACAACACGATTTAATTTCATTTCAAAACCTACCTCTTCTTACTGCATAGTTAAGCCACCATCAATTGCGATGACTTGTCCTGTTAGATATTCTTGAGTTGCAAGAAAGACTGCAACATCTGCCACTTCTTCTGTATTTCCAAAGCGTTTCATCGGAATTTGAGCGAGAGACACTTCTTTAATTTTTTCCGGAAGACCTTCTGTCATATCAGACTCAATGAAGCCCGGCGCAATGACATTGACTCGGACATTTCTACCAGCTACTTCACGCGCTACCGATTTAGAAAAACCAATCAAACCAGCTTTTGAGGCTGCATAGTTAGCTTGTCCAACATTTCCTGTCAGACCGACAACACTCGACATGTTAATGATAGCACCTTCACGCGCCTTGGTCATCGGCTTTAAGACTGATTGTGTCATATTAAAAGCACCAGTCAAATTCACCTTCAAGACTTGCTCAAAATCTTCTTCCGTCAATTTTAACATGAGCTTATCATTGGTAATCCCAGCATTATTCACAAGAACATCTACTGATCCAAGGACTTCAATCGCTTCTGCTACCATTCGCTTCGCTTCCGCGGCTTTAGATACATCCCCAGTAACGCCAACTACCTTCACACCGTATGAGGCGAATTCATCTACTAAGCCTGCTGGAAGTTCTCCGCGACTATTTAAGACAATGTTAGCACCTTTTGAAGCAAATTTATGCGCAATAGCCAATCCAATGCCTCGACTTGAGCCAGTAACAAATACATTTTTATTCTTCAGTTCCATAGTCACCTCATCTTATTCGTTCAGTAGGGCATCAAGGCTGGCTTGATCCTCAACATTTTTCGTTGGAAGAGTTTTATCAATTTTTTTCAAGAAACCAGTCAAGACCTTACCTGGACCAATTTCAATCACTTCATCTACTCCAAACTCTTGAATCGTTGCAATCGAATCATAGAAACGAACGGGCTCCATCACCTGGCGAGCCAATAATGTTTTGATTTCGTCTGATTTCATGATCTTCGCTTCTGTATTCCCAACCAAAGGCAAGCTAAAGTCCTTAAAAGTGACTTTTCCAAGTTCAGTCGCTAGTTTTTCACTAGCAGAAGCCAATAAGGCCGTATGGAAGGGACCAGAGACATTCAGAGGAATCAACCGTTTTGCCCCTGCTTCTTTTAAGAGTTCAACAGCATAGTCCACAGCTTCAACCTCTCCACCAATCACAATTTGGCCAGGAGTGTTGTAGTTAGCTGGTGTTACGACTCCCTTTTCAGAAGCCTGTTGACAAATTTCTTCAATCAAGGCAGGATCAGTATTCATGACAGCAACCATCTTCCCGCTTCCAGCAGGTGCCGCAGTTTCCATAAATTCACCACGCTTAGCTACCAAAGAGACCGCTTCTTCAAAAGAAAGAGCGCCTGCAGCAACTAGAGCAGAATATTCTCCTAGAGAAAGACCGGCAACAATATCCGGTGTAATGCCCTTTTCTACTAATAGACGATAAATAGCTACTGAAGTTGTCAAAATAGCCGGCTGGGTAAAGCGTGTTTGATTGAGCTTTTCTTCATCCGAATCAATCAATTCACGTAAATCATAACCCAAAATCTGACTTGCAGTATCAAATGTCTCCTTAACAATCGGATAAGTTGCATACAAGTCACTAGCCATCCCCAATTTTTGGGCACCTTGACCAGCAAATAAGAAAGCACGTTTTGTCACTGTTCTCTTCCTTTCCTTTACTTGTTAGAATTTGACATCTGCCCAGCGAGCTGCTTCTTTCTGAATGACTTTAGCAGCTCCAAAATAGATATCTTCCAAGATTTCAGCACAGGTTTCTTCTTTACTTACGAGACCTGCAATTTGTCCTGCCATCACAGATCCGTTATCAACGTCTCCGTCGACAACAGCATTGCGAAGAGCACCTGCTCCTAATTCTTCAATTTCTTCTTGGGTCTTCTTACCTGCCAAGAAATCTTTTTCAGCTTGATTATAGGCAGAAGCTAATTTATTCTTAATCGCACGAACTGGATGGCCAACAACTGACGCAGACACTACTGTATCAATATCTTTAGCTTTCAAGATTTTATTCTTAAAGTTTTGGTGAGCATTTGATTCTTTAGCAACGACAAATCGTGTTCCCACTTGAACAGCAGCTGCTCCAAGCATGAAGACTGCAGCCGCTCCAGCACCATCTGCCACACCACCAGCACCAATAACAGGAATAGAGACAGCTTCGACAACTTGACGAACCAGGGTCATGGTAGTCAATTTACCAATATGCCCTCCTGCTTCCATTCCTTCAGCAATCACAGCATCCGCACCTAGTTTTTCCATCCGTTTTGCTAAAGCTACTGAAGGTACAACTGGAATAACGGTAATGCCAGCTTCGTGGAAACGATCCATGTATTTCCCAGGATTCCCTGCACCAGTGGTAACAACTTTAACCCCTTCTTCGATAACCAAATCAACGATATCATCTGCAAAAGGAGAGAGGAGCATGATATTCACTCCAAAAGGTTTGTCAGTAATGGATTTGACACGATCAATATTCGCTTTGACAACTTCTTTAGGTGCATTTCCTCCACCGATGATCCCAAGACCACCCGCATTGGATACAGCTCCCGCTAGATCACCATCAGCGACCCAAGCCATACCACCTTGGAAAATTGGATATTTAATGTTTAATAATTCTGTAATTCGTGTTTGCATAATACCTTCCTCGTTTTCGCTTAAGTAATAGTTTGAAAACGTTTCTTTGCTTTGAGCGTCAAACTATTACCTAAACAAGAGAGAATATCTTTCGATACTCTCATCCATTATTATTTAGTTTTTTCTTCTACGTAAGCTACAAGGTCACCTACAGTAGACAAGCCTTCTTCAGTTTCAATTTGAATGTCGAATGCATCTTCAATTTCTGAAATCACTTGGAACAAGTCCAATGAATCAGCTTCAAGATCTTCAAAAGTAGACTCAAGTGTTACTTCTGATGGTTCTTTACCAAGTTCTTCAACGATAATTTCTTGTACTTTTTCAAATACTGCCATGATTGGCCTCCTTAAAAATAATAAAAAATTTTTAAAATGTGTTTCCACATGTTTAACTAGATTGTAACAAGAAGTGTGCCCCATGTCAAACCTCCACCGAATCCTGTTAGAAGAATTTTTTGACTTCCATCCAATCTGATTCGATGATTCTCAACACACTCCGATAATAGAATGGGGATACTAGCAGCGCTAGTGTTTCCATATTCCATCATATTTGCTGGGATCTTTTCTCTAGAGACTCCCAGTTTTTTTGACATCTTATCTAACATTCGGTCATTCGCCTGATGTAAAAGAAAATAGTCAATCTCTTCTGCTTCCAATGATGCATCTATTATAAGCTTTTGGATACTTTTCGTGACATCACGAATAGCAAAATCAAAAACAGAACGTCCATCCATCGTGAGATATCTTCGATCGGTAACTTCCTCTGAATAAGGAGAAGATAGACCCAAATAGCAAGATTCAAGACTAGAACCTCGGCTTCCATCGGTAAAAAGATTCTCAGCTAAGAAGGATTTTTGATCGCTCGCTTCAAGCAAGACACCACCAGCTCCATCCCCAAAGAGGACTGACGTAGACCGGTCTGACCAGTCCAAGACTTTTGAAAGTGTCTCACTACCGATCACAATCCCTCGCCGGTACATCCCTGAAGAAATGTATTTTTCAGCAGTGGCTAATGCAAATACAAATCCGCTACAGGCTGCAGTCAGATCAAAAGCAAAAGCCTTATAAGCTCCAATATTAGCTTGTACCCGGGCTGCTGTCGATGGCATTAAGCTGTCTGGAGTAATTGTAGCGACAACGATAAAATCAATTTCTTCAGCGTCTAAGTTTGCTTTTGCTAATAATCTTTGTGCTACCACTGTCGCCAGATCGCTCGTCGTCTCATCTCTTGAAATGTGACGGCGTAAGATCCCTGTGCGACTACTGATCCATTCATCACTTGTGTCCATGATCTTAGCCAAATCGTCATTTGATACGACTTGGTCAGGTACATAATGAGCAACTTGACTAATTTTAGCAAAGACCATTATTTAATTTCCTCCAAGAAGCGATACAGATTTTGCAATCCTTTTTGCATCACTTTCTTCTCTTCGGGGCTCATATCTCCAATAATTTGGTTGACCATCCGTTTATGGAATTGTTGATGAAGTCGATAAAGTAGACGACCATTCTTTGTTAAACTCAAGTGTACAACCCGGCGATCAACTTCAGATCTTCTTCTTTCGATATACCCTTTGCGCTCAAGATTATTCAAACTTGTCGTGACAGTCCCCAAAGTCACCATCAACTCCCGTGAAATATCACTCGGGGTTGCATTCGGTGTCGAACCAATCACGTCGATCGTATGCATTTCTTTAATAGAAACATCTTTAAATCGACTTGCTCTTAGGCTCGTCTCCTCGATAACCAAAACATTATTAAAGATGGATGTTAAATAGTCATTAACTAATTGGTAATTCAAAACTCCACCTCCTAATTTTACTTTGATAGTCAAATTTTATCAAAAATGAAAATAATTTGCAAGCTTTTTTTCATAAAACATAGAAAAAATACAAATTTATTTTCCTTTAAATTGTGGCCGACGTTTTTCAGAGTAGGCAATAACCCCCTCCTTAAAGTCTTCCGTAAAGGCTAATTTCTTTTGCAAATCCAATTCAAGATCCGCATATTGATCCCAGTCTTTTAGGAAAGCATTCCAAACCATCTCTTTCATCGCGGCATAAGAATTTGAAGATCCTCTTCTTAATTTTTTAAGCAATTGATCTACCGTTTTCTCAAGTTTTTCAGATTCACAGAGGCGGTAAGCTAGTCCATATTCCAATGCTTTTTCTGCAGTCAAGGCTTCCCCCGTCATTACTAAATGAGTAGCTCGTGACATGCCAATAGCTTTTCCTAATAAGAACAAACCACCCGCATCCGGTGCCAAACCAACTCCAACAAAAGCCTGAATGAATTTTGTCCGCTCACTAATAATACAAAAATCAACAGCTACTGCAATGTTTGCTGCTGCTCCTGCGACAGCTCCATCTGCCACCATGATAACTGGCTTAGGCAATTGTTTAATTTTCTTTGAAATAGTATTAACCAATTCAGCTATTAAGACAAGAGACTCGATGTCATCCGCATCGACTGCTCGTTTCATTTCGCTCAAATCTCCACCAACTGAAAAGATTTTTCCTTCAGCTGACAAAATAATGAACTTCACTTCTTCATTGTTCTCAGCATCTTCCAAGGCCTTTAAAATTTCCTGACACATTGGAGTGTTAAAACCATTGGATACGTTCGGGCGATTTAAAGAAATAGTTGCTAAGTCATTTTCAACAGAATACAAAATTGTTTCAAACATTACAGACTCCTTTAATTTTCAGATTAAATATTTTGATATTGAAACTTTTTTAGTATAATACATCATACCACAAAAAATAGAATTAGTAAAATATATCTATAAGATGTAACAAAATTGTAAAATTTGAATATTTTAAACTAACTCGCTCTGAGAATTCAATTATTTTTTGACCTGTCAGGAAATACATTGTATCAATAACTGAACTTTGGTATAATGTATTAATGAAACTATTAAGGAGAAAACATGAAAGTTACTAAATTCGGTGGAAGTTCTCTAGCATCTGCTACTCAATTAAAAAAAGTACTTGATATCATTAAAGATGACCCAGAAAGAAGATTTGTTGTTGTATCGGCTCCTGGTAAACGTAATCCGGAAGATACAAAAGTAACGGATGCCCTCATTCGATATTATAAAGAGTTCACTTCGGATAAGGATGTTACCCAAACCCAGAAATGGATTATTGAACGTTATCGTGATATTACTGAGGAGTTGGGACTAAAGGAAACGATCATTCAAGAGATCGCTGAAGATATCTACGATTTAACTAATTTACCTAAAAAAGGAAATCCATTTACATACGATACTTTTCTAGCGGCTGGAGAAAATAATAATGCTAAACTCATTGCAGCCTATTTCAATCAAAATGAGCTAGAAGCTAGATATATTCATCCAAAAGAAGCGGGACTTATCGTAACTGCAGAGCCTTCTAACGCTCGAATTTTACCATCTAGTTACGATAAAATAGAAGAATTAAAGGATTCAAGTGAAGTCGTTGTAATTCCTGGATTCTTTGGTGTTACCCAGAATGGAGATATTTGTACATTTTCTCGTGGGGGTTCAGATATTACTGGGTCCATCATTGCTGCTGGCGTCAAAGCTGACTTATATGAAAACTTTACAGACGTAAATGGAATCTTTGCAGCTCATCCTGGCATTATTAAACACCCACATTCCATCCCTGAAATAACCTACAAAGAAATGCGTGAGTTGGCTTATGCAGGATTTTCAGTCTTACACGATGAAGCACTCGTTCCTGCGTACAGAGGAAAAATTCCATTAGTTATTAAAAATACAAATAATCCAGACCATCCTGGAACACGTATTGTTTTAGAACATTCAAATGATCATGTGACTGTAGTAGGGATTGCTGGCGATTCAGGATTTGTTAGTATAAACACCACCAAATATCTGATGAACCGGGAAGTTGGATTCGGTCGCAAATTCCTTCAAATTCTTGAAGACCTCAATATCAGTTGGGAACACATGCCAACAGGTATCGATGACTTGTCCATTATTTTACGATCACGTGAATTAACCCCAATCAAAGAACAGGAAATCTTAAAACAACTAACACAAAAATTAGAAGTTGACACCGCTGAAATCGAACATGACCTTTCAATCATTATGATTGTTGGTGAAAACATGAAAAGTCAAGTTGGAGTTACTGCTACCGCAGCAAAAGCACTTTCAGAAAATGAAATTAATATCCAAATGATCTCTCAAGGTTCAAGTGAAGTATCCATCATGTTTGTTGTCAGTAAAGACCAAGAAGAAAAAGCCATTAAAGCTTTATATAATGCCTTCTTCTCAAATAACTAAAAAGCAAAAAGCTCCGTTTGATAAACGTGGCTTTTTTTTCTTAAAAACTTATATTGATAAATTAAGTTAGATTTTTCATGTATCTCAGAAAAACTTGGTATGGTGTTTAATAAATAAAAAACTTCCTAAGAATTCTATTTCTTTTATCAGGTATAGCTGATAAATCATTTTGAGAAATATTCGTAAAATCCATTTGTTTTAATAGTCTATAATGTTCATTGAGACCTCGTTGACCAGGATATCCTGGATCTGCAAAGAAAATATCAATGTCATGTGCATTAGAAATAGATTTCCAATTAGAAATTTTTTTCAGACAAATGTGGTTTTTATCTGAGCCTAAAATAGATGACTTTTTCTGTCTACCTTAATTTAACAAATTGGAAAAATAAAAAAAGATCAATAACTTGATCTCATTTTTTTACTCCGCCAGTAGGACTCGAACCTACGACATCATGATTAACAGTCATGCGCTACTACCAACTGAGCTATGGCGGAATCAAGCTAAGCGACTACCTTATCTCACAGGGGGCAACCCCCAACTACTTCCGGCGTTCTAGGGCTTAACTGCTGTGTTCGGCATGGGTACAGGTGTATCTCCTAGGCTATCGTCACTTAACTCTGAATGCT
>NZ_JASHCZ010000008.1:0-42088 GCF_047463895.1 Streptococcus sp. OMI750
TATTGACTACTTTTCCTTGATCAAGCACCTGGTCAGTTGAGGCAATCAATTGACTAGCTGAAACAGTAATCACTTCTTCAGAAAGTTGGTAGCCTTCTGGAGCAGTGATTTCTTTCACCACATAATCCTTGGCTACAAGTCCTGTAAAGGTAACGAGGCCATTGGCATCTGAGGTCGCTGTCGCTTGACCTTCTCCATATGGGTTGGCAACTGGAGTTGTACCATCTGCCTCAAAGAGTCCAAAGATAGCTCCAACAAGTGGTTTTCCTTCATTGTTGACTTTATGTAATTGAATGCTATAAAGTTTCAATTCAGGTTTGTCAACAGTCGGTGGTGTTGGTGGGATTGAGGTAAATGGTTTATTCACAACGGTTCCCTTGTCTACTACAAGGTTGTCAGCTGCTTTCAATTCGCTAGCTGATACTTTAATGACATCAGTTGATGGTTGGTAGCCATCTGGTGGGGTCAATTCTTTCACTACATAATCTTTAGCTGCAAATCCTGTAAAGGTCACGAGACCATTGGCATCTGAAGTTGCAGTCGCTTGACCTTCGCCGTATGGGTTGGCAACTGGAGTTGTACCATCTGCTTCAAAGAGTCCAAAGACGGCGCCTGCAAGAGCATTTCCATCTGCGTTAGCTTTGTGCAATAGAATGTTGTAAAGTTTCAATTCAGGTTTGTCAACAGTTGGAGGAGTTGGTGGAATTGAAGTGGTTACCAATTTGTTAGTGAAGGATGTCTTATCACCATATGCCACAGAAGCTTTGAGTGTATTGCTTGCATCATCTTTTGTGACAGTTACAGTCGCATCAATACTTCCTTCATCGTAGGTCATTCCTTTTGCTTTGCTTTCAGGAATGACTTCTTTAATCGTGTAGTGGAAGGTTTTTCCTGCGTCCTCTGATGAATATGAAATGTCATCAAAGGTTACTGTACCATCTGCAGCATTTTGTTTTGTTTGAAGAACTTTTCCGGTTTCATCCAACAATTGGAAATTGAATTCACCATTCTTCAATTCAGCACCTTCTAAAATCTTGCTAGCTGAAATTTTAGCTTTTGCTGGTTGAGGAGCCGTATAAGTATTTGAGAAGGTTTTATTATCTGGATAAGCCACATCTGCTTTCAGGTTGTCGCCATCTTTTTTCACCTTAACAGTTACTTGTTTATCAGTCTTGTCATAGGTAATACCTGGGGTATTTCCAGCTACTTCCTTAACAGTGTAAGTGTGTTCACCTTCTTCGGTGTACTCAATTGGTGCAAATGTTACTTTTCCGTTTTTGTTTGTAACAGTTTGAAGCTTGTTAGCACCCTCGTACAATTCAAAGCTAAACTCACCGTCTTTTAGATCACGACCGGTAAGAGTTTTATCAAGTTCGATGGTAGCTTTTGTTTCTTTTGGCTTATCTTTCGGATTAATAATTGTTTTCGTTACTGAATGATCAGCACCAAAATCTTCAACATTAACTACAGTATCAGCTTCTTTAATGATATGACCTGAAGGGGCTTCGATTTCAGTTAAGATATATTTATCTTTTAAGAGTTTTCCAACAGCAATATTACCATTTTCGTCTGATTCAAACTCACCGATAACTTGATTATTCGCTTGACGAACAACTCTAAACTTAGCACCTTTAAGTGGTTGATTCGCATCATCTACTTTATGGATATTGATTGAGTAAACATAACCAACACCAGCACCACCAGCAATTTGAACAGCAGCAGCATTAGTTACATTTTTGCTTTCAATACCTAGACCTTTAAGAGTTGCTTCATTTTTCAAGACTTCTCCGTCGGCAGGATCATAATTTAAACGAACTTTATAATTAATACGATACTGATCTTGATCTGTAATGTCACCTAAATCAATAACAAATGATTGACCATCTTCGCTAATTGTAATCTTATGCTGGTCTGTTACATCAACTCTATCAGAGAATACCCATTCACCAGTATCATATGAGAATTTACCTTTAATAATCTTAATGCTATCTTTTACGTAAGAAGCATTTGTAAATTGCAAGTGGTCCTCAATCGTTACACCTTTGATGTTTTGTTTTGTACGATTGACTGAAATAGTGTATTGGACCTCTCTTTTATCACCTTCATTAACCCAACTAGTCTTTGTTAAAAGATAAGGATTACCATCGCCAATACCAGTAAATGATACTTTACCACCAACTTTTGTTTCTTTGTTAATGGTGATTTCTATCGGAATTTCACCTTTTTG
Organism: Streptococcus sp. OMI750; assembly: GCF_047463895.1. NCBI lineage: Bacteria > Bacillati > Bacillota > Bacilli > Lactobacillales > Streptococcaceae > Streptococcus > Streptococcus sp. OMI750. The sequence goes on from NZ_JASHCZ010000008.1 coordinate 2,228, forward strand.
TGGGTGTTTTTTGAAATCTATACGAGCATAGAAGAAGAAATTTCCACTTGTATCTGAGTGTTTTTCAACATAATCTGTATAGGTAATTGTAATGGATTTATTGTCTGGGTTTACATCAGCATTCGCTATGATTTCATTTGTATTGATATCACGAATTTTAAAGGAAGCTGAAGTAATCATTAAAGCATCTGGAACTGTAACTACAGTTGAATCTCCTGCTTTAACATTCTTTCCAGACAAATCGTAATCAGCGTTAATTCGGAATGTTGCCCATTGTTGTAATTCCCAATCAAGGTTGCCACCTTCATTATTGGTAACTTTGATATTTTTGATCGTATCGACCAATTTTCCGCTAACGGTCACTCCAGGAGTTTCTGCTGAAGTGCGATTTAGACCTAAAGCGAAAAGCATGGCGACTAAACAAAGGACAAATGAGAAAATTTTAATATTTCTATTCTTCATCTTATCTTCCCTTTTCATAAAAAATTAGTGCCTAGTTATCAATGCCTGAGTACTCTTAAAGATAGGAACGTCCAAATCCTATCTGTTGGTAATAAGAATTGAGTGCTGAGACACGACCTCCATAAAATTATTTTATAGGGTAAAATATTTTACTTTTAAAATTATTCCCTACAAAGGGAATTATAGCAAAAATAATGAGTAGCTTCAAGCTAAAATTGATGAAATGAGGCAGGAATTACGAACTTTTAAGAGATTTCATCAACTTTTGTTCTCTTTCAGAAAATAACCACGAAAATACCAACCGATTTACAAAAAAAGAAGGACGGAAAAGTAAGTTTTTATTGAAAGAATACGAATAGTAGAATTGAGGAGACGCTAGGGCAAAGTGATGGTATAATAGAAGAGATAGAAACATTTTAGAATGAAAGAGGAATTATGATGACAAAAATTCGTGGATTTGAACTTGTATCAAGCTATACCAATCAGGACTTGCTGCCAAAACGGGAGACGGCTCATGCGGCCGGCTATGACTTAAAAGTGGCAGAACGTACAGTGATTGCTCCCGGGGAAATCGTCCTCGTTCCAACTGGGGTCAAGGCCTATATGCAAGCGGGTGAGGTGCTCTATCTCTATGACCGTTCCTCTAACCCTCGCAAAAAAGGCCTGGTCTTGATTAACTCAGTTGGTGTCATTGATGGAGACTATTATGGCAACCCAGGAAATGAAGGCCATATCTTTGCTCAGATGAAAAACATCACCGATCAAGAAGTTGTTCTTGAAGTTGGGGAACGTGTGGTTCAGGCTGTCTTTGCACCATTTTTAATCGCAGATGGAGATGAAGCAGACGGAGTTCGTACTGGTGGATTTGGAAGCACAGGGCACTAAGATGAAGATTATCTTTGTCCGTCATGGGGAGCCAGATTATAGTATGCTTGATAAACTCGAAAATCCGCAACTCTATAGTGGTTTTGGTCGTGATTTAGCACCATTGACAGGAAAAGGTCGCAGTCTGGCAAAAGAAGTTGCTAAAACCGCATGTTTTGGAAAGGCAGAGATTATTATTTCATCGTCTGTGACGAGGGCTTTAGAAACAGCACATTATATAGCAGTTGAAACAGGATTGGACTTATTTGTGGAGCCGTTTTTTCATGAGTGGCGTCCAGACTTAGATGGCACTAACTCTGATTTAACTAGTGTATTGGTAGCTCATGAATATTATCTAAAACATCAAGGAGGTTTATCTGAAGATTCTCCTTATCGCTATGAAACTGATCTAGAGATGCGTCATCGTTTTTTAAGAGCTTTGGAAAAATATAAAAATTATAAAACTATTATCATTGTAACTCACGGAATGCTCATGCGCCAGTTTGTGCCAAATGAGAAGATTGATTTTTGCCAAGTGATTGAATGTGAGATAGAGATATAGAAAGAGGTTTATCATCGCAAAGAAAAAAACGACATTTATTTGTCAAAATTGTGCCTACAATTCACCCAAATACCTAGGACGCTGTCCAAACTGTGGAGCTTGGTCTTCTTTTGTGGAGGAAGTTGAGGTTGCAGAGGTCAAGAATGCGCGTGTGTCCTTGACGGGGGAGAAAAGACAGGAAGAAGAAATTTGCGACCGGCTTGCTGCTTGTATCTTCTCGTATCTTTGAGAAGCGTCGGGCTTCTTGCTTTACTAATCCAGATTTAAAAGATTTTTTAGAGGAAAACGGTGCTAAAAGCATAGAGTTTATAGGGGTAGATGGCAAAGGTTGTGTTAAGGCTTCCGTTTTGTCAGCTACCAAGGAGAATTAATAGTTTTATGGGGATCTTAATATGAAAATTATTTTTATCCGTCATGGGGAGCCAGATTACCGTGAGTTAGAGGAGCATTCCTATACTGGATTCGGGATAGATTTGGCTCCCTTATCTGAGAAGGGAAGGAAACAGGCTAAGGACCTTTGCCAAAACCCCTTGTTCCAATCAGCTGATCTGCTAGTAGCTTCAGCAGTGACGCGAGCTTTAGAAACAGCTTCTTATCTAGCTTGTGCTACGGGCCTACCTTTGAGGGTAGAGGCATTATTGCATGAATGGCAGGTTTATGAAACAGGTATAGAGAACTTTGAAACAGCTAGATGTCTGTTTTTAGAAAACAAGGGGGAGTTGCTCCCAAATTCTCCTGTTCAATATGAGACAGCTATAGAGATGAAGTCTCGTTTTCTAGAATGCATGGCTAAGTATCGGGAACATCAAACTGTGGTAGTTGTAGCCCATCGCATGCTCATGCGTCAATTTGTACCGAATGAAACCATTGATTTTTGCCAAGTGATTGAGTGTGAGATAGAGATTTAGAAAGAGGTTTATCATCGCAAAGAAAAAAACGACGTTTGTGTGTCAAAATTGTGCCTACAATTCACCTAAGTATTTAGGGCGCTGTCCTAACTGTGGTTCTTGGTCTTCTTTTGTGGAGGAAGTCGAAGTTGCAGAAGTTAAGAATGCCCGGGTGTCCTTGACAGGTGAAAAGACCAAACCCATGAAACTAGCTGAGGTGACTTCCATCAATGTCCATCGGACCAAGACGGAGATGGAGGAATTCAACCGCGTCCTTGGGGGCGGAGTGGTCCCAGGAAGTCTGGTCCTTATCGGGGGGGATCCAGGGATTGGGAAATCAACCCTACTCTTACAAGTATCAACTCAGTTATCTCAAGTGGGAACGGTCCTCTACGTTAGTGGCGAGGAGTCGGCCCAGCAGATTAAGTTACGAGCAGAGCGATTGGGAGATATCGATAGCGAGTTTTATCTCTATGCTGAGACCAATATGCAAAGCGTACGAGCAGAGGTTGAGCGGATCCAACCTGACTTTCTTATCATCGACTCGATCCAGACCATTATGTCTCCGGAGATTTCAGGGGTCCAAGGATCGGTTTCTCAGGTGCGCGAGGTGACGGCTGAGCTCATGCAGCTGGCTAAGACCAATAACATTGCTATCTTCATCGTCGGCCATGTGACCAAGGAAGGAACCTTGGCGGGCCCGCGTATGTTGGAGCACATGGTGGATACGGTGCTCTACTTTGAGGGGGAACGCCACCATACCTTCCGGATTCTGAGAGCGGTCAAGAACCGCTTTGGCTCCACCAATGAGATTGGAATCTTCGAGATGCAATCAGGTGGGTTGGTCGAAGTTCTTAATCCGAGTCAGGTCTTTCTAGAGGAACGCTTAGATGGGGCGACGGGTTCTTCTATCGTGGTCACCATGGAGGGGACGCGGCCAATTCTTGCTGAAGTGCAGGCCTTGGTGACACCGACCATGTTTGGGAATGCTAAGCGGACGACAACAGGACTTGATTTTAACCGGGCTAGCCTCATTATGGCGGTTTTAGAAAAACGAGCGGGTTTGCTCCTTCAAAATCAGGATGCCTATCTCAAGTCTGCTGGTGGTGTCAAATTGGATGAGCCAGCTATCGACCTAGCCGTTGCAGTAGCCATTGCCTCGAGCTATAAGGACAAGCCAACCAACCCGCAGGAGTGTTTTGTAGGGGAGCTGGGCTTGACAGGAGAAGTCCGCCGAGTCAATCGGATCGAGCAACGGATCAATGAAGCGGCTAAGCTCGGTTTTACCAAGATTTATGTTCCAAAAAATTCTCTGACTGGGATCACGACGCCATCGGGGATTCAGGTGATCGGTGTGACGACACTAAGTGAAGTCCTAAAAAAAGTATTTCAATAGAAGAAAAGGTTCTAAATGGAAAAGTTTAGAGCCTTTTCCGATGTGACAAATACATGCAGATAGCACCTGACAGAAAAGAGTGGATATGGTAAAATAATAGATGGTTTGAATTTCAAAGGAATAAAGGAGAGGCCATGTCTTATTTTGATAATTTTTTAACAGCCAACCAAGCTTATGTGGCGTTGCATGGAGACCTCCGTCTGCCGATTAAGCCAAAAACACAAGTCGCCATCGTGACCTGTATGGATTCCCGCCTTCACGTGGCGCCTGCACTAGGTCTGGCCCTTGGAGATGCCCATATTTTGCGGAATGCTGGAGGGCGCGTGACTGATGATATGATTCGCTCCTTGGTTATCTCCCAGCAGCAAATGGGAACCCGTGAAATTGTCGTCTTGCACCATACAGACTGTGGGGCACAAACCTTTGAAAACGAAGGTTTCCGGCAGCATCTCAAGAAAGAGCTGGGAGTAGATGTGGGAGATCGCGATTTCCTCCCCTTTCAAGATATTGAAGAAAGTGTCCGCGAGGATATGAAGCTTCTCAAGGCTTCCCCTTTGATTCCAGAGGATGTCATTATCTCAGGAGCTGTGTATGATGTGGATACCGGATTGATCTCCGAAGTGAAATAAAATAGAAGAGTCCAAGAAAACAACAGAACTTTGTTTTCTCGGGCTTTTTTAATTGGTGTAAAAAAATTGAACCGGCTAGGAAAAAATGTGACAAAACGATTAAAAAATCGGTGTAAAATATGACAATTTTACAGAATTATGACATATTTATTTCGACACATTGATTCTCTGTGTCGATCATGTTACAATTTTATTTGTATCATGGAATCATGAAATATGAAAAAGGAGATCCTATAAATGAAGGATGTATTTAATAAGCGCCAGCGCTTTTCATTGCGAAAGTATAGCGTTGGGGTTTGTTCAGTTCTTTTAGGAACAGCACTATTTGCTGCAGGGGCTCAATCTGCGTCAGCGGATGAAGCAACAGTAGCATCTGAATCTGCAGGAACTGCGGCTTCAGAAGCAGCACAACCTGCTACAACAGAGTCAAGTCAAGCAGAAGCACCAGCTGCTTCTAAGGCATACGGGGAAGGGGGATCAGTTCCAAAAATTGACCTTTCTGGGACTGTTGCTGCAACTTCAGAAACACCAGCTCCAGCAACCGAAAAAGCTGAAGTGGCTGCAACACCAGCTGCTACAGAAAAACAGGTAGCTACAGCTGAAACTAAAAAATCTGAAGAAGCTTCAAAACCACTAAACGTTGGTTCATTGCCAGAAATCGCTCTACCAGTTACAAATAAGGCAGAGTTAAGCTCTAAACCAGCCTCTACAACAGCACCAACTACTGCAACTTCTACAACAGCGCCAACAACTTCAACTCGTGCTGCAGCGGGTGAAAGCTCAGAAAGAGCAGCTGCAAGAGAAGAAGCAGCTACACCAGCAGGAACAACTACTTTTTCAGCTACTGTAAATCCAGCAGCTTCAATCACTGGTACCGAACCAGCTGCTCAAACAGATAAAGCAACAAGTACAGATGCTGCTGCGGCCGTAGCAAACGCTGCTACAGAGCGTACAAATGCAGGGGCTTTAGCAGTAAGTAACCGTCGCCGTAACCGTCGTGCTACTGCAGACCACAATAGTGAGCCGGTTGCTGTAGCAACTTTCCTAAAAGACGGTGAAGTTGCTACACCTGAGATGACGGATCCTAACGGTGCAAGTGTTCGTTCACAAACAGTACCATCTGGTTACGCTGCTAAAGAAGGCGATGTCTACACCTATAGTATTGTAGATCTTACTCGTTTCAATGAACGTTATAATACAAACTACTACACACGTGCCTATAAGAGATTTGATGCCTCAACAGATACGACAGTTGAATTAATTGATAAAAACACTGGCAATGTAGTAGAAACCAGAAAGATTACTGCCTCTAGTGGTATTCAAAAATTCACTACTACTGCTACTGCATCTAGAGGAGAATTAACTTGGCAAGTTGATTACGATCCAGGTACAGGAGCTGGCCCTGGTAAAACGGACCAACCATTCATCCAATTAGGGTATGAAGTTGGGGCAAGTATCCAAGCTTTAGTAGCTCCAGGACATAACCTTACTCCGGATGAGAAAAAATTATACGATGATGTTTATGCTGCTCGTACCTCAACAGATATTATCAATGTTGTAGAACCAGCTTATAACGGTCGTACGATTACAGATACTAATGCCAAGATTCCAGTATCAGTTAATAAAACAACTTACTATAAAGTAGTTGATAAAAACAATCCAACATTTAATGCGAATAAAACTGATGTAACTGTTCAAGATTATAAAGCAAATGGTAATGAAGTAGACTTAGCTTCATACACTCTTAAAGCTATGGAAGGTCAAAACTTCACAGCATCTGGAGAGCGCCAATTTGATGGATACAAACTTTACCAAACTGCTGACGCAAATGATCAATCAGGTTATGTAAGCCGTCCTTACACTGTTGGTACGAGATTCATGGACGCTGAGCGTGCAGGGATTAAACGGATTAAAGAAATCGTAGGTGAAGATGGAACTGTAGTCGTTCGTGTTTATCTTCTAGATCCAAAACAACAAAACAAACGTTCTGATGGTACATTGAGCACTGATGGCTACATGTTGCTAGCAGAAACGAAGCCTATTAAACCTGGTGATTATAACAAACAAGAATTAAATGTTAAGAAATCACCTCTTAACACCATTCCTTTCACAGATAGTAAAGGTGTAAATTATGCAAATGGTAAGGAAGTTCCATTTGACTTCCAAAAAGCTGCAGGATATACACCGTACAAGACTGTCTTTGTTCCATTCTTGGGAGATAACATTGGTCACCTTTCTCCTAATGAACAATTGGTTCGTGGAGTAAATGGTATCGGTACAAACGTTGACTTGCTTAACTCTTTGACACCGTATAAACAACCTGTTTACTACTACGTGAAGCAAGAACCAGTAACAGTCACTCCAGAAGTTGAAAAACAATTGGAAGGACGTGTGCTTGTTGATGGTGAATTCAGCTTCAAGATTAAAGAAGTCAATGAAAACAAATCACTTCCTTCATATGAAGAAACTGTTACAAACAAAAACGGTAAAGCGACATTTAGTAACTTAACTTTCAATAAAGTTGGTACTTACCTCTACACCATCACTGAAAGAGCAGGTTCAGATACAAACGTTGATTACGATGCAATGACCGTTACGATGAAGGTTACTGTCACTGAGAACTCTAAAGGTGATTTGCAAGCTTCCGTTAAATACAGTGGTACTGGTGGATTTGCCGCAAGTGCGGATGATAAAATCTTCAACAACTACGTTGTCGCTCCAGTTAAGACCAAGTTTGACTTTACGAAGGCTCTTGCAGGTCGTGAGTTGAAAGCCGGTGAATTTAGCTTCGTATTGAAAGATTCAAATGGTAAGGCTCTTCAAACCAAGACCAATACTAAACAAGGTGTTGTAGCCTTTGATGATTTGACATTTGATAACACCCAAGTTGGTACACACAAATACACTGTAGAAGAAGTTATCCCAGAAAATAAAGAAACTGGTATGACTTACGATACAATGAAAGCTGAAGTAACAATCACTGTTACTAAGGAAGGTCATGTTCTTAAAGCAACTAACACACTTCCTTCAGATACAGAGTTCAACAATACATTCACCCCTGTTGCTACACAGGCTCAATTCAAGTTCACTAAGAAATTGGAAGGGAAAGAGCTTACTAAGGATGCCTTCACATTTGAATTGCTTGAAAAAGGCAATGTCATCCAAACGAAGAAAAATGCGGCTGATGGAACCATCCAATTCGACGCGATTTCTTACGATAAAGAAGGTCCTCATACTTATACTGTACGTGAAGTAGCTGGAACAGATACAAACATCGACTACGATAATATGAATGCAGTCGTAACAGTTAACGTTACGAAAGATGCTGCATCTGGTGTCTTGACTGCTAAGGTGACTATGCCTGAAGATACAGAGTTTAACAACTTTGCAGTAGCTCCAGTTAAGACTCGTTTCGACTTCAGCAAAGCCCTTGCAGGTCGTGAGTTGAAAGAAGGCGAATTTACATTTGTATTGAAAGATGCAAATGGTAAGACTCTTCAAACAAAGACCAATACTAAACAAGGTGTTGTAGCCTTTGATGATTTGACCTTTGACAACACACAAGTTGGTACACATAAATACACTGTAGAAGAAGTTATCCCAGAAAATAAAGAAACTGGTATGACTTACGACACAATGAAAGCGGAAGTTACCATTACTGTTACGAAGGAAGGTCATGTTCTTAAAGCAACCAAATCACTTCCTGCAGATACAGAGTTCAACAATACCTTCACACCTGCTGCTACGCAAGCTCAATTCAAGTTCACTAAACGTCTTGAAGGGAAAGAGCTTACGAAGGATGCCTTCACATTTGAATTGCTTGAAAATGGCAATGTGATCCAAACCAAGAAAAATGCAGCAGATGGATCTATCACATTTGATGCGATTGAATACAACGCTGTAGGTGAACACACTTACACTGTACGTGAAGTAGCTGGCACAGATACAAACATCGACTACGATTCAATGAATGCAGTCGTAACTGTTAATGTAACCAAAAATGCAGCTACAGGTATCTTGAGCGCAGCTGTTACAATGCCTGAAGATACAGAATTCAACAACTATGTGGTTTCACCAGTTGTGACCAAGTTTGACTTCACTAAGAAATTGGCTGGTCGTAAATTGGCTGCAGGCGAATTCAGCTTCGTATTGAAAGATTCAACTGGTAGAGAAGTTGAAACTGTGCAGAATGATGCTGACGGTAATGTTACCTTCTCAGAATTGTCATTCGACAATACAAAAGTTGGTACCCACACATATACTGTAGAAGAAGTGATTCCGGCAGATAAAGAATTTGGAATGACTTACGACCAAATGAAGGCTACAGTGACTGTTGAAGTTGCGAAGAACGGTCATTCATTGACAACTGTTACAAACGTGACATCAACTGGTGGTAAAGATGCCAGTGGTAACGCTACTGATGGTACTGCAGATAAAGAATTCAACAACAAAGTTACTCCTCCAGAAACTCCAGAATTCCAACCAGAAAAATTCGTTGTAAGCAAAGAAAAATATGATATCACTGGTCATAAATTGACTGATGATGACGATGATGTTCCTGGTAACGAGTACACAGCAACAAACGCCAATCCATATGTTGATGGTGTTACCAACAACGAACCAGAAAACTTGAATACTAAGACTGTTGAACGCGGTTCTAAATTGGTATACCAAGTATGGCTTGATACTACTAAATTCACAGAAGCTAACAACATCCAATACGTCGGTGTATCTGATACATACGATGCAGAAAAATTGGACGTTAATGCAGCGGATATCAAAGCTTACGATTCAGTAACTGGTGCAGAAGTAACCAATAAATTCGATATCAAAGTTGAAAACGGCACCATCACTGCAACTTCTAAGGAAGCATTTATCAAAGACAAAGTAAACGCTCCTGTTATCGATACAACTAAGTTCGAATTTGGACGTTACTATAAATTTGATATTCCAGCAACTGTGAAAGAATCTGTTAAAGCTGGTGCTGATATTGAAAATACAGCCAACCAAACAGTTCACGTTTACAACCCAGTAAGCAAGACAGTTGAAAAACCTGAAAAACCAACACAAAAACGTGTCAACAGTGTTCCAGTTCCAGTGGAAATGAACTTCACGAAACGTTTGGAAGGTCGTGAACTTCAAGCCAAGGAATTCGAATTCGTATTGAAGAAAGACGGCGTTGAAGTTGAACGCGTGAAGAACGACGCTGCTGGTAAGATCGTCTTCAAGACTCTTAAATTTGGTCGCGATGATCTTGGTAAGACTTACAACTACACAGTTGAAGAAACTCCTGGTACAGATGCAACTGTCACATACGACACAATGGTTGCTACTGTTAAAGTGGTTGTTTCACACGATGGTACAGCTAAAGCAATCGTTGCCAACGTAACAGATGCTGCTGATAAAGAATTCAACAACCGTGTAACACCTCCAGAAGAACCTAAGTTCCAACCAGAGAAATACGTTGTTTCTAAAGAGAAATACGATATCACAGGTGACAAGCTCGTTGACGATGATAAAGAGTTGGCAGACAAGTACGCAGATACAAATGCGAACCCATATGCGGACGATGCATCAAACAACGAAGCAGAAAACTTGAATACCAAGACTGTTGAACGTGGTTCTAAATTGGTTTACCAAGTATGGTTGGATACAACTAAATTTGATACAGCTAACAAGGACAACATCCAAACAGTTGGTATCTCAGATAACTATGATGAAGCTAAATTAAATCTTAATAAAGCTGACATCAAAGCCTATGACTCTGTAACAGGCGCAGAAGTAACAGATAAATTCGATATTACTGTGAACAACGGTGTGATCACTGCTAACTTGAAAGCTGGCTTCACGAAGTCACTTGGCGATGCAGAAAACACACAAGTCATCGACACAACTAAATTCGCATTTGGACGTTACTACAAGTTCGATATTCCAACAACAGTGAAAGACGATGTGGTAGCTGGTGCAGATATCGAAAATACTGCGGCTCAAGTTGTAAACTACTACAACCCAACGACTAAGAAAGTTGAAAAACCTGAAAAACCAACTGAAAAACGTGTAAACAATGTTCCAATCTCAGTAGAATTCAACTTCACTAAGAAATTGGAAGGCCGTGCGCTTAAAGCTAACGAATTCACATTCGAGTTGAAAGACAGCGACAATGTTGTGATCGCAACGGCAACCAACGACGCAGACGGTAACTTCAAGTTCACTCCAGTTGACTACACAAACAAAGCTGGTAAAACTGTCACTGCCCTTAAATACCAGAAGGGTCAAGAAGGTACGTACACTTACACTGTAACAGAGGTTAAGGGTACAGACTCAACTGTCACTTACGATACAATGGCTGCAGTTGTAACTGTTAAAGTAAGTCATGATGGTACTGCGAAAGCATTGATCACAAACGTGACAGAACCTGCCGATAAAGAATTCAACAACCGTGTCACTCCACCAACAGAACCTAAGTTCCAACCAGAGAAATACGTTGTTTCTAAAGCGAAATTCGATATCACAGGTACGAAGCTCGTTGATGACGATTCTGAATTGACAGATAAATATGGTGAAACAAACACCAATCCATATGTCGATACAACTGCCAACAACGAAGATGAAAACTTGAATACTAAGACAGTTGAACGTGGTCAAAAACTTTACTACCAAGTATGGTTGGATACAACTAAATTTGACGCAAACAACAAAGACAACATCCAAACAGTAGGAATCACAGATAACTACGACAAGGATAAATTGACTGTTAATGCTTCAGATATCAAGGTTTACGATTCAGTTACTGGTGCAGATGTAACAACTAAATTTGATATCTCTGATAACAATGGTGTTCTGACAGCTAACCTGAAAGCAGGCTTCACTAAGTCACTTGGCGACGCTGAAAACACTCAAATCATTGATACTACTAAGTTCGAATTTGGACGCTACTATAAATTTGATATCCCAGCAACAGTGAAAGACGATGTTGTAGCTGGTGCCGATATTGAAAACAAAGCAGCTCAAGTTGTTAACTACTACAATCCAGTAAGTAAGACTGTTGAAAAACCAAACAAACCAACTGAAAAACGTGTCAACAGTGTTCCAATCTCAGTTGAATTCAACTTCACTAAGAAATTGGAAGGTCGCGACCTTAAAGCTGGCGAATTTACATTCGAGTTGAAAGACAGCGACAATGTTGTGATCGCAACTACAACCAACGACAAAGCTGGTAAGATCAAGTTTGCTCCAGTAGAGTACACCAATAAAGCTGGTAAAACTGTCACTGCCCTTAAATACCAGAAGGGTCAAGAAGGTACCTACAAGTACACAGTAGAAGAAGTTAAAGGCTCAGACGCAACCGTTACATACGATACAATGAAAGCTGTCGTTACAGTTGAAGTTCGTCATGATGGTACAGCGAAAGCCTTGATCACAAACGTGACAGATCCTGCTGATAAAGAGTTCAACAATACTGTTCGTCCTCCAGAAGAACCTAAGTTCCAACCAGAGAAATACGTTGTTTCTGAAGAGAAATTCGATATCACAGGTGACAAGCTCGTTGATGATGATAAAGAGTTGGCAGACAAGTACGCAGATACAAATGCGAACCCATATGCGGACGATGCATCTAATAACGAAGCTCAAAACTTGAATACTAAGACTGTTAAACGTGGCGACAAGTTGGTTTACCAAGTATGGTTGGATACAACTAAATTCGACGCAGCTAACAAGGACAACATTCAATCAGTAGGAATCTCAGATGACTACGATGAAACTAAGTTGGATCTTGATTCTACTAAGATCAAAGCTTACGATTCAGTAACAGGTGATGATGTAACAGCTAAATTCGATATCGCTGTGAACAACGGTGTGATTACTGCAACTCTTAAAGATGGCTTCACTAAGTCACTTGGCGACGCAGAAAACACTCAAGTGATCGACACAACTAAATTCGCCTTCGGACGTTACTACAAGTTCGACATCCCAACAACAGTGAAAGCTGATGTTCCTGGCGGAGTAGACATCGAAAATACTGCGGCTCAAGTAGTCAACTACTACAACCCAACAACTAAGAAAGTTGAAAAACCAAGCAAACCAACTGAAAAACGTGTAAACAACGTTCCAGTTGAAGTGGAATTCAACTTCACTAAACGTTTGGAAGGCCGTGAGTTGAAAGCGAGCGAATTCAGCTTCGTTCTTAAAGATTCAGAAGGTACAACTCTTGAAACTGTGAAGAACGATGCATCAGGTAACGTTAAGTTCTCTAAACTTGAGTTCAAGAAAGGCCAAGAAGGCGTACACAACTACACTGTAGAAGAAGTTAAAGGAAGCGACGCAACCGTTACATACGACACAATGAAAGCGAATGTAACAGTCACAGTGAAACACGATGGTACTGCTAAAGTTCTGATCGCGACTGTAGGCGACATTGCGGATAAAGAATTTAACAACCGTGTAACTCCACCAGAAGAACCTAAGTTCCAACCAGAGAAATACGTTGTTTCTGAAGAGAAATTCGATATCACAGGCGACAAGCTCGTTGATGATGATAAAGAGTTGGCAGACAAGGTCGCAGATACAAATGCGAACCCATATGCGGACAATGCATCAAACAACGAAGCTCAAAACTTGAATACTAAGACTGTTAAACGTGGCGACAAGTTGGTTTACCAAGTATGGTTGGATACAACTAAATTCGACGCAGCTAACAAGGACAACATTCAATCAGTAGGAATCTCAGATGACTACGATGAAACTAAGTTGGATCTTGATTCTACTAAGATCAAAGCTTACGATTCAGTAACAGGTGATGATGTAACAGCTAAATTCGATATCGCTGTGAACAACGGTGTGATTACTGCAACTCTTAAAGATGGCTTCACTAAGTCACTTGGCGACGCAGAAAACACTCAAGTGATCGACACAACTAAATTCGCCTTCGGACGTTACTACAAGTTCGACATCCCAACAACAGTGAAAGCTGATGTTCCTGGCGGAGTAGATATCGAAAATACTGCGGCTCAAGTAGTCAACTACTACAACCCAACGACTAAGAAGGTTGAAAAACCAAACAAACCAACTGAAAAACGTGTAAACAACGTTCCAGTTGAAGTGGAATTCAACTTCACTAAACGTTTGGAAGGCCGTGAGTTGAAAGCCAACGAATTCAGCTTCGTACTTAAAGATTCAGAAGGTACAACTCTTGAAACTGTGAAGAACGATGCATCAGGTAACGTTAAGTTCTCTAAACTTGAGTTCAAGAAAGGCCAAGAAGGCGTACACAACTACACTGTAGAAGAAGTTAAAGGAAGCGACGCAACCGTTACATACGACACCATGAAAGCGAATGTAACAGTTACAGTGAAACACGATGGAACGGCTAAAGTTCTGATCGCTACTGTAGGCGAAATCGCTGATAAAGAATTTAACAACCGTGTAACTCCTCCAGAAGAACCTAAGTTCCAACCAGAGAAATACGTTGTTTCTGAAGAGAAATTCGATATCACAGGCGACAAGCTCGTTGATGACGATAAAGAGTTGGCAGACAAGGTCGCAGATACCAATGCGAACCCATATGCGGACGATGCATCAAACAACGAAAAACAAAACATCAATACCAAGACTGTGAAACGTGGCGATAAATTGGTTTACCAAGTATGGTTGGATACAACTAAATTTGACGCAGCTAACAAGGACAACATCCAATCAGTAGGAATCTCAGATGACTACGATGAAACGAAGTTGGAACTTGATTCTACTAAGATCAAAGCTTACGATTCAGTAACAGGTGATGATGTAACAGCTAAATTCGATATCGCTGTGAACAATGGTGTGATTACTGCAACCCTTAAAGATGGCTTCACTAAGTCACTTGGCGATGCGGAAAACACACAAATCATTGACACAACTAAATTCGCCTTCGGACGTTACTACAAGTTCGACATCCCAACAACAGTGAAAGCTGATGTACCTGGTGGTGTGGATATTGAAAATACTGCGGCTCAAGTAGTCAACTACTACAACCCAACGACTAAGAAAGTTGAAAAACCAAGCAAACCAACTGAAAAACGTGTAAACAACGTTCCAGTTGAAGTGGAATTCAACTTCACTAAACGCTTGGAAGGCCGTGAGTTGAAAGCTAACGAATTCAGCTTCGTACTTAAAGATTCAGAAGGTACAACTCTTGAAACTGTAAGCAATGATGCTTCTGGTAATGTTAAGTTCTCTAAACTTGAGTTCAAGAAAGGCCAAGAAGGCGTTCACAACTACACAGTAGAAGAAGTTAAAGGAAGCGACGCAACCGTTACATACGACACAATGAAAGCGAATGTAACAGTTACAGTGAAACACGATGGAACGGCTAAAGTTCTGATCGCTACTGTAGGCGAAATCGCTGATAAAGAATTTAACAACCGTGTAACTCCTCCAGAAGAACCTAAGTTCCAACCAGAGAAATACGTTGTTTCTGAAGAGAAATTCGATATCACAGGCGACAAGCTCGTTGATGACGATAAAGAGTTGGCAGACAAGGTCGCAGATACCAATGCGAACCCATATGCGGACGATGCATCAAACAACGAAAAACAAAACATCAATACCAAGACTGTTAAACGTGGTGACAAGTTGGTTTACCAAGTATGGTTGGATACAACTAAATTCGACGCAGCTAACAAGGATAACATCCAATCAGTAGGAATCTCAGATGACTACGATGAAACGAAGTTGGAACTTGATTCTACTAAGATCAAAGCTTACGATTCAGTAACAGGTGATGATGTAACAGCTAAATTCGATATCGCTGTGAACAATGGTGTGATTACTGCAACCCTTAAAGATGGCTTCACGAAGTCACTTGGCGACGCGGAAAACACACAAATCATTGACACAACTAAATTCGCCTTCGGACGTTACTACAAGTTCGACATCCCAACAACAGTGAAAGCTGATGTTCCTGGCGGAGTAGATATCGAAAATACTGCGGCTCAAGTAGTCAACTACTACAACCCAACGACTAAGAAGGTTGAAAAACCAAGCAAACCAACTGAAAAACGTGTAAACAGCGTGCCAGTTGAAGTAGAATTCAACTTTACTAAACGTATGGAAGGTCGTGATCTTAAAGCCAATGAATTCAGCTTCGTGCTTAAAGATTCAGAAGGTACAACTCTTGAAACAGTTAAGAACGATGCCTCAGGTAACGTTAAGTTCTCTAAACTTG
The DNA here is from genome assembly GCF_047463895.1 of Streptococcus sp. OMI750. NCBI lineage: Bacteria > Bacillati > Bacillota > Bacilli > Lactobacillales > Streptococcaceae > Streptococcus > Streptococcus sp. OMI750. Next base: position 18,231 of record NZ_JASHCZ010000008.1, read on the forward strand.
AATTCAAGAAAGGTCAAGAAGGCGTTCACAACTACACAGTAGAAGAAGTTAAAGGAAGCGACGCAACCGTTACATACGACACAATGAAAGCGAATGTAACAGTTACAGTGAAACACGACGGAACGGCTAAAGTTCTGATCGCGACTGTAGGCGACATTGCGGATAAAGAATTTAACAACAAGGTGACTCCTCCAGAAACTCCAGAGTTCAACCCAGAGAAATACATCTTGAACGCTGAGAAATTCGACCTTACTGGTAAATCACTTCTTGATGATGATAAAGAATTGGCAGACAAGATTGCAGAAACAAATACAAATCCTTACGCTGATAAAGCTGATAATAATGAAGCAGCGAACATCAACACCAAGACAGTGAACCGTGGCGATAAGGTTGTTTACCAAGTATGGTTGGATACAACGAAATTCACTGAAGCGCACAACATCCAATCTGTTGGTGTTACTGATGACTACGAAGAAGACAAACTTGACATTAATGTTGCAAACATCAAAGCTTACGACTCTGTAACAGGCGAAGATGTAACAGCTAAGTTTGATATCAAGGTTGAAAATGGTGTGATCTCTGCAACTTCTAAAGCGGACTTGACTAAGTCACTTGGAGACGCAGAAAATACCCCAGTCATCGACACAACTAAGTTTGCCTTTGGACGTTACTACAAGTTCGACATCCCAGCAACAGTGAAAGAAACTGTTAAAGGTGGTGCGGATATTGAAAACACTGCAGCTCAAATCGTACACCAATACGATCCAACAAGCAAGTCAGTGAAGAAACCAAACAAACCAACTGAAAAACGTGTTGTGAACATCCCTGTTTCAGTTGAATTCAACTTCACTAAACGTATGGAAGGCCGTGAGCTTAAAGCTAACGAATTCAGCTTTGTTCTTAAGGATAAAGATGGTAAGACTCTTGAAACTGTGAAGAACGATGCATCTGGTAACGTTAAGTTCTCAGCTCTTGAATTCAAGAAGGGTCAAGAAGGTACTTACAACTATACTGTAGAAGAAGTTAAAGGAACTGATGCAACAGTTACTTATGACACGATGAAAGCAGTTGTAACAGTTGAGGTATCTCATGATGGAACAGCGAAAGCTCTCCTTACTAAGGTAACGGATCCAGCAGATAAAGAATTCAACAATACAGTTCGCCCACCAGAAACTCCAGAATTCAACCCAGAGAAATACATCCTGAACGAATCTAAATTCGATCTTACAGGAACTAAACTTCTCGACGATGATAGTGAGTTGAAGGATAAGGTTGCGGATACAAACGCAAATCCTTACGTTGATAAGACTGATAACAACGAAGCTCAAAATATCAATACGAAGACACTCAAGAAGGGTGATAAAGTATACTACCAAGTATGGTTGGATACAACTAAATTCACTGAAGCACACAATATTCAATCTGTTGGTGTTACAGATAAATATGACAGTGCAAACTTGAATGTCAACGGAGCTGATATTAAGGCATACGACTCTGTAACAGGAGAAGATGTAACAGCTAAGTTTGATATCAAGGTTGAAAACGGTGTGATTACTGCAACTTCTAAAGCAGACTTGACTAAGTCACTTGGAGACGCAGAAAATACACAAGTGATCGACACAACTAAGTTGGCCTTCGGACGTTACTACAAGTTTGAAATCCCTGCAGAAATTAAACAATCTGCTCAAGAGGGTGTGGACATTGAAAATACAGCTTCACAAATCGTACACCAATACGATCCAACTAAGAAGTCTGTAGAAAAACCAGAAAAACCAACGGAAAAACGTGTAGTCAACATTCCAGTTAAGGTTCAATTCCAATTCACTAAGAAATTGGAAGGTCGTGAGTTGAAGGCTGGTGAATTCAGCTTCGTTCTTAAGGACGAAAAAGGAAATGTGATCGAAACCGTAACTAATGATGCGGCTGGTAAGATCCAATTCTCAGCACTTGAATTCAAGCGTGGTGAAGAAGGAACTCATCTCTACCATGTAGAAGAAATCCGTGGCACAGATTCTAGCGTTGAATACGATAAGATGGTTGCTACTGTGGGTATTATGATTAATAAAGACGGTAAAGTATTGACGGCTGTTACTCAGTTGCCAGAAGATACAGAGTTTAACAACACTGTTATTCCGCCAACACCACCAACAACACCGCCAAATACACCACCAACAACACCACCTAATACACCACCAACACCGCCAACAACACCACCTAATACACCACCAACACCACCAACAACACCGCCAAATACACCACCAACACCGCCAACACCAACAACTCCACCAGCTCCAGCACTTCCTGAAACTGGTGAAGATCAATCAGCTTCTGCTGCATTGTTAGGTGCTGCACTTGGTATGGTTGGACTTGCGGGACTTGCAAAACGCAAAAAAAGCGAAGACTAAAATTGAGGTGACATCGACAAACTAGTTGATGAGGTGACAATTTTAGATTCAACAGGAAGAGGCTTTGCTCGAAAGAGCAAGGCCTCTTTGTTTGGTATTGGGAACTTAGAAAAACATGCATAAATGTGATGAAAAAGTTTCAGTAAAATTCTATATATTCATTTCATTCGGTTGCTAGTTTCAGTAAAATTCCATTGACTTGAAGTAGAGAAAACAGTATACTAGTAAAGTAGTTTGATCTTTCAAACTGCCGGCAACAAGGGGAATGAAGCCACTTTGAATTGGAATTACAGTAGGGTTTGGAGTGGAAGAACTTCACACCCTTATTGTCGTCGGTTACCCTATTAAGACCAGACTTGTGAAACAAACACAGGTTTCTTTTTGCATATTTATAAAAGTTTATAGAACCCTCCTGCTCCATATAATCAGGAGGGTTCCGTTTTATTTTTAAAAAGCTGGTGATCCAAGAAATATTGTGAATTTCCTATAGGTTCTCTTCCATATTTATGTTACAATTAAACTACTACTATCGAAGGGAGAGACTATGATTAATTCAATTGTTTCACAAGGTTTGATTTGGGCTATTTTAGGATTGGGAATCTTTATGACCTTCCGAATTCTAGATTTTCCAGATATGACGACAGAAGGTTCCTTCCCGCTTGGAGGAGCGGTGGCGGTGACCTTGATCACCAAAGGGGTCAATCCGCTTATAGCGACCCTGGCTGCTATTGGAGCAGGATGCTTGGCGGGCCTTGCGACGGGGCTTCTTTATACAAAAGGGAAAATCCCCACACTCTTGTCAGGGATCCTTGTGATGACATCTTGTAACTCGGTTATTCTTTTTGTGATGCAGCGGGCTAATCTGGGACTTTTGGGCTATAAAAAAATTCAGGAATTTCTTCCTTTTGCCAGTGGGTTCAATGAGATCCTCATTGGCTTGATTTTTGTAACTCTTGTGGTGCTTGGTTTAATTTTCTTCTTGGATACGCGTTTGGGTCAGGCTTATATCGCAACAGGAGACAATCCAGATATGGCTAGAAGTTTTGGGATCAATACCGACCGGATGGAACTGATGGGCTTGGTCATTTCAAACGGTATTATTGCTCTTTCTGGTGCACTGATGGCCCAGCAAGAAGGCTATGCGGATGCTTCGCGTGGAATCGGTGTCATTGTTATTGGGCTTGCCAGCCTCATTATTGGAGAGGTTCTCTTTTCAAATGTCACCTTGACAGAGCGCTTGCTCAGTATTGCAATAGGTTCAATCGCCTACCAATTTTTGATTTGGGCCGTGATTGCCCTTGGCATCAATACCAGCTATATTCGAATCTTCAGTGCCTTGATCCTAGCTATTTGTTTGATGATTCCGACCTTTAAAGAAAAAATCATGAAAGGAGCGAAACTCAGTAAATGACAGCGATTGTAGAATTAAAAAATGTAACCAAGTCTGTGAGCAATGGGATGAATGAAGAAAAAGTCATTCTGGATGATGTCTCCTTGGAAATTCGAGAACATGATTTTATCACGATTTTGGGGGGCAATGGAGCTGGAAAATCAACCCTCTTTAATACGATTGCAGGAACCCTTCCAGTTAGCAGTGGAAAGATCTATATTCTTGGGGAAGATGTGACCACATACTCTCCAGAAAAGAGAGCCAAATACCTATCGCGGGTTTTTCAAGATCCTAAAATGGGAACTGCACCCCGGATGACAGTAGCAGAGAACCTCTTGGTAGCGAAGTTTCGTGGAGAAAAACGTAGCTTGATTCCGCGCCACTTGGCAAGCTATAAAGAAGAGTTTCAAGCAGTTCTTTCTAAGATTGGCAATGGCTTAGAAAATCATATCGACACAGCGGTTGAATTTCTTTCAGGGGGACAACGCCAGGCTTTGAGTCTGTTGATGGCGACACTGAAACGTCCAGAACTCTTGCTTTTAGACGAACACACCGCAGCCTTGGATCCAAAAACGAGTCAGGCTCTGATGACCTTGACCGATGAGTTTGTGAAACAAGATGCTCTCACTGCCCTTATGATTACTCACCATATGGAAGATGCTTTGAAATATGGCAATCGCTTGATTGTTATGAAAGATGGACATATCGTCCAAGATCTCAATCAAGAAGAAAAAGCCCAAATGACCATCGCAGACTACTATGAATTGTTTGAGAAAGAATAAGATACAAAGCCCGTAAAATGCAAAGTGAAAATAGGGAGTAGGACAAAAGCGATATCGTTTATGGCGCTTCCCTCCACAAGTCTGATTAGGATTCTTCCGAACTGATCAAGCGAGAGAAGAGTTCAATCAGCTACTGTGCCTTGTCTACATGCTAAGCTAGAGAGCTTGTTCTCTAGCTTTTTCTCTTTCTAAAACACAAGCTACTGTTTATAAATATACGTCGTCCTTTCAATGACTGCCTTATACAACAAAAAAGCTTAGAAAGAGGTCAGAAGAAAACTGCATAAAAATAGAAACTAGTTTCAGATGGAATCGCTTGCAATCGCTAAGGGGGTTGAGTATAATATAGATAGAAAGATGAAGAAGGGATTGATTCCAATGCCTTATCGAAATAGTTTTTAGGTTACTTCGTTTTAGGCCTGTTTTGCTGATAGCTGTTCATGCTCTTAACGTAAAAGAGCAGTTATGTCGTGTGTGTCGGATCGGTTGGACGGTCGGGCAAGCCTGCTTAGCTTGTCCGAAGACATAAGAAAACGTGGAAATAGTAGGTAGAAGCTTTTTATAAAGGTTTTCAAACTTCAATGCGTCCAGTCGAAAGCTCATAAATTTAGATTTGGGAAAGCAAAGAAAACCTCTGGTATTTTACAAAAATACTATTAAATGAAATCAACATCATAAACATTGTTTTGTTAGCCAATAGGTTAATTGCACCAAGTCAGCGAAGCAGACCAGGCCTCTAGTCCCGTAAGACTGGAGGCCATTTTTATAAAGATACAAAGGAGGGGGTGAGAGTATGGGATTGTCGTATGGGCAAGAGTACAGTTGTCGTGACCATTTTCGGCAAAGGGCTTTTGAGCGTTTTGGCATAGATGATCAGCACCTGAACCGCTGGATCAACCAACACCTCCCTTCCCTCTCTCCTTATGATGGTGATGTGGTTCAACCAGCTAACACGGAAGCCTATGTAGCTAGTGATGGAGTCATCTTTGTCTGCAACATCAAAAGTCGTGAGTTCATCACTTGTTTCAAGGCGGTTAATTACCAAGAACCAAAGGAAGAAGAGGAAGTCTATACGGACATTCATGAAAACAATGTCACTTCTTTCAAAAAGGACTTGCACCACTTGGTCAACCGCTACCGGCTCAAGGAAGCCAAAGAACTGTTTGAAAATATTGGAGAGGACTTGGATGACTTTTATCGTCTGTCCCAAGCAGTCAAGAACGGTCAATTGAGCGTTCGAAATAGCAAGCGCCTAGAGGAATTGTTGGCTAAGTTCCATGTGATCAAGGCGGCTATGCGGATTATTGAAAATAAACGGGGAGATTACCATTTTTAGGGGTCTTTTCCCCCTAAAAATGGGCGCCTAGAATCCTTCTCATCCACTTTAGATGGGGAGGCTTTTTTGCTGTGGGAAAGCTTTTTGAAAAAAATAGAAAAAAATTGTATAATAGAGTGGATATGCAAGTATTTGCAAAGCTGTAATTCGACTTGGGGAACCAAGGACCGTAAGTATTAAAAAAATTACACTAAAGGAGACAACAGTGAGTAGTATTAAATTAGTCACTCTTGGCGGTGTTCGAGAAAATGGGAAAAATCTCTACGTCGCTGAAGTGAACGAATCGATTTTTGTCTTGGATGCGGGATTGAAGTATCCAGAAAATGAGCAACTTGGGGTGGATGTCGTCATCCCAAATATGGACTATCTTTTTGAAAATAAGGAGCGCATTGCGGGTGTTTTCTTGACCCACGGTCATGCGGATGCTATTGGAGCCTTGCCTTATCTTCTAGCTGAAGCGAAAGTCCCTGTATTCGGGACAGAGTTGACCATTGAGTTGGCTAAACTCTTTGTAAAAAGTAATGACAGTGTCAAGAAATTCAACGACTTCCATATCATCGATCAGAATTCTGAGATTGATTTTGGTGATGCCGTCATCTCTTTCTTTCAAACAACCCACTCCATCCCTGAAAGTATCGGGATTGTGATTGGCACTCCTGAGGGCAATATCGTCTACACAGGAGACTTTAAATTTGACCAAACTGCCAGCGAGTCGTACGCGACAGACTTTGCTCGCCTAGCTGAGATTGGACGCGAAGGTGTGCTTGCCCTCTTGAGTGATTCAGCCAATGCGGATAGCAAGATTCAAGTTGCCAGTGAGCAAGAAGTGGGCGATGCCATCTTAGATACGATTGCAGACTGGGATGGTCGTGTGATCGTGGCGGCGGTAGCCAGCAACCTTTCTCGGATCCAGCAGGTCTTTGATGCTGCAGCTGAGACTGGTCGCCGGGTGGTCTTGACAGGGTTCGATGTTGAAAACATCGTCCGCACAGCCATTCGCTTGAATAAATTGTCTCTTGCCAATGAAAAACTCTTGATCAAACCGAAAGAAATGAGCCGGTTTGAGGATCATGAATTGATTATTTTAGAAACAGGCCGGATGGGTGAACCGATCAATGGTTTACGTAAGATGTCTATCGGCCGTCACCGTTATGTGGAAATTAAAGATGGGGACTTGGTCTACATCGTCACTACACCGTCTATTGCAAAAGAAGCGGTGGTAGCGCGTGTGGAAAATATGATTTACCAAGCTGGTGGAATTGTTAAATTGATCACGTCAAGCTTGCGCGTGTCTGGTCACGGTAACGCACGAGACTTGCAGTTGATGATCAACCTCCTTCGACCTAAATATCTCTTCCCAATCCAAGGTGAGTATCGTGAGTTGGATGCCCATGCGCGGGTGGCGATGGAAGTCGGTATCCTACCTGAAAATATCTTTATTCCAAAACGTGGATCCGTGATGGAATATGAAAAGGGTGACTTCGTTCCTGCGGGAAGTGTCTCATCTGGAGATGTCATGATTGATGGGAATGCCATTGGCGATGTAGGCAATATCGTCCTTCGTGACCGTAAAGTCTTGTCAGAAGATGGAATCTTCATCGTCGCTATTACGGTGAATCGCAAGGACAAGAAGATTATTTCCAAAGCGCGCGTGCATACCCGTGGATTTATCTACGTCAAGAAGAGTCGGGATATTCTTCGTGAAAGTTGCGACTTGGTTAACCAAAGCGTTGAAGACTATTTGACACAAGATAGCTTTGACTGGGGTGAGTTGAAAGGGCTGGTTCGTGACAACTTGTCTAAGTTCTTATTTGAACAAACCAAACGCCGTCCAGCAATCCTACCAGTCGTGATGGAAGTGAAATAAAATAGAAGAAAATGGAACGCTTGGCGGCCGTAGGCTTGCCGAGTGTTTTTAACAGTAGAAAGAGGAAATCAAATGGCAGTTATGCAGATTGAGTATTATTCAGAAGCCTTGAAGATGGAGTGGGGCGTGTCCGTCCTTTATCCTGACGCGTCGCGCGTGGAGGATCCAGCGGATACGGACATTCCTGTCCTTTATCTTTTGCATGGAATGAATGGCAATCATCATTCTTGGTTGAAGAGGACCAATGTAGAACGCATTTTGCGAAATACCAATCTGATCGTGGTCCTCCCCAATACCAATAATGGCTTCTACACAGATACCCAGTATGGCTACAACTATTACACGGCCATCGCGGAAGAGTTGCCAGAGACTCTTTCTCGCTTCTTCCCGAATATGACCAAAAAACGAGAGAAAACTTTTATTGCAGGTCTGTCCATGGGAGGCTACGGCTCTATGCTCTTGGCCCTCAAGACAAATCGTTTCTCTCGTGCCGCGAGTTTCTCTGAAGCACTTAGTTTTCACGATAGAGACTTTGAAAACAATGACTTGGAGAAACCGGCCTTTTGGAAGGGAATCTTTGGGGATCTAAAAGATTGGACTACGAGTCCCTACTCACTTGAGACTGCTGCGAAGAAGTTTTCAGATAAAAAGACCAAGCTCTGGATCTGGTGTGGGGAGCAGGATTTCCTCTATGAAGCTAATAATTATGAAGTCAAAGAATTAAAAAAATTAGGCATGGATGTCACTTATAGCCACAGTCCAGGCAAGCACGAATGGTTTTATTGGGAACGGGAGTTGGAAAACTTTTTACAAACCCTGCCAATCGACTTTGAATTAGAAGAACGGCTAAAATAAGATACAGAGCCCGTAAAATGTAAAGTGAAAAAAGGAAATTGTCGCAGGGAGCGATGCTCACAAGAGAATTTATCTTTTTCACATAGCATTTAGGGTGTGTTTATTTATTAAGATTGAAACAATCATCATATGGAGGCTGGGACAAAAGTCCTAGCCTCTTAATTGTTTTTGGATTGTCGAGCAAGACGCAGTGGTTGAGTGGGCTCTACTACGCTAATTTCATCAGCTTTTACAGCCCTACTCAACTGTTCGGAGGTGGGACGACGAAATCGAATTCTAACGAATGACCGATTTCTGTCCCACTCTCTTTTCTTATATATAGGAAGAAAAGTTGGAATTGTCACTTATTCATTTCAGTCCCGCTTTCTTTGTGGTATAATAGGAACGATTGAAAAATGAGCTAGAAATAGCGAACAAGACAAGAGGAGAGAAACATGGCAAAAGATATTCGTGTGCGTTATGCACCAAGTCCAACCGGACTACTACACATCGGAAATGCTCGTACTGCATTGTTTAACTACTTGTACGCGCGTCACCATGGTGGGACCTTTATCATCCGTATCGAGGATACGGACCGCAAACGTCACGTCGAAGACGGAGAACGTTCCCAGCTTGAAAACCTGCGTTGGTTGGGCATGGACTGGGATGAAAGTCCTGAGACGCATGAAAACTACCGCCAGTCTGAACGTTTGGAACTCTATCAAACATACATCGACCAACTCTTAGCTGAAGGAAAAGCCTACAAGTCTTATGTGACAGAAGAAGAGTTGGCGGCAGAACGTGAACGCCAAGAAGCAGCAGGTGAAACACCTCGCTACATCAATGAATACCTTGGTATGAGCGAAGAAGAAAAAGCAGCTTACGTTGCAGAACGTGAAGCAGCGGGGATTATCCCGACGGTTCGTTTGGCAGTGAATGAGTCTGGTATCTACAAGTGGCATGATATGGTCAAGGGCGATATCGAATTTGAAGGTGGCAATATCGGCGGTGACTGGGTCATCCAGAAGAAAGATGGCTACCCAACTTACAACTTTGCCGTTGTCATCGATGACCACGATATGCAAATTTCTCACGTTATCCGTGGAGATGACCACATTGCTAACACACCAAAACAGCTCATGGTTTATGAAGCGCTTGGATGGGAAGCACCTGAGTTTGGTCACATGACACTTATCATCAATTCTGAAACTGGTAAGAAGTTGTCTAAACGGGACACTAACACCCTTCAATTTATCGAAGATTACCGTAAGAAGGGCTACCTTCCAGAAGCGGTCTTTAACTTTATCGCTCTTCTTGGTTGGAACCCTGGTGGGGAAGACGAGATCTTCTCTCGTGAAGAGCTCATCAAACTTTTTGATGAAAACCGCCTTAGCAAGTCTCCAGCAGCCTTCGACCAAAAGAAACTAGACTGGATGAGCAATGACTACATCAAGAATGCAGACCTTGCGACCATCTTTGAAATGGCTAAACCATTCCTTGAAGAAGCAGGTCGTTTGACAGACAAGGCTGAAAAATTAGTGGAGCTCTACAAACCACAAATGAAGTCAGTGGATGAAATCGTTCCATTGACAGACCTCTTCTTCTCTGACTTCCCAGAATTGACTGAAGCTGAGCGAGAAGTCATGGCTGGTGAAACGGTTCCGACTGTACTTGAAGCCTTCAAAGCAAAACTGGAAGCCATGTCAGACGATGAGTTTGTGGTAGAAAATATCTTCCCACAAATCAAAGCAGTCCAAAAGGAAACTGGTATCAAAGGGAAAAATCTCTTTATGCCAATCCGTATCGCTGTTTCAGGGGAGATGCATGGTCCTGAATTGCCAGATACCATTTACTTGCTTGGACGCGAAAAATCCATCCAGCACATTGAAAATATGTTGGAAAAAATCAGATAGTTATCAGAAAAGCCCCCGTTAAAAGGGGCTTTTTGTTTTACTTCTAAAGTCAAAGTATTATAGGATTTTTTCAAAAAATTGCCCCGACTTGACAAATTGATCCTACTGAAAACGATTTTATCACTATCTAAAACAAAAATTATAAAAAAATAGCAATAATTAAGAATAATTACTTTCAAAAATCGACAGATTAGTCTATAATGTTAGGGAAATAAAAAATGTAATAAGGAGACAGAAATGTTTTTTAAACGTTCGAACGGTGAATTCCGTGAAACAGATCGTGTGACTCGTTTCAAATTGATCAAATCAGGTAAAAACTGGTTGCGTGCTGCGACTTCTAACTTTGGTCTTTTGAAAGTCATTCGTGGTCAAGTCGAAGAGACTGTTGTAGCTGAAGTGCGTGAAGACGCAGTATCAGTGAAAGAAATGACAAGCCGTGGCTTGCTCAAAGGGATCGTAGCAGCTGGGGCTGTTTTTGGTGCAGCTACAGTAGCGAATACTGCAAAAGCAGATGAAACAGGATCAGACGTTGCGACTGCATCTGAGCTTTCAAGTGAAGCTCTTGTAGAACAAGGAAGTACAGTACTTGGTACAACTTCAACAACAGAATCTCAGTCTGAATCAACAACAGAATCAACAACTGAGTCAACAACAGAATCAGCTAGCGCTTCTGCATCTGCAAGTGCTTCAACCTCTACAAGCGTATCTGTATCTCACTCAGCTTCATTGAGCGAACAAGGTTCAGCAGAACTTTCAGCAGCTTCAAGCGAATCAACTGTAGCAGCTGGCTCTGAAGCAAGTGTAGAAAGCACTACAACAGTAGCGAAAGCTGAAGATAAAGTTGTTTTGGAACAAAACACTTCAGAAGCAGCATTGTTGAACAAGATTGCAGGAGACTACTCAGCAACTGTTTCAGCTCCAGAAAAGAAAGCAGCACTTGATGCTGCTATCGCTAAAGTTCAAACAGAATTGACAGCAAGCAACAGCTTGATCAACGCTAATGCTTCAGCTCAATCATACGCAGACCAACGCGAACGTTTGAGCAAGTCAGTAGATGACATGATGGCAACCTTGACTGCAGCAGGCTTTACTGGTAATACAACAGTCAATGGTGCTCCAGCAATTTCAGCACAATTGGCACCAATTTCTACAGATACTAAAGGTCCTGAAACTACTGTGCCAGCTATTGCAGATCCTAACGGTGCAACGATTGAGGATGCAGCCTTCAACAAAGCAGGTTATGCATTAGATCCAAACGCAGATCGTTATACCTTTGGTGTATGGCAATTCCTTAAGACAGATCATGCTTCTGGCAATAAGACTTATTTTGATTACTACGCTACTCTTTCAGTAGACCGTTCAGCCATCACTGGTAGCCTTTCAGCTAACCCAGATGTACATTTGCGTATTGTGAAGAAATCTGATGGTACTGAAGCTTATACACGTACCCTCAAAGCTGGAGAAAGCAATATCTCCCTTCCAAGCTACATCACAAACAACAACTCTGATGTAACCAACACTTTGACTTACACAGGTGCTAACGGAACTGATCCAGGTAACGTTACCTTCTCATTGGTCAACGCTAACCTTGAGTATGAAACGCTTCAAATCCGCGATACCAACTACCCAGGTAACGAAAATGAAGACAAACCAAACGTTCAAACTTCGGTTCCTTATGCTACAGTTGATCAAACAACTCACTATAAGCTTATCGAAGGAAGTTCTACTCCAGGTCAACTATATAAACCTACTGGAAATGAAACAGATCTGGCAAGCTATACGCAAAAAGGCCTTGCTGGTCAACAATTTACAGCTTCAAACAACCGTGACATCCCAGGTTACAAACATGTAGCAGCAACAACTGACTCAACTCAAAAAACATCTGGTATCCTTGGTAAGGGTGTTGTTGGTCAAAAATTGGTCGAACTACAAGGTGGAGCCAACCACTATTATGTGAAACGTATCTCTGAAATCGTTGATACGGAAGGTTCAACTGTTACAAAATTCTATGCTCTTGACCCATCACAAGTAAGCAACTTTGCTTCAAGTGATGTTGGTACAGAAGATGTATCGAAATACACACTCATTTACACAAGTAAAGTAAATAAAGCTGGTGAAGAGTGGAAGGCTGATGAGTCTAAAGTTACAAAAGTAAACAGTAAAAACGGTGACTACCATATTGATGTCACTGAAACTGCTGGAAGCAAATCGCTCGTTATTACTGGTTGGTCGTCTAATACAGAAAAAGTTAACCTTACGCACGATGAAACAAAACTGACTGAAGCTTTTGATAAACCGTTTACTGGTGCGCCAGACGCATCATTGACACCAGCTGGTCAAGGAAATAATAAATGGAACTTGATTGCCGGACGTAATGCTGATATCGTTGCCGATTCTAAAGTAACGCAACCAGACGGTAGCATTACTTACACTAATCTAAAAGGTTTTACTTCATTCTCAAACAACTACTCAATTCCGTCAGCAGTTAAACCATCAACTGATGTGAACTATTACTTTGAGAAAATGGGTGATTCTGAATCAGCTTCTCAATCACAATCATTCTCAAACTCTGCTTCAAACTCGCAATCACTTTCAGAAGTAGTGTCTAAATCACAATCAGTATCGCAGTCTGAAGTAGTGTCTAAGTCACAATCTGTATCACAATCACAGGCTGTGTCTAAGTCACAATCAGAGTCTGAAGTGGTATCTAAATCACAATCTGTATCACAATCACAGGCTGTGTCTAAGTCACAATCTGTGTCACAGTCAGAGGCTGTTTCTAAGTCACAATCTGTATCACAATCAGAGTCAGAAGCACCATCTAAGTCACAATCTCAATCGAATACTGAATCAGCTTCACAATCTATTTCAGAGTCACTTTCTGAATCAGCATCAACATCAGCACAAGAATCTGCAAGTGCATCAGCATCTGAGTCAGCTTCTACATCAGCTCAAGAATCTGCATCAGCGTCTGCATCTGAATCAGCTTCTACATCGGCTCAAGAATCAGCATCAGCGTCTACATCTGAGTCAGCTTCTACATCAGCACAAGAATCTGCATCAGCGTCTGCATCTGAATCAGCTTCTACATCAGCACAAGAATCTGCAAGTGCATCAGCATCTGAGTCAGCTTCTACATCAGCACAAGAATCAGCATCAGCGTCTGCATCTGAATCAGCAAGCCAATCAGCTTCAGCATCTGCATCAGTATCAGCAAGCCAATCAGCTTCAGCGTCTGAATCAGTATCATCAAGCCAATCAGCTTCAGCATCAGAATCAGTATCATCAAGCCAATCAGCTTCAGCGTCAGAATCAGTATCAGCAAGCCAATCAGCTTCAGCATCAGAATCAGCTTCTACATCGGCTCAAGAATCAGCATCAGAATCAGTATCAGCAAGCCAATCAGCTTCAGCATCTGCATCAGTATCAGCAAGCCAATCAGCTTCAGCATCAGAATCAGTATCAGCAAGCCAATCAGCATCAGCGTCAGAATCAGTATCAGTATCAGCAAGCCAATCAGCTTCAGCATCTGAATCAGTATCATCAAGCCAATCAGCATCAGCGTCTGAATCAGTATCAGCAAGCCAATCAGCATCATTGAGCACATCGGCTTCAACATCACTTTCTACATCTGTATCACAATCAGCATCTAACTCTTCATCAAATTCTGAAAGTGAAACACCTAAACAAGGTGAAGTAATCATCACTTATGTAAATACAAAAGGTAAAGTGATTAAAGATCCTCGTCAAGACACACCAAACTCACCATATGACACACCATATAACACAACTGAGGAAGGTGAAAAACCTAACACTATCAAGACTCCAGACGGTAAGACTTACAAGATCGTACCAAAAGGTGACTACCCAGTAGGTAAAGTTGATGGCGACGGACACTTGGAATCATCTGATCCAATTAAAGGTAAAGTTGATAAACCTAAGTCAACTATTACGTATGTTTACCAAGAAGTAGGTAACGTATACGTTCACTATGTAGATACTGAAGGTAACACGATTAAAGCATCTGTGAAAGATGAAGATGAACAACCAATTGATAAAGACTACGACACAGTAGTAGACAACCGTCCAAGCACAATCGAGTTCCAAGGTAAGACATACGAATTGGTACCAGCAGGTAACTACAAAGTAGGTAAAGTTGACGAACAAGGTCACTGGACAGGTGATGATGCTACAACTGGTAAAGTTGCTGAAAAAGATAAGAACGTAACATATGTCTACCAATTGAAACAACCTAAGGGTAATGTCTACGTACACTATGTTGACGTTAATGGTAACACGATCAAAGAATCTGTAACTGATGAAAAAGATCAACCAGTAGGTAAAGACTACGATACAGTCGTAGACAACCGTCCACAAACAATCGAGTTCCAAGGTAAGACATACGAATTGGTACCAGCAGGTAACTACAAAGTAGGTCAAGTCGATGACCAAGGTCACTGGACAGGTGATGACGCTACAACTGGTAAAGTCATCGAAGGTGATAAGAATGTCACTTACGTTTACAAACTGAAAGAAGATCCAACGAAACCTAAAGAAGGTGACGTTATCATCACTTACGTAGACGAAAAAGGTAAAGAAATTCAAAAACCTCGTCAAGACACACCAAACTCACCATATGACACACCATATAACACAACTGAGGAAGGTGAAAAACCTAACACTATCAAGACTCCAGATGGTAAGACTTACAAGATCGTACCGAAAGGTGACTACCCAGTAGGTAAAGTTGATGGCGATGGACACTTGGAATCATCTGATCCAATTAAAGGTAAAGTTGATAAACCACGTTCAATCATCACTTACGTTTACAAAGAAGTGAAGGGTGACGTTTACGTTCACTATAAAGACACTGAAGGTAACACAATTAAAGATGATGTCACTGACGAAAAAGATCAACCAGTTGATAAAGACTACGATACAGTAGTAGACAACCGTCCAAAAGAAATCCAATACAATGGTAAGACATATGAATTGGTACCAGCCGGTAACTACACTGTAGGTAAAGTTGATGGACAAGGTCACCTTGAGTCATCAGATGCTACAACTGGTAAAGTGATCGAAGGACGTAAAGACGTTACTTATATCTACAAACTTAAAGAACAACCAACTCAACCTAAGGGTAGCGTATACGTACACTACAAAGATACTGAAGGTAACACTATTAAACAATCAGTAACAGATGAGTTAGACCAACCAGTAGGTAAAGACTACAACACTGTTGAAGACAACCGTCCACAGTACATTAAATTCGAAGGTAAAACTTACGAAATCGTACCAGTCGGAAACTACACAGTTGGTAAAGTAGATACTCAAGGTCACCTTGAATCAACAGACCCAACAACTGGTAAAGTGGTTGAAGGACGTAAAGACGTTACTTACATCTACAAACTTGTCGAAGAACCTGTACAACCTAAGGGTAATGTATACGTTCACTATGTAGATGAAAATGGTAACACTATCAAGACTTCAGTAGTGGATGAAAAAGACCAACCAGTAGGTAAAGACTACGATACAGTTGTGGATAATCGTCCTAAGACAATCACAACTGCAGATGGTAAAGTCTATGAATTGGTACCACAAGGTAACTACCCAGTAGGTAAAGTTGACGGTGAAGGTCACTTGACAACAACTGACCCAACAACTGGTAAAGTCATCGAAGGTGATAAGAACGTTACTTATGTTTACAAACTTGTGAAGACTCCAAACGTTCCAACACCAAACACTCCAGTGCCACCAACTCCAACACCAAACACTCCAGTGCCACCAACTCCAACACCAAATACACCGGTAGATCCAACACCTAATAAACCAATGGATCCAACACCAAACACACCGGTAGATCCAACACCTAATACACCAGTGAACCCAGTTCCTGAGCAACCAGCTCAACCAGCTCCAGCTCTTGAACAACTTCCAAATACTGGTGAAACAGGATCTGTAGCTTCAGCTCTTCTTGGAGCAGTTGCAGGGGTTGCAGGGGTTGCAGCACTTGGACGTCGCAAAGAAGAAGAAAAATAATCTTCTATCCTAATTTGATTCGGTCATTTCAAGTATGTGGGAAATGAAAAAGGATCAAGAAAGAGAACCTTCGGGTTCTCTTTTTTTGTTTTGTTTACAAGTTTATAGATGTAAGCATAAAGGAAGCATCTGTCAGAAATTTAACAAATATAAAGAGAATTGTACATTTAAGTTACAATTTTATTAAAAAGGTGTATAATTATTGGTTAGAAAGATCAAAGGAGTATAGTGTTGATGTTTTTTAAACGTTCAAATGGATCATTTCGTGAAACGGATCGTGTTACCCGCTTTAAATTAATTAAATCGGGTAAAAATTGGCTTCGTGCAGCGACTTCCAACCTGGGCCTATTTAAGGTGGTTCGTGGTCAAGTTGAAGAATTGGTGGTAGCAGAAGTAGCTGAAGAAAGCCTGAAAATGACAGAGGCTTCAAGCAGGACCGTATTGAAGGGGATCATAGCAGCTGGTGCTATTCTTGGTGGAGCGGTCGTATCGACAGCGGCACAGGCTGATGAAACAGGTGCTGAAAAGGCAACAGCATCTGAATTAGACAATGAAACTATTGCTGAAGCAGATAGTGTCGTTCTAGGGACGACTTCTGTATCGGAATCGGTTTCTGAAGAGAATGTTGCATCCACATCAATTTCTGAGAGCGCATCTGTATCTGTTTCAGAGTCTGCTTCTATCTCTGTGTCAAGCTCGATCTCACTTTCATTGAGCGAACAGGGTTCTAATGAGTTGTCAGCAGCTCTTAGCGAGTCAACTGTAGCTGTAACTGAGTCACAAGTTACGGAAGAAGGCAAGCAGTCACCTGCTATAAGAGATGAAAAAGCTGTCTTAGAACAAAACGTTTCAGAGGCAGAAATCTTAAACAAGTTGGCTGGGAATTATTCGTCAAACGTGACGGTTTCAGAGCGTAAAGAAGCTATTGAATCAGCGATTGCCAAAGTCCAAACAGAATTGACAGCTAGCAATAGCTTGATCCATGCCAATGTTTCTGCACAAGCTTATACGGAGCAACGTGAGCGTTTAGGAAAATCGATCGATGAATTGATGGTTACCTTGAATGCTGCAGGTTTTACTGGCAATGCAACTGTCAATGGTGAAACGACTATCCAGGCGACTTTGAACGTTGCAACTGGTGAAACCAAGCTTCATGTAGGATCTGGAGTAGATACCAACTATAAGATTCCGATTTACTATAAGCTAAAAGCCTTTAACGATGGGACAACAGTGACTTTTACTTATACGGTCACTTACGATAACCCTGAAACATCTACTGTTGAGAAACCAGCAGCTTTATCCTCCGGCTATTCGATCTATAATACTGGGACCTCAACCCAAGAGATGTTTACCTTAGGCAAGGGCTTTGGAACTCCTTCAAATGTAACAAACTATATTTCGGATTCGCAAGGGAATCAAATTACAAATCCGAAGTCTAATACGACACCGATTGTGAAGCAAGGAGATGGCTTTACTTGGGCAAATGGATACCAAATGAACGGTTATCAGGCTAAGCAAGGGTACGGCCTCACATCGACTTGGACGGTTCCAGTTACTGGAGCTGATACTTCCTTCACCTTCTCTCCTTATGCAGGTAAAACAGATAACATTTACACCAATTTCTTTAATGGAAGTAAGGTTATTGAGTCTGAGGTGGATACGACCAGTCAATCGATGAGCCTCTCAAGTAGCCTTTCGGAGAGCACATCAGAAGTGGTATCAGAATCCGTTTCTCTTTCTGAAGAAGCTTCCGCATCGCTTTCAGAATCACAATCAATGAGTGCATCTGAATCAGAAGAGACCTCTGCTTCATTAAGTGAGTCAATCTCAGAAGAAGCGTCTGCATCACTTTCCGAATCACTATCAATGAGCGCATCTGAATCAGAAGAGACCTCCGCTTCATTGAGTGAGTCAGCTTCAGAAGAAGCATCCGCATCACTTTCCGAATCAATTAGTGTATCTGAGTCAGAAGAGACCTCCGCTTCATTAAGCGAGTCAGCTTCAGAAGAAGCTTCTGCTTCATTGAGTGAGTCAGTATCGTCATCTGCGTCAGTGAGTGCATCTGAGTCAGTCTCTGCATCAGAATCGGCTTCAACATCAGCAAGCCAATCAGTTTCAGCGTCTGAATCAGTATCTGCGTCTGAATCAGCTTCAACGTCAGTAAGTCAATCAGTTTCAGAGTCTGAGTCAACTTCAACGTCAGTCAGTCAATCAGAATCAGCATCTGAATCAGCTTCAACATCAGCAAGTCAATCAGTGTCAGCGTCTGAATCAACTTCAACGTCAGTAAGTCAATCAGTTTCTGCATCTGAGTCCACTTCAACATCAGCAAGTCAATCAGTATCTGCCTCTGAGTCGACATCAACGTCAGTAAGTCAATCAGTTTCTGCATCTGAGTCCACTTCAACATCAGCAAGTCAATCAGTATCTGCCTCTGAGTCGACATCAACGTCAGTAAGTCAATCAGCGTCAGCGTCTGCATCCACTTCAGTTTCAGTAAGTCAATCAACCTCAGCGTCTGAGTCCACTTCAACATCAGTAAGTCAATCAGAATCAGCCTCTGCGTCTGAATCAGCTTCAACGTCAGTAAGTCAATCAGTTTCAGCGTCTGAGTCCACTTCAACGTCAGTAAGTCAATCAGAATCAGCATCTGAGTCAGCTTCAACCTCAGTAAGCCAATCAGTATCAGCGTCTGAATCAACTTCAACATCAGTAAGTCAATCAGTCTCAGCATCTGAGTCGACTTCAACATCAGTAAGTCAATCAGAGTCAGCGTCTGAATCAGCTTCAACCTCAGTAAGTCAATCAGTCTCAGCATCTGAGTCGACTTCAACATCCGTAAGTCAATCAGCGTCAGCATCGACTTCAGTTTCAGTAAGTCAATCAGTATCTGCGTCTGAATCTGCCTCTGAGTCAGCATCAACATCTGCCTCAGAATCAGCAAGTGCATCTGAGTCGACTTCAACATCAGTCAGTCAATCAGTGTCAGCATCAGAATCGGCTTCAACATCAGCAAGTCAATCAGTATCTGCCTCTGAGTCGACATCAACGTCAGTCAGTCAATCAGCGTCAGCGTCTGCATCCACTTCAGTTTCAGTAAGTCAATCAACCTCAGCGTCTGAGTCCACTTCAACATCAGTAAGTACTTCAGAATCAGCCTCTGCGTCTGAATCAGCTTCAACGTCAGTAAGTCAATCAGTTTCAGCATCTGAGTCAACTTCAACGTCAGTAAGCCAATCAGTGTCTGCATCGGCTTCAACGTCAGCAAGTCAATCAGTAAGTGCTTCTGAGTCCACTTCGACGTCAGTAAGTCAATCAGTCTCAGCATCTGAGTCGACTTCAACATCAGTAAGTCAATCAGAGTCAGCGTCTGAATCAGCTTCAACCTCAGTCAGTCAATCAGTCTCTGCATCTGAGTCCACTTCAGTTTCAGTAAGCCAATCAGTGTCAGCCTCTGCATCAGCTTCAGTTTCAGTAAGTCAATCAGCGTCAGCATCGACTTCAACGTCAGTAAGTCAATCAGAGTCAGCGTCTGCATCCACTTCAACCTCAGTAAGTCAATCAGCGTCTGCATCGACTTCAGTTTCAGTAAGTCAATCAGTATCTGCGTCTGAATCTGCATCTGCATCTGAGTCAGCATCAACATCTGCCTCAGAATCAGCAAGTGCATCTGAGTCAACTTCAACGTCAGCAAGTCAATCAGTAAGTGCTTCTGAGTCCACTTCGACGTCAGTCAGTCAATCAGTCTCAGCATCTGAGTCGACTTCAACATCAGTCAGTCAATCAGCGTCAGCGTCTGCATCAGCTTCAACCTCAGTCAGTCAATCAGTGTCAGCGTCTGAATCGGCTTCAACGTCATCAAGTCAATCAGCGTCAGCTTCTGAATCCACTTCAACGTCATCAAGTCAATCAGTCTCTGCATCTGAGTCGGCTTCAACATCAGCAAGTCAATCAGCGTCGGCTTCTGAATCCACTTCAACGTCCGTAAGTCAATCAGTATCAGCGTCTGAATCAGCTTCAACGTCATCAAGTCAATCAGTTTCTGCATCAGAATCGGCTTCAACGTCAGCAAGTCAATCAGTCTCTGCATCAGAATCGGCTTCAACATCAGCAAGTCAATCAGTGTCAGCATCTGCATCGACTTCAACATCAGTCAGTCAATCACAATCCGGCTCAACATCTGGTAGTGGTTCACAATCAGCTTCTATGAGCCAATCAACTTCTGGTTCTGAGTCGTTGTCACAATCTGAATCAGCAAGTGGTTCACAAAAACACAGTCAATCTGCAGCACTTCCCAATACTGGTGAAACAGCATCTGTATCGTCAGCTCTTCTTGGAGCAGTCGCAGGGCTTGCTGGAGCAGCTGTACTTGGCCGTCGTAAAAAAGAAGAAAAATAATCTTCCATCATGAATGGATTCGATTCTTTTCACCCTATGAAAAATGAATATGGATCTGAAAAGAGAACCTTCGGGTTCTCTTTTTGCGTCCTTTATAAAGTGTTAGAAAATGGTCTTAATTAGTTACATTGGGGGAAAAATGATGTATAATTACTTGATATCTAAAATTTAAGGAGCGGAAATGTTTTTTAAACGTTCGAAGGGTGAATTTCGTGAAACGGACCGAGTTACCCGCTATAAATTAATCAAATCAGGAAAGAATTGGGTACGAGCATCGGTCTCTCGACTAGGGCTTTTTCGTGTCATGCGAGCTGGTGTGGATGAAAAAATCATGGTTAGATATGGTGATTCTTCACGTCAAATGCCTGCAGACCTAGTAAAAGGTATGGTTGTACTAGGGGCTCTTGCTGGAGCAACAACAGTTGCTAATCCAGTATTTGCAGAGGAAAATGGGGTGAATTCTACTCTTGAGTCTGAGATCAGTCCATCAACCGGCATTGTTGATCAGGATAGTTTTGTTTTGGGTACGAAGTCTGCTGTGGATTCTGTCTCAGCGAGTCAGTCTATTAGTGAATCGGAATCTCTCTCAGAGTTCAGAAGTCAGTCTTCTTCTGTCAGCACCTCCCTCTCTCAGTCGATTTCTATCAGTGAATCACATCTTACAAGCAGTTCAGCTCATCATGTGGAGAGTCAGTCTTCGGTTGAAGTAGCTAGCAGTAGTCATTCGGAGGAAATCTCTCATAGCGAAACGGTTAGTGAAAAGGGTGAAATGGCCGGGAATGCTCAGACCACTCGCTCTGAAGAGCAGGTGAAGCGTCTGCAAGTCTTGGCATTAGATTTATATACTTATCGCGCTCAAGCCATGGAAATCCCTGGGACAGAATCTGCTATTGAGTATGGAGATCTGGCTTTAGAAGCTATTCGTTCAGGGTTATCTAATCCAGCGATCCAAATCGATGCAGTAGAAAGTCAAGCAAAAACCGCTCGGAATCGGTTGGCCAATGCGGTGCTGCGCGCGACATCTGGTCAACGAGATCCGCGCAATGGGAATCGTATCGACTCGGATACGAGCCTTCGTGCTCCTCAATATAATCTAGGGCCAGCCAATAATGCTTTGATTTCTGTCTATAATTCAGATTACATCAATCATGCTTATAATGTTGTTGAAACCATTCCTACACGAAATAGTATTAAAAGTATTGGCTACGCTTCTGGTAGTGATCGTGTGAATGGGATCAACGTGCCTCAGACGTCGGCACTAAAAAATAGTGCAGTCGCCTTTAATATTGTGGGGACTGTTGGGCAGACAGAGGTCGTAACGCCTGGGAAAATTTATAATGTTTCTTTTGTAGTGACTAATACGGCTAGGCAGTCAGTGACACGTACGCTTCGTATTCAGGTTTTGCCACAAAATGATGGCATTCGAAACCCGATTACGGCTGTGACAACGAGTACTTTTGTTAATGACACAAGTAATCTCGCTCAAGCCGAAAAAGATAAGGTTTGGGAGGCCTTTAAGACTGCTAACCCAAATATTGCCACTTCAAAGGATTTTAAATCTTATTCGGTTTCATCATCTGGTGTGGTGACTATTACTTATAAAGATAACACCACAAATGATGTAACCGCTCCTGTTAAGCGCCTAGCAGCACCGACGGTTGAGACTCGCTTACTAGAGAAAGCCTATACTCAAACACCTGTAACAGTGACCGGTGCTGAGCCAGGTTCTACAGTCGTTCTATACAATAATGACGACGAAGTGGGAACAGCAGTGGCAGATGCTTCGGGTCAAGCGATTGTGACGCCGACAGTTAAGTTACAAACAGGTGGAGTAACAGCCAAAGCTCGAATCCTCTATGGTGAACATGCGGTTTATTCAGATGCCAGTAATTCTGTAGCTGTAACGGATGCCACACGTCCTGAAGTGACGGCTAAGTTGACTGTTAATGGTGTAGAACCGAAATCAACTCCTCTTGAAGGTGGTGGGAAGAATTATACTATTTACGCTGGTGATGATGCAGTTGTGACTTTTACAGCTACGGATGACAGTGGCAAGTTGAAAGAAATGAAAGTTGTGGCACGGGCAGATTTGAACGACAATGCCTTGAACGGGAATTTCTTTGGTGGTAGCCAGTATGGAACAGGTAATATTGCACCTATCACGGGAGAGATTACGGCTACTAGTGCCAACCCTGCAACCATCACAACGACCATTCATTTGAAGGATGATCTTTACCATACCTACCGGAATACATGGCAACGCAACGTCGCGGCTATTGACAAGGCGTCCAATATGAATCGACCAAATGGTTTGGGAGAGATTCGGATGACCCAAGGACGCTTAGCTGATCGTACGCCAGGTGTAGCCCCAACGGGTACTATTCAGGTGACGAGCCTAACTGCATTGACAGATGCAGATAAGAGCAAGGTGATTGCAGCTGTGTCAGCTGTCAATCCAGAGGTAGCCAACCGTATTAAGGCCTATACGGTTAATAGTGATGGTACAGTCACCATTACTTATAAAGATAGTACGACCAATGTCGTAGCTGTGAAATTGTCAGATAGTGATCATAGTCAGTCAGTTTCGCAAAGTGTTAGTCAGTCTAAGCAAGAATCCATTTCACAAAGTCGAAGCGAGTCCACTAAGCAGTCTACTTCGATGAGCCTTTCATTGAGTACACTTGCTTCAAAAAGTGTTTCAAGCTCCTTGAGTGAATCCTTGAAGACTAGCGTATCACAAAGTCAATCTACTTCAACAAGTGTGTCTTTGAGTGCTGTGAAATCACAGAGTGTCTCAAATTCCTTGAGTGAGTCCTTGAAGACTAGTGTCTCACAAAGTCAATCTGCTTCAGCGAGTGAGTCCTTGAGTGCTGTGAAATCACAGAGTGTCTCAA
>NZ_JASHCZ010000009.1:0-22439 GCF_047463895.1 Streptococcus sp. OMI750
CCCACGCTTTCGAGCCTCAGCGTCAGTTACAGACCAGAGAGCCGCTTTCGCCACCGGTGTTCCTCCATATATCTACGCATTTCACCGCTACACATGGAATTCCACTCTCCCCTTCTGCACTCAAGTTAAACAGTTTCCAAAGCGTACTATGGTTAAGCCACAGCCTTTAACTTCAGACTTATCTAACCGCCTGCGCTCGCTTTACGCCCAATAAATCCGGATAACGCTCGGGACCTACGTATTACCGCGGCTGCTGGCACGTAGTTAGCCGTCCCTTTCTGGTAAGTTACCGTCACAGTGTGAACTTTCCACTCTCACACTCGTTCTTCTCTTACAACAGAGCTTTACGATCCGAAAACCTTCTTCACTCACGCGGCGTTGCTCGGTCAGACTTCCGTCCATTGCCGAAGATTCCCTACTGCTGCCTCCCGTAGGAGTCTGGGCCGTGTCTCAGTCCCAGTGTGGCCGATCACCCTCTCAGGTCGGCTATGTATCGTCGCCTTGGTGAGCCGTTACCTCACCAACTAGCTAATACAACGCAGGTCCATCTGGTAGTGGAGCAATTGCCCCTTTCAAGCAGATATCATGCAATATCTACTGTTATGCGGTATTAGCTATCGTTTCCAATAGTTATCCCCCGCTACCAGGCAGGTTACCTACGCGTTACTCACCCGTTCGCAACTCATCCGCTCGGTGCAAGCACCAAGCTTCAGCGTTCTACTTGCATGTATTAGGCACGCCGCCAGCGTTCATCCTGAGCCAGGATCAAACTCTCATTAAAATAATTGTTTGTCTTAAACTCATTCTGTCACTGACAGATTTATTGTTTTTTTATTGTTCAGTTACTATAACTTCCGTTATAGCGCCCTGCACATTGGTTCGTCTTGTTCAGTTTTCAAAGGTCTTTGTCGCTCTCTCGCGACAACTATATTAGTATATCACGTACACTTTTAATTGTCAATAACTTTTTTTAAAAAAGTTTACTTTTTTGAAAAAATCTTAATTTTACTCCATTAACTATATGCTTGTTAAATGGAGTTTTTAAAATCTTTCAAATAATTTTCTAATTTCTTTTTCATCTTCGTTTTTCCTAGACATCTTCTATTGGCTAATAACGATTCATATTGTTCTTTTTCTTCTATTGTTAAATTCTCCTTAAATCGTTTTAAGGAATCTCTTAATACTACAAGTTCATCTAGATATATTTTTCTTGATGAAATTCTGTGGCTAATTTCTCCAATTTCAACATACGGCATTCTGTTGATTTTTCGTTTATCGCTTTCTTGCTGTCTTAACTTATCTTTAATATGATTCCTAAATTTTGTTTTAAAATACTTATATAGTAATTCTTCATTTGTTCCTATTTCAGGATTTTTCTGATAAAGCTCAAAGAGTGTTAATTGGCCTTCTTGTTCCCAATCATCTTTTTCCCACAGCTGGATATAGTATTCTTTTTCACATTTTCGAACAATAAATTTTACTTTTTGATACATCTTGTTAAATTCCATAAGCTCTCCTTTACTTTCATATTTGTATTTTATAAAAGTAAAAAAGGTTTTAGGAGTTTTTTTCTATTCTGCTCGTTTTTTAAACTATTCGGTCATTATTTTTAACTATACTGACTGAATGCACAAAAAAACTGCCACTCAGTGACAGTCTATCGATAGTCCGTACGGGATTCGAACCCGTGTTACCGCCGTGAAAAGGCGGTGTCTTAACCCCTTGACCAACGGACCATTTTTACAACATAATCTATTATACAGAATAATTTTTTCCTGTCAATACTTTTTTAAAAAAAGAAGGAAAAAATTTCCTTCTTTTGATTAGTTATTTTCTTCTAATTTTGATTTAATTTCATCATATGATAGAGGTTTGGCTTCTTCTTCCAATTCATGCTCTGAATTTTCAGGCATTTTACCTGTTTCATACAATGATTTAATTTGAACACTATCCAAGGTTTCATATTTTAATAGAGCTTCAGCAATAAGTTTATGCGTTTCTCTATTACCTTGAATAATTTCTGCAGCTTTGTTACGAGCTTCATTCAATAGACTACGTACTTCTTCATCGATTTCATAAGCAGTCCGTTCTGAAATCATTTTTTGTGGGCTTTGAGCTCCGAACATGGCATGATTTCCTTCATATTGAACTGGTCCAAGTTTTTCACTCATTCCATATTCTGTCACCATTGCACGCGCCATTTGAGTGGCTTGTTCAAAGTCATTTGAAGCACCTGTTGTTTGTGAATTAAAAATAATTTCTTCCGCAACACGTCCTCCCATGAGACCAGCTAATTGTTCTTTCATATCTTCTTTAGAAAGTAACATTTGATCTTCTTTAGGAAGGGCAATCATGTAACCGCCTGCGCGACCACGAGGAACAATAGTAACCTTATGAACCACTCGAGCATTTGATAAAACCAGACCAACGATCGTATGACCTGCTTCATGATAAGCGACCATTTCACGTTCTTTTTGCGAAATCGTCCGATCTTTCTTAGATGGTCCTGCAATAACACGATCTTCTGCTTCATCGATATCAGCAGCATCAATCACTTTTTTATTTCGACGAGCTGCAACCAAGGCTGCTTCATTCAAAACATTTTCAAGATCGGCACCGACAAATCCTGGTGTCTGCTGTGCAACCAATTTCAAATCTACATCTTGAGCGAGTGGTTTGTTCTTAGCGTGAACTCGAAGAATCGCTTCACGACCTTTCACATCTGGACGCCCAACCAATACTTTACGGTCAAAACGGCCAGGACGAAGAAGGGCTGGGTCCAGAACATCTGAACGGTTAGTAGCAGCAATAACAATAATTCCTTCATTGCCTTCAAAACCATCCATCTCAATCAAGAGCTGGTTGAGGGTTTGTTCCCGCTCATCATTTCCACCGCCAAGACCTACACCACGTTGGCGTCCAACAGCATCAATTTCATCGATGAAAATGATAGCTGGAGCAGCTTTTTTAGCATCTTCAAAAAGTGAACGAACCCGGCTAGCGCCGACTCCGACAAACATTTCAACAAAGTCCGACCCTGAAATACTGAAGAATGGTACTCCAGCTTCTCCAGCTACTGCTTTTGCTAAAAGGGTTTTACCTGTTCCTGGAGGGCCTTCAAGAAGCACTCCTGCTGGAATTCTTGCTCCCAATTTAGTAAAGCGTTTTGGATCTTTTAAAAATTCAACCACTTCAACGAGTTCTTGTTTTTCTTCTTCAGCTCCTGCTACATCCGAAAAACGAACTTTTATATCTTCTTTATTGGCAGCACGCGCTTTGTTACGACCAAAGTTCATAGCACCGCGGGCACCACCGCCACCACCTTGATTCATCATGGAGAAGAAGAAGAACATCACGATGACAAATGGAACAATGGAAGTTAGAATGGTAATCCACATCCCACTTGAACTTTCACGTTTGATAGTGATTTCTGCTTTGTGGTCAGCGGCTAATTTTTGTAATTCATTGACAGTAATATCAGATGGAAGGATGACACTAGTAAAGCGAGATACTTTTTGAACACTCGGGGTAAAGAATTGAATTCCTGTATCTTCTTTTGATTCTTTTGCTTTATTATAGGTCCCTGCAATTTCAATCACACTACCATTCGGTTGGTAACTAATCGTCTTTACATTGTCATTTTTAATTTCCTTGACCAATTCTGTGTAGTTGATCTGCTGGCTTTGACCAACTCCATTACCTGCAAAAAAGTACTGGAATCCTGTCACAGCCGCTACAATAATCAACAAATACAGAAAAGGATTTCGAACAAAACCGTTGTTTTTTCTGTTATTCATCTAGTCTCCTCTATTTTGAGTACACTTCCTCTTTTAATACACCAACATATGGTAGGTTACGATAATTTTCTTCATAGTCTAAACCATATCCAACAACAAACTCATTAGGAATCGTAAAGCAGGTATAATCTGCTTCGATCTCAACCAAACGTCCTTCAGGTTTATCCAATAATGTCGCAATCTTCACAGATGCTGCATTTCGTTCTTCAAAGAGTTCTTTTAGACTCTTGAGGGTTTTACCTGTATCGATGATATCTTCCACAAATAAAATATCTCTACCTGTAATATCCTGATCAATATCCTTGATAATATTAATGATACCTGTGCTTGCTGTACCACCATGATAACTTGACACCAACATAAAGTCTAATTCAATATGAGTATCCACATGGTTGATCAACTCTGCCATAAATGGAACAGAACCCTTCAAAATACCAACGAAAATAGGATTTTTTCCTTGATACTCTTTTGTTAGGGTTTCACCCAATTTTTTTGCTGCTTCTACAATTTCATCATGTGAAACCAATACTTTTTTTATATCTTTTTCTAACATGTCGTTACCTATCTATTTTTTGAATATAAAGTCTATCTTTTATTATAGCACTTTTTGAGGGCTTACTCAAATCACTCGTTACCAATCCTACTACAGAAAGAATGTTATGATTCTGTTCTATAATCAGAGCTTCCTGTCGAATAGAAATTGGAATCTTATGGTTGATAAACCACCGCCTTAATTTTTGATGGTGGCCATTCACAATCAACTGATCGCCATTCATCCTTCTTCTAATCAAGATGGGAGTTTCTCGTGAAACAAAAAGAATTTCTACATTTTTTCCTTCTAATGGTTGTCCAAAAGATAGTTTATAGTTTGCAATTTCAAAGATATTCCCAAATTCTAACAAAATTGGGAGGATTTGGTCATCCGACTTTTGACTGATTTTTCGTATTTCAAAGAAATCATATTCTTGATGGAGTTCATAATTTGATTTTAAATAATGAACGCAATTTCTTTTCTTTCTTAGTAAATCTAACAATTCTTGAAACTGGACTCTACCAAGTTGCAAATCTGGAAATTGTGCTAAATACTCTTCTAATAAGAAGGATTGTACAGAATGAGAATACGTTCTAAAAGAAGCTAAATCTTGAATGGTTAACTCACTAGTTAATTCTTTCAGTGCTTTGTGCCAATGATTCACTTCCTCTGCTAAATAGCAAAGACTTGCTTGCATTTGAGGATTTTCTTTTTCAAATTCTGTAAGGTATTGATGGCGTACACGATTTCGGAAAAAATCCTGTGAGTGATTGCTACTGTCTTCAAAATGAGGAATTTCCTTCAGTTCATTTTTTGTAAAAGCTAATAAAGGGCGAATTAACTCACCCTTCCCAAATGGTTGGCGTACAGGAATACCACTTAAGTAACGTAATTTAGTTCCTCGTATCAAGCGCATGAAAGTTGTTTCAGCTTGATCATTGGCGTGATGACCTGTTACTAGAGCGGTGCAATCCTCTATCTCCATAATCTGCTTGAAAAAATCATAACGAAAGGTGCGAGCTTTTGCTTCTGTAAAAGCTCCCGAATAGTGAGCAACGTGGATACGTGTCTCTCGCCTATCAGCCAGCTTTCGAAGTTCACTTTCCTCAAAATCCGATTCTGGTCTTTGTCCATGATTGACATGAGCGAGTACCAATTGAATCCCCAATCGTTCTTTGTTCTTCTCCAAAAGTTCATATAGATTCATGGAATCCAATCCACCAGATATGGCAACTAAAATACGGCAATGGGAAGTGAATAGATCTTTTTTTTCACAAAACTCTAAAAATTTCTTTTCCATTATTTCAATACCTCATAGATGTCTTTTGAAATTTTGGAAATCGTATCATAATCCGAATGATCTGTAAAAATCGCGATGACATAAGGCGAATTGGTGTATACAATCGCAACATCATGTCTAAAATCATAGGCATCCCCAATTTTATGAGCAACCTTTACTGGAAGATCACGCGCAATTCGTTGATCATCATATTTTGTAGAGGATAGTGCGTCAATAATAGAACCGTTCTGCTGATAAACAGCTTCCATCACATTTCCAGCCATTTCAGCAGATGCCTCTCTTTTTTCAACATCCCAGTGTTTTTTGGAAATTTTATCCAATGTTTTTTGAAAATCTTGATCCGATTGATGGGTAACATAATAATTTAAAATATTATGTCCAACATTATCCGATTCTTTTGCAATCTTATCTACTAATTCTTGGACGCTGTATTCCTTGCCATCTGCTGCCTTTGAAAGACTACCACTTCCTTCTGGTTCATAGCCACCTTTGAAGTCATTAACTTCTGGAATATACTTATAGACTGTCGTTGGAGAAATAGCCTTTTTATTAAGCTGTTCTTGGACATAGTACAAATAGGGTAATTTCGTCACACTAGCAGAATACATTTCTTTTTGGGGATTGATTCCAGCAGTATTTCCTGTCTCTAATTGTTTTACATAAATTCCATACGAAGGAGAATTATATTTACTATTGAGTAAGTCCTGGACTTTTTCCATTCGATTATCTGTTTCAGTGATGAATGCTTGGTTAACCCATCCTTGGCCCTCAATTTCCACAAACTCATCTCGTAAAGTCTGAGCTGTGCGTAAAACGGTCACTTTTGTATAAGAAGAAAGGGAGGTGTTTTTTTCTTTCGCACCATTTATTAAGGGTCGATCATACACTTTAAATCCAGGTTTTAGCCATATGTCTTGTTTTTTTTCTTGTGTTTCTTGTACAACATCAGAAAAAATGACAGAAGAATCTGCTAGCACATATCCTTTATCTGCTATTTTAAATACAGCCTTTCCATCATCGTTTACAAAGAGTTGTTCAATTGTAAACGGTGTATTAGGAAGAATTTCTCCTTTTTCTTTTTTCAACTGAGGATCAGAAAAAACAACAATTTTGCGATAGACATTAGGGTTTGCTGGAATTGAAGAAAAATAAAGTTCTGATGGATAAGCAATTGTCTGAGAGGACTCAGATTGCTCAATACTCGCTGCTTGAGGTCCCAAAAATAAAATTGGGACTAGCAGTAGGAGCAGAAATCGTTTAGACACCTGTATTCCTTTCCTTTTCATCCTTTTGAAGTTTGAGTGTTTGGTTTTTCTTTTTTAATTCCTCTAATTTTTCATCCGAAAATTCAAGGAATTGTTTAACTGTTTGTAAGATATTTTCCATTGATTATTGGGGAAGTAAATCTGGGATGGTGTAAACAAATTCACCATCTTTTGAAAAAGAATATTTAGCGCGTGCATATTTTGTTGCATAGTCATCGTCTTTTAATTTTTTAGCGATGTCTTGCTGGTATTCTTTTTGTTCACTTGTTTCCTTATATTCTTTTTCTAACTGTTTGTATTGTTCTTTTTTGTCTTGTAGTGATTGATAGCTCTGGGCCAAGTTATAAGTTGGAAGAATAAACAGTAGTATAACTAGAATCAAGACAAGTCCCATAAAGCGATTACGTTTTTTTCTTTCTTCTTCTAAAAAACGTTTTCGCTGACCTTCGTCTTTGATATATTTATTGTTCATTTGAACGATATTTTTAGGCATCTTCTTCTATCCTTGTTTCACTAATTATTTCGTACATTTTGGATGCATCTTCTTTTTTTGTACTATCCAACATTTCCAAGACTTTAACCGTCAATACTTTATTTCCAAAACGAACTTCAATTTGATCATTCACTTTCAAATCCGTTGAACTTTTGGCTAATACTCCATTGACTTTAATTCGCCCCTTATCTGCAACTTCCTTTGCGACAGGGCGACGCTTGATAATGCGAGAAACTTTTAAATATTTATCTAATCTCATACTGTCACCTCTAACATAGTATTGTATCATTTTTTATCCATAAAATGCGAAAAATGAGCTAAGAACTGCTAGTTCTCTTCTTTTTCCTGTTTAATTTCCAATAAGGTTTGACCAAATTGCTTCAGAGCTTCTAGAATTTCAAAATCTTTCTTATTTCGAACATCAAAGATTACTTCAATTAATCCCTTCTCTTCTGCAAGCTGAGCTTTTAACTGTGTCATTGACAGAGCTTTAAAATAATCCTGTGTCAAAAACAGTTGTTTGGCAATTGGTTCAAACTTCACTGCCACTTTTTGTTGCTTTCTCTCCACTAAACGAACAAATACTTGATCCAAGTAAGCTTTTACTATACCAATTTCAAGTAGGTAGGCGACAACATCTGGGTATTCTCCAAAACGATCCATCAGTTCGTCTTGTAAATATTCATAATCTGCAGCAGAATTCATTTCACGGATTTGTTTGTAAATTTCAATTTTTTGACGTTGATCCGAAATATAATCATTTGGTAAATACGCATCTATTTGTAGGTTCAACTCCGCATTGCTCTTTTGTCGACGATGCTCTTGGCCTTGTTTTTTAGCAATAGCTTCTTCTAACAATTGGGAATACATTTCAAAACCAACTGAATCGATGAAACCAGATTGAGAAGCACCCAGAATATTTCCTGCTCCACGGATTGATAGATCTCGCATCGCAATTTTAAATCCAGACCCCAATTCAGTAAAGCCTTTAATAGCTTCTAAACGTTTTTCAGACACTTCTGTAAGAGATTTGTCTGGACGATACATCAAATAAGCATAAGCAATTCGGTTGCTTCGTCCCACACGACCTCTTAGTTGATAAAGAGTTGAAAGTCCCATATGATCCGCATTTTCAATAAAGAGCGTATTGGCATTTGGAATATCTACACCTGTCTCAATAATGGTTGTCGTCACTAAGACATCGTATTCGCCATTAATGAAATCCAACAAGGTATTTTCCAGGCGAACTTCACTCATCTGGCCATGAACAAATCCAATCGAAGCCTCTGGAATCAACTCTTTTAACTCGGATACTTTTTGCTCAATCGTATCTACCTTGTTGTAAAGATAATACACTTGACCTCCACGATCCATTTCCCTCAATACAGCATCTCGAATAATGGTTGGATTGGTCTCTAGTACAAAAGTTTGCACTGGATACCGATTGGTCGGAGGGGTTTCAATGACAGACAAATCTCGAATTCCCAGCATAGACATATGAAGAGTTCGAGGTATAGGGGTAGCTGTCAAGGTAAGCACATCCACCTTTTTTTTCAATTCTTTCAAGGTTTCTTTGTGCTTCACTCCAAAACGTTGTTCTTCATCGATCACGATTAAGCCTAAGTCTGAAAAAACAACATCTTTGGACAATAACCGGTGAGTTCCAATAATAATATCCACTCGTCCTTTTTTCAATTTTTCAAGCGTTTCTTTCTGCTCTGCCTTACTCTGGAAACGACTTAAAACAGCAACCTCTACTGCAAAAGATTCAAAACGCTCCTTAAAATTGGCATAATGTTGTTGGGCAAGAACAGTTGTAGGAACCAGCACTGCTACTTGTTTATGATCATTTACTGCCTTAAAGGCTGCTCGCATAGCAACCTCTGTTTTCCCAAAACCGACGTCTCCAACCAGCAATCGGTCCATCGGACGATTTGATTCCATATCTTTTTTGATTTCTTCAATGGAACGTAATTGATCATCTGTTTCAATATATGGAAAATCTTGTTCAAATGCTTCTTGATTTTCATCATCTTTGGAATAGGCAAAACCTTCTAATTGACTACGTTCCGCATAAAGTTTTATTAAATCATCTGCAATGTCCTCCACCTGGGTCTGAACCTTTTGCTTCGTTTTTTGGAAACGCCCATCATTTAACTTGTTAATTTTTGGCGTTTTTCCATCACTTGCAACGTATTTGGACAACATCTGAATCTGATCGACAGGAATCGAGATGCGATCTCCATTTTGATATTGAATCGAAACATAATCACGATGGACACTAGAAATTTCAATCGTTTCAATTCCCAAATATTGGCCAATACCATGAACTTGGTGAACAACATAATCCCCTTTTTCCAGTTCATTATAATTTTTTAGACGTTCTGCATTGGAAATATTTTGTCTGCGAATCTTTCGCTTGATCTTTTTCTGATAAATCTCTGATTCTGTAATGTAGACAATTTTTTCATCAACAAATTGGAAACCGTGAGCTAGTCCTCCAACAATTAATTGACTAGCTTGAGGGATGATCGCATCCCCATCGATATAATATAATCGAATTCCATACTCTTCTAAATTTTTATGGAGCTGTTGAAGATTGTGATGAGAACTTGCTTGGACAATAACAGTATAGTTTAATTTTCGATACCGTTCAATTTCCTCTTTTAGTAAATCAAATTGTCCAAAAAACTCCTGCATTGGGTATTGATTAAATTGATACAAATGATCAAACCTCAGATTTCCCAAACCTTTTTGAAAGTTTGAAAAATAAGTTGCAGGTGTATATTTTCTTAATATTGTACTGGTATCACCAAAATACACTTGACGAGAAGAGGCTCGATTTTTATGTAAATCTTCCGTCAAGAGATTAGCTGCATCTAGTTCAAATCTTGCTATTTGATCTGCTATTTTTTGATAATCATCTAAAAAAACTGGAGTATGTTTAGGAAGATAATCAAATAGGGTATATTGTTTCTCATAAAAGAAACTAATAAATTTTCTAAGATCCGGATGAAGTTTCCTTTGAGAAATATCCCCTAGAATTTCGGCTAGATAAGATTTAAATGCTTCATTCGTGCTCTGTTCTTGCAATTGTTCTATTTGATTCTGACCACGGATAAAATCTTCCTCTTGCAATAATAGATCACTCACTGCTTTGAGTTGAATTCTTTCGACATTTTCAACAGAACGCTGGCTTTCTGGGTCAAAGATTCGGATTCCATCAATCTCATCTCCGAAAAATTCAATCCGATAAGGTTGGAGTTGGTCGATCTCAAAGATATCTAAGATATCTCCTCTTAGACTGAATTCCCCTTGTTGCAAAACCTGGCTCACCTTTTGATAACCAATCTTCTGTAATGTTTCACTCAGGGTAGTTAAGTCTATTTCTTGACCAACCTTCAATTTAAAAATACTAGATGCAAAAACTTTAGGAGAAGGTAATAGTAGTTTTATACCACTCACATTGGTCACAAGGATACCTTGACGATCCTCTTGACATAAAAAGTTCAAAGCCTCTAATCGTGCAAATTGCCTTTCTTGTGAAGCAAAAACAAATTCTGCTAAAGGGTTATCATCTCCCAAAAATGTATGGACTTTCTCTTCTCCAAGTAAGGCAATAAAATCACTGGCCAATCGTTCTGCTTCGTTATAACTGGAAGTGATGAGGACTGCTTTTTCAATAGAATCAAAGGCTGAAGCCATTACAATAGCCTTTGTAGTCGCAGACAATCCTAAGATCAATTCCCTATTATTTTTTTGCAAACCTTGTTGCCAGGATAGAAGGTTGGAGTTTTGACTCACTAAATCAATTACATTCATCTACTTACCCGTTGTATTTCTGCATGATTCTTTCAAAATTTTCTTCTACCAAGTAATCGTTAACCGCTTCTTCTACTCGATCGATTGTTTGTAGAATAGTGATGTAATCGTCTTTATCAAATTTTCCTAAGACATGATGAACAACTGACATGCCCTGCTTAGGTCTTCCAATGCCAATCTTAATTCGATAAAAAGTCTGAGTTCCAATATGATTAATAATCGATTTGATTCCGTTATGACCTCCAGCTGATCCTTTAGCTCGAAGACGAATCTTGCCAACTTCCATATCTAAATCATCGTAAATAACCAAAAGATCTTCAATATCCAGACCATAATAAGTCAGAAGGGCATGGACTGCTTTTCCACTCTCATTCATGAAAGTGGTTGGCTTTACAAAATAGACCTTTTCGCCATTTAAAAATGTTGAGGCAATATCAGCTTGAAAAATCTTATCATGGGAGAAAGTAAGATTTAAAGACTTTGCCATTTGATCAATTAACATAAAGCCTACATTGTGTTTCGTTTCAAAATACTTATCACCTGGATTTCCCAATCCAACAATTAATTTCGTCATCTCTTTCCTTTCAAAACACTAAAAGGGTTGGAAATATTTTTTTCCAACCTTTACATTTTTTTAACTATCTTACACATTAAAACGGAATTCCATGATGTCCCCGTCTTGGACAACATATTCTTTTCCTTCTTCGCGCAAGCGTCCTGCTTCTTTTACAGCCTTTTCAGAACCGTATTTGACCAAATCATCATAGGACATGGTAACGGCACGAATAAATCCTTTTTCAAAATCAGAGTGGATGATTCCAGCTGCTTGAGGAGCTTTCATGCCACGTTTGAAGGTCCAAGCACGCACTTCTTTTTCACCAGCTGTGAAATAAGTGCCAAGTCCCAACAAGTGGTAAGCTGCACGCGTGAGTTTATCAACTCCAGACTCTGTTAGCCCAATCGCCTCTAAAAATTCTTGTTTATCTACATCATCTAGCTCAGAAATTTCTTCCTCAACACGCGCAGAAATCACCACGACTTCCGCATTCTCTGTTGCCGCAAAGTCACGAATTTGCTTCACATAGTCAATAGAGTCTGGATCTGCAACAACATCTTCATCCACATTTGCTACATAAAGAACTGGTTTGGTAGTCAAAAGGAAAAGTCCTTTCACCACTTTTTGTTCTTCCTCCGTGAATTCAATGGTCCGAGCTGATTTTCCATCTTCAAGAACTGGTTTGATTTTTTGTAGAACATTAAATTCCGCAACAGAATCCTTATCTTTTTGCGTACGGGCCATCTTTTCCACACGTGCATAGCGTTTATTTACAGATTCTAAGTCAGCAAGAATCAATTCTAGATTAATGGTATCAATATCTGCTAATGGATCTACAAAAGCATCTTCACGACCTTGCTCACGCATGACATTTTCGTCATCAAAAGCACGAACTACATGGACAATAGCATCCACTTCACGGATATTGGCCAAGAATTTGTTACCAAGACCTTCTCCTTTTGATGCACCTTTTACAATCCCTGCAATATCTGTAAATTCAAAGGTTGTTGGGACTGTCTTCTTAGGAGTAATCATCTCCGTCAATTTTTGGAGGCGTTCATCTGGAACTTCTACCATCCCAACGTTGGGATCAATGGTCGCAAAGGGATAGTTTGCAGCCTCTGCTCCTGCTTTTGTAATTGCGTTAAATAGGGTTGATTTACCAACGTTTGGTAAGCCAACGATACCTGCTGTTAATGCCATTTTTCTTTTTCTCCGTTCACATTTCAATCTCTCTTATTATAACACAATTCAAAAGACAAGTGATGAAAAATAGACTATTTCATTTCCTTTCAAAACTAGTTTTTTCCTCAAACTATAATGTATGAAAATGAAAAATATGGTATACTCTATTTAAAAAATCACAAAGGAGTTTTTCTGATGAAAAAACAAACATGGAAATCTATCCTTCTTTCCTTTATTGCTATTTTTACTCTCTTTCTTCTTGGAGCTTGTGGAAAACAATCTGTTCAAAAATCCTATCTTCAGGGAATCAACCAAGAGAAGAAAACTGACGTTCGTATTACAATCGAACATAAAGGGGATAAAGCGATCAGTAACCAAACTATCACTACTGTTTATTACAAAGAGGCTGGAGTTACGAAAGATCAATTAAAGGAAATAATCGATAAATACGATGAAGACTACAAGGATGTCAAAGGATTCACACACTCTGCTGAATACAAAGACGATTATATGGTTGAAAAAACAACCCTAAATTATGAAAAGGCAGACTTAGATCAGTTAATTGAAAAGAAATTAGTAACGACACAAAAAGATAAAAAAGTCGACTATATCAGCTACAAATCAACTGTTGATATGATGAAACAAAGTGGTTTCAAAGAAGTTAAAAATGGAAAATTTGAAGAATTAAAATAATATAAAAGGTTCAGTCACTTTTGTGACTGAACCTTTTATAATACTTTCTTCATTTTCTGTTCAAAATCATGGCGACTCATCATGACCACATGATCACAATTACTACACTTAATTTTTATGTCTGCACCAAGTCGCGTAATTTCCCAACGATTTGCCTTTTTTCCTGTTTCTTTTATCACACAAGCATGAGGTTTCTTCATTTCTACAAAATTACCTAACGTATACATGATGATTCACCTTTATTAATTTGTGCGAACTGGCGTAATCAATTGAATGAACCCTTGTTCATTTCCTTCTGGAACCAATGTAAACGGTCTAACAGAAGAAATAAAACGAATAACAACTTGTTCACTGTCAATAGCTTTGAGCGCTTCAATCAAATAAGTTGGATTAAAACTGATGGACAAATCCTCTCCTGAAACAGTGCTAGTATCGATCTCTTCATTTACTCGTCCAACTTCTGGTGAATGAACGTGGGCAGAAACCACTCCATTTTTGAATTCTAATTTGACCGTTCCATTTTGAGTTGCATTTGAAAGAAGACGTGCACGCTCCATGGCAAATCGAAGGTTAGCAACATTAAAGGTTGCCTCTGTATTGAATTCTGTTGGAATCAGACGATCTGTATCAGGGTAATTTCCTTCTAGCAAACGGGTATAGAAACTAATGTGTTCACTTCTAAAGAGGATTTGATTATTGGCAAAGAAAACTTCAACTGTTTCAATATCATCAGAAAAGACAGAGGTGAATTCACGAAGAGAACGACTTGGGATGACGACATCAAAGTTGTCTCCATTTTTCTCCAGTGTAATCACTTTTTGACTCATACGGTGAGAGTCTGTTGCTACTGTTTTTAGCTCTGTATGATCTGATAAAACAAAGTGAACGCCTGTCAAAATTGGACGACTCTCCTGTACACTTGCTGCAAATGCCGTTTCATTAATCAATTGTTTTAATAATTTTGTTTCCAAAACTAATGGATTACTTGCAGTAATTTCTTGGATACGTGGATATTGATCTGCATCTTTTCCTTTAAGTGTAATTTCTGATTTACCACTTGTTAAGAGAACTTGTTTTTGTTCAATCTCTTTAAAATCTAAAGTAACATCTGGTAAACTTGAAATCACATTAATAAAGAAAGTTGCTTCTAATAAAATGGAACCTGGAGAAGTCACCAACAAACCAGCATTTTCATCTTTGATAGAAATAAAGTTTTCAATCGAAATTTGGCCATTGGATCCAGACAGGGCAATTCCTTCTGGAGTGACATCTATTTTGATTGTTGAAAGGATTGGGATAGCATTTTTTGAACTGATGGCTCTTTTGGTAGTATTTAGTGCTTGTAAAAATAAAGTTTTGTTAATAGAGAAATTTATCATGGTCATTCCTTTTATTTATTTTATACTTAGTAAGTTAATAGTAATAGTAGAGTGTGTGGAAGTTGTGGAAAACTCTCAGAATCCTGTCTACGACTTGAAAAGTTACTTGTTTAAAATTTGTGCATAACCCCTAGAAGTTTAGAGAAAGTTATCCACAGATTAATTTAATTTTTTCTTGATACTTTGAATTTCCAGTCGAAGATTATCATCTGTATCGACCATACTTTTTATTTTTTCATAAGCATGAATCACGGTCGTATGGTCTTTCCCACCAAATTCTTTTCCAATTCGAGGAAGGGAGTTGTCTGTCATTTCCCTTGAAAGGTACATGGCAACTTGTCGTGCTAAGACGATATTCTGAACTCTTCGTGAACCTTTAATTTCTTTTACACTGACTCCATAGAAAGCGCCTACAGCCTCCTGAATTTTTTCAATTGGGACGACAAGCATTTGGTTGCTATCGTTTTTACGAGCTCGAATAGCTTCAGCAGCTACATCGATCGTAATTTCTTTGAGTTTTTTAACCTTTGCCATCAAAGAAATATCATTTAAGGCACCCTCTAAGTCTCGGACGTTGGAATCAAACTGGCCAGCTAGATATTCCAGCGTATCGTTAGGAAAAATATAGTCTAGATCTTCAATTTTATTCCGTAAGATGGCGATCCGAGTTTCAAAATCAGGTGGTGTAATATTTTGCGTCAATCCCCACTTGAAACGAGTAACTAATCGCTCTTCAAGACTATCCAAATGATCTGGACTTCGATCGCTAGTTAGGACGATTTGTTTGTTATCGCTATGGAGGGCATTAAAGGTATTAAAGAACTCCTCTTGAGTGGTGACTTTTTTCCCACCAAGAGATTGAATATCATCGATCAATAAAAGATCAAGACTTCGATAGGTATTTTTAAACGTCTTCATCTCTCCTAATCGAAGGTGTTCTAAAAACTCATTAATAAAGGTTTCTGCTGGAACATATTTCACTCGAGCATTGGGAATATTTTCTAGAATTTGATTTCCAATTGCATTCAATAAATGAGTTTTTCCAAGCCCTGGTCCACCATAGATAAAAAGAGGGTTGTATGTTGTTGCAAGATTTTCAGAAACTGCAAGCGCTGCTGCTTTCGCCCAAATATTTCCATCTCCTTGCACAAAATTATCAAAGGTGTACTTTGATTTCAGACCTGTATCAATTTTAGGTAGCGGTTGATTCGCTATATTAGATGGAGAAAGTCTCCTGATTTCACTGCTATGACTATTCGGAAGTTCTTCGATATCTTCAAAAATAAATTGGAATTTCAAATCCGTATTGTAGATTTCAAAACTGGCGGTGATCAAAGCATTTTTCAGATTTGTTTCCCAAAATAATTCTTTATAATTTCCATCGAGATAAATGGTAGCTGTTTCTCCCTCGATTTTGACTAATTTTGAATCTGCGACAAAAAAATCATATGCACTATCTTTTAGTTGTAATTGGGCTAATTCTAAAAAACGAGACCAAAATTGTTCTTCTTGTGTCACTATCAGACTTCCCTCCTTTTCTTGAATTGTATCAAATCATACTTAATCCTATTCTACCACAAACGAAAATAGTTTTCCACAGGCTAAATTTCAAGAAAGTAAATTATAAAAGTAAACTTTTCCACAATCTGTGGAAACTAATTCACAGTGTTTCTAACAGTTATCCACAAAGTGGGGATAACTAGAAAATATCCTGATTTTGCTAGCATTTGTTAAAGGTTTTTGTGGTGGAAAAGCTTGTCAATAGAAAAATAAAAATAACAGCCTTATTTTAGGCTGTTGATAATTCGTTGGTATTCATCAAGACTTGAAAAAGAAATTTGGATAGTTCCTTTATGTTGCGAAGAGGAATGTATCTTAACTTCTGTCCCTAATATTTTTTTCAGTCTTTTTTCCTCTTCTAGTAGGAAAGTTTCCTTAGATTTCTTCTTTTTTTGCTTTCTTTTCGAACTGATTTTGTTCTCTAATGTCCGAACATTTAAATGGTCCTCTTTGATTTTCTTCAACCAAAAACCTTGCTCTTCTTCATCAAGAGGAACGAGAACACGCGCGTGAGCCGAAGAAATATCATGTTGAATCACAGCTTCTTGAACAGAGGGAGATAGCTGTAACAAGCGGAGCATATTGCTAATATAGGGTCTGGATTTCCCCATAAATTGAGCGATTTGGTCGTGCTTATAGCCGTGATCAACTAACTTCTGGTAGGAGATAGCTTCTTCAATTGGATTGAGATCTTCTCGTTGAAGATTCTCGATAATGGCTTGTCGCATCATTTCTTGATCCGTTAACTCTTTAATAATCGCAGGAACCACTTCTAATCCAGCAATCTTCGAAGCTCTAAAACGTCTTTCACCTGCAAGTAATTCAAAACCAATAATCGGAGATTTTCTGACAATAATAGGTTGAATCAAGCCATTTTCCTTGATTGAATGAGCTAATTCTTCTAATTTTTCTTGGTCAAATACTTTTCTTGGTTGGAAAGGATTGGTTCGAATCTCCTTTACCGCTATATGTTCTAATTTTTCCATCTTATGAATAGAATAACACACCTTTACAATTTCGTAAAGTTGTGTTTACAAGTATGTCAAGAAGACAGAGTTTACTCACTTAGATCATCAGTTGATTTTGTCAACTTGATAGAAGTTGTTTGTTGTTTTCCATCACGATAGAAAGTGACCTTGATCGTATCATTGATTTGGTGAGAATAGAGGGCAGATTGTAAATCTGCAGTTGACTCTATAGTTGTATCATCAATTTTTGTGATCACATCGTAGCGTTGTAATTTATCTGAAGCAGGCATGTTTTCAAGGGTTGAACGAACCAGTACTCCTCCAGAAATTTTTTCAGGAAGTTTTAATTGGCTTAAATCAGAAGTTGAAAGATTGGAGAGATCCAACATTTGGATTCCGAGAGCTGGTCGAACCACTTTCCCTTTTTCTTCTAGTTGCTTGATAATATTGACAACATCATTCGCAGGGATTGCAAATCCAATTCCTTCTACTGAAGTTTGCCCGTTATTTGAAATTTTACTTGAGGTAATCCCAATGACCTGTCCTTGAATATTGATTAACGGACCTCCAGAGTTTCCTGGGTTGATGGCTGCATCTGTTTGTAAAGCTCGTGTAGAGATATTTTGACCATTATCAGCTTTCAATTTTACATTGCGACCTTGGCTAGAAATAATCCCTTGGGTAACAGAATTGGCATAATCTGTTCCAAGAGGGCTACCGATTGCAATCGCAGTCTCACCTACTGTTAATTGGTCGGAATCTCCGAATTCAGCTACTGCCTTTGCCTTGTCTGCACTAATACGCACCACAGCAATATCAGAATAGACATCTGAACCAACTACTTCTCCAGGGACTTTATTCCCATCTGCTAAAAGAATATCTACTTTTTTAGCTCCATTGATCACATGGGTATTGGTAACAAGGTAGGCATATTTTCCTTCTTTTTTATAAATGACTCCAGAACCTTCACTAGAAATTTGTGAGTCAGAATTGTCTTCTTTTTCAAACAAACCTTGATTTGAAGAATCAGAATAAGTGATCACAGAAACCACAGCATTTTTCACTTTATCGACAGCTTCACTGGTTGAGGTTGTATTTTTGTAAGCTGTTTTAACAGTGGTTGAGTGGACTTGCTTACTTTCAGTATTTGAAGTAGAAGAACGAGATGTTTGTAAGGTTAAAAAGGTTCCAAGAATCCCACCTAGAAGACCTACAATAAAAATAAGGGCTATATTCCCAACTTTTTTTAGTAAATTGAATGAAGATTTCATATTTTCCTCCTAAGAATATCAAATTGTCTAGAGTATAGAAAAACTTTCTTAATTATAACTTAAATAAATAAAGTTATCCACAAAATGTGGATAACTTGTAGAAAACAGTTGATCATTGGCCTTAAAATAGTCTTTAGAGAAGGCTTTCCCTTTCTATTTCTGTGGATTATTTGTGGAATTGAAGAAATATGCTACAATAGAATGATGAAAATCAAATTGATAACTGTTGGAAAATTA
Organism: Streptococcus sp. OMI750; assembly: GCF_047463895.1. Lineage (NCBI taxonomy): Bacteria > Bacillati > Bacillota > Bacilli > Lactobacillales > Streptococcaceae > Streptococcus > Streptococcus sp. OMI750. The sequence continues at coordinate 19,059 of NZ_JASHCZ010000009.1, forward strand.
AAAGAAAAATATCTAAAAGACGGCATTGCAGAATATATAAAAAGACTTGGTCGATTTGCAAAAGTAGAACAGATTGAATTAGTTGATGAAAAAACGCCTGATCGTGCTAGTCAACTTGAAAATCAACAAATCCTTGAAAAAGAGGGAGAACGGATTCTTTCGAAAATTTCAGATAAGGAATATGTAATCGTCTTGGCCATCGAAGGAAAACAATTTCCCTCAGAAAAATTTAGTCAAACAATCGACCAGATCATGACATCAGGGTATTCAAATCTCACGTTTGTCATCGGTGGCAGTCTTGGTTTGTCTATAGAAGTGAAACAAAGAGGCAATCTCTTAATGAGTTTTGGACAGCTTACTCTTCCGCATCAGTTAATGAAATTAGTATTGGTTGAACAAATTTATCGAGCATTTATGATCAAACAGGGGAGTCCCTACCATAAATAACCTTGACGCTCCCTTCTTTTTCTGCTAAAATGAAGTATGCTTGGTCCCATAGCTCAGCTGGATAGAGCATTCGCCTTCTAAGCGAACGGTCGCAGGTTCGAATCCTGCTGGGATCAGATGAAAGATGTAGTTTTTGACTACGTCTTTTTTTGTATAAAATGTATATTTTTTCATTAATGCTAATTTTTTGTACTTCTTTGCTATCAATGAAATAAATTTATTGGAATCATGCTAAAAAATAATCAATCATCTCGATATAGTGCAAAATATAGATTATATGAATTATGTAAAATAGTTTTCAATCCTGTAACAAAAACATTAAAAAGATTACAATTTTATCTATTCCCTTTAATTTTAGGCTATTTTATATTATAATTTTTTGTATATAAAATTTTATTTTTTATAATAATACTAAAGTATAATAAAATAGAAAATAGAGAGTGGGAGAGTTTGAGTGATTCAGTCATTAGTTTTGTCTTTTCTTTTAGGAGGGATCATTGTTCTGACGTTTGCATTAGTGGACGAAAAAATCTATCAGGAACATCAATTTTCATTTATCTTTCTTTTAGGTACCTTTGTTCTTCTTTTTGAAAGTCTTCTAGTATTTTTAGATGTGACTCTATTTTCAAATATTCAACTCTCCGATTTAAATATGCTCTTGTGGCCAGCTTATTTGTATCCTTATTATCATTATGCTAATCGAACGAATCGCTTGTGTTCTATTTTTTATTCTTTTTTTACTTATTTAGCAGTTGAAGGAACAGCAACCTTTTTGACGATTATTGTCTCTTCAGTTTTGGGAGATGCTTTTGTAGCAGCGTACTCGATAGTCTACAATATGTTTATTCGTTTAGTTTCTTTAGTAATCATTTTGAATTTAATTGACTTATTTGAATTTGATTTTACTCCTTTTTATGAAGAGGAATTTGAAAAGTATTTAAAGAGATTAATTTATGTTTATTTTGCCATATTTGTAGTGATCAATTTTGCTTTATGGATTAGTGAACAAGCGCAATTTAAAAATTTTGGGAGTATGTTGGCAACGATTTGTTTTTTCTCTTTTGTAGTCAGCTTATTCCATATGAAAATCGAGCGAGATCAGTACCGTAAAAATTTAGAACTGGAGTATAAAGAATTTTCTGAGCAACAAATGAGTCGCTATATGGCTGAAATTCAAAGTCTCTATTCTATTGTCAGGGGATTTCGTCATGATTTGGGAAATTTAGTTATTTCTATGTCCTTAGCCATTGAGGAAGAAAATATTCCAGAAATACAGAGAATTCATAGAGAAGTATTGGAAAAAGGTTATAAAAAGATAAACACAGAAGAATTATCAGGATTCAACTTGGTCAATATCAGAGATTCTGCTTTACGAAGTATTTTGATTCGAGGTTGGTTGGACGCAAGAGATGCTGGGGTTGAAATGACTTTTGAAACGAGTGAGCCAATTGAGCAGCTACCAGTCGATTTATTAGATATCGTGAGAATTGTTGGAATTCTGGTAACAAACGCTTTGGAAGCTTCAAAAGAAGCAGAAGAAAAGAAAGTTCATATTGCTATTTTCTCTATTTCAAAGATTGTTTACTTAGTGATTCATAATACAACCAATGAAATCACTTTTGATGTTAGAAAAATATATGAAGAAGGCTATTCGACAAAAGGAGAAAATAGAGGCCTAGGATTAAATAATGTTAGAAAAATCTTAGCAAATTATGGAACGATGTTTTTAGAGACAGAATTGCAAGGAAATCGTTTTTTACAAGTTTTAAAGATCGGAGGATATGAACAAGAATGAAGATTTTTTTATTAGAAGATGAACTATCTCAACAGATACGGGTAGAAAAACATATCGAAGAAATTGCTAAGGAATTGGAAATAAAACTTGAAGTGATTTCTACTGGTAAAATCACAGAATTTGAAAATTATATCCATCATTCGGATATCCACCAATTATATTTTTTAGATATTCATATCCAAGACAATGAGTATTGTGGTCTGGAAATTGCTCAAAAAATACGAGAAGCAAATCCTTATGCTATTATTGTTTTTATAACTACAAAATCGGAATTTGCTTCTATTACCTATCGTTATAAAGTATCTGCTTTGGATTTTATTGATAAAAATTTGAATGAAGATCTATTTCGATCAAAATTAAAGGAGTGTATTGAGTACTTGACAAGCATTCAAATTAGGAATGATGATTTAACAGATTATTTTGAATATAACTTTAAAGATAAAAAAATTAAAATTCCATTTAAGGATATTCTTTATATTGAGACTGTAGGTTCAGCTTATAAATTAAACTTGGTTGGGAAAAATTTTCAAAAAGAAATTGCCGGAAGTTTATCAGATGTCTTGGAGAAAGATGTGGAAAATAGATATTTTAGCCCCCATCAATCTTATCTTGTGAATAGAAGTATGATCATTGGCATGGATAAGAAAAAGAAACACCTGCTGTTGAAAGAAGGTTATTCTTGTCCGATTTCAAGAAGTAACATCAAACGTGTCAAAAAATTAATTGAAGAAGAAAATTTAGAATTTAGTGCTTGACAATTAGTTAAATTCTGATATAATGGGATATGTTCTGTTAATGAATATATGGTCCGTTGGTCAAGGGGTTAAGACACCGCCTTTTCACGGCGGTAACACGGGTTCGAATCCCGTACGGACTATATCTCATTCCGCCATAGCTCAGTTGGTAGTAGCGCATGACTGTTAATCATGATGTCGTAGGTTCGAGTCCTACTGGCGGAGCTAGTATAGCACCCATTTGGGTGTTTTTTATTTTGAAAAAGCTAGGATAGCAATAAACTGCACCCCAAAAGTTAGACAGAAAAAATCTAACTTTTGGGGTGTTTTTATTATGAAATTGACTTATAAAGATAAAGTTCAGATCTATGAACTTAGAAAACAAGGATATAGCTTAGAGCAACT
>NZ_JASHCZ010000010.1:0-21469 GCF_047463895.1 Streptococcus sp. OMI750
AAGCGACGTGAGGGCTATAGCGTAACATGAAATTAGCCTGTAAGGCGTAACCAAACTTAGAGATATTGATCCTGAGGAGTGAAGCGACGTGAGGGCTATCACTCACTATAGTCATCTTGAAATTCATTAGCGGATTCAAAGAATAATAGCGTGAAAATAGAGCTTCGGAAGAAGCCTCTTTTTTTGGATTTTCTAGTCAAAAATAGTACAAATATGCAAACGATTGCTATTGCGTCGTTGCTTGATTTGTGAAAATAAAAAAATTAGCAAATGAAAACGTTTTATAGGATGGTTTCCCTTGATTAAATCCCTGTAAAGCGATATCATAGAGGAGAAGAAATATTGGAGGAATAACATGTCTCATATTAAATTTGACTACTCAAAAGTTTTGGGTAAATTTGTTGCCCCACACGAAGTGGAATATATGCAACCACAAGTGACTGCAGCTGATGAATTGATCCGTAAAGGAACAGGTGCTGGTAGTGACTTCCTAGGTTGGTTGGACCTTCCTGAAAATTATGACCGTGAAGAATTTGACCGCATCTTGAAAGTTGCTGAACAAATCAAATCAGACAGCGATGTTTTGGTCGTGATCGGTATCGGTGGATCATACCTTGGAGCGAAAGCTGCCATTGACTTCTTGAACCACCACTTTGCAAACTTGCAAACAAAAGAAGAACGCAAAGCTCCACAAATCCTTTATGCTGGAAACTCCATCTCATCTACTTACCTTGCTGACTTGGTAGAGTATGTTTCAGATAAAGATTTCTCAGTCAACGTGATTTCTAAATCAGGTACAACAACTGAACCAGCGATCGCTTTCCGTGTCTTCAAAGAACTCTTGGTGAAGAAATATGGTCAAGAAGAAGCTAACAAACGGATCTACGCAACAACTGACCGTGCCAAAGGTGCTGTAAAAGTGGAAGCAGATGCCAATGGTTGGGAAACATTTGTAGTTCCAGATGACATCGGTGGACGCTTCTCAGTCTTGACAGCAGTTGGATTGCTTCCAATCGCTGCATCAGGTGCTGATATCAAAGCCCTTATGGAAGGTGCGAATGCAGCCCGTAAAGAATACACTTCAGACAAACTTTCTGAAAACGAAGCTTACCAATACGCAGCTGTTCGTAACATCCTTTACCGTAAAGGATATGCAACTGAAATCTTGGTTAACTACGAACCATCTCTTCAATACTTCTCAGAATGGTGGAAACAATTGGCTGGTGAGTCAGAAGGAAAAGACCAAAAAGGTATCTACCCAACTTCAGCAAACTTCTCAACAGACTTGCACTCATTGGGTCAATTTATCCAAGAAGGAACTCGTATCATGTTTGAAACAGTTGTCCGTGTGGATAAACCACGTAAGAACGTGATCATCCCTACATTGGAAGAAGATCTTGATGGACTTGGTTACCTCCAAGGAAAAGACGTTGACTTCGTAAACAAAAAAGCGACTGACGGTGTTCTTCTTGCCCACACTGACGGTGACGTACCAAACATGTACGTGACTCTTCCTGAGCAAGATGCCTTCACTCTTGGTTATGCCATCTACTTCTTCGAATTGGCCATCGCCCTTTCAGGTTACTTGAATGCGATCAACCCATTTGACCAACCAGGTGTTGAAGCCTACAAGAAAAATATGTTTGCCCTTCTTGGTAAACCAGGATTTGAAGATCTTGGAGCAGAACTCAACGCTCGTCTTTAATCAATAGACAAAACGATCTCGCAAGAGGTCGTTTTTTTTTGTATCTATTTCCCCATTTAGTGATGAATTGGCGCCTTCAGTTGATTTATGATATAGTAGAAGGAGCATTATTATACTTTGTTAATCAAATGATTTTCATTCACTGTGATCATCAAATGAGACAAAGAGAATCAAAAAGGGAGAGAGTATGACAAGAGAAGATAAACAGCCTTTTGCAGTGCCAGAAGAGGATCAAATAAAGGAATCTTTTCCCAATGAACTTCAAAAAAATCAGTTAGAGGCAACTGTTGAAATGCTATCCAAACGTAATTGGAAAAAAATAATTTTATTATCAATGTTAGCTTTAATCATCATGTTATCCGGAGTGATTAGTTTATTATTTGGTAAAATTGCTGGTTATGCATGGGGGAAGTCTGCTCAGACAGCCAAAGAATCCCAACGTTTCGAACTCTTAAATCGAGTGAAAGAGGAGGCGAAAAAAACAAAAACTGGTTTCGTATCCAAAAAAAATGACGTCATCTTTTTATGGACACTTAAGGATTTAGGTTTGTTAAGTTATAATAATTCATCTAAACTTGGATTAACAGCAGATCAGATTGTAGAAAACTATGGTTTAGCTTCAGATGCTAGATATAATCAAGATGGACTAAGTCTAAGTTGGACTAATTTGATCGGTTCAAACCAGCAAGACTTAAGTTTTGAATTTGAAAAATATAATAATAACTATTATTTAAAGAGTGTATCCATTCGAGACTTGTATGGCTTATCTTCCAAAAAGACATCTAAAGAACAAAAAGAAAATAGTGACGATAGTGCATATGAATTTCGTTTGACGACAGAAGAGTATCAAAATCTGATGAAAGGAGACAAAAACACTGGGAAAGGCGGGACTCCATTGTCAGCAATGTTGAAAAAACATCGGGTATCCGTTGAAATAGAGACCGAGAAAAAAATAACAAGTGAAGGAGAAGAATATAAATCTAATAGAGTGCTTGCGAATGTGACCTATCAAGTAGATGGTGATTATAAAACACTTCTATTTGTGGCGCAGCCAGATGGAGAATTTCTTTATATTGGATCAAAACGCTTCTAAGGGAGATTAATGAAAAATGAGAATAAATCGACTTATGAAATCAAATAATAATTGGTGGAATTATAAACTTAAAAGAGTTGGAAAAAATTTTTGGATTGCTTCTTCTATTGGGTACATTTTGCTAGGAATGATTATTGGGCTGGCTATCGGTTATTCTAAAGGTGTTGATATGATTACTAAAAAAGCCTATCCTGTGGTAAAAACAAATACAAAAAATAGTCACTCCATACGTGATCAATCTAAAAAGATTATAGCTCCAAAAGATTCTGCTTTTTCTTGGGAGATACCCCAGCTTTTAGAATTGAAGTTTGGGAGTCACGAAAACCCTAAACAAGGTGTCATGATTGATGATTTCATAGAGAAATATGGAAAAGCTCAAGAGGCATTAATTCTTGATGATAAAATTGAGTTAATATGGCAAAACCTTGATAAATCTGACGTTAATGAGAATAGTTCTAATGAGATGATATTTGCCTATTTTGAGAAAGCAGATGGGAGGTATTACCTTAAAAGCATTAATTATGACAGAAATTCTAATAATTTAGAGAAAGATCAGATGCCTGCCGATAAATATAACGGTCTGAAAGTAGGGAATCCAGAAACCGGAAAAGATGGTGTTTCATATTCAGAAGTACTGAAAAATAATCATTCAGGGTCTATCATGATGTCGGCATACCAAGATCAAATCACTCATGAAAATAAGACGAAAATGGTAATTGAATTTAAAAAAATATCAGATAAAAAGATCTATAAGCTAACTTTCTATCAGCAAGAAAACGGAGATTATTGTTTAGCTTCAAAAGGGGATAATGGTTAGGAAGTGGATGGGATTTCAAAAAGTATAAGTTTATTTATCCTATATCTATGACTACGATCTCGCAAGAGGTTGTTTTTTTGCTCCTTATAGATTGGAGTTGGTCCTAGGTTGGTTTTATGTTATAGTAGAAGAGAAGAATAAAAAGGAGAACCTGAAATGTCAGAGAAAGATCAAGAAAAATTTATAAAGGACACTCCTTTGGATGGGGCGCCTCATTTTGATGTAGCTGCGCCAGCCTTTGTCCCTAAAGAAGAATCAGAAGATGTCGTCGTTTCAGAACCAGGGAGAATACCAGGGATGCCAGCGACAGAAATGAAGGAAGAAACAACGGAAGCTGCTATTTCAGACACCGTCGAGATCCCAGATGTGGGTGAACCAACTGTCGAAAAAGATCTGCAAGCAGTTGCTCCTCCCCAGTCTATTCCTCCATTCCAGCCTGTAGCTGAAGCTCCTTACAGTCTTGCTTCTGAACGAGCTGATTCACAAGCACAGCCTGGTCCAGCTATCCAGATCCAGCAAACTCCTCCTGTCCGAAAACCAATGGATCCGGCAGATAAAAAGGCTATTCGTTTTGCGCTTGGCATTTTAGTAGGTCTCTTAATCGGTGGTATTAGTGGCTATCTCATCGGCCAAGCCGCTCCTAGTAGCTCTCAAGCAAGAAAGCAGGACACCTCTTTATCAGCTGACAAGTCAGGTTCTCCTTATACTATTGATTTGGAGCAATTGACTTCTGAAGATGCAGAGTCCAATTTTAGCTGGGAGCAGTCAGATGTCGAGAAACTTCAATTTCTGACTGGAGAAGATGATGGGATGAGTCCTGAAGAAATGGTAGAGGCTTATGGGAAAGCGAATGCTGTTCAATTTGATGATGGAGAGTTGAAATTAAACTGGGATAATAGCTCTTATAATAAAGAGGTCAGAGCCATTTATGCTAAGAATGGGAAACAATTGCAGCTTTCTAAGTTTGAATTCAATCAGTATGAGAAAGATCTCATAGTAGAGGATAATTTTGCAGATGGCTTAAAAGTTGGAGATAGTGAGACAGGTGTTGGAGGCACTTCTTATAAAGAGCTCTTGGATAAATACGGGGATGGTGTCAATCTGAGTGTGAGAGCATCTGATTATTCAGGCAAGGTGGAAATGCTCATGGACTTCAAAAAGAAAAATGGGGACTATGTGGATTTGACCTTTGTTCGCCAATCCAATGGGGATTTCCTCTTGAGCAGTAAAGATAGCTATTAACAGGATAAGAAAAGAAAGAGGTGCAAGCCTTTTTTCTTTCAGATAAGACAAGACAAATGCGCTATTTTTCTATACAATAGAAGGAGTTTGAATAGAAAGAGAACAAAGGATGGAAAAAATGAAAACATGGATAGAAAATCATAAAAGGTTCCTCCGAAAAGCTGGGATAGCTTTGCTAGCTTTTATGATCGGTGCTTGCTTGGTATTCATGATTCATCCGGTTAAAACCGTGCCCAAAGATCGCTTACTAACTTTCTCTCAGATGCAAGAAACAAGCCAACAATACGTTGGGAAAACCACCAAAGAACTGGCAATAGAAGACCTCTTATCGTTAGAACTTACAAAGGAAGATCGCAAGACTCGAAAGAACTGGGTGACCTTGGCTACCTTCATAAAGAAATTTGGGAAAGCAGAGAGTTTTACACAAGAAGAAACCAGTTTTGAAGCACAAGTCCAGCTAGGCTATGGGACTGCTGTGCAGGGGATCAATCCTTATACAATAGAATTCCAAAAACAGGAGGGTGCTTTTTATCTGAGTGCCATTCAAGGGTTTGAGCCCCAGTCGTCTCGCTATCAAAGCAAAAAGAATTTGAAACGGGCTGATTTTACAAGCTATCAGCCCTTGGATGGTAAGAAAGAAAAGGGAACGGCAGTAGAGGACGTCTTGAAAAGATCAGGCCTTCCCAATTCTCTTAGTTTGACCACTATAAAGGACAAACAAGTATTGGCCCTGTCTTATCAGGTGACAGATGGATTGGTTTCTTTGACCTTTGAACGCGATCAGAGTGGTCAGTATCGTTTGAGTAAGAAGGGGTGAAGCGCATGATCGAATGGATAAAAAAAAATCAAAAAGAATTCTTACTGCCCTTTTTGTGTTTGCTCCTAGGACTCTTGCTTGCCATTGCAACCATCCAGGTGCAAGAGCAGGGGACTGATACTAAGGAGGATCAAAAACTCACCCATTTCCAGCCGAAAGATTACCAGAATTTGGTAACTGATGAACAAGAAGTCAAGCAGTTTCAGTGGACGATCGAAGCCGTAGCAAATTTGAAAGTCCGACTCAAGCAAGGTCAGCAACCAGGGACTCGCCTGGAAACGCTTGTAGCTAAATGGGGAAAAGCACAAAAAGTTCGGTACACAAAAACAGCTCAAGGGGATAAAACTGTTCTGGTCTTGACGTATGCAGCCAAGCAGTCAGATAAGGGCAAGAAAAGTGTCACTCTATGGTTTGAACAGGACCAGGCCAAAGGTTTTCGCCTGACGATGGTGGATGCGACGAATTTGTTGGATGCAACAGAGAAGTCAAGCAGTGAGAAAGACATCACTACTGAAAAGGGCAAAAAAGGCACAGAATTCGCCCAGCTCATTCAGAAGCTAGGAAATCCTCAACGCTTGGTCTGGGGGGAATTACTAGATGGCGAAATGGGTTATCGAGCGAGTTATCAGATACCAGGTCAGCCAGAAGTGGTGATGGAATGGAAGAAAAAGGGTTCAAAATTGGTCTTGATTTAGGAAGGGAGAAATCATTGGACAATCATCGGACGGACATAAAAGCGGCTTCATCTCACCAGGGTGGGACTCGCTTGATTTCAGAAGAAGATCTAGCTTCTTTAGGGATGGAAAATCATCAAGAAATGAGAAGTCATTCAGATACTATTGGTTCTTCACCTTCTTCTAAAGAAGAAGGGACCGGTTCGCTTTTAGGATTTTTTGGATGCTTAGCCTTGTTAGTCGCCTTTGTATTCGTACTTCAAAACACAGGCAACAAGAATCTTTCTTCATCTTCCTCAAGCAATGGAGCTGACAGTTTTTCACGGCATAGTATCAGAAAAGAATATCTCAATAGTGAAAATAGTTCTTATGTTGCATCTGCTAAGGAAGTTCAATTTGAGACAACCTATGAAAAAGCCATGTCTCTCATTCCTGATTTTGCAGTAGAAGAAAAAAAGACATCTTTTGGAACGATTACCCCGCAAGGTATCGTTGCAGCATTAGGTAAAGCAACCCGTGGAGAGGCATCGTATAGTGACAGCAGTTCAAGTCCTTTTTTGCTGACCTTAGATTACCAATCAGATGATGCATATGGGAAGGTTCTCCTTGAAAAAATGGGTGCCTATTACAGGATTTCTTTTTTAAGTTTGAAACACTTAAAAAGTGATCGTTTTGCAAATAAGAATGGCAGTTTAACGAAGGACGATTTTACTAATATCAAAGTTGGGATGCCTTATTTAGATTTGCTTAATACGGTGGGGATTCCAGATGAGGTAGATGTGTCCGGATTTTTAGGTTACGGTGAAGCACCGACCTTTACTTACCGATTGGCTGATTCTCAAACGGTTCAAATCCATTTTGATAGCCGGCAAACCATCAAGGATATCACACCTAAAGTGGAAGCGAGCACACCAGCTTCTTCTTCGACATCTACAGCACAGTAATAACGGTCAGCCCGAATGAATTTGCTATAGAATAATTAAGGAGGGAACAATGGGAAAGAAAGACTGGTCAACCCTACGAAATGAACACAAGAGTCGATTTGCGAAACGCCAGCTAGAAGAAGAAACTAGTCTAGTGAAAAGTTCCGCTTCAACCAACCAGAGCATTGAAAATAGGGATGAAAGGCTGGAAGAAAAGCTTCCAAAAGAGACAGAAGTGATAGACTCCTCCATTTTTACTGAACCAGTGAAGCAAGTAGAGGAGCTAAAAGACCAATCGGAGCTTGGTACTGAGAAAGCTATAGATGAGCAAAACGAAGTATTGGTTGAAGACTCTCCTGACAGACCGCTAACATCACAACCACCAACACAAGATGCAATAGAGCAGCTCCCTAAGGGCGAGGAAAGAGTAGAGCACCAGGGTGGGACCCGCTTGATTTCAGAAGCAGATCTAGCTTCGTTAGGAGGAGGCCGGCGCCAAGAACCAAGAAAAACTGGACTGGACGTCCTATCGGATACGGCGAGAGCCTATCCTTCTTCCTCAAGCAGTGGAGCTTCTCTCCTTGCAGCTATTTTTGGTTTATTGGCCATGGTGGGATTATTTGTTTTTATGCCTTCAGGAGGCATCCATAGAGAGGAACATCCTTCTTCTACTAGTGAATACGGAAGCACTGGCCGGTCTTATGGAGTCAGAAAGGAAACCTTGAAGAGTGGCACGAGTACCTTGATTGCTCCGGAGGGGGAATTTCAATTTCAAGTGACCTATGAGAAGGCGATTTCCCTGATTCCTGGTTTAAGTGAGGGGGATCAAGGCCGTACCTCTTCAACTTATCTGTCTCCGCAGGATGTGGTAGCTGTATTGGGCAAGGCTAGTAGTGGGGAAGAAACCTACCAAGAGGGTAGTGTCGGTCCTTTCATGACAAGCTTGGATTATGAGGCTGAAGGATCCCCTTCTTCTGTATCTGTTTTGCTTTCAAATATGATTAGTAGCCGTCTATCTTCTCTTAATTTTGAGAACTTAAACAGTGAGCGATTAGCCAATAAAAATGGCAGTTTGAACAGAGAGGATTTTGCCAATATTAAAATAGGAACCAGCTATTCAGATCTTGTGAATACAGTCGGAATTCCTAGCCGTGTTTCTTGGTCGAGTATGATGGGTTCAGAGTCTTTTTTAATCTTTCACTATAAACTTTCTGATTCGCGATCAGTCATTATTCGTTTTGGAAGCAATCGCACCATCAGTGAAATGACAGGCCTGGAGGATCAGGCTACAACCACGTCGCCTTAGGTGTTCATCTCTTTGGGTTTGTGGTATAATATGGATACCTTTAATTGAAACGAATGGAGAATCTCATGACTGCACAAAAAATGTCTGCTCAAGAAATTATCGCTTTTATTGGAAATGCAGAAAAGAAAACAAATGTGAAAGTAACCTTTGAAGGGGAATTGGCAACAGCTGTTCCTGCTTCTGTTACCAAGCTTGGCAATGTTTTGTTCGGTGACTGGAAAGATATCGAGCCCCTTCTTGCCAACTTGACAGAGAACAAGGATTATGTGGTCGAACAAGATGGCCGTAATTCAGCTGTTCCCTTGCTGGATAAGCGCTATCTAAATGCACGTATTGAACCAGGTGCTATTATCCGTGACCAAGTGACCATCGAAGACAATGCTGTCGTGATGATGGGGGCTGTGATCAATATCGGTGCTGAAATCGGTGCAGGAACCATGATTGATATGGGGGCTATCCTTGGTGGTCGTGCTACAGTTGGTAAAAACAGCCACATTGGTGCAGGTGCCGTTCTTGCAGGTGTCATTGAGCCAGCTTCTGCTGAGCCTGTTCGGATCGGTGACAATGTCTTGGTCGGTGCCAATGCAGTTGTGATTGAAGGGGTTCAAGTAGGGAACGGATCCGTCGTTGCCGCTGGAGCTATCGTTACTCAAGATGTCCCTGAAAATGTGGTTGTAGCTGGTGTCCCAGCTCGCATCATCAAGGAAATCGATGAAAAAACACAACAAAAAACAGCCTTGGAAGATGCTTTGCGTAATTTATAAGATATGAAATATAGAGGCTGGGCAAAAAGTGTCCAGCCTTTGGTGTTTAAAGGGAATAATTGTATGACGCAGTGGTTGATTGGCATCTTTGGTCGCTTGATTAAGCTCCAAAGACTACCTAATCAACTGTGCGGGGGTGGGAAAACGAACTCTTTTTAATTAATCAGAGTTCTTTCCCACTCCCTATTCTAATAGAAAGAAGACAACGATGACATTGGATTTAATCAAAATCAGACGGGATTTGCACCAAATCCCTGAAATTGGATTGGAAGAATTTGAAACCCAAGCCTACCTCTTAGAGCGAATCGCAGAGATCACAGCGGGCAAGGACTTTGTTGAGCAACGGACTTGGCGGACCGGGATCCTGGTTTATCTCCATGGATCTGCGCCTGAAAAAACGATCGGCTGGCGGACAGATATCGATGGCTTACCGATTGTGGAACAAACGGGCCTTGATTTTGCCTCCAAGCACGAAGGACGGATGCATGCTTGTGGTCATGATATGCACATGACGACAGCTCTTGGGCTTTTGGATCAACTGGTTCAAGTGCAACCAAAAAATAACCTGCTCTTTCTCTTCCAACCAGCTGAAGAAAATGAAGCTGGTGGGATGCTCATGTATAAGGACAATGCTTTTGGCGACTGGCTCCCTGATGAATTTTATGGTCTGCATGTGCGCCCTGATTTGAAGGTGGGAGACATTGCGACCAATACGGGTACCCTTTTTGCGGGGACCTGTGAAGTCAAGATTACCTTTACAGGAAAGGGAGGGCATGCTGCCTTTCCACATGAGGCCAATGATGCTCTTGTAGCAGCCTCTTACTTCATTACCCAAGTCCAATCGGTCGTGAGTCGAAATGTTGATCCAATTGAAGGTGCTGTGGTGACCTTTGGTTCCATGCATGCAGGAACCACCAATAATGTGATTGCTGAAACGGCCTTCCTTCACGGGACCATCCGAACCTTGACCATGGAGATGAACCTCCTGACTCAAAAACGGGTCAAAACGATTGCGGAAGGGGTTGCAGCCGCTTTTGATGTAGAATTAGATCTGGAACTCAAGCAAGGAGGTTACCTGCCTGTGGAAAACCAACCAGAGTTGGCCAAAGAACTCATGGACTTTTTCACAGCTGAGGAAGACGTGAACCTGATTGATATCTTGCCAGCGATGACGGGAGAAGACTTTGGCTTTCTCTTGAGCAAGGTCCCTGGGGTCATGTTCTGGCTGGGAATTGATACCCCTTATGCCCTGCACCATCCGAAGATGAGCCCAAATGAGGCTGCCCTTCCCTTTGCTGTGGAAAACATTGGCAAATTTTTGAAAATGAAGGCCAACCAATAAGCGATTGTTCCAACTCCGCCTGGAGTTGGATTTTTATGATCTCGTGAGCAAACTGTTCGGATGTTTCATAAAAAATGATACAATTAAAGCTAGACAAAAGGAGTAGGGAATGAAGAAAACACTACGAAAAGAAACCATAGCAGCCATGAAAGAGCTACCACAATCCGTGAAAACTCAAGCAGATGAACAACTCACTCAACGCCTCTTGGAGCTTCCAGCCTTTCAGGAGGCAAAGACCTTGGCAACCTATCTGTCTTTTGACCATGAATTTTCCACAGCTGGCTTGATCCAAGCTGCTCTTCAACTTGGGAAACGTGTCTGTGTTCCCCGTACCTATCCACAAGGTCGGATGGAATTTGTGGAATACGATCCTGACATTTTGGAAAAAACGCGCTTTGGTTTGCTGGAGCCCAATGAACAGGGCAAGGTTGTGGATAAAGCAGAGATTGATCTGATCCATGTCCCGGGCTTGGTTTTCCAATCTAAAGGCTATCGGATCGGCTATGGTGGTGGCTATTATGATCGTTATTTAGAGGATTTTACTGGAAAAACAGTCAGCACCATTTATTCCATCCAGCAAGGGGAGTTCCAGCCAAATGCATTTGATATAGCAGTTCAGGAGGTGCTAGTCCATGAAATTACTCTATGATCGTCGTTATCCTGTGACTAGTATCTTGTTGCTCGTCACAACGGCAGTTTTTCTTTCAATGTTTATCCGATTTGGAGGCGACTACCAAACGGGTGCTGCTATCTACTATAGCGGTGGTGTCATTGGAGAGGTCATTCAGATGGATCCAAGCCAGATATGGCGATTGTTTACTGCTACTTTTGTTCATATCGGATTAGAGCATTTTGCGCTCAATATGATTAGCCTCTATTATTTGGGACGTTTGGCAGAAGATCTATTTGGTTCTAAGGCTTTCTTAGCTCTCTATCTCTTATCAGGTATGATGGGCAATGTTTTTGTCGCTATTTTTACACCAGATGCAATTGCTGCAGGAGCTTCTACCGCCCTATTTGGACTGTTTGGGACCATTGGTGCCTTGCGCTTTATTGTTCAAAGTTCCTATATTCGCCACTTGAGCCAATCTTACACCAGCTTGATTGTGGTCAATTTGATTTTTAGCTTTATGCCAGGGATTAGTATGGCGGGGCACATCGGTGGCTTAGTAGCTGGGGTGATGCTGGCTTTTGTCTTTCCAGTAAGAGGGGAGGCTCGCTATATGAAGCGAAGCTATCAGATCAGCGCCTCCTTGTCTTACCTCTTACTATTCCTCTGTTTTTTAGGCAAATTGTTAAACCTATTTTAAGAAGGGGCTGGGCAGATTGAAAAGGTTTGGAAGAACCTTTTCAATCTTTTTTATTTTACGGAGTTTTTTCCTACTCCCTCTTTTTTACTAAAAAATGTAGCGAAATCGTAAACTAACAGATAATTGATGAAATTGCCAACAATTGTATATATTTATCATAATATCATGATGATGGGGGAATGAAGCCTGTCTTGATAGGGTGATAAGCTAGGAGGTTGTGAAAAAAAGAGTATAAACATTCGTTTAGAAAGCGCTTGCAAAAGGATTTAGAAAGGTGTAAACTGGAGATATAAAAATCATAAATAGTGCTATTCTGTCAGAAATAGCACAACAAATAAAGGAGATTTGCCATGAAAAAATGGTTGTTAAGACTCTCATTGGTAGTGATGACGCTTTTGCTCCTACCTATCCAAGCTGTTCAAGCCTGTTGCGGCTTTATCATTGGTCGCCAGTTGACCAAGGATGGGACCACTCTCTTTGGTCGGACAGAGGACTACCCTTATTATCCAAATGGAGGAAAGCACAACAAAAACTTTGTTGTTGTTGATGCGAAGAATTATAAGGAAGGGGACCAACTGGAAGACGAATCCAATGGATTTACCTATCCACATGCTGCCAGCGAAATGAAATACACAGCGACTTATGACTCTGCTCGTGGAGATGGTAGTAACGGTGCTTTCGGGGAACATGGATTTAACGAAGCCGGCGTTTCTATGACCTCAACTGTTACAGCCATTCCAAACAAAAAAGTCTTGAAGACTGACCCATTGACAGAAAACGGTCTCCCAGAAGCTGCCATGCTTGATGTAATTTTACCTCGTGCAAAATCTGCTCGCGAAGGAATCGAATTACTTGCGAAAGTCATTGAAGAAAAAGGTTCAGCTGAGGGGAATACAGTTGTTATTGCGGACCAAAAAGAAACTTGGTATATGGAAATTCTTTCTGGTCACCAATATGTAGCTGTTAAAGTCCCAGAAGACAAATATGCAGTCTTTGCCAATACCTACTACCTTGGTCATGTGGATTTGAATGACAAGGAAAATGTGATCGCTTCGAAAGATGTCGAAAAAGTAGCTAAAGAATCTGGTAACTACAAGACAGATAAAGATGGTAACTTCCATATCGCTAAATCTTACGGACCTGAAAAATATGCTGAAGGAGACCGTTCACGTACCTACGCAGGAATCACCCTTTTGGATCCAAATTCAAAAGTGACTTATGAAGATGATGAATATGAACTCTTCCGCTCACCAACAGATCCAAACAAGAAATTTACATTGGAAGATGCCTTTGCTATGCAACGGAATCGCTTTGAACACTTAAATGGTCGCTTCGTACCGGACGATCAAATCGGCGTGAAAAAACAAGGTGATAATGGCGCAAATGATACTATTCGTAAAGACCAATACAAGTATGCTTTAGGAAACGAAAACGTCATTGATGCCCATGTCTACCAAATCAATCCAAACCTTCCAAAATCATTTGGTGGTACTTTATGGCTTGGTATGGGACCATCTCGGAACACTCCTTATGTTCCATTCTACGGTAATCTAAAAGATACTTACGAAGCCTTCAAACCTCAAACAGCAACTTATGATCCAAATTCATGGTATTGGACAGTATGGCACATTGACAACATGGCGATCAATAACCAAGATGTCTTTGGTAAAACAGTTCAAGATCACTGGAAAGCTCTTGAAAAACAATTGATTATTGAACAGGAAGCTAGTGATGCAAAATATAAAGCTTTGAAAGACAATCCGGAAGCTGCTAAAGCAGTAGAAGACGAAGTGACAGCAAATGCTCTTGCGCTATCTAAAAGACTGTTTGAACACTTCAAATCTTATGAAGCAGATATGCATGCTCATTTGATTGAGCTAGGTCGTAAAGATGATCCATATCGTGCCTCTAAGCCAGATGATTACAAAGACCCAGAGCCTGAAAAACCAGTTCAACCTGAGAAACCAGTAGAACCAGTAGAACCAGAAAAACCAGTAGAACCAGAAAAACCGGTTCAACCAGAAAAACCGGTTCAACCGGATAAACCAGTACAGCCAGAAAAAACTCAGCCAATTCAAACAAAAGTCAATGAAGAAGGCAATCCAAATAACCGCTTCGGTTATGCAGCTACAAAAGATAAAGAATCTTATGTTTCTACTAAAGTTGAAACATTTGTGAAACCAGAAGCAAAAGCTCAAGATCCGTCCGAAGCGGTCTCAGCAGGTAATGGTGGTAATGAGAATAATCGTTTTGGTTCTTCTTTTGCGAAAGGAAATGTAGAAACTTTCCCAAATACAAACTATTCTTACAATGTTCATCCTTAAAATATAAATGAGATGGACGAGGTTCTAATATATGAAAGAGGCTGGGACAAAAGTCCTAGCCTCTTAATTGTTTTTGGATTGTCGAGCAAGACGCAGTGGTTGAGTGGGCTCTACTACGTTGATTTCATCAGCTTTTACAGCCCTACTCAACTGTGCGGAGGTAGGACGACGAAATCGAATTCTAACGAATTACCGATTTCTGTCCCACTCTCTCTTTTATATCCTTTTGATTTGTGAATCGTTTAGTCTACTGTTTTCCCAGTTTCTTCTAATTGTTTTCCAAGGTTGATGATGTATTGTTTGAGATCATCTTTAACCTGTGGGTGTTTCAAAGCATAATCAATGGATGTTTTCATGAAACCAAACTTGTCTCCTACATCGTAGCGCCGTCCCTTGAATTCACGGGCAAAGACTCGTTGGGTCTTGTTCAAGGTATCAATGGCATCGGTCAACTGGATTTCGTTTCCAGCGCCGGGCTCTTGATTTTCCAAAATTTGGAAGATTTCAGGAGTTAGCAGGTAGCGTCCGATAATGGCAAGGTCACTTGGTGCCTCTTCGGGTGCTGGTTTTTCGACAAAGGTTTCAACGCTATACAGCCCGTTGATTCCTTCTCCTTGAGGAGCGATGACTCCATAGGCAGAAACTTCTTCATGGGGAACTTTCATGACAGCAATGGTTGAAGCGTGTGTTTCGTCATAGTCATTCATCAATTGCTTGGTGAGCGTGGTGGCTCTGTCATCCGTGATATCCATGAGGTCATCTCCAAGCATTACGACGAAGGGTTCATTTCCAACAAAAGCTTTAGCTTGTAAAACTGCATCTCCAAGTCCACGAGGATGTTTTTGACGAATGAAGTGGAGGCGCATGCCTGTTGTTTCGTCTACTAATCGTAAAAGATCATTTTTCCCTTTTTCCTTGAGGTTGTACTCAAGTTCAAAGTTTGAGTCGAAATGGTCTTCGATCGAACGTTTTGATTTCCCTGTTACGACCAGAATGTCCTCGATACCTGATTTGAGAGCTTCCTCTACGATAAATTGGATCGTAGGTTTGTCAACGATTGGCAACATTTCCTTTGCCAAAGCTTTGGTAGCTGGGAGGAAGCGGGTCCCCAAGCCAGCCGCAGGAATGACTGCTTTTCTAACTTTAGTCATATAGATTCCTTTCTAAAAGGTATGATTGATAAGAGAGTGGTTGACTTATTTCCACTCATTTTCTTCTTTAAATTCATTGCTCATCATGTTGTGGATGGCCTCTCGGATATCTTGCCCTTCGTAGATGACTTGGTAAATGGCCTGTGTGATCGGCATATAGACGTCCAACTCTTGTGCGAGTTCATAGGCGACTTTGGTTGTAGAAATCCCTTCAATGATCATGCCCATATTGGCTTCAATGTCTTCTAATTTTTCACCACGTCCAAGCGCATCCCCAGCACGCCAGTTGCGGGAATGGACAGACGTTCCAGTAACGATCAAGTCTCCGACACCAGACAAGCCACTGTAGGTCAAAGGGCTGGCCCCGAGCTTCACTCCCAGGCGGGTGATCTCAGCCAAACCGCGCGTGATGATAGCTGCTTTGGCATTGTCCCCGTATCCAAGTCCATGTAAGGCTCCAGCTCCAACAGCGATGATATTTTTCAAGGCACCCGCTGTTTCCACCCCGATGACATCGGTATTGGTATAAAGGCGGAAATAGTGGTTGCTAAAGAGTTCTTGAACATAGCGTGCAACTTCTAGATCTTTTGAAGCGGCTGTGATGAGAGTGATATCACGGACAATGGTTTCTTCAGCATGGCTCGGACCAGAAACAACCACAATCTCACTGCGAAGAGAAGCAGGGATCTCTTCCTCAAGGATCTGAGAAATTCGATCATGTGTACCGGGTTCTAGCCCTTTAGATGCGTGCATAACTGTTACAGGATGATCCAGTGTCTCAGCGACTTGTTTAGCTACCAAGCGGGTTACCTTAGTCGGGACCACAAAGAGGATGGCATCTACACTGTCCAAGGCTGATTTTAGATCGGTCGTAGCTGTAATTTGATCGCTAATAACGATGTCTTTAAAATAGCGCTGATTGGTATGTTCAGTGTTGATTTCATCGATCTGTTCTTGGATATTTCCCCAGAGACGGACTTCATGGCCGTTATCATTGAGGACTTGTGAAAGGGCTGTTCCCCATGAACCAGGACCCAATACTGCAACGGTTTGTTTTTCCATTGTATCTTCCATTTCTATGTCTATTTTTAAGCAAGGCTATAAATCTAGGACTTGCCTCTTCAAAACCGCCTCAAAAGGGCCTTGAAGATGATTCTATTTTCCTCTCTATTTTAACATAATATAGGTAAAAAAACTTGTATAACTATCAATTGTTTTGTGAAGATATTTCATTTTGACAAGATGCTAAATAAAAAAAAGCTACCTTTTACTTGCATTACTACTAATTTGTGATATAATATTTTTTGCCTATTATTATGAATATAAGGGGAGATAAAATGAAAAAATTGGCAATATATCTATTGATGATGCTTTCATTATTGATAGTATGCTTTACGCTTTTTTCTAAAAAGGTAAATGCAGAAACATCTAAAAAAGTGGATGTTATCACGGATGTAAAAGTTCAAAACAATGATGGCGGGGATTTAACAGCTCCGCTTGGAAGATACGATACTTTCCGTCTTAATGCAAAGTTTGCTTTGGAAGGAAAAAACGTTAAAGCAGGAGATACGACGGAAGTAGTTATTGCTTCTCCAATTGACATCAAATCGCAGGATTTTGAAATTAATGACTCCATTACTGGTAAATTGATCGCTAACGCAAAGGTTGATGCAACTACTGGTAAAATTGTCTTGACATTCACAAAGTTTGTTGAAGAGAAAAATGATATTTCAGGTTCGTTCTTCTTCTATGCTGGTGTTAATAAAGATAAGTTTCCAAATGATGGTAATGCGCCAGTTAAGGTCTCTGTTAATAACAAAGTGAAATTCGATGGTACAGTAAAAAGTGGGACTGTCGGAGAAGGTAAACGGTATACTATTATCAAATCTGGTTGGGATAATGGAGATCACAAGAGTCTAGGTTTTCGTATTTCTGTAAATAGGACCAACGAGGCAATCAGCAATGCAGTTCTTTCAGATTCTATGGAATCACCAGGTGTCACCTACAAGGCTGGTAGCTTTAAGATCTACAAAGGTACTTGGGATTACAGCACTGGAACATGGCAACTTAAAAACAAAACAGATGTCACCTCTCAATACACTGTAAATGCAACAGATACTACATTTACGATTAATCTAGGGAACATTTCTGCTAACGATCACTTTGCAGTTGAATATGAAGCAGTTGTTAACTATGATGCGGTTGACCGTGAGGTGATCAAAAATAAGGCGACTATCGTAGGTGATAATAAAAAACCATACGATTCAAATAGTAAAGTAAATATCCAAATCGCGGGTGGTGAAGGTGTTGGTTATGCCTTCGGCATTCAAGTTCATAAAGTTGACGAAAGTAATGAACCGCTGAAAGGTGCGAAATTCCAAGTCATCCGTCAAGCAACTGGCCAAGTATTAGGTGAGTTTGAATCAGATGCTAAAGGTGAATTTAGCCTTAAGGAACTCTTGAGAGATAAATACATCATCAAAGAAATTCAAGCTCCGGAAGGATATGAGTTGGCAGAAGATACAATTGTTGAAGCTAGTGAATTTACGACACCAACGAAACCTGTTAGCAAAACCATTATAAACAAGAAAGAGAAGCCGGCCAAAACCCAAGCTGTTATTGAGCTGGATAAAGTTCTTACAGGTCGTGACTTGGTAGACGGCGAGTTTAGCTTTGAATTGTACGAAGGTGCAAACAAGCTTCAAACAACGACTAACCAAAGCGGGAAAATTACATTCGAGCCGATTGAGTTCACAGCAGAAGGTGAACACACATACACTGTGAAGGAAGTGAAGGGCGACAATGCCACTATTGCTTACGATGCTTCTGAAAAACAAGTGACTGTTAAAGTCACTCGTGATGGAGGAGCTTTGAAGGCAGAAGTCGTCTATCCAGAAAGCAAAACATTTACCAATGCCTTCACACCAAACGCGGCGAATGCAACAATTGAATTGACAAAAGAGTTGACAGGTCGTGACTTGGTAGACGGTGAGTTTAGCTTTGAATTGTACGAAGGAGCGAACAAGCTTCAAACTGTTACCAACAAATCTGGCAAAGTAACCTTTGAATCTATTTCTTACACAGCAGAAGGTGAACACACTTATACTGTGAAAGAGGTCAAAGGGGATAATGCTACGATTGCTTACGATGCATCTGAAAAACAAGTGACTGTTAAAGTTACTCGTGATGGAGATGCTTTGAAGGCAGAAGTCGTCTATCCAGAAAGTAAAACATTTACCAATGCCTTCACACCAAACGCAACAACTGCAACAATTGAGTTGGATAAAAAGTTGACAGGTCGTGAATTAGTAGATGGCGAGTTTAGCTTTGAATTGTACGAAGGTGCGAACAAGCTTCAAACTGTCACCAACAAATCTGGCAAAGTAACCTTTGAATCCATTTCTTACACAGCAGAAGGTGAACACACTTACACTGTGAAAGAGGTTAAAGGGGATAATGCCACTATTACTTACGATGCTTCTGAAAAACAAGTGACTGTTAAAGTCACTCGTGATGGAGATGCCTTGAAGGCAGAAGTTGTCTATCCAGAAAGCAAAACATTTACCAATGCCTTCACACCAAACGCAACGACTGCAACAATTGAGTTGACAAAAGAGTTGACAGGTCGTGACTTGGTAGATGGTGAGTTTAGCTTTGAATTGTACGAAGGTACAAACAAGCGTCAAACTGTTACTAACAAATCTGGTAAAGTAAGCTTTGATGCGATTTCTTACACAGCAGAAGGAGAACACACTTACACTGTGAAGGAAGTGAAGGGAACTACCCCAGGTATCACATACGATACTTCTGAAAAACAAGTCACCGTTAAGGTAACAAAAGATGGAAACAACCTAAAAGCAACAGTTGTCTATCCAGAAAGCAAGGTCTTTACAAATACTTACTCAGCTCCAAGTCCAGCAAAAGCTCAGATTTCAGTAAGCAAGATTTTGGAAGGCCGTGCCTTGAAAGATGGTGAATTCAGCTTTACCTTATTGGATGAAGCTGGAAAAGTCCTTCAAACAAAACAAAATGCTGCAGATGGTTCCGTAGCCTTTGATGAAATTTCTTATTCACAAGAAGATGCAGGAAAAACTTTCCACTACACGATTAAAGAAGTGATTCCTCAATCTCAAGAAAAAGGAATGACCTACGACCAAGCTAGCATCGAAGTGACAGTAACTGTTACGAAAGATGATGCAAGCAATACCATCAACGCTACAGTGGCCTATGGTGAGAAGAAATCCTTTATCAATACTTTTGTGACGAGTGAAATCCCACCAACACCACCGACTGTCGATAAACCTGAAGCTAAGCTTTATACCATCCAACTTCACAAGGTTAATGGTGAAGGCCAAGCTCTAGCAGGAGCTGTCTTCGGCCTCTTTGAAGCAGATGGTACAACCCCGGTAGCTAATCCATACGGTGAAGGCCAAGCGACAGCAACTTCAGATGCGAGCGGTCTTGTCAGCTTTGTAGGATTTGCAGCGAAAGATTATGTGGTCAAAGAATTGACAGCTCCAGAAGGTTACCAACTTTCAACTGCTTCAATCACCGTTTCTGAAGCTGAATTGACAGCTTCGGCAGACTTGGCAGTGGATAAAGGAAATGTGGTGAATAAACCATATACTTCAATCCCACCAACACCACCGACTGTTGACAAACCTGAATTGAAACTTTACAACATTCAATTGCACAAGGCTAACGCAGATGGAAATGCTCTTGCAGGTGCTGTATTTGGTCTCTTTGAAGCCGACGGTACGACTCCTGTAGCAAATCCTTATGGTGCAGGTCAAGCGACTGCAACTTCAGATGCCAGTGGTCTGGTTACCTTTACAGGATTTGAAGCAAAAGATTATGTAGTGAGAGAGCTTACAGCTCCAGAAGGTTATCAACTATCAACAGATGTGATTAAAGTTTCTGCTAGCGAGTTGAAAGCTGCGACTAACCTCGTCGTAGACAAAGGAACAGTGGTCAATAAACCATTCACTTCAATTCCGCCAACTCCTCCAACTGTTGACAAACCTGAATTGAAACTTTACAGCATTCAGTTACATAAAGTCAACAATGAAGGAAAACCACTTGTTGGAGCTATCTTTGGACTCTTTGAGGCAGATGGTACAACTCCAGTTGCCAACCCATATGGAGAAGGTCAAGCGACAGCGACATCAGATGCCAATGGCCTTGTCATCTTCACAGGATTAGAAGCAAGAGATTATGTGGTGAAAGAAATCACTGCTCCAGAAGGCTACCAACTTTCTGAAGAAGTGATTACTGTTTCAGCTAGTCAATTGATTGCCTCAACTGACCAGGTGCTTGATCAAGGAAAAGTAGTCAATAAACCGTTCACTGCGATTCCACCAACACCACCGACTGTTGACAAACCTGAGTTGAAACTTTACAATATTCAATTGCATAAGGTGAATCTAGTCGGTCAAGACCTTGCAGGAGCTGTCTTTGGACTCTTTGAAGCAGATGGTGTGACCCCAGTTGCCAACCCATATGGAGAAGGTCAAGCGACAGCAACCTCAGACGCTAATGGTCTTGTAAGCTTTGTAGGCTTTGAGGCTAAGGATTATGTTATTAAGGAGTTGACAGCGCCAGCTGGTTACCAACTATCAACGGATGTTATTACTGTATCTGCTAGCGAATTAAAAGCCGCACCTAACCTTGTAGTAGATAAGGGGACAGTCGTAAACTACCTAACTCCTCCAAACACACCACCAACACCACCAACACCACCAACACCTCCAACACCTCCAACTACTCCTCCTACGCCACCAACACCTCCAACTACCCCATCAACAGACAAACCAAAAGGAGATAAGCCTTCTGGAAGTCAACCAAAAGAAGAAAAGAAACATACTCTTCCTTCTACAGGTGAAACAGTGAGTGAGGGACTAGTAGCTGCAGGACTTGCTTTGGCAGTAGCTGGAAGCGCCTTGGTTTACAAAAAACGTGAAAATTAATTTCTAAAACAGGTTTTGTTCTAGCCTTGCTAGAC
>NZ_JASHCZ010000011.1:0-6343 GCF_047463895.1 Streptococcus sp. OMI750
TTTCTACATCTGAGTCAGCATCGACATCTGAATCAGTATCAGAGTCAGTATCTGTTTCTACATCTGAATCCGTTTCTACATCTGAGTCAGTATCGACATCTGAATCGGTTTCAACGTCTGAATCGGTTTCAACCTCAGAATCAGTTTCAACGTCAGAGTCAGCATCGATGTCTGAGTCATTATCGACTTCCGAATCGGTTTCAACCTCAGAATCAGTTTCAACGTCAGAGTCAGCATCGATGTCTGAATCAGTATTGGCTTCTGAATCAGCATCAACCTCAGAATCGGTCTCAACATCTGAGTCAGTCTCAACATCTGAGTCAGTATCGACATCTGAATCAGTTTCAACCTCTGAATCAGTTTCTACATCTGAGTCAGCATCGACATCTGAATCAGTATCAGAGTCAGTATCTGTTTCTACATCTGAGTCAGTATCGACATCTGAATCGGTCTCAACGTCTGAATCGGTATCGACATCTGAATCAGTTTCTACATCTGAGTCAGCTTCGACTTCAGAATCGGTCTCAACGTCAGAATCAGTTTCTACATCTGAGTCAGTATCGACATCTGAATCGATCTCAACGTCTGAATCGGTATCGACATCTGAATCGATCTCAACGTCTGAATCGGTATCGACATCTGAATCCGTTTCTGCGTCAGAGTCAGCATCAGTTTCTACATCTGAATCCGTTTCAACGTCAGTAAGTCAATCAATGTCAACGTCTGAATCCGTTTCTACATCTGAGTCAGCATCGACATCTGAATCAGTATCAGAGTCAGTATCTGTTTCTACATCTGAATCCGTTTCTACATCTGAGTCAGTATCGACATCTGAATCGGTCTCAACGTCTGAATCGGTATCGACATCTGAATCAGCATCTACCTCAGAATCATTATCGACTTCTGGATCCGTTTCAACATCTGAGTCAGTATCGACTTCCGAATCGGTTTCAACCTCAGAATCAGTTTCAACGTCAGTAAGTCAATCAATGTCAACGTCTGAATCCGTTTCTACATCTGAGTCAGCATCGACATCTGAATCAGTATCAGAGTCAGTATCTGTTTCTACATCTGAATCCGTTTCTACATCTGAGTCAGTATCGACATCTGAATCGGTTTCAACGTCTGAATCGGTATCTACATCAGAATCAGTATCGACTTCTGAATCAGCATCTACCTCAGAATCATTATCGACTTCTGGATCCGTTTCAACATCTGAGTCAGTCTCAACATCTGAATCAGTTTCAACCTCTGAATCAGTTTCTACATCTGAGTTAGTCTCGACATCCGAGTCATTGTCAGCCTCAGAATCAGTGTCTACGTCTGAATCGATTTCTACCTCAGAATCAGTATCAACGTCTGAATCGGTGTCAACCTCTGAATCAGTATCAGCCTCAGAATCTGTTTCTACATCTGAGTCTATATCAATGTCTGAATCAGTTTCTGTATCTGAATCAATGTCAACCTCTGAGTCAGTATCTACTTCAGAGTCATTGTCAACATCCGAGTCAGTATCAGCCTCAGAATCTGTTTCTACATCTGAGTCCGTGTCGACATCTGAATCGCTGTCAACATCCGAGGTCTCTGAGTCAGTATCTACTTCAGAGTCATTGTCAGCGTCTGAGTCATTATCAGCGTCGACGTCAGAATCAGCGTCAGAATCAGTGTCTACGTCTGAATCGGTATCAACATCTGAATCAGTATCGACATCTGAATCAGTTTCTACTTCAGAATCAGCATCAACCTCTGAATCGGTTTCAGCATCCGAGTCTGTATCAACTTCTGAGTTGGTGTCAACGTCTGAATCAGTATCAACATCTGAATCAGCATCGACTTCCGAATCGGTCTCAACGTCTGAATCAGTTTCAACGTCAGTAAGTCAATCAATGTCAGCGTCAGAATCAGCATCGACTTCTGAATCAGTTTCTACATCCGAGTCAGTATCCGAGTCAGCGTCTACGTCTGAATCGGTATCAACATCTGAATCAGTATCGACATCTGAATCGGTCTCAACATCCGAATCAGTTTCAGTTTCTGAATCAGTCTCAATGTCCGAATCAGTTTCAGTGTCTGAATCTACTTCAACGTCAGTAAGTGCATCAGTCTCTGCATCCGAATCAGTTTCAGAGTCAGCATCTGTTTCTACATCCGAGTCGGTTTCAGTGAGTCGATCACAATCAGTATCAATATCTGGTAGTGGTTCACAATCAGCTTCTGGTTCAGAATCATTGTCTTCATCAGAATCAGCAAGTGGTTCACAAAAACACAGCCAATCTGTGGTGCTTCCGAATACTGGCGAAACAGGAACTGTGACATCAGCTCTTCTTGGGGTTGTTACAGGGTTAGCTGGAATTGCTGGACTGACCCGACGTAAAAAGAAGGGGAACTGATCTAGTAGGAAATATCATTTTTTCGAGTGAATCTCATAGGAGGTTCACTTTTTTACTAGTAGAATGAAGTCTTTTTAATTTCTTGCAAAAAATTTGAAAACAAAAACAACAATAAATAAGTTTTTTATAGCAAATTACTTGAATCTATGTAGTATTTCTGTATAATAAATAATGACTACAATGTAAGGGGAATATCATGCAATTTAAGCGTTCAAAAGGAAACTTTCGTGAGACAGATCGTGTCGTACGCTTCAAATTAATTAAATCAGGAAAAAATTGGCTTCGAGCATCAACTGCTGCTCTAGGACTCTTTCGTGTGGTTCGAGGGCAAGTAGAGGAGATGGTCATTGCCGAAGTTCCAGAAGATGACGGTCGTCTTCATAAGGAGGGCCAACAGTTATTAAAAGGCTTGGTTGCTATAGGTACTGTATTTGGAGGAGCTGTTGTGGCTACGACGGCTCAAGCAGAAGAAGTGGTATCTCTCGCCCCAACTGTGTCTGAAACGAAACAAGAGACATTGGCAGAAGCAGATAGCGTCATTCTTTCAAAGACATCCTCGCTAGATTCTGCATCTGCTTCTCTATCAACCTCTACAAGTCTTTCTGAAACGGCTAGCCTTTCGCTCTCTATGAGTGAATCGACTTCTATTTCCATCAGTGGGCAAGAATCTACCAGTTTGGCAAGCGTTTCTAGTGAATCCACACAAGTTCTAGCTTCAGAATCAGCGGTAGATGAATCAGCAGCTACAGATGAAGCTTCCCTATTGGAACAAAACGCTTCTGAAGCAGAGTTGCTCCAACAAATTGCAGGGAAATATGCTACTCAGATACCTGTGCCTAAGCGTAAGGCAGCTTTGGAAGCAGTTATCAATAAGCTACAATCGGAAGTAACTACTAGCTATCGTTTGGTCCATACAAATGCTGGTGCGCAAGCTTATGCCGAGCAACGCGATCGCTTAGACAAAGCAGTTGATGAGATGATGACCACCTTAACGGCTGCAGGCTTTGTGGGAAATTCCAATATAAATGGGAAACCAGCTATCTCAGCTCAATTGGCTCCAATTAGTGAAGAGGCTAGAAGTAGTGATGAAGATCTATCCATCTCACCCGAGATGGATGATCGCCATGGCGCCAATGTGGTAGATGCGCCACTACCAACCTCGAATGTTGCCAAAGATCCGAACCTAGATAAAAATGCTTTGTTAACTCCAGAAGAGCTTGCAAAGTATTCAAAAGATCACGATTTGAACCGTTATACTTTTGCAATTTGGGAATTTGTTGACCGAAATGAGAAATCCTTGGGCTACTATGCGACACTATCTGTTGATCGCAGCGAAACAAATCCAGATATTCGTGAACCGAAGAATGTTTATTTCCGAATTGTGAAGGAATCAGATGGATCAGAAGTCTTTTCTCAAACATTCCAACCCAATGTGAGATTGAATAGTCCTATGCGACTTCCTAAAGAAGTCTTGATTGCCGATTCTCCAGCAGGCAATAACTTTATCTATTCTTTTGGAGACGCAAGTAAACCTCCTTATGTGACCCTACAATCTTTTCCTAGTATTATGGTTCCAGTCAGAAGTGTTATGCTCCGAGATATCTATAATGTCATGGATCCTTCACATCAAGGTCAAATGTTAAATGAATTCTTCCAGGTCAAAGTACCAACCATGTGGTCTCAACAGTCTACCTTGTATCGTTTGGTGGATCCAAAGGGTAAATGGCAAAATGGACTGTATAAACCAACTGGTGAAGAAGAGATCCTTGCTGAATACAGGCAATCTGGGATTGAGGGACAACAGTATACGGCTTCAAATGCGCGTGATATTGCAGGTTATGTTCAGGTACCAGTAGTAAGTACTTCTCAAAATGCGACCACTGGGATCTTTGATAATAGTAAGGTTGGAGATAGACGTGTAGAATTGTACGGAAATGCGCGTGAGCATTTTATCAAAAGTGAAGTTGTCACAACGAATCAAAATGGGGACTACATTCTTCGCTATTACGTCTTGGATCCTTCTAAAATAAATACATTGACCTCTCGGGATACAGGAAATGAACCAGTATTTGATAAGTATACTCTTGTTTATGAAAAAACTTTTAAACACGACGTTCCAGGCCAATTGTCTGACTTAGGTGGAACGCGTAAAATTGAAAGTAAAAATAAGGATTATTTCCTAAACGTTACTCCAAGACGTGTGGATGAACATAACTTTGAACTGGACGTAACAGGTTGGTTTTCCGCCAATGAAACAGTGACCTATACTGATGAAAAGACGGGAATAGCGTACACGGTTCCAAAACCATTCACAGCTGTTCCAAAATCACCGTCCCTTTCAAAAAATACAACGATGGTTGTAGGGGAAGATGCGACTCCTCAAGGAGCCGATGGCTTCTCTCGTTTCAAGCATACGATTAAAGATAACTATTATGCTAATCCAATGACGAGTGTGAACTACTATTATCGGAAGATGACGGCATCTGAGTCTGCCTCACAGTCTCAAAGTTTTTCAACTTCATCTTCCATCTCTGAGAGTGAGTCACCAACCTTTGAGTCTATTTCAAGATCTCAGTCAGAATCCTTGGCCCCAGCATCACTATCTGCGAGTCAGTCAGAATCCTTGGTTCAAGCCTCGGTTTTTGCGAGCCAGTCTGATTCTTTAATTCAAGCTATGTTTTCTGCGAGTCAATCGAAGTCCTTGGCTCAAGAATCACTTTCCGCGAGCCAGTCTGATTTCTTAGTTCAAACATCAATTTTCCTTAGTCAATCTGAATCGTTGGCTCAAGAATTGCTTTCTACGAGCCAATCGACATCCTTAGTTAAATCCTCAGAATCGGCGAGTCGATCTGAATCTTTGGTTCAAGAATCGCTTTCAGTGAGCCAATCTGAGTCACAGGTTCAAGAATCGCTTTCAGTGAGCCAATCTGAGTCACAGGTTCAAGAATCGCTTTCAGTGAGTCAGTCAGAATCGTTGGTTCAAGCTTCGGTTTCGTCGAGTCAATCCGAATCGCGAGTTCAAGCGTCGATTTCAGCAAGTCAGTCCGAGTCACAGGTTCAAGCTTCGGTTTCGGCCAGTCAGTCCGAATCGTTAATTAAAGAATCGACTTCCGTAAGCCAATCTGAATCGTTGGTACAAGAGTCCGTTTCAGCGAGTCAATCAGAGTCCTTGGTACAAGAGTCCGTTTCAGCGAGTCAATCTGAATCACAGGTTCAAGAATCCGTTTCGGCAAGCCAGTCTGAGTCACAAGTTCAAGCTTCGGATTCAGCAAGTCAGTCAGAGTCACAGGTTCAATCTTCGGTTTCGGCAAGTCAATCCGAATCACAAGTCCAAGCCTCGACTTCAGCGAGTCAATCTGAATCGCAGGTTCAAGCTTCGACTTCAGCGAGTCAATCTGAGTCACAGGTTAAAGAATCGGTTTCAGCAAGTCAGTCAGAGTCACAGGTTCAAGCATCAATCTCTGCAAGCCAATCTGAATCACAGGTTCAAGAATCCGTTTCGGCAAGCCAGTCTGAGTCACAAGTTCAAGCTTCGGCTTCAGCAAGTCAGTCTGAGTCATTGGTTCAAGCTTCAGTTTCAGCAAGCCAGTCCGAGTCACAAGTCCAAGCCTCGATTTCCGCGAGTCAATCCGAATCGTTGGTTCAAGCTTCAACTTCAGCAAGTCAATCTGAATTACAAGCCCAAGCTTCGATTTCAGCAAGTCAGTCAGAGTCGCAGGTTCAAGCTTCGGTTTCGACAAGTCAATCCGAATCACAAGTCCAAGCCTCGACTTCAGCGAGTCAATCAGAGTCCTTGGTCCAAGCGTCGGTTTCAGCAAGTCAGTCTGAGTCACAGGTTCAAGCATCAATCTCTGCAAGCCAATCTGAATCGCAGGTTCAATCTTCGACTTCAGCGAGTCAATCTGAGTCACAAGTTCAAGCGTCGATTTCAGCGAGTCAATCAGAGTCCTTGG
>NZ_JASHCZ010000012.1:0-2500 GCF_047463895.1 Streptococcus sp. OMI750
AACTTGAGTGCAGAAGGGGAGAGTGGAATTCCATGTGTAGCGGTGAAATGCGTAGATATATGGAGGAACACCGGTGGCGAAAGCGGCTCTCTGGTCTGTAACTGACGCTGAGGCTCGAAAGCGTGGGGAGCAAACAGGATTAGATACCCTGGTAGTCCACGCCGTAAACGATGAGTGCTAGGTGTTGGGTCCTTTCCGGGACTCAGTGCCGCAGCTAACGCATTAAGCACTCCGCCTGGGGAGTACGACCGCAAGGTTGAAACTCAAAGGAATTGACGGGGGCCCGCACAAGCGGTGGAGCATGTGGTTTAATTCGAAGCAACGCGAAGAACCTTACCAGGTCTTGACATCCCTCTGACCGCTCTAGAGATAGAGTTTTCCTTCGGGACAGAGGTGACAGGTGGTGCATGGTTGTCGTCAGCTCGTGTCGTGAGATGTTGGGTTAAGTCCCGCAACGAGCGCAACCCCTATTGTTAGTTGCCATCATTGAGTTGGGCACTCTAGCGAGACTGCCGGTAATAAACCGGAGGAAGGTGGGGATGACGTCAAATCATCATGCCCCTTATGACCTGGGCTACACACGTGCTACAATGGCTGGTACAACGAGTCGCAAGTCGGTGACGGCAAGCTAATCTCTTAAAGCCAGTCTCAGTTCGGATTGTAGGCTGCAACTCGCCTACATGAAGTCGGAATCGCTAGTAATCGCGGATCAGCACGCCGCGGTGAATACGTTCCCGGGCCTTGTACACACCGCCCGTCACACCACGAGAGTTTGTAACACCCGAAGTCGGTGAGGTAACCTTTTAGGAGCCAGCCGCCTAAGGTGGGATAGATGATTGGGGTGAAGTCGTAACAAGGTAGCCGTATCGGAAGGTGCGGCTGGATCACCTCCTTTCTAAGGAAATGGAAGCCTGTACGTTGGTCTTGTTTAGTTTTGAGAGGTCTTGTGGGGCCTTAGCTCAGCTGGGAGAGCGCCTGCTTTGCACGCAGGAGGTCAGCGGTTCGATCCCGCTAGGCTCCATTAACACTTAAGGGTGTTAATCTTGAACATTGAAAATTGAATATCTATATCAAATAGTAACAAGAAAATAAACCGAAACGCTGTAAATATTTAAAGAGTTTAGGTCGCAAGACCAAAAATAAGGTTAAGTTAATAAGGGCGCACGGTGGATGCCTTGGCACTAGAAGCCGAAGAAGGACGTGACAAACGACGAAATGCTTTGGGGAGCTGTAAGTAAGCGACGATCCAGAGATGTCCGAATGGGGGAACCCAACAGGTAATGCCTGTTACCCATATCTGTTAAGGATATGAGGAGGAAGACGCAGTGAACTGAAACATCTAAGTAGCTGCAGGAAGAGAAAGCAAAAGCGATTGCCTTAGTAGCGGCGAGCGAAACGGCAGGAGGGCAAACCGAAGAGTTTACTCTTCGGGGTTGTAGGACTGCAATGTGGACTTAAAGATTATAGAAGAATGACATGGGAAGGTCAGCCAAAGAGAGTAAGAGCCTCGTATTCGAAATAGTCTTTATACCTAGCAGTATCCTGAGTACGGCGAGACACGTGGAATCTCGTCGGAATCTGGGAGGACCATCTCCCAACCCTAAATACTCTCTAGTGACCGATAGTGAACCAGTACCGTGAGGGAAAGGTGAAAAGCACCCCGGGAGGGGAGTGAAATAGAACCTGAAACCGTGTGCCTACAACAAGTTCGAGCCCGTTAATGGGTGAGAGCGTGCCTTTTGTAGAATGAACCGGCGAGTTACGATATGATGCGAGGTTAAGTTGAAGAGACGGAGCCGTAGGGAAACCGAGTCTGAACAGGGCGCAATAGTATTATGTCGTAGACCCGAAACCATGTGACCTACCCATGAGCAGGTTGAAGGTGAGGTAAAACTCACTGGAGGACCGAACCAGGGCACGTTGAAAAGTGCTTGGATGACTTGTGGGTAGCGGAGAAATTCCAAACGAACTTGGAGATAGCTGGTTCTCTCCGAAATAGCTTTAGGGCTAGCGTCGACATTAAGATTCTTGGAGGTAGAGCACTGTTTGGGTGAGGGGTCCATCCCGGATTACCAATCTCAGATAAACTCCGAATGCCAATGAATTATGGTCGGCAGTCAGACTGCGAGTGCTAAGATCCGTAGTCGAAAGGGAAACAGCCCAGACCACCAGCTAAGGTCCCAAAATAATTGTTAAGTGGAAAAGGATGTGGGGTTGCACAGACAACTAGGATGTTAGCTTAGAAGCAGCTATTCATTCAAAGAGTGCGTAATAGCTCACTAGTCGAGTGACCCTGCGCCGAAAATGTACCGGGGCTAAAACAATTTACCGAAGCTGTGGATACCTTTATAGGTATGGTAGGAGAGCGTTCTATGTGTGGAGAAGGTATACCGTGAGGAGTGCTGGAACGCATAGAAGTGAGAATGCCGGTATGAGTAGCGAAAGACAGGTGAGAATCCTGTCCACCGTAAGACTAAGGTTTCCAGGGGAAGGCTCGTCC
>NZ_JASHCZ010000013.1:0-1818 GCF_047463895.1 Streptococcus sp. OMI750
AATCACAGAGTGTCTCAAATTCCTTGAGTGAGTCCTTGAAGACTAGTGTCTCACAAAGTCAATCTGCTTCAGCGAGTGAGTCCTTGAGTGCTGTGAAATCACAGAGTGTCTCAAATTCCTTGAGTGAGTCCTTGAAGACTAGTGTCTCACAAAGTCAATCTGCTTCAGCGAGTGAGTCCTTGAGTGCTGTGAAATCACAGAGTGTCTCAAATTCCTTGAGTGAATCCTTGAAGACTAGCGTATCACAAAGTCAATCTTCATCAACGAGCCAGTCACTTAGCTCAGTTCAGTCAAAAAGTTTGTCAGCATCGTTGAGTAGTTCAGTCTCAGAAAGCCAATCTGTGTCTAGCTCGCTGTCTGTTTCGATATCGGAATCTGTTTCTATGTCTGAGTCAGAATCGGCCTCCGAATCAGTTTCTGCATCTGAGTCAGCCTCAGAAGAAGCTTCTGCTTCATTGAGTGAGTCAGTATCGTCATCTGAATCAGTGAGTGCATCTGCATCCACTTCAGTTTCAGTAAGTCAATCAGTATCAGCGTCTGTTTCTACGTCTGAGTCAGAATCGACCTCCGAATCAGTTTCTGCATCTGAGTCAGCCTCAGAAGAAGCTTCTGCTTCATTGAGTGAGTCAGTATCGTCATCTGAATCAGTGAGTGCATCTGCATCCACTTCAGTTTCAGTAAGTCAATCAATATCAGCATCTGTTTCTACGTCTGAGTCAGAATCGACCTCCGAATCAGTTTCTGCATCTGAGTCAGCCTCAGAAGAAGCTTCTGCTTCATTGAGTGAGTCAGTATCGTCATCTGAATCAGTGAGTACATCTGCATCCACTTCAGTTTCAGTAAGTCAATCAGTATCAGCGTCTGTTTCTACGTCTGAGTCAGAATCGACCTCCGAATCAGTTTCTGCATCTGAGTCAGCCTCAGAAGAAGCTTCTGCTTCATTGAGTGAGTCAGTATCGTCATCTGAATCAGTGAGTACATCTGCATCCACTTCAGTTTCAGTAAGTCAATCAGTATCAGCGTCTGTTTCTACGTCTGAGTCAGAATCGACCTCCGAATCAGTTTCTGCATCTGAGTCAGCCTCAGAAGAAGCTTCTGCTTCATTGAGTGAGTCAGTATCGTCATCTGAATCAGTGAGTACATCTGCATCCACTTCAGTTTCAGTAAGTCAATCAATATCAGCATCAGAATCAATCTCGATTTCGACCTCGATTTCTGAATCAGTATCAACATCTGAGTCGGTATCAACATCAGAATCAGTATCGACCTCTGAATCGGTATCTACCTCTGAATCGGTATCAGCATCAGAATCAGTTTCAGTCTCTGAATCAGTCTCAACGTCCGAATCGGTATCAGTATCCGAATCAGTTTCTACCTCAGAATCGGTCTCAACGTCAGAATCAGTTTCTACCTCAGAATCGGTCTCAACGTCAGAATCAGTATCTACATCTGAGTCAGCATCGACTTCAGAATCGGTCTCAACGTCAGAATCAGTATCTACATCTGAGTCAGCATCGATGTCTGAATCAGTCTCAACGTCAGAATCAGTTTCTACATCTGAGTCAGCATCGACATCTGAATCAGTATCAGAGTCAGTATCTGTTTCCACATCTGAATCAGTTTCTACATCTGAGTCAGTATCGACATCTGAATCGATCTCAACGTCTGAATCGGTATCGACATCTGAATCAGTTTCTGCGTCAGAGTCAGCATCAGTTTCTACATCTGAATCCGTTTCAACGTCAGTAAGTCAATCAATGTCAACGTCTGAATCCGTTTCTACATCTGAGTCAGCATCGACATCTGAATCAGTATCAG
>NZ_JASHCZ010000014.1:0-1567 GCF_047463895.1 Streptococcus sp. OMI750
CCCACGCTTTCGAGCCTCAGCGTCAGTTACAGACCAGAGAGCCGCTTTCGCCACCGGTGTTCCTCCATATATCTACGCATTTCACCGCTACACATGGAATTCCACTCTCCCCTTCTGCACTCAAGTTTGACAGTTTCCAAAGCGAACTATGGTTGAGCCACAGCCTTTAACTTCAGACTTATCAAACCGCCTGCGCTCGCTTTACGCCCAATAAATCCGGACAACGCTCGGGACCTACGTATTACCGCGGCTGCTGGCACGTAGTTAGCCGTCCCTTTCTGGTAAGCTACCGTCACAGTGTGAACTTTCCACTCTCACACTCGTTCTTCTCTTACAACAGAGCTTTACGATCCGAAAACCTTCTTCACTCACGCGGCGTTGCTCGGTCAGGGTTGCCCCCATTGCCGAAGATTCCCTACTGCTGCCTCCCGTAGGAGTCTGGGCCGTGTCTCAGTCCCAGTGTGGCCGATCACCCTCTCAGGTCGGCTATGTATCGTCGCCTAGGTGAGCCGTTACCTCACCTACTAGCTAATACAACGCAGGTCCATCTTGTAGTGGAGCAATTGCCCCTTTCAAATAAATGACATGTGTCATCCATTGTTATGCGGTATTAGCTATCGTTTCCAATAGTTATCCCCCGCTACCAGGCAGGTTACCTACGCGTTACTCACCCGTTCGCAACTCATCCAAGAAGAGCAAGCTCCTCTCTTCAGCGTTCTACTTGCATGTATTAGGCACGCCGCCAGCGTTCGTCCTGAGCCAGGATCAAACTCTCATTAATACTTTAATAATTGTTCGAGCGTTAACTCATTACCGTCGTCTGACGATTTATTCTTGTAAATTGACAGGTTATAATTCTTCTATCATAACCCTGCACTTGGTTTCTTATTCAGTTCTCAAAGGTCTTTGTCTCTCTTAAGACAACTTCTATATTCTAGCAAATCTAGAATAACTTGTCAACACTTTTTTTGAAGTTTTTTTGCTTCTCGTGTCCGCTGTCTCTCGCGAAACAGCTTATTTATAATATCATCTCTAGCTTGTCTTGTCAATAACTTTTTTAAAGTTTTGGAACCTTTTCAAGTTTGTGGCAAGTCAGTTAAGACAACTTTTACATCTTAACACCCAAATCAATACTTGTCAATAGGGTTTTTCAAAAAAATAAAGGAAGCATGTCTCTCAACCTACTTCCCTTCTTTTTTAATTATTTAGCTTCAATCAAACCGTAGTTACCGTCTTCTCGTTTATAGAGAACATTAGTTGTATGATCTTCGCTATCAGTATAGATAAAGAAGTCATGACCCAACAATTCCATTTGAAGGATGGCTTCTTCAACATCCATTGGTTTCAACTCAATGTTTTTAGTTCTTACAACTTCAACAGCTGGTGCTTCTTCAACTTGTTCGTTATTAAAATCAGCTGAGAATACTTCTCCTGTTGGAACTTTTTCACGATGCTTACGTGCAATTTTTGATTTGTTTCGCAAGATATGTATGGTTCTATTGACCTAGTGGTTGATAAGATTGAAAGACAAATCCGTAAAAACAAAACAAAAATTTCACGATGCTTA
>NZ_JASHCZ010000015.1:0-1439 GCF_047463895.1 Streptococcus sp. OMI750
TAAACTGCACCCCAAAAGTTAGACAGAAAAAATCTAACTTTTGGGGTGTTTTTATTATGAAATTGACTTATAAAGATAAAGTTCAGATCTATGAACTTAGAAAACAAGGATATAGCTTAGAGCAACTTTCAAATAAATTTGGGATAAACAATTCTAATCTTAGGTACATGATTAAATTGATTGATTGTTATGGAATAGAGTTCGTCAAAAAAGGAAAAAATCGTTACTACTCTCCTGAATTAAAACAAGAAATGATTGATAAAGTTCTACATGAAAACTGGTCTCAAGATAGAGTTTCTCTCGAATATGCTCT
The DNA here is from genome assembly GCF_047463895.1 of Streptococcus sp. OMI750. Lineage (NCBI taxonomy): Bacteria > Bacillati > Bacillota > Bacilli > Lactobacillales > Streptococcaceae > Streptococcus > Streptococcus sp. OMI750. The sequence goes on from NZ_JASHCZ010000015.1 coordinate 314, forward strand.
CCCAAATCGTGGTATGCTTCCAAATTGGATGGCACAATACAAGAAAAACGGGTATACTATTGTTGAGAAAACAAGAGGGAGAGTACCTAAAATGGGACGTAAACGTAAGAAAACTTGGGAAGAAATGACAGAACTAGAGCGGCTCCAAGAAGAGAATGAACGCTTACGTACCGAGGTGGCTTACTTAAAAAAGTTAAAAGAGCTAGAAGTCAGGGACGAAGCCTTACAACTAGAAAGGCAGAGACAATTAGAGAAATGGCTTCAGGAGGATTTCGACTAGATTTACTTCTTGAAGCGGCTCGTTTACCTCGCTCAACTTACTACTATCAGTTGAAGCAACTGGATAGGTTTGACAAAGATAAAGATCTTAAAGCTGAAATTCAATCTATTTTTACTGAGCACAAAGGAAATTATGGCTTTCGCCGAATGACTCTTGAATTGAGAAATCGTGGTTATGTGGTCAATCACAAAAGAGTTCAACGCCTGATGAAGGTCCTTGGTTTAAGTGCTCGAATTCGTCGTAAACGGAAGTATTCTTCATACCAAGGAGAGATTGGAAAGAAAGCAGCCAACCTTATTCAACGCCAATTTGAAGCATCCAAACCAATGGAAAAGTGCTACACAGATGTGACAGAATTTACCATTCCAGCAAGCAGTCAAAAACTCTATTTATCGCCGGTTTTAGATGGCTTTAATAGCGAAATTATCGCCTATAATCTTTCGACTTCACCAAATTTAGAACAAGTGAAATCTATGTTAGACCAGGCCTTCAGTGAGGATCATTACACAAATACTATTCTCCATAGTGACCAAGGATGGCAGTATCAACATCAGTATTATCATCATTTTTTAGAGGATAAAGGAATCCAACCGTCCATGTCACGTAAAGGAAACAGCCCAGATAATGGCATGATGGAGTCCTTCTTTGGCATTCTTAAGTCTGAGATGTTTTACGGTTATGAGAAGACATTTCACTCACTTGAGCAATTGGAGCAAGCTATTGTAGACTATATTGATTATTACAACAACAAACGAATTAAGGTAAAACTAAAAGGACTCAGTCCTGTGCAATACAGAACTAAATCCTTTGGATAAATTAATTGTCTAACTTTTTGGGGTCAATACA
>NZ_JASHCZ010000016.1:0-1023 GCF_047463895.1 Streptococcus sp. OMI750
TAACCTGTTTTTTTTACGCGATAAATATTATTTATCATCTCCTTTAAAAATACATATTAGACACGATCATTAATAGGTGATAAGATGAATGTATGAAATAATAAAGGAGGAATGAATATGTGCAGAACCATAGTAGGAGTATCCGCTAATCTCTGTCCGGTTGATCCGGAAGGGAAGAACCTTCATTCCTCCGTTTCCAGCCAGTTTGCAGAAGGGATTCGTCAAGCAGGCGGACTTCCAATGGTTATTCCGATGGGAGATATTTCCTTAGTCAAGGATTATGTTGAAACCATTGATAAATTGATCTTGAGTGGGGGCCAAAATGTGGACCCGAGTCTTTATGGTGAAGAAAAAACTATCGAGAGCGACGATTACAACATCAAACGCGATCAATTCGAATTAGCACTATTGAAAGAAGCGATTCGCCAAAACAAACCGGTTCTTGGAATTTGCCGTGGGGTTCAGTTGATCAATGTGGCATTTGGGGGGACACTCAACCAAGAAATTGAGGGGCACTGGCAAGGTCTCCCATTTGGGACTTCCCACTCCATCCAGACTAAAAAAGGTAGTGTGGTGGAGCAACTCTTTGGTCAGGCTAGTCAGATCAATTCAGTTCACCGTCAAAGTATTAAGGATCTCGCACCAAATTTCCGTGCGACCGCCTTTGATCCGCGCGATCATACCATCGAAGCCATTGAAGCTGTAGATGGCCATCGCATTATAGGCTTGCAGTGGCACCCAGAATACTTGGTTAATGAAGAAAAAGGGAATTTAGAACTTTTTAAATACTTATTACAGGAATTATAAAAAAAGAGGTTGAAGTCAGGTCAACCTCTTTTTTAGTGCATATAGGATATTTTACTCCATGTTTTCCTGACTCTTGTCGTGTGTGCTAACAGGCAAAAGACTAAAGATAGTGAGCTTTCCCAATGTATGTGTGAAAGAATGAGATAGGATATGTCCTGATTCACGATAGGCGATAGATAAAGATAACTACTGTTTATCCTATAAAAAAACAGGCTT
>NZ_JASHCZ010000017.1:0-611 GCF_047463895.1 Streptococcus sp. OMI750
ACCTGGAGCAGGTGTTTCAACTGGACGGAAACCTGTTGTTTCGATGTCACCAAGACCATCAACTGGTTGCCCAAGTGGGTTTACTACACGACCAATAAGGGCTTCACCAACTGGAACTTCCATGATTTTTCCAGTACGTTTAACAATATCGCCTTCACGAATTGCTACGAAATCCCCCAAGATAATGATACCGACATCATTAGTTTCAAGGTTTTGGGCCATACCATAGGCACCATTTTCAAATTCGAGCAACTCACCACTCATGGCATTATCAAGACCACGAGCACGTGCGATACCGTCACCGATATAGGTAACGACACCAGTTTCAGTGACGTCAAAGTTTGGCTGGAAGTTTTCAATTTGCTTTTTAATTAAAGCGCTAATTTCTTGTGCGTTAATTGCCAAAAGTCACACCACTTTCTATTTCAAATTCGTTTTAAAGGTTTGCAATTGACCGCGAATTGACGTGTCAACAACCTTATTTTTTGCTTTGATGACGAATCCTCCGATGAGTTCCTCATCAATTTTTTCTACTAAACGACGTGTATTAATCTCAAATTTTTGTGAAACAATCGCCAAAAGTCTGGCTTTTTGTCCCTCAGACAAGGGAC
>NZ_JASHCZ010000018.1:0-519 GCF_047463895.1 Streptococcus sp. OMI750
CCGTTTCAACGTCAGTAAGTCAATCAATGTCAACGTCTGAATCCGTTTCTACATCTGAGTCAGCATCGACATCTGAATCAGTATCAGAGTCAGTATCTGTTTCTACATCTGAATCCGTTTCTACATCAGAATCAGTATCGACTTCTGAATCAGCATCTACCTCAGAATCATTATCGACTTCTGGATCCGTTTCAACATCTGAGTCAGTATCGACTTCCGAATCGGTTTCAACCTCAGAATCAGTTTCAACGTCAGAGTCAGCATCGACATCTGAATCAGTATCAGAGTCAGTATCTGTTTCTACATCTGAGTCAGTATCGACATCTGAATCGGTATCGACATCTGAATCAGTTTCTGCGTCAGAATCATTATCGACTTCTGGATCCGTTTCAACATCTGAGTCAGTATCGACATCTGAATCGATCTCAACGTCTGAATCGGTATCGACATCTGAATCAGTTTCTGCGTCAGAGTCAGCATCAGTTTCTACATCTGAATCCGTTTCAACGTCAGTAAGTC